>JAXHMN010000015.1:0-8648 GCA_034521465.1 Melioribacteraceae bacterium | reverse complement strand
GTAAACTTTGGTGCTGTTGAATTGAATACAACAGCTACCAGAGATTTTCAAATAAACAATAATAGTAGTGTTGAGTTTGATGTGACCCTTGAAATTGTTGATGGTGACAATTTCGCTTTGGAAAGTCCTTCTGAATTTACTCTGTCAATTGGCTCTCAACGAACAGTAACTGTAAGTTTTACGCCAGACCAAATCGATCAATACACAGATGAATTATTGGTTCGGGTAACCTCAGTTTGTGGTACTGAAACATTCACAATTGACCTGTTAGGTGAAGTTGGTGAACCCCTGCCCGATTTAGTAGCAACAGATCTTAATTCCACTACTTTTGAATCTGATTTCTTTTTAGGCACAACATACAGTTTTGAAGGAATTTTAGAACTCGATGGTGATGTAGAAGTAACCGATGATTTTGATGTAGAATTTCTTGTTAACGGAGTATTACAAAATACTGTCCGAGAAAACCGAACAATCCAACCTGGACAATCATACAGTTATCCTTTTGAATTTGCCTTCAATCAAGTTGGAAATAATACTTTAACTTTTATTGTAGACTCCAATGATGAGATTGAAGAGATTAATGAGACCAATAATGAAATATCTATAACAATTAATGTTGTAGAGGGGGAAATGAAAGTAAGCCCTAATCCCTTTACACCCAATAACGACGGTTTTAATGATCAAACTCGGTTCGACTTTTCTCAATTAGCCAACATTAATAATCCTGAAATAAAAATATTCAGTTTTAATGGAAGGCTCGTCCGAACATTTAACCCTGACGACTTTACCGGAGAGACTAATTCCATGGGATGGTACAGATGAAGACGGCAATAGACTTCAACCAGGGGTGTACTTATACGTTGTTCAAAACAACAATCAATTAATCCTAAAAGGCTCTGTTACCCTTGCATTGTAAATGATTGATAGCATATGAATTATCTCAAAACAGCTCTAACTACTACAGCCTTAATACTTATACTGGCAGTATCAGTTCATGCCCAAAATTTATTGACAGGGCCTTCAACCAACATAATGGATAGCAAAGCCATATTTTCAAATCCGGCGTTGATATCATTTCAAAATTCTCACTTTTCTTTAGGTGCTAAATCTTATCATATGGGATTTTTTGAAAATTCCCAGTTTGATTACAGGCAAGGTTTCTTTACAATATCTACGCCAAGAATGTGGGGGACAAGATTCGGTGCCGGTCTAAATGCTCAGTATTTTGATAGTCCAATTTTTAAAAGAGGCCACTTTGGCGGCTCTGCATCGGTTCAGCTATTTGGCAGAGTTTCTTTGGGAGCAAATGCTTCGCTCTACCACATAGGGTACAATAGAAACAATTTTGTAGATTTTGATTTTGATGACCCGGTTTTTGAGGGTGGATATTCTAAATTTGAGCTCAACACGTCTGCAGGCATCTACGCACGTCCAATAGCCGATGTCGAAATTGCCGCCGGTGCAAGAAATATCAATGAGCCAGATCTCTCTCTAACTGGAGCCGGGGCAAATGAACCAATGGAACTGTTTGGCGCTTTAAGTTATAAATTCGGACTTCTGAAAGGTACCTTTGAACTCATTCAGGGAGGAAGGTACGATCTTGAAAGCAGAGTGCATCTTGAAGCTTTTTCAACTCAGGGATATTATGCCAGGATAGGCAGCAATACACATTTCGACAGCGGATATATAGAGGCACAAGCAAGACTTTTCGGAGGCTTTAGTGTAAACTACCAGTATGAATTGCCAATCAATGACTTATCAGGGAATTCTGGCGGTTCTCATATGTTTTCTTTTGTATTTGAATTTAATCGAATACCTCCGCTGCCTGACAGAAGAAGGCCTCAACCAACATATCCTGATATTCAGAGAACTCCGTTGGAACCTGATTTACCTCCGGCTATTGTCTTAAACTCCGACACGGATCATGTAAAAATATATGATATCAATCTTACACGTAGAGTTGACGAAAATACAGTTTCAGAAGCAGATTTAGAGTCTCTTTCCGCCTACGATCTTGGAAAACTTGAGGAGCAACCTGAACTTCAACGTGTACCATACGAAACAACAGAACCCACAAAAGCCCCCATTCCGGAAACGGTTGAGCTTGAAGTTCCTATTTCTCAACAATATCAAAATACATTAACAAAAATTCATCAGCTATTGAGTGATGATATTCTTGAACAAATTGAAATATTAATAACTGAGGGGGATGAGATTCGTGCTGCGGGTGTTCGAAATGAAATGCGAGATGAAAACAATCCCTCTGTTTACGTTTCTAACATTGTACTACCCACTGAAGAAGATTCTGTTCTTTTCAATACGCCTTTTGATATCAGTATGCTTCAAGATTCACAAATTATCAGAGTGGAACCTGAAGCAGCACAGATCAGGCCCATCATCGTAACACCAGTAGAAGTAAGCAATTGGACACTTCGAATTTTTAATAATAACGATGTTGTAGTAAAAGAGATTAGCGGCAACTCAACTCTTCCCGAATTTATCGAATGGGATTGGCAGGATAATAATAATCAGCTAATTGAACCAGGGATCTACTACTACAACATTGAGTGGACTACTCAAAATGGAATGATTGAAGTTTCACGTGATCGCAATCTTTACGTCCAGGAAATTCAAAGGAACATTACCATCGACATCACAAAAGATCTGAATCGAATTATTGAAGATCCCGATAACATCGACATAATATTGAAAAACAAATAACAGACACATGCTTTATTCACATAAATTATTATTGACAATTCTTCTCTCTATTGTCTTTTTCATCCCTCACGTTTCCGCACAGGATGAAGCACAATCGCCTTCAACAGAAGATACTACAACGGTTGCGGATGGTGAGTTGAGTGAAACAGAAGATTCAGCAAGTATTTGGGAGATGGTAGGACAGGCAGGCCCTATTCAATATCCCATTTACTTAATTCTCATTTCGGGAATTTTTCTAATAAGTATGAGAAGCTATGAATTTTATATGGATCGGCAGATGTCTGAAGAGCTTGAAAGCACTTCGTTTCGGCACATGAGTTTAAATGAAATCAGCTCTAAAATTTCAACACAACCCGACTACATGCTCTCCAGAATTATGGCCAAGCTTCTAAATGTGTTTGAAACCAACAGAAATGCAGATTATTTGCACGATGAGATCACTAACTACAATAATATTCAACAGGATAATTTTGATACCTTTAAAAATAGAATCGACTTTCTTTCAGATACAGCAGGCGCTTTAGGACTTTTAGGAACTGTGTGGGGAATGTTCATCGTTTTTTCATCTGGTACACTGGAAAAAGAAACCATTTTGATGGGAATGGGTCTTGCCTTGATGTCAACTTTGCTTGGTCTGGTTGTGAGTATTACACTGAATTTTTCTCTACGTTAACTGAGGGGTATTTCTCTGATCATCTTGAAAAAGTCACTTCAAAAGCGGATGAATTACGATTTCGATTAATAGAGTTATCTGAAAATTCTGCTCTTCCAGAGAAATCATATAATGCTTCAACGAATAACTATAAAAAAAAGAATGTTACCGTACCTAAAGATCCTAAAAACTCTGAAAGAGACGAAACTTCTAATATAAAAGATGAGAGTTCTCAAGAAAAAGAAGTTGAAAAGGTAAATGAGCCAAATGAAATAAATATTAAATCAGAGGTTGACAAAATTCAGGCAGGAGATACTATTAAAGATATAAAAATAGAACTAAAGGGTACTTTAGGTAAACCTGTGGAGAACACTGAATTGGAAGTAATATTAAATGAAAAAGGTGAAATTAATAACCAAAAAGGAAAATCAACTATAAAAACTAATTCAAAGGGAATCGCCACATTCAACTGGAAACCAGATTCAAAAATTGGCGAAAAAAAAGCTCTTATTCGTTGTCTCGAAAAGAGTTCAGAGATATAAAAACAACGATAAAAGTTGAATCCACTGCAAACAATCCAGAAGACCTTAAATTACTGAACAATCATCAGGCAGGTTCAATTGGAAATAAATTAGAAAAACCAGTTTCAGTCATTGTTACTGATAAGTTTGATAATCCTGTTTCAGGAATACATGTTCTTATGAAAGTAACAATGGGAAATGGAAATTTTGAAAATGGGAAACGTGAAACCACCGCAAAAACCGATAAAGACGGGAAAGTTTATATAGATTTTACGTTAGGTACAGAAGCAGGATTTAATGCCATAGATATAAGTTTGCCAAAATATGACATTACAAAATCATTTCAGGCAGTTGGTCAGGAAGTCACTGTTTAAATAATAAATGTTATGGGAAGAGGAAGTTATCTTTTACGCTTTGTTGACGTTGTACTAATACTACTATTTGGATTCATTGTTATCTCAGATATTGATGAAGATTCACAAATTGTTTTACCCAGTAGTTCAGAAACAGAACGTTTCGAACCAGGTGCAGAAATAATATTGTTTATAGGAATTACTTCTGATGGTGAATATATAGATGAGCGCGAGAATATTATTCTTAAAAATGAAAATCAACTTCGAAACTATATTTCAAAACACAAAAATAAATTCGGTGAATTAGCAAAGGTACGGATACGTGCAAATTATGATTCACAGGCACAGTATGCTATTACTGCCGCTCAAATATGTGATGATATTCAGGTAAAGAAGGCAATTGATGTAAAACTGATAGGTAATTAAAACAATGCGAAACAGTACATTTTTAATAAGATTTATTGATGTAGGTTTAATCATACTCTTTGGTTTTATCGTAATCAGTGAAATTACGGTCCGTTCACAAATTGAACTTCCAGGTTCTGAACCAAATGAATCTGAAGAAAAACGGGACCTAACCCTTTTTGTGATTAATATTGATCCTGATAACAGATACCGTCTGACGGACTTTGAAGAGGAAACACTTTATGGTTCATTTACTGGAATTAACAATTTGGAAAGTTATTTACGGAACTTAAGAAATGAAATTATAAATAATGGAAAATCTCCTGTAGCATTGATTGAGCTTGATGAAACTGTAACCATGCAGAGATTGATTAATGTACTGGATTTGTGTGACCAAATAGGTATCCCAAAAAATGTTAATGTAGATTCATTCAGACTATAATGATTTTACCCGAAAAAAAAGAGGATCCTAAAAAACGATATTATGCTGCAGGTTCAACAGTAGCATTTTGTCTCTTATTCTTTGCAGCACTGGTTTTTGCCACGGTTACTGATCCGGAATCGACGAGAGTATATATGACGGAAATAACTGAACTTAACATTACAAGATTTCAACCCGAAGTACCTGAACCTGAAGTTCAGGAAGAACCAGAAGAACCCATGGCCCAGGAAGAATCTCCGGCAGATACAGAAGTGGAGGAGGTGAATGCTCCACAACGTATAGATATGAGTGAAGTACTTCCTGAGGGAGTTCAGGTGGATTTATCTGTAAACCGAGCTCCATCGCAGACAACTCAATCCCGTTCTGCCACTCAAAATCAATCGAGATCATTACGACTGGAGGAATCTGAAATGGAAACTATTGGAGGACTTCAAAGCTTGTCCGGAAGTGAACTTTCTTCGCCGACTGCTCAAAGGCGATCACTGGCTGGCGATGCCGGAGGAACACAGGGAGGTATTGGAATAGCAGATGGACCCGAAATAAATGCAAGTAGCGGCGGCATATCAGACGGTGGGGGTACCGGAGGTTTATTAAGCGGCCCGGAAGTAAGAGAAGGTAATACAGAAGGTATGGAAGTTGGTCTGAAAGACATAAGTGAATTTGGAGATGGTTATTCAGACATGGATCCAATTTACAACAAACTCGTGGAGTGGATGAAAAAAAAATCCTGCTGATTTACCTGCACCCGTAAGAAATTTAATGACTGACCGAAGATGGGACCCAAATTATCTTACATCCAGGGTGCCTTTTACAATAGAAGGACGAGAATTTGATCTGCTTTTAATGTGTAAAGAAGCAGATATGGAGGTACATATTTTCCTTGTTGAAAGCGAAGAGGAAGCAACATATCTGATTGATAGCGGATTCCAAAGAGAAGCAACTTCACTTCGTAGAGGCAGCGTAGGTTATCAGAATGAAAATATTTCTGAAGTGGATTCCCAAATGCAGTCTGTTGGGTCCCAAAAAAGACAGGAATTTTATCAAATCTTTTTAAGCTGGTGGAATACAGTAGAAATGGAATCTTAAATAATTAATTCTAATCACTCATACTATGAAACTTCTGCATTACTGTTTGGTTTTATACATTCTTTTATTTTCAGCTTGTGCTACATCCTCTTCTTACCGATCACTTGATAATGATGATGAAGAAAATGGTCAAAACGAACTTGTGATACCAGCAGGTGTAGACAGTTTAACGGCCGCAGAATCGAGCGAATTAGCTGATTCATCCTTTGTATCATACGAAAAGATACAAGAGGCCGAAGCCCTGAAACGGAAAGCTAATGCTTATCGGGCTGAAAGTGATACTCTTTGGTCTGTTCTTTCAATGGATACATCAAATACTAATGAAGCTGAAAACCAGCAGGATGATCCACAATTCGTTGAAAATTTTAACACTGGGGCTGAAAATTTTACAGAAGCCAGAGAAATTGCCCAGTCTCAGGAAATTAGTGAAGAAGACCTCGAACGTTATTCTGAATTAGTAACCAATGCCATTCAATCCTTTGAAAAAGCTTTACAGATAAATCCTTTTGATTCTCAAACAAGACTATTGTTAGCTCAATTGTATGGAACAAAAGCAAGCCGCTTAAACCAGGAGCAAGATCACAAAAAAGCAATAGATGTTCTTGAAAAGCTTGTCCGTGTGGAAAAGGGCGAGCATTCCGTCTATTATGCATTGGGAGAAAACTATTACTTGGTAGGTAATTACGAATTAGCTGCTCAGAACTTTGAAAAAGCAATTGAACTACTTCACGAAACCATTCCTCTTACTGATTATTATTATGAAAATCAAACCTATAGCTCTGAAGATTCAACAAGAGCTTTCAATTATGGTTTCTATGCCGGTGACTCCTATATAGAACTTTTTCGGGCAGATGAAGCCATCCAGGCCTTTGAAAATGCCCGTGAGTATGCCCAAACAGACAATGATATTGCAGCTATCGAAAGCCAGATTGATTTCATTAATTGGGATGATGGAAATATACTTGGAAGTATGAGAAGAGATTCGATTGCTGCTTTGGCTAATAATAATGAACTGGAACAAGCTGAATCGGGCTTTTTAGAATTAAAAGATCAGTTAAAAACACAAGAAGCTAAAGATGAAATTGAATGGAGGCTTGGGGTTGTACAGTACCAACTTGGTAAAGAAGAACAAGCAGCAGACAGGTTGCTGGCATTGATTCAGAGAACGGAAACTAATGAGGATGGAAATCCTATTGATCCGGATTATCAACGCTATTTTAATGATTTTGGTGCAATTATGTACAACATTGGTATGAATCATCTTAATGAAAATAATAACAGAATGGCTTTAAACTATTTTAACCAGAGCACTAAAATTTAACTGGGAAAATAAAGCCAGATCGCACTTAAGAATTGCAGATCTTTTAAAAAACAACATACCGGAAGCCTTGCGTCATGCAGAGTTTGCAGAGGAAGAAGCTGATACGTTAGGCGAAAACGATAGAAAAGCACTTTACAGTTTACTGATGAACTTTCATCGGAGAAACGGGAATATGGAACTTGCCCGGAATTACCAGGAAATGTGGAGAGAATTATAAAATTGGAGTTTTATATGAAGAGAACACTTAAAATATATTTTCTTAATTTATTTATACTTTTCTTGTTAACAGCACCTGTCCTTTTTGCGCAGTCACAGGTTGCAAATCCGGAAGTTTCCCAAGTATTTCGGGCAATCGCTGAAATATCAGAACCTTCGGCCATACAATACTTCATAGATGAGCTTTTTTTAGCTGAAACAGCCGAGGAAACAGACAGAATTGAAATAATCGACGTCAGTAATATTGGGTTCGGAACAAATGATGTATTAATATTCTATCCTTCTCGAAATGTTTACAAAATCGAGGATTATCCACCCGAGTTAACCGAACAAATGCGTGAATGGAGTATTGAAGAACGAAGGGTGGATGCACTTAATACTCAAACAGAAGATCAATTTTATCCTGCTCATGCAGACACATTGGAAGCTGGGCAAATTGAGGAATCTGAAATTGAGTTGGTTCAAAATTCACTAATAGCAGATATTTTAGTTTCGCTTGATCGAAATTACACCGACATGCCTATAAGCTTTCGGTTTGAAAGAGATGAAGAAGCATTTATTTTTCAGATGTGGGATTATAATGAGAACGCTTTTGACTTTTCTCCGCGCCCCCCTGGTGTTGCCGACAGCGTTGCCGTGAATGATTTTCTTTATGTTTTATACAGTGACTCTACAGTGGTAGCAGATACAACTATGTATGACATTATTTACCTTAACAAAACAGTAGAAGAAACTATATACACGCCGCCTGTGGAAGAAATTTCTCCAGTAATTCAAACCCAAACATTGCCGGGTTCTAACTCTTTCCCAGAAACTTTCGACAATACAATTGATGCCGCTTTTAGACAAAAATAGAATAATGCTTACTCTTTGATTATAGGCCAATTGCTATTTATTAATTCAATTGGCTGCTTCTTACAAATTCACCTTC
>JAXHMN010000014.1:0-8578 GCA_034521465.1 Melioribacteraceae bacterium | reverse complement strand
TCAAAGTTTTTGTTACTGATCTCAATTAAAGATAGCAATTATATTGGGAAATAATGAACATATTTCATCTCTATTTATCTGATGTAATCCGTTGATTCGAATTTCATTTGGCATATCTTTTCTTTTGTGTTATAACAGACCTTACTTTGCTAACTTCAAAATCCTAAATCGAACCTCTGAATTACAAAACTAAACACAATTGCGCCGATCACTAAATCCGGGATTTTCGAATCGAGGAGACTAACTAATATAACCTGCTGCAATAACCCAAACGTTGCTTAATATTTGATTCTGATTGCAATCTTTTTTTCCCGGTTCTTCTAATTGGATTGTTGTATGCACTATATTGAATTTATTTTTAAGGACTTCACTTATTTTATCAATTAGGTCATTTCTGCGACAGTTTTCTTCTACAACTGCGTGAACGGTTAGAGCGGTTTCGGTAGTGCTCATTGCCCAAATGTGCAGATCGTGAAAACTATCGATTTCTGGTATTGAATCGAAATAATTTTCAACCCCTTCTTTATCTATTTCTTTTGGAACTGCATCAAGCACTAAACTTGTGGAATCTTTCAATAAATCCCAGGTACCCCAAAATATAATCACGGCAATAACTATACTTACAACCGGATCGAGCCAATAATAATTTGTAAAAGTTAACACAAGTCCGACGATGACAACACCGAGTGAAATTCCGGCATCGGCAGCCATATGCAGAAAAGCGCCTTTTATGTTCAGATCATCTTTGCGACCTGAAAAAAAGAGAAAAGCAGTCGCCGCATTGATTACAACACCTATTCCGGCAACGATCATAATAGTAGTTCCTTCAATCTGCTGCGGTTCGGCAAACCTTCCGATTGCTTCCCGAATTATAATTCCGATTGCGACTAAAAGGATCATGGCGTTTAGGAAAGCTGCAAGCACGGATGATTTCTTCAATCCATAAGTATATTTTTTTGTTGCAGATTTTTTCTGACCAGATAACTCGCTACCCATGCAATAATTAATACCAAGTACATCGCTGAGGTTGTGACCGGCATCGGCAATTAATGCCAATGAATTGACAGTTAATCCGTAAATTACTTCAACAATTATATAAACTACATTCAACCCAATCCCAATGGCAAACGCTTTACTAAAATCTTTTACTTCGTGCGTATGCGAATGATCATGTGACATCTTACACTCTCTTATTTTTTAACAACATTTTTTCTCTTTCTGCTTCGGCGGGCAAACTACCTGAACCGTATGAACAGAAAACGCAGCAGTCGCCTTTCAAAGGCTTTAATAATTGCTTACAGTTTTCGCACTCGTAAAAATGCATACAAGCATCTTCGGGCATTTTCAGTTTTTTCTCAAACCCCGCAGTCGGGGCATTTAATAGTTGATTCATATACAATATTTTTCATCTAAACACTCCTTGGCGCATACATAATAATTGCTATTCCAACAATACAAATTGCTGCACCGATTAAATCATAATTATCGGGTATTTTACCGTCAACTTTCCAGCCCCATAGAATAGACATAACCACAAACACACCTCCGTAAGCTGCATAAATTCTGCCGAAGTTAGGAGAGGATTGGAGTGTTGGAATTATTCCGTAAAAAACTAAAATTAATCCGCCGATTAACCCAAGCCAAATGCTTCTACCTTCGCGGAGCCAAAGCCATACTAAATACCCACCGCCAATTTCGGCAAGCCCGGCAAGGAAGAAGAGAAAGATAGATTTAAATAATTCCATTACTCATTTCCAATCTGATTTTGTGAAAATGATAATTTACAAAATATTAGATTGCCTTTTCGCCTCTTTCATTGGTTCTAATCTTTATTGTATTGCTAACCTCAACTACAAATATTTTCCCATCACCGGGGTTACCTGTATGCGCAATTTTTTGTATTGTATCTACTACTTCATCAACAATATCGTTATGAACCACAAGCTCTAATTTTACTTTTTCAACAAAGTCGTGAAGCCCTTTTCTTATTGCGTCTTCGGAATCTTTAGCTTTGGATTTGCCGAATCCTTTCGTATCTCGGAAATAGTAATTCCGGGCAGCCCTTCTATTTTATGAAGCGCTGTAATTACATCGTCTAATTTGAACGGTCTTATTATTGCTTTAATTTCTTTCATTTTTATTCTCCTAGAATTCTATCTTACTTCTTAAGCAACCTCGAAGGTAAAAGCAAGTTACCTTCGAGGTTATATATTTATTATTCGTGATAATTAGTGAAATTAGTGTCTACATCTCACCAGCTCTCACTTTAACAGGGAACCATTTGTACAATGCCGGCAGAACAATCAACGTTAAAACAGTCAGAAGTAAACAAGCCGCCTATAACTACTGTTGCAAGGGGTCTTTGAACTTCGCTCCCGGTGTTCCTGTAGCAATAAGCAGCGGAAGTAAACCGAGCATTGTTGTTAATGCCGTCATTAAAACGGGGCGGAGTCTAAGTTTAGCGCCTTCAATCGAAGCTTCATCAATCGATTTCCCTTCGCGTAATAGCTGGTTAAGATAAGTAACTAATACCATTCCGTTCTGCAGAGCAATTCCGAATAAAGCAATAAACCCGACGGAAGAAGGCACGGATAGGTTTTGTCCGGTAAGCCACAAACCGATTACACCGCCGACCAAAGCAAGCGGAATGTCGATAAATATCAGAAGCGTATTTTTTATCGAGTTGAAGCTCGAATAAAGCAAGAAGAAAACAATCAGCAATGTAATCGGGATAACAACAGCAAAACGTTTGTTTGCTTCCTGCTGTAGTTTATACTGACCGCCCTAGTTGTGTAGTAACCTATCGGCAGATTTACTTTTTCATCTATTTTACTTTGAGCTTCTTCAACAAATCCGCCTATATCTCTACCCACAACATTACATTGAACCGTTATAAATCTTTGATTCTGCTCGCGTGTAATCTGACGCGGACCTTCAAGTTCCTCAATAGCTGCAACCTGGCTTAACGGAACGTTCATTCCGGTTGGCGTGCTAATCAACAATTCTTTTATAATAGATTCATTATTTCTGTACTTTGATCAAAGCGTACAAAAATATCGAACCGTCTTATGCCTTCGAATATTGTCCGGCTGTTTCGCCGCCGATTGCAGTTTTAATAACTTCCTGCACGTCGGCAAGATTTAACCCGTAACGTGCTATTGCGTGGCGGTCGATAGTTATTTTCAACTGTGGTTTTCCGCTAACTTGATCCACTTGAATATCAGCCGCGCCTCTCATCCCGAATAGTAGCAGCAATCATTTCGGCGTTCGATTTAAGTAAATTCAAATCGTCACCGAATAATTTAACGGCAAGTTCGGCTTTAACACCTTCGAGTAATTCATCAACTGACATCTGAATAGGCTGAGTAAAGTTAACAAGTATTCCGGGAATGAACTTATTTTCTCTCGAATTGCTTCTTCAATATCCGTTTGAGCAAACCCCTCTCTCCATTCGGATTCCGGTTTTAAGAGGACAGTTATTTCAGCACTATTGATCGGATCCGTATGCGCTCCGACTTCGCCCCTGCCTATTCTTGTTACTGTTCCTCTTACTTCCTTTACTTCATTCACTTTCTTTTCAAAGAAGGAGAGTTGTTTTCTTACTTTCCTCAAGTGATATAGAGGGCGCCATAGAAATCTTGACTATATTGTCCCCTCCTGTAAGGTAGGTGTAAATTCAGAACCGAGCCTGGGATAAATAATAACGCCCGAAATAAGAATAACAATCCCCAATACTATAGCTGCGATTCTACGTTTAATAAAGAAACGAATTACCGGATCATAAACTTTCAATAGAATACGAACAATGAAATTATCTTTATTCTTACCCGTTATTTTCTTCTTAGATTTTTTCTTCAAAAGAAAAGAAGAAAAAACCGGCGCTAAAAACATTGCAAAGATCAGCGAACCAAACATCCCAAGAGCAATTGTATACGCGAGTGGTCTGAATGTTTTACCTTCAACTCCTTGAAGCGTGAACAACGGAATGAATACTGTTATAATAATTACAATAGAGAAAATAATGGGGCGTAAAACTTCCTTGCTCGCTTTTGAAATTATATGTATTAAGTTTTTATCGGTCGACGATTCCCGTTTTAGTCTATCGATGTTTTCAACAAGCACAATACTCCCGTCGACCATCATTCCGATTGCAATAGCAAGTCCGCCGAACGACATTAAGTTGATAGAGATACCGAAATATTCCATCCCGATAAATGCGAATAAAACGGAAAACGGAATTGATAAGGCGACAACAACACTTGGTCTTATAGAACCCATAAACAATATCAATACAATTACAACAAGCAGAATACCTTGCAGCAAAGCATTCGTAACAGTACTAACCGCTGCTTCAACAAGAGATTTTTGTTCGTAGTACGGAACTATTTCAATTCCTTCCGGCAGCGTTTTGTTTATCTCCTCCATTTTCTTTTCGACGGCGCTTATAACTGTCGAAGAATTAGTGCCGAACAGTTTTATAACCTGCCCGGATACTACTTCTTCAATTCCGTCTTTTGTTTGAAGACCTCTTCTTCTGCGCCGCCTATTTTTATATCAGCAACCTGATCGAGATAAACCGGCGTTCCGTCTTCTGATTTAATTACAACATTTTCAAGGTCTTCAATTTTTGTAGCAAGCCCAACCGAACGAACCAAAAACTCTTCGGCATCTTTCTCAATGTAAGATGCGCCGACGTTAAGGTTATTTTTCTTAAGTATATCAACAAGGTCATTCACGGCAATATTGTAACGCAGCAAAGCGTTCGGGTCTGCAACAACGTGAAACTGTTTTTCCCAACCGCCGATTCCGAGTACCTCGGTAACGCCGGGAACGGTTTGAAGCTGGAATTTTATTATCCAATCCTGAATGGTTCTAAGTTCTGTGAGAGAATATTTGCCGGTTGTATCATCGAGATAATAAAAAAGAATGAGGCCCATACCTGTAGATATAGGACCCATTTGCGGATCTCCGAAACCTTCCGGTATTTGCTCCCTTGCTTCCTGCAGTCTTTCGTTTACCACCTGCCGTGCGAAATAAATATCCGTTCCGTCTTCAAAGTAAATATTAACAACCGACAGCCCGAAATTTGAAACCGAACGAATATTTTCCAAATTCGGAAGCCCGTTCAAAGCTGTTTCGATTGGAAATGTTACATACTTTTCAACTTCTTCCGGCGCCAATCCTTCTGTAACGGTAAACACCTGAACAAGTGAAGGAGAGACATCCGGGAAAGCATCAATGGGTAATTTATTATAACTCAAATACCCGCCCACGAATACGACAACCGCTAAGTACGGAAATCAGCAGACGGTTTTTTAATGCAAAATCAATTATTCTATTCATTTTAAGTCCTCCTAAAATTAATGACCGTGACCGCCGCCGAACGATTCTTTCAATAATTCCGATTTAATTACAAACGCGCCTTCGGCTATGTAGTTTTGACCGGTGTTTAACCCGCTCAACACTTCGGCGTATTTTGTATTTGTTTTTCCGATTGTAACCGGCTGTGGTCTGAACCCTTCACCGTCTTTAACGAACACAACTTTCTGACCTTCGAAGTTTTGAATCGCATTAAGAGTTACGGCTTGGTCAACTTCAATAAAATCGGTTAGTACTTTTGCCGTAATGAACATACCCGGTTTCCAGTAGCCAGATGAATTATTGAGGCGAACACGTGCTGTTGCCGTCCGGGTAGCTTCATCAACAGTAGGACTTAAATGAGAATATTTTTCCGTTTACAGCATTTTCAATTTGATCGAAATAAACCTGTGCGTTTTGACCAATTTTAATTTTATTTAAATCTTTCTGATAAACATTAAGCTCAGCCCAAACCGAACTGAGATCTGCAATTGTAACAATATGTTTATCATCACCAATTAATTCGCCCGGCGTCATATGAAGATCAAGAACAACGCCGTCAATTGATGACTTTACTTCGTACGTTACCAGACTTTCATTACTTTCGATGACCGCAATTACTTCATCTTTTTTAACCTTGTCCCCAATTTTTTTAGAAACTGTTTTAACAACACCCACAAATCTTGGGACGATATGCGCAAGTTTATCCGGATCAGGTACAACTTCACCTGTTAAGTCGGTATGCATTTGCAGTTTTTGAGGACCTACTTCATCAATACGAATTCCAAGCTCATTAATTTCAGAATCTGTAAGGGTAACCAATTCTTCTTCCGAATGTTCTTCATCTCCTTTATCTTCATCTCCGGCTTCTTCGATATATTCATCAGCTTGGTTTCCTAAATGAGCATCTTCACTACTGTTGCCAAAAAAAGTTACTGCCGCAAGGGTTAAAACCACTCCAACGGCAAGACCAATAATTAAGAATATATATTTATTTTTGTTTTCCATTTAATTTATCCTTTATTTTATTTCCATTGCAATTAAGCCTTCAATTTCGATTTGAACCGAATGAATTTCGGCGATTACATGTAAGTATTGATTCTGCAGCTCGAACAATGTACGCTCCGCATCCAGTACATCAAGCACAGCAAATCTTCCGACAAGATTTCCTTCTTTAATTATTTTGAATGCTTCTTCGGCTTGCGGTATCGATTCATTCTCAAGCTGCGCGGCTGTTGATGTTAAAGTTGTTAACCTCTTGTAAAGAACATTTAATTGCAGCGTCAATCATCTTTTGACTGCTTCGAATTCTCTTCTCTTTTGATCGGAACGGATTTTCGCTTCTTGAATAGAACCTTGATTTCTATCAAAGATAGGAAGCGGAATTGATGCTCCTATCAGAAAGGTATTTGCTTTTGCATCGTTTAATCTTTTGAAGCCGGCGCTCAATCTTAAATTAGGTACTGCTTTTGATTCTTCAAGATTGATAACAGCTTCTTGTTTGTCATATTCGCTTTCATACCTTTTTTAGTTTCGGATTGTTATCCAACTGAGTTAATAAAGAATCATAACTTCGTAATTCGACTGAATGCGATAATTCGCCTGAAAGAGAATCTATAACCAACTGCGGATTGTAAATAAGCGACATTAATTCCGACTTTCGTGTTTCGTATTCTGATTGCAGCCGATTAAGTTCAATTTGCAATGAGTTCATAATTATTCTTGCGCGCGATACTTCAGCCGGAGAAATTTTTCCGGCATCAACTCGTTTTTCCAAGTTAGAAATAAATTCTTCCGATATATTTAGAAGCTCTTTGTTTTTTTCAATCAGTACTTGTGTTGCCAAAGCCTGTTGAAAAGTTTTTCTTACATCGGTTATAATTTCGATTCTATTTGTTTCGTAATACCCATTCCGCTAATGAAATATTTGCTTCGGCAACTTTTACGCGCTTGCTTATTTTTCCTGCAAGTAAAATGTCCTGACTTAACAATGCGGTTATTTCACTATTGCCGAAGCCGTTGAAGTCTTTACTTCCCAGAATATTTTCGGCTTCAATTTCAAACTCCGGGTTTGGCAATAAACCGCTTTGTATTTTAGCGGCTCCCAGCGCATCTACTTCATACCGCAGCGACTTTAGTTCCGGGTTATTTGCCGCCGCCATTTTTACTGCTTGTTCAACAGTTAACCTGCCGCTTGTCTGTGCTGTAATTTGAACGAATAGGACTAACAAAGCGGCAGAAATTATACACATCGATTTGTGCATGAAAACTCCTCTGTTTTTACTGTAATAAATTTTCAGAATGTTTTCGGGTTAAAAAATTAGTTGGGTTGGGATATCAAATGATAAGTGATACGGTAGTATAGCTCTCTAAGATTGGGTCTGATAATTTACTATAATCATTTAAGTTAGTCTTGCATCTTTGATCTTCGGCTGGTTCAGGTAAAACAGAAATTGTTATGGAATAGAATGATAGAATCATTTTATCTTTTGGTAGGAATTGCTCTTCTTCAAAACAGTTTTCATATAGTGCAACATCTTCACAATCCTGCTGCTTTATCTCAACATCATTCGTAGGTTCAACATAATAGTTGATATCATTGCAGTCATCGCATTCATTTACATTTTCAATAGCAACGTGTCCGTCGGTTCCGGTGCAGATAACGTATTCAGACATTAACTCGTGAGCAAAAGTTAGATGACTAATAAATATAATTAGTAAAAGAATATGTGTAGCTTTATTTAGAAAATTGTATTTCATTACTCTTTGGTATGTTCTTTTATATTTTTAATCGCATCGTTAATATGATTGTCGTCAATTGAATAAAAAACCATTTTTCCTTCTTTTCTATACTTAACTAATCTAGCATTTCTCAACAATCTTAATTGATGAGAACTGTTGAAACGTTTGCTTCAATTGCACGCGGCGAGATCGCATACACAAAGCTCGCTATTAATAAGTGATAAAACAATTTTCAAACGAGTTGGTTCCCCAAGCAATTTGAAAATCTCTGCCATTTCCAAGACTTGTTCGGTATCAGCAATTTTCTCTCTTGCAGCATTGACTTTCTTTTCATCAACAATTTCAATTTCGCAAACAGGAGCTATCTTCTCTTTTTTCATATTCAAAACTAATAACATTTGTACAAATGTGCAAATGTATTTTTGTGTCTATCGCAACCGGTGAGAATTATTTAAATAAAAGTTGACAACACGTCTTC
>JAXHMN010000013.1:0-8179 GCA_034521465.1 Melioribacteraceae bacterium | reverse complement strand
CAATGCTCTACTTAATCTTTCGTTTCCAACTACCAGCAATTGTCATATTTTTCAAGATCAACAGTACTTTCCCAAATATAAGTTGATGGCCAGTCTCTGAAAAAACTATTGATCCAAGTAAATATTCTAAAACTTAATGGCAAGTCTAAAGGTTTCCAGCTTTGAGAAACATCAAGTTTGAAATCAACAATTTTTTCATTTCTTGTTAAGCTATAAGAACCGCCAGTTATTTTTGCTCCAGCGATATTGAAAACCCATTCTCCTTTATGTGTTTCAGAATCTCTGATATTAAGCATATTAGAAAACCCCGAATAAAAAAGGATTTCATAAACAATTTTGTTTTCTTCAATGAATAGTCGCGTTATTTTCCCACTAAGATCAAACTCGAATATTCATTCCTTCAACTTCAATCATATTTGTTGTTCTTTCTTTTAATACGATTGGAGTCTTTAGTGAGGAATTAAGAGTAGCGATTGCCGGTCGTCCGGAATATCTGCTGAAGTAAACTTGCTTATAATTTCTAGGCAACGGGAAATTAGAAGGAGTGAGTTTTTTATCTCCGATAGAAATATCTACTGCTGTTCCTTTCTTTAATAGAAAGTCAAAATCCAGCATATAAGCTAAGAAGAATTGTTTTGGAAACTTTATATCATTTCCTACCGGTGCTAGAAATGACATTCTTTTTTTACTAGTGGGTTGCTCATCAATCCGAATATTTACAATACGTTTTTGCTTATCAATAAAACTGACTTCCAAATAAACCCTTTGATTTGATATTTCAAAAATCGATTGGATGAATTCAGTTTCTTCAAAATCACCTAAACCATCCCCCAACGAAAGTGTTGCCGGTATACATTTACACTCGGTTGCAAATATACATCGACTTTCTTATCCTTTCGGTATCTAAGAACTCTTATACCTTTACCATTAATTTTATCATCAAACAATTGCGGTTCAAGCATTTCATACTCATCAGAGCCTTTAAAACTTTATCACAATTAAATGCTTCATAGGGTCTAAAGCCAATTTGATTGGTAATACAAAATCATTATAAGATTCCTTAGTAGAAGATGAATTATTTTCAGTCTCTTTTGATAACATTATTATCTCATTCAAAATCAAAAAAATTATAACTACTACAAATTGCCTAACGGCGATACAACTAAACCGCTGGCCACAAGTTTTACTTCGCCAAATTTTATGTTTTACTGATTATGTAAGATTACTTACTTAATAATTTTCTTAGAAACACTACACACCCCAACTACCAATGTTACGACCGGCTGAAGCAGTCGGTTTGAGTTGTTGGTTATACAACTGTATCATATTACTTAATTAAAACCATTTTCTTTGTTTCTGAAAAATTACCGGATAGCATTCTATAAAAATATACACCATTAGAAAGATTTGAAGCATCAAAATCTATTTTGTAATTGCCAACTGATTGCTCTATATCCACTAAAACTTTAATCTCATTTCCCAATAAATCATATATCTTTAATTGGACAATGCCACTTTTTGCAATCGAATAACTAATTGTTGTACTCAGGATTAAATGGGTTTGGATAGTTTTGTGATAAAGAAAAGTGCTTTGGTAATTGTATAATTTCTTCAGTTGACGTAATTAAATTATTTTTCAATACAAATAAACCATAATTTGGAGTACCTTCTCCATTAGGAAGACCACAGTAGTAGATAATATTGTGTGCAACTGTAATTCCCGAACCATGTCCTTTGCGCCCATTATAAAATCGGGCTTTCCATTCGTGTCTGGTTAAATCATCAAGATCATAAACTAGCAATGAAGAAGGATGATCTATGGAGGATGTGTATAAAAAAGAGTCAAAGATTTTCGCGTGATTGATAAAATTACCTCCATAATAATAAGCGATCTCTGTTGGATATTCTGCATTTGAAACGTCAAAGACTCGCATACTTCCATCGTAAACTTTGTTTACTATAATATAGTTATTATAGCTAATGCCAAGCGCATAGTCATTTTCTTCATCAAAAATGGTTAGTAAAAGAGGGTTAGTCGGATCAGAGACATCCATTATGCGGATTCCATTAAAACAGGCTAGATAAAGATAATCTCCGTTACTACTTCATAATTCCATTTATTCTCTGAGATGACTCATATGTTCCAACAATTTTGGGATCAGTTAGATCTTCAATATCAATAACATTTAGAATTGATCCATCTGAATAAGTTCCAATTGAATAATAGATTGTGTTGTTACTTATGGAATATGGCTCAATGAGAAAGCCACTACTATTAAATGGAACATCCACTGTAAAATCAGTAGAATTTGAAAAATTAATATTGGGCAATTGGCTTAGGTCAAAGGTTATTATTCTTTTATTCCCGATAATTACTCCATTATTTTCGATTATCTCAATTTTTGGAAAAGATATTTGCTCAGCTGTGAAAAGATATTTATTTAGTAAAATTGGATCAGATGGATTATCAATATTATAAACCTCAATCTCATCACCATCAATTAAGAGAAGAAAATCATCTTTAATTACAACATCTAATGGAATAAAGGAATCGGAAACAATTTGCTTAACCAAACTCATATTTTCATACTGAAAGTATGCAGGTTGACTGTAATTCAGAGATGAACAAATTACAATAACTAATATTATAAAAAAATATTTTCTCATGATTACCTTTGGTTGTATAACGGCGTTGCAAATAACCCGTCCGCCCAGAGGCAGCAAAACCACGTTACCCACAAATGCCGATAACTTTTAGCCGTGCTTATCTTTAATCGAAAGCACGGCGGTACTTATTTATTTGAAACGACTACGCCGAACAGCAACTCCACAAGAACGACAACCCTACAGCAAATCGAGATGACCGCATCTTTAAGCGGTCGGGTTGATTTGCTGGTTAGCTGTTTTTTAATAAGCAGCCTTATAATTTATATTAATCTGTCTTTTTGTAATTTGATTTGATATTACTTCTGCTGACATTAAATAACCTTCTCCATCAGACTCGCTTCCAAAGAAAAGATGAATCCTCCTTTGCAAAAAAACTATATTTACCTTCTGGAAGAACTATTTCAAAAAATCCACGAAAGTCGGATTTAATTATTGTTACAAGTTCTGAATTAATTTCTCTTATTAAAGGGTATCTCTCATTGTCTCTTTGAATTAAATTACCTTTGGTAGCTTTATAAACGTAAATCCTCTGATAACAGGTGTAATCGTACCATCTGGGCTTCCCGGCATAAAGTCACCTTCCCAAAACCAAACATTGCCCCAAACTCCTTCAGAAATTGTCACTCTTTCAGTGTTATCTGGCAGATACGAAAGTTTACATCAGATTGTCTTCGCAAGAAAAAATTAAATAAGACAAAACAATTAACACAAATGTTCTGATTATTTTTTCGAGTCTTCATAACTTCACCTTTTTGTTAAAACAGCTAACATATACTTATATAGAATTAATTAATTAATAATTCTTGAGAAATCAAGTAAAACTTTTCTCGCTTTGCTCATTGCATTTATATCACTTATGCTGAATGCTTCTCGTTTTTCTGCTCCATATTCCAAATTTACTTTCTTTGTTTTTCTCATGTTTTATATTTGCTTATCAAGTTCTTTTTTCTGCATAAGGTTTATCAATCCAACGGACTTCTAACACCGTGTAAATTCTCAATTATATGCGTATATACCATCGTCGTACGCACAGATTTATGACCAAGCAATTCTTGTATTGTCCTTATATCGTACCCGTTCTGCAATAGTCGCGTCGCAAAACTATGACGGAAAGTATGTGATGATGCCGGCTTACTTATTCCCGCCCGTTTAATTGCTTTTTCGAATTTCTTTTTGTACGGGTAGAAGGATGTAGATGAAAACGATACTTCAGTTTTGCTTCTTTATCGTATATAAATTTGTTTGCGGAAAAACATATTGCCATCCAAACTCTTTGGACGCATTAACATATTTTTTATGAAGTGCACCAGGTAGTTTCGTCATTCCCTTCCGTTTTGTAAATCATTTTCATGAATTTCTTTTACTTCTTTTAATTTTTCTTTAAGTGCTGGAATTATTGAAGATGGCAGCACCGTCGTTCTATCTTTTTCCCTTTCGATTCTCTAATTATTAAGCTCTTCAACTCAAAATCAATATCCTTTACTCTCAACCGAAGCGCTTCACCGAGCCGCAATCCGCTTCCGTATAACAAGGACACAATCAAATTTATATCACCGTTAATTTTAGAAATAATTTTCATTGCTTCATCTCTGGAAAATACAACCGGCAGTTTACTTTTGCGGGTAGCACGAGTTGTTTCTTCCAACCATCCGAACTCTTCCATCTAAAACCTTCTTGTATAGAAATACCAATGCAGACAATGCCTGAGTTTGTGTAGATGGAGCAACTTGCCGGTCTACAGCTAAATGGGTTAAGAAATTTTCGATATGCTTTTTTGAGAGTTTCTTCGGATGTTGTTTATTATGATAAATAATAAATTCACGTATCCACTTAGTGTAGGCCTCTTCAGTCTTTTTACTGTAACGTTCTCTACGTAATACGTGCCTTACTTGGTCAAGTAACTTTGGTTTTGTGGGCGGTTTGACTTTTTTGGTATACAAAGTATTTGATACTTTAATTTCTATACTTTTCTAACAAAAAGATAATTCAAGATTTATATAGATGCAAGATATTTAATTATATATACCTCATCCCATTTATTATAATCGTTACATTTGGTTAGGATAAAAAAAATCCCGGCTCAATTTTGAACCGGGATAGTAAAACAGAGCTAAATATAAAATAATCTAAAGCGAGTTTATTATTTTATTGAACGTTTCGCTCGGTCGCATTTCCTTGTAGCAAAGCTCAGGATCGGGATAATAGTATCCGTCAATTTGTGCAGGTTCACCTTGTGCGGCGATAAGTTCTTTGTTTATCTTTTCTTCGTTTTCCCTCAACTCTTTAGCAATTTTTCCGAAACGATCTTTTAATTCACCATCTTCATCTTGTCCGGCAAGCGCTTCAGCCCAGTACAGCGTTAGGTAAAATGAACAACCCCGGTTATCAATTTCATTAACCTTTCTTGAAGGGAGTTTTTCGTTTTCAAGATATTGACCTACTGCCTCGTTCAAAGTTTTCGCTAAGATTGTAGCTTTCTTATTTCCGGTTTTTTCAGCCGCAAGTTCCAAGCGATGGAACAAGCGCACAATACTCACCGAGTGAATCCCATCTTAAATGGCTTTCTTTCAAAAACTGTTGAACATGTTTTGGAGCCGATCCGCCGGCACCGGTTTCAAATAAACCGCCGCCGTTTCAGTAACGGAACAATCGAAAGCATTCTAGCGCTAGTACCAAGTTCTAAAATCGGAAAAGATTCGGTGAGATAATCCCTCAATACATTTCCGGTAACCGATATTGTGTCTTCACCTTTTCGCACACGTTTTAACGTGTACTTCATCGCTTCTACAGGTTTTAGAATTTGAATATCTAAGCCATCTGTTTCATGTTCCGGCAAATACTCATTTACTTTTTTATAATTTCTGCGTCATGCCCTCTATTTTCGTCGAGCCAGAATATTGCAGGCGAACCGGAAGATCTTGCTCTTCTCACTGCAAGTCCTACCCAGTCTTTAATTGCTTCATCTTTTGTTTGACACATTCTAAACACATCACCTTCTTCAACATTTTGTTCGAGTAAGATTTCACCATTTTCTTTTACTACTCGAATAGTTCCATCATCTTTTCGCCTGAAATGTTTTATCGTGTGAACCATATTCTTCGGCTTTCTTTGCCATCAACCCGACGTTTGCAACATTGCCCATTGTAGCCGGATCAAATTGACCGTTCTTTTTAGCATCTTCAATAATCTCCGCATACATTGTTGCGTAACTTCTATCGGGAACCATTGCAATTGTATCTTGCAATTCATTATTGCGGTTCCACATTTTACCACCGTCCCTTACAACGTTCGGCATTGATGCATCAACAATAATATCGTTCGGTCTATGAAGGTTTGTAATTCCTTTATCGGAATCAACCATCGCTAATTCCGGACGAGAGTCATACACTTTATTAATGTCGGTTTCAATTTCTGCTTTTTTCTCCGACGGAAGTTTATCCAATTTTTCAAGAACATCGGCAAGTCCGTTATTTACGCTTGCACCGATTTCCTTTAAAGTATCTGCATGTTTTTCTAATGCATCTTTGTAATAAACCGAAACACAGTGACCAAATAAAATCGGGTCGGATACTTTCATCATCGTTGCTTTAAGGTGGAGTGACAGCAGTGCATCATCTTTTTTTGCTTCTTCAATTGTATCGGCGTAAAATTTTCTAAGTGACTTTACATTCATTACCGATGCGTCAATTACTTCACTTTCTAACAAAGAAAGTTTTTCTTTTAATACTTCTTTACTTCCGTCCTTGCTTTCAAATTCAATTTTTACATTGCACGCTTCATCTACAGTGGTTGATTTTTCAGATTCATAAAAATCCTTTTCTGTCATATGTGCAACACGCGCTTTAGAGCCGGACTCCGGCCATGGTTTCATCATTTTGTGCGGATGCTTCATTGAATATTCTTTAACTGCTTTTGCCGGTCTGCGGTCTGAGTTACCTTCCCTTAATACCGGGTTTACAGCCGAACCCAACACAACAGAGAATCTTTTTTGAAGTTTTATATCTTCATCATTCTTTGGTTCTTCGGGATAGGTTGGTATATCGTAACCTTTACTTTGTAATTCTTTTATTGCCGCTTGAAGCTGCGGAATTGAAGCGCTGATGTTGGGAAGTTTGACAATGTTTGCTTCCGGAGTTTTTACAATTTTGCCTAACTCGTTAAGAAAGTCCGGAATTTTTTGTTCGTCTGTTAATTTCTCCGGAAAGTTTGCAATAATTCTGCCGGCTAATGAAATATCCTTTGTCTCAAATTCTATCTCGGTTCCTTTTGGTAAATGCCTCAACTATCGGAAGAAGTGCGTAAGAGGCAAGTGCCGGAGCTTCGTCAATTTTTGTCCAAATGATCTTATAATCTGTCATGTTTTATCCTGTGTTTTTGTGAATATATGCTAATTTGGAAATGAACTATCTTTATCCATTTTAAGATTGCAAATTAATGAAACTTGGTTTGAATAGGAAATTTAACTGTGATCTAATTAGTCCTTCATTCTCGCATTAGCGGCGTGTAACGTTATAGTAGTTTCTTCGTGTACGTTTGTGAAAACCTTTGGCATAGCCATCCCTTCAGGGAGTGTTCCTTGTGGTTTAACTGCTTTACCACAATGTTCGCAAAGAAGGCGCCAAGCTCACTAAGGTTATTACAAAAAAACTTTATTTGATTTAACAATAGCAAACTGTTTGAGATGGTATAAATAGCCCGCAAGTTAAAGTAATTGACAATTCTATTTAATAAGCAAACAACTCTCTTGTGAAATAGTTAATTTAATTTTCATTTAGGAAATTATTTATGCCCGAAAAAGAACTACTCGATTACTGCCGTGTGAAAAAGATCTTTGATAAAGGATTTGGATTTCTTTCGAGTACTATATCATAAAGAAAACGTGTTTTTCCATTTCAGCGGAATAAAAGATCAAACGGTAAAAGAAAAACTTGAAAACCTCGAACGAGGTGATCTCTATTTTTTCTATACATCATATAAAAAAGACGATAAAAGAAGAGTCAAAAAGTTATGGCTTTCTCTTTCGGATGTTGATGAAGATCTACTACCAGATTTTGAAAATAAGATTACGGAAGAATTCATATCAGGTGAAACTAATCCGTTTGAAGTAGCTTACGTTATTAAATTATTGAGGGAGAATAATTCTTTTAATAATCAAAATCTTCGAAAGATTCTAAGCTCTAGCAAACTAATTAAAACACCGTCACTTTTGAAGGGAATGTTAACAGAAAACGACCCATTCAAATGAGCTAAGTAAATTAATCACAGATTTTGAAGAAGAAAAAATAAACTTTGATTCTTGGAATGAAATAATTGAATGCAAGTTGAATGGATAAAAATGATCTCAGAGAATATAAGCCGCGAATGACTCAAATAAATTCGCGTATTCGAGGCTTGATTAAATTTATACATTACTTTGACTGATCAAATCCACTTTTACAAAAGAATATTTGTCAAGCTACTACACTCTCTTTTTGTTCTAATTTCTTAGCGCAATCATTCATCCAAGCAGAGT
>JAXHMN010000012.1:0-120401 GCA_034521465.1 Melioribacteraceae bacterium | reverse complement strand
AGAATATCAAGAAATTGACGGATTTGGATTTTCACTTACCGGCGGAAGTGCATATCACATTTTTAATATGTCGGCTGCTTCACGAAATGCATTGCTGACCGAGTTATTCGACTATACAGGAAATAATATAGGTACAAGTTATTTGAGAGTTAGTATCGGAGCATCTGACTTAGACTTCGAAGTTTTTTCATACAACGATTTACCGTCCGGTGAAACTGATGTAAATATGGAAAAGTTTTCTTTGGACAGAGATCGTGAATATCTTATTCCGGTGTTGAAAGAGATTCTTTCAATTAATCCTGATATCAAGATTATGGGTTCGCCTTGGTCGGCTCCGGTTTGGATGAAGACAAATCAAAACAGTATCGGCGGAAGTTTGAAGAAAGAATATTTCGGTGCTTATGCAAAATATTTTGTTAAGTACATTCAAGAGATGAAAGCCGAAGGGATAAAGATTGATGCGATAACTGTTCAAAATGAACCGCTGCATCCGGGTAATAATCCAAGTATGTATATGACCGCGGAAGATCAAGCGTTGTTTATTAAAGATCATTTAGGTCCGGCTTTCCGAGATAACAACATCACCACTAAAATTATAATTTACGATCATAATGCCGATCGAATAGATTATCCGATGTCAATTCTGAACGATCAGGATGCACGAAAATTCATTGATGGTTCTGCATTTCACTTGTACGGCGGTCAAATCAATGATCTTTATACTCTTTACTCCGCTCATCCGGATAAAAATTTATACTTCACCGAACAATGGGTCGGTGCCGGAAGCGAATTCGGCAGTACATTCAAATGGCATGTATGGAATCTAATAATCGGGGCAACAAGAAATTATTGCAGAACTGTACTTGAGTGGAATTTGGCGGCTGATGAAAATCAAGATCCTCATACACCGGGCGGGTGCGATAGATGTCTCGGCGCAGTTACTATCTCAGGTGATGCAGTTACACGAAATCCGGCTTATTATATTATTGCACAAGCTTCAAAGTTTGTTCGACCCGGTTCGCACAGAGTCGAATCTAATTTACTTAATGATTTATCAAACGTTGCGTTCAAAACACCTGACGGGAAAATTGTTATAATTGTTCTGAATACAATCAGCAGCAGTAAAGCATTCAACATTAAAGTTGGGACTAAACAGATAAGTAGTGAATTGGCTCCCGGTGCTGCGGGGACTTACATTTTCGGTAATAATTAATGAAGAAACAAAAATAATAAGTAATTATACTGACTCTAACTTTATCAAAAACATATTCGAGAATAAAATGTATAATAATATTCTTATCATTCTCCTTCTCATACTTCTTACATCAGTTTCACTCTTTTCTTCGTCGAAACAATTTGTCAACAGAACCGATATAGGAAAAATATACAAACCGGGAAATGTTAAGTACAATGAAGAAAACAACAGTTACAAAATAACCGGAAGCGGAGAAAATATTTGGGAAACATCAGATGCATTCTATTTTGTTTGGGAAGAATTAGAAGGCGATATAACTCTCTCAGCAAATATTGAATGGATCGGAGAAGGTAAACATCTGCATCGTAAAGCCGGGTTGATGATACGCGACGGAATTTCTGAAGATGCTCCTTATGTTGATGTTGTTATTCACGGAGACGGATTGACATCAATGCAGTTTAGGAAAATTAAAGGTGGCAACACTTTGAAATTCAAGCTCCTATAAAATTTCCATCAAAAATAAAACTTGAACAGACCGGTGATCAATTTACTTTTTATTATTCCACTGACGATGGTGAACTTCATCCGGGTGGAACGATTTCGGTAAAATTAGCTAAACAGTACACCGGTTTAGCGGTTTGTTCACATGATTCAACAACTCTTGAGACTGCTCTTTTCACTAATGTTAAATGCGAATCAAAAACCTTACCCGCCGGAAGCGAAAGAGTTGTTGAAAGCACACTTGAGATAATCAATATTCGAAACGGGAATTAGAAAAATAGTAAGAAGGACTGAAGAACATTTCGAAGCACCAAATTGGAAATGGAATGATAATGCTCTCATTTACAATAGCTACGGAAAGCTGTATTCCATTCCGGCTGAAGGTGGAGAACCGGAAGAAATTTATACATCATTTGCAACCGACTGTAATAATGATCATGGTTTATCCCCTGACTTCAACCAAATTGTAATCAGTCATTTTTCCGGTGAAGAGTTGGGATCACTCATCTATACTTTACCTTCCGAAGGAGGAGAACCAAAACTTGTAACAGAGAAAGGTCCTTCCTACTGGCACGGCTGGTCACCTGACGGAAAAACATTAGTTTATTGTGCAGAACGAAACGGTGAATATGATGTTTATTCTATTCCCGTCGAAGGCGGAGAAGAAACCCGTTTAACAGATGCCGTTGGATTGGATGACGGTCCGGAATATTCTCCCGACGGTAAATATATTTATTTTAATTCCGTGCGTACCGGACAAATGAAAATCTGGCGAATGAACGCCGACGGATCAAACCAAATTCAAATAACACCGGACGATGATTACGGTGATTGGTTTGCACATCCCTCACCCGATAATAAATGGCTTGTTTTTGTATCTTATGATAAAAGTGTTGAAGGTCATCCGGCAAACAAAGATGTTGTAATAAGAAAAATGGCAATTGACGGTGGAGAACCTGAAGTAATCGCAACACTTTTTGGCGGGCAAGGTACGATTAATGTTCCGTCCTTGGTCTGCCGATAGTAAAGAGTTCGCTTTTGTAAGTTATAGATTAGTTATTCCTTCAAATTAATTAGGGGCGATAATGCCGAACAGAAGAGATTTTATTAAAACACTTGGATTAGGAGCAGCTGTTATGGTCTTACCGAAAATTAATTTCTCAGCATCAGATATTGAAACTCCAAAACTCGGCATACAACTTTACACTGTAAGATATGAGATTGAAAAAGATTTTGAAAACTCTGTTAAAAATATTGCAGAGATCGGCTACAAAGGAATTGAATCTTATCCTCTGCCCGAGAATATTTCTTTAGAACATGCTGCGAAAGTATTCAAGGAAAACGAATTGGAAGTCTTCAGCATACACAGTGAACTCCCGATGAGTAGTAATCTCGATAATGCTTTGAGAACTGCTGAAATATACAATTCAAAAATGGTCGTTTATCACGGCTGGCCTGAAGATGATAAATACAAAGGTGACGACAAATTAAAAGCCACCGTAGAATTATATAATAACATCGGCGATAAACTAAAATCATACGGATTACAATTCGGCTTACACAATCATTGGTGGGAGTTTGAAAATCAAAACGGAACCATCCCCTTTTACTATTTGCTTGAAAATCTAAATGATGATATTTTTTTCGAGATTGATACTTACTGGACAAAAACCGCCGGTATGGATCCTTCAAAAGTTATTAATGATTTTGGTGATCGAGCAAAACTGCTGCATATAAAAGATGGTCCGGCTATTAAAGGTGATTCGATGCATACACAAGTTCCTGTTGGTCAAGGTAAACTCGATTTCCAAGCTGTTTACAATTCTTGCAAAGGTCATACCGATTGGATGGTAGTTGAGTTTGATGAATACGATGGGAATATATTTGAAGGAATAAAAGAGAGTTACAATTACTTAGCAAGCAATAATTTTGCAAAGGGAAATAAGTAAAAGAGGATTAGAAAAATGAAAGTACTTTTTATCGGCGGAACGGGAAACATCAGTGCATCGGTGAGCAGATTATGTGTAGAAAAAGGGCATAGAATTATACTTACTTAATCGAGGTGTTTCTAAAGTAGAAATTCCCGGTGCTGTTAATATAACCGGTGATATTAATGATCAAGAGTCAATAAAAGAAAAATTGAAAGATCATAAATGGGATGTTGTTGTAAATTGGATCGCCTTTACAGAAAAAGATATAATTCGTGACTTCAACATATTTAAAGATAAAACCGAACAATATATTTTTATAAGCTCTGCTTCGGCATATCAGAAACCATTGCAGGATCCGATTATCACAGAAACTACTCCGCTTGAAAATCCGTTCTGGGAATATTCAAGAAACAAAATTGCGTGCGAAAGAAAATTAACCGAACTGTATAATCAGAATGAATTCCCCATAACAATAGTCCGTCCCTCTTTAACTTACGATACAGTTATACCGGTTGCAATCGGCGGATGGACAGAGTACACAATAATCGACAGAATTAAAAAAGGGAAAAAGATCATTGTGCATGGTGACGGAACATCACTTTGGACAATCACTCATGCAGAAGATTTTGCAAAAGGATTTATTGGTTTATTGGGAAATAAAAAATCGATCGGTGAAGCATATCATATTACTTCAGATGAACTCTTAACTTGGGATCAAATCTATACTTATGTAGCCAATGCAGTTGATGCCGAACCGAATATCATTCATATCGCTTCGGATTTTATTTGCTCCATTGAAAAATCATTAACCGGAACTTTAATCGGTGATAAATCTGTAAGCACAATTTTCGATAACTCAAAAATAAAATCTCTTGTTCCGGATTTCTGTGCTTCGATTCCTTTTAAGGAAGGCATAAAGGAAACAATAAAATGGTTTGAGTCTGATTCAAATCGAATGGTTGTAAATCCTGAAACAAACAAAATGATAGACCGGATAATTTCTGCTTATGAGAGATAAGCATTCATTACCTAAAGTCGTTATTTTATTTAGGAAGCTTTATAATGAATTCCGACCCAACTCCTAATTCCGAATTAACTTTGATTTCACCCTTACATTTTTTTATAAATTCACTTGCTGTAGGTAATCCTAACCCGGTTCCAATTTCTTGATCTGTGCCTTTAGTTGTTGTCACCTTATCAATTTTAAATAGATCATTTATTTTTTCTTTGGGTATTCCAACTCCGGTATCTTTCACGGATATGTAATGATGTTTATCATCGGAACTATAAGAAATAATAATTCTACCATCCTTTGGTGTAAACTTTATTGCGTTACTCACTAAGTTTCTTAACACGGTATTTAACATATTTGCATCAGAGTAAATTTCGGCTTCACAATCGTCAACCTCAATTGTAATATTTTTTTCTGATGCTGATGGCAACAACAATTCTTTTATCTTCTCAATAATATCCAACAGATTAATTTTTGCTTTTTTTATCTCAATTAAACCTCGAGAAATTCTTCCCCAGTTTAATAAATCAAGCAGTAATTCTGTAAGCCGCTTGCTAGCATCATAGGAATATTTAATATAAAGCTTCTTCTCATCTTCACTAATTTCCTCATAATCACTTATAAGTAACTGTAAAAAATTACTTACCGACCCGGCAGGATTTTTCAAATCATGAGCGATAATAGAATAAAATTTATCTTTTTCGGCATTCAATTTTGAAAGCTGCCTATTTCTTTTAGCAATTTTTTCTTTCGCCAGTATTCTGTCTGTGATATCATGACCAATACCTACAAGACCGATAATCACACCGTTAGTATCTCTGAGTGGTATTTTAGAAGTAAGCAGCCACTTTTTTTGTCCGTTTTTATCAATGAAATACTCTTCTCTATTCAGTACCGGCTTGCCGGTTTTGATCACTATATTATCATCAGCCGTAAATTTTTCCGCGATTTCTTTCGGATAAAAATCAAAGTCGGTTTTACCTAACAGTTCTTTTTCTGAGCTTGCACCGGTGTATTCTATTTCTTTCATATTAGCAAGAAATTTCCGTCCGGCTGTATCCTTGCAGTAAATTGAGTGTGGAATGTTATCTATAACCGTTCTTAGAAGAAGTCGTTCATTGCGTAGATCCTCTTCGGAAACTGTGCCCAAAGTATTGTCTTTTATCTGAAAAATAAAAAAGTCTGGTAAACCCTTTTCATCTCTAGCGATTGAAATTCCCAGCACAACTATAATCGAGTCACCTTGCTTGTGCAATAACCGAAATTTCTGAGAGATTGTACCAACCTTGTCACTAATTAAGTTATCCAGATAAAGAGTTATTTTATTGAAATCTTCGGGATGGATAATTTCTTTGAGACTCAGATTCGATAATTTTTTTTCGGAATAACCTAAAAGAGCAGCTATTTTAGAGTTGACATTCAAGAGCTTGCCATCTATCCCCACTATCGCCATTCCAATCGGAGAACACTCGCAGACATCTTTCAAGACTGTTGTTTTATTATTCGGCATATTCAGCATTCAGCGTAGTATCTAAGTTCAACTCAACTGATAGGATATTCGTAAATTAAAATGTTGTCAGTTCTAAATTAAACAACTTAATGACAATTTGGAACACAAATTTATTTAACAAAATAATTAGATTGAGTAAATAAATCCGGTTTTCAAATCTATTTATATTGTCCGTTGCATAATAATCGAGAGGATAACAAGTTGACAATTCTCCTTCCTTGAAAAGCTAGAAATACAATGAATTGAACTAACGCATGTGTTTTGCTGTTAAGAATTAAAAATGAAGATATATGAAAACGAAAAAAAATATTTTTTTCTTAACAGCAATGTTATTCTTCTTAGCCACAGTTGATATTTATTCCCAAAGCGATGAAAGTTTCCGTTCGTTTGAACTGATAAGACAGCAAATAAATAAAAACGGAATGCTATTGCTTGGAACTTGGGCTGCAGGAAACATTTTGGTCGGGACTTATGGAAATTTTACTGCCAAAAATGAAGCAAAATATTTTCATCAGTTTAATGCGATGTGGAATGTTGTAAATCTCGGAATAGCGGCTTTTGGATATATCAATTCTATCAATTCCGATCCGGCGGCTATGTCTAGCTCAGAAATATTAAGTGAATATAATTCACTTCAAAGTTTTCTCTTACTCAATGCCGGGTTGGATGTCGCATATATTATGACGGGATTTTATTTGAAGGAGAAATCGAAAAATTCATCAAGTGCTGAAAGATTACGAGGTTACGGAAACAGTCTGTTACTGCAAGGAGGATTTCTTCTGCTTTTTGACGTTGCTTTGTATTTCATTCATCAGAATAACGCAAACATAAATCTCTATCCACATTTAGAAAGCTTGTTTTCCGGTGGAGCCGGCGTTGGAATAAATATAAGAATATAAAAATCACTTTACGATTATTGTAAAAGAGAATTAAGGATAAACAAAATGAAAACATATTTAATAGTTGGCGGAACATTCCGGAATTGGTTTAGAAACAACAAAACTTCTCAGCCAAAACAATCGTGTTATAGTTTTAAGTAGAGCAAAGAGAAATCTTGATGGCTTGGAGAATGTTGAATTTTATTCAGCGGATATAACAAAACAAATTGACGAACTGCCGCAAATCAGTGAATCAATCGATGGGATTGTTTATTGTCCCGGCACAATAAATTTAAAACCATTAAAGAGTTTAAAAATAGAAGATTTTCAGAATGATTTTGATGTTAATCTTCTTGGTGCTGTTAAAGTAATATATAAATATCTCAACAATCTTAAGTCGGCTGAAAAATCAAGTATAGTTTTGTTTAGCACTGTTGCAGTTCAAACCGGAATGCAGTATCATGCATCGATTGCTTCGGCAAAAGGTGCGGTTGAAGGATTAACAAGATCACTTGCTGCTGAGTTTGCACCTAACATCCGAGTAAACTGTATTGCACCATCAATCACAAGTACTCCACTTGCTGATAAACTATTAAATAATGAAGCAAAATTAAAAGCATCGGAAGATCGTCATCCACTTAAGAGAATCGGCAACGCTGAAGAGATTGCTGAACTTGTTGGATTTCTATTATCTGATAAATCTGGATTTATAACCGGACAAATAATTAAAGTTGATGGCGGAATCTCATCTATTAAAAACATTTAACTCAGCGCCATAGCAGTAATAATTAAATCGCAAAAGCGCAAAAATATAAGATAGGAAGTAAAGTCAATGGTAATAACTAAAGAAAACATTTCCGAGTTTGAAAAACTCTATAGAACCAATTTATTCAATTCACTATCTGGATTTAAGAGCGCAAATTTAATCGGAACAATTTCCAAAGAAGGAAAAACTAATCTTGCGATTTTCAGTTCTGTGATTCACGTTGGTGCAAATCCCCCTTTGATGGGATTATTAATGCGTCCGGTTTCAGTAGAGAGGCACACTTACCACAAAATAAAAGAAACAGGCTTTTTCACCATTAACCAAATTCATAAAGATATATTTAAGCAAGCGCACCAAACGTCTGCCAGATATGATAAAGATGTTTCCGAGTTTGACGCTTGTGGCCTAACACCAGAGTTTACTGAAATAGTGAAAGCACCTTATGTAAAAGAATCAAAAATAAAAATCGGACTTAAGTTTTTGGAAGAGCATGAGATAAAATCTAACAGGACAATCTTTATTGTTGGAGAAATTATTGAGGTTATTTTTCCGGATGAAGTAATTGTAAAAACGGGTTATGTTGATATTGAAAAAGCCGAAACAATTGTCATTAGCGGGTTAGACAGCTATCACGAGACAAAAAGAATTGCAAGATTATCTTATGCAAAACCTAATACTGACCCGAAGGAACTATGAAATGAAAAATTTTTCTGTTGAAGATATCTCTCGAATAATTGAAATGGCATGGGAAGACCGGACTCCTTTCGAAGCAATTGAACTTCAGTTTGGTTTGAAAGAAAATGAAGTGCGTGAAATTATGCGAAGAGAAATGAAGTTATCAAGCTTCAAAATGTGGCGCAAAAGAGTTAACGGAAGAAAAACAAAACATCATTTACTTCGCTCAAAAGATGTAAAGAGATTTAAGAGTAAGAATCAATAAATACTAAATGGTTTTTAGATAATTCTCAGCAGCAGATAGCAAAGTTTTTTTTCTTTCCTCAGACATTTTGTCAAAAGTTCTTACCAGCATTCCCAATCTTGGATTTGAAAGGAAAAATTTTCTGTGTTTATCCATAAACCGCCAGAACAGTCCATCCCAGATTAGCTGCCAATCACCTTTTTGTAATCACTCATCTTCATCAAATAATTGCTGCCGCTTATGTAAGGTTTCGTTGCCATTAAACCGCCATCTGCAAATTGACTCATTCCATAAACATTCGGCACCATTACCCAATCATAAGCATCAATAAATAATTCCATAAACCATCTGTAAACCTCATCGGGGTCAAACTCGCAGAGAACCATAAAATTTCCCAACACCATTAATCTTTCTATGTGATGACAATAACCGGTTTGTAAAACTTTTTCAATTGTGATATCGAGCGGTTCAATTCCGGTAGTCCCATTCCAGAAACTTTCCGGTATTTTTCTTTTGAATCCCCAATAATTTTTTGTGCGCTGAATCGATCCGGAAGTTTCATACACTCCTCGGATAAACTCGCGCCAGCCGATTATCTGCCTAATAAATCCCTCAACAGAATTCAATGGGATTTTGTGCTCCTCAGAAAAATTAAGAGTTTCTTCGACTATGTATTTTGGAGTAAGCAGTCCAGAATTTATCATAGGAGTTAAAACACTATGATTGAGTATGTTTTCTTTGGCAACAATAGCATCCTCATAGCTGCCGAATTCTGAAAATCTGTTTTCTAAAAAATCATTAAACCATTTTTTACTTTCGTCAAAAGTATTGGGATAAATAAAGTGTTTATTAATTTCTCCATAATTATTAGGGAAATGCTTATTCACATAAGTAACGGCTTCTTTGTAATATTTATTTTCAGAAGGAAAATTTACTTTGGGAGGTTTCTTTGCAGCTGGATATTTTAATCTGTTTTCGGTATCGTAAGTCCATTTACCGCCAACTGGCGAAGCAATATCATCAATTAATATTCCCAGCTTCTTTCTTTGCTTTATGTAAAAATCTGTTTGTGAATATTTTTTCTTTCCGACAAAGTATTCATTCAATTCTTCTTTTGTGCCCAAGAAACATGGTGATGGATATTCTTTAATTACTATTCCAACTTTTTCGGCAGTTTGTTTAATTCTTTTTTCAAGCCAGTTATCAGCAAGATCTGCATAGTGAATCTCTTCAATTCCTTTTTGCTTTAAATGGGGGATAAGTATTCTGATGTCAGATAATTCATTAAGTGAATCAATATAAATCACTTTGAGTTTTTTTCTTTCAAGAAAGTCTTGATAGAATTTCATTGAAGATCGATGAAGGACTAATTTCTGTTTGTGAAACTTGTATTGCTTGAAGAACAAAAATTCTTCGATAAGATAAATGGTGCTACTTTTCTGGATAGACGGATGATCTTCGAATAATTGATGAGGAAATATTAATACCGCTTTATTCATTTGACGATGAATTCTCCCGTTATTTTTAAAACTCTACATTTAATAATTGTATCGATCTAAAGAAAATATATGAGTTTAGCATCATAAAGAACAAAGCCGGCAGTGATGCCCCAAAACCATCCTTAATCTTTAACCGTACAATTAATCCTAAAAACATTAAAGCAGCAAGACCCGCTGAAGAAATTATCAAAATAGAGTTGATCCATAATCCAACCAACAAACCAAATGATCCGCATATTTCTAACACTGCTGTTAGTGCACCGAATTTCTCAAGCCCAAAGCGCTTAAATTCACTTTTCATATGCGGAGTTATAAAATAACTTATTCCATACGCTAAAAAGGAAATACTCGAAATGGAAATTAGCACATTAAGTAAGTTCATTAATTAATTATTTGTGCAGATACCGCAGCAATAAAGAGACACAATAATAAAAGTAAAAAAGATGGGATTCTTTTCTCCAAAGGATTTTTTACTTTGAAGTGGAAATACTGGGCGCTTAACATTAGAAAAGCCATAAGAAGTGCCGGCACAAGCACAAGTGACGGATACCAGATTCCAGCAACAAGCAAAGTTGCTAAAGATATTTTTGCAGCACCTACAATGGTGCGTATTAAATCACTCAATCCGTATTGTTTGAATTCTTTAACAATATTATCGAAACGGAATATCCATACAACCGATATTGATATGGCAACAATAATTTGAGCAATGGCTGAATAAGCATTCATTTGTTTTCCTTTTTAATTTTCCTACTCGTTTGGATTTTCGGTTACTCCCCGTTTTTTATAGTGGGTGCTGGGCTCCACATTTTAATAAAAACTAAAATCTATCCTTGATAATTTACTAATTATTTAAAAAAGCTGAGTACATCCAAACCAATTTTTCTTGTGCACGAATATAATCGCTCATTAATGCATTAGTACCTTCATCGTCTATTTCAGAAGATAATGCAAGAAGTTCTCTTTGTAATGTTATGATAGTTTTAAAGGAGCTTATGATTTCACTAACGGCTTTCATTCCGTCCGATACCTCCTTACTTTCAACAATCTCGGAAGATGTTTTATAGTCGGAATATCTATGATTTGGCGAATGTCCAAGAGTTAAAATTCTTTCAGCAACTTCATCAATTTTAATAAACAAATCGTTGTATAACTCTTCAAACTTCAGATGAAGTTCAAAAAACTTTCTCGCCTTTGATGTTCCAATGATAACCGCGTGTGTTTTGATAAAAAATTGAATAGTTAGCAAGAAGTATGTTTAGCTTATCAGCTAATTCAGCGGCCTTTTTAGTATCAAGACCGATAGAGTTTAAATTTTCCATATTGATTATCCTTATTTGAAATTAAATTATATTAATACTTTTTTCGTATTCTTCGATTTTTTCTTTGATTATCTCGGCACTTTTCTTAAGAAGCATTTTTTCTTTAACGCTCAAGTGAATTGGGAGAACGCCAAGGTCGCCATTGCCCCCAATTAAGTGCGGAAGCGAAAGAGTAACATTCTTTATTCCTTCAACATCCTCTTTTAGAGTGCTGACAGTAAGCACAGCACGGTTGTCTCTATTTATTACCTCAACAAGTTTTGCAACTGCACCTGCAATTCCATAGTAAGTCGAACCTTTACCGGCAATTATTTTATAAGCCGCATTTCGAACACCATCATCAATTTTATTTTTAATTTCCTCGTTGAATTCGATATTTCTGTGGGCGATAAAATCTTCAAAAGAGACCCCGCCAATATCTATGTTTGACCAAGTGAGCACTTCCGAATCTCCATGTTCACCGAGCACATAAGCATGCACGTGTTGAGAATCAACTCCGATATGTGCACCGAGCAAAGATCTAAATCGTGCTGTATCTAAAGTTGTTCCGCTTCCGATTATTCGTGTTGCGGGAATTCCAAACTCTTTTGCAATACTTATACATATATGAGTTATAATGTCAACTGGATTAGTTGCAACAAGAAAAATTACATTGGGGTTAACAGCGATTGTTTTGGAAATTATATCTTTCATAATAGAAGCATTCTTTTCCATAAGCATCAATCTAGTTTCGCCTGGTTTCTGGTTTGCACCGGCAGCAATTATAACAATTTTTGCGTCTTTAAGATCATCATAATTTCCGGCATAAACATCTGTTGCGGCAGCAAAAGGAACGGCGTGCATAATATCTTGAGCTTCTGCAATTGCTCGATTTTCATTTGCATCAATCAAAACGATATCACTTGCGGCTTTTTGCATCATTATTGCATACGCTGAAGTTGCACCTACCATCCCGCTTCCGATTATTCCTACTTTCATATCACCTCAAGTTTATTAAAGTATGGTTCAGTCACTATTCTATGTCAAATAGTTATTAAACTCTAAGTAAAAATAACTGCACTTAAAAACCACCTAAAATCATGCAGACTTTTTAATTAATTTATTAGTTGTAAAGAATCGACTTTCACTTCCGAAAGAAACTCTTCGCACTTATCCCACAACCTTTTTTCATCATCGGGATTATTGAATTTGCATTTCTCTTCTTTTCTTTTATTAAAAAACCCACCGTTGCTTTCAGCAATTTTTTCAGCTGAGGCAAGCCAGATAATAGTATCTGCACCTTCCCGGATTGTTCTTCCTTCAATCAATGCAAACATTTTTAGAAGTAATTTCCCTGCTAAATTTTGTTCTCTGAAAAGCTCTGTATCCGGAATAAATCCAGGTGTCATTGAATAAACCGAAATTTTATCCTTCTGTAGTCTTCTAGCCCACTCGCGTGTTAGCATTCTGTTTGCTTGCTTAGTTTGCTTGTAAGCAAGAGTTTCATTGTAATTTCTTTCATCGAAATTGATGTCATCAATATCCAGTCCGCCAGCAAAATGTGACGCTACATTTATAATTCTTGCTGGAGCGGCATTTCGTAATTCATCAATTAAAAACTTTGTGAGAAGTTGGTGCCCAAGAACATTTACAGCAAAAGTCTGTTCAACTTTTATATCTGTCAAATTCTTTGTTTTTGTCCAAAGCCCGGCATTGTTAATAAGCACGTCAAGTTTTGATTGCTCTTTTTTAAATTGCTCGGAAAAGTTAATTATCGAATCGACCGAAGCAAGATCTAGTTTTCGAACAAATATATTTTGATTCTTTGTCTCTTCAATTATTTCCTCTCTTGCTATTTCTGCTGAATCAATATTTCTGCATGCCATATAAACCTTTAGCACCAAGCTTTGCAATTTGTTTTGCTGCTTCCTTTCCAATACCTTTATTAGCCCCTGTTATAACGACTATTTTGTCTTTCATAATATCCATAATTATTGTTTAATATATTCTATTTGATCAAACGAAAAGTTGAGTAAATTCGTTCCATTGATATAAGGCAAAAGAGGTGAGAAAGCATACATAAAAACCTCTATAGGTAGCATTTTGCTTATTACTTAGACAATATTTCTTTGTCTATTTACAATTCTTCGACTTTTGATTTCTATTATTGCAGAAATCCAATCCCGATTTATCGGGGTTGGGCTTTTGACTTAAACACCAAAGGAATTATAAATCTTCAGCGACCTAAAAAATCTTTAAAAAAAAGATGAATTTATTACTTGCTTTATCCAAAACAAGATATTAACTTTGAAATAAAAAGTACTTTGATATGAAAGAAAATCGAGATTACATTCAGGACATAGCGGAAATTCGTTCTATGATGGAACGTTCATCCAAATTTTTATCACTTTCCGGTTGGGCTGGTATTATGGCGGGTCTTTATGCTCTTGCCGGTGCCTATATTGCATATAACTTTTTTGATTTTAATCCAACTTTAATTTCATCCGGTGATTTTACTTCTGAATTCTCCAATGTCATTATTTTAGCTATTATCGTATTAATATTGGCTATGGTAACAGCAATTATTTTTTCATATAAAAATGCAAAAGATAAAGGCGATAGTATTTGGAATCCAACATCCCGAAGACTGGTATTCAGCATGTCTGTACCGCTTCTATCCGGCGGAATACTTATTATCGTATTGATTTTTAACGGACTTATAGGTTTGATTGTTCCGATGACATTAATTTTTTACGGTCTCGCTTTATATAATGCCAGCAAGTTCACAATTGACGAAGTAAAGTTTTTAGGATTTGTACAGATTGGATTAGGATTGATAAGCACTTACTTCGTAAAAGACGGTTTACTCATTTGGGCAATTGGTTTTGGGGTTGTCCATATCATCTATGGAATTTATATGCATTTCAGGTACGAGAGGTGAAAGTATCTATTGATCGACTGAATAAAGCATTCGCGAGAGCCGGGTTAGATTGGGAATTATGTCGGCTTTAGCAGTAAATGATAAGATCGATTTTAACTCACTCAAGGAATATCTTAATTTAACCGACGGCAATTTAGCAAGCCATCTTAAAGGTTTGGAAAGAGAAAAGTTTATCGGTGTGGAAAAATCTTTTATCGATAGGAAACCAAATACCAAATATTATATGACTAAAGCGGGAAAGAAAGCTTTCGATGAACATCTTCGAGCGTTGGAAAAATTAATTAAGTCACAGAAATAAAAATTTTTTGCATGATTACTTTGAGATACAAAGTACTTTTAGCAAATGGCAAATATAATCATTATTAAGCAGAGGTATATAAATGAACAGAGAAAGCAAATTTCTTAAATCCACAGCAATCGTAGCAATTGTGACTGTATTACTCTTGATGATACCATTGGTGGCGATGCAGTTTTCGGATGAAGTAGATTGGAATATATTCGACTTCATTGTCGCAGGTTTTCTTCTCTTCGGTACAGGTTTTACATATGTTTTATTAACGATGAAGGTAAATAATTTTACTTATAAAGCCAGGGTTGCCGTCGGGCTTTTTGCCGGACTTTTTCTCATCTGGGCTAATCTTGCAGTCGGAATTATCGGATCGGAAGATAATCCAGTTAATATTATTTACTTTGGTGTTATTGGTATCGGAATCGTTGGCGCAGTTATGTCGCGCTTCAAATCACGTGGATTGTCGCTTACAATGTTTGCAATATCACTTATACTTTTATTGATTGCTGTTGTTGTTCTGATTTATGCATGGACACAAAACACTAATTTTAAACCAGATGAAATAATGGCTTACATTGGAGTTCATGGGTTATTCATTATGTTGTTTTTCATTTCGGGTATGTTGTTTCGACAAGTGGCGCAAGATAATGTTGTCTTGAATAAAGTTCAGAATACCTAGCAAGGCTTTTGTTTAGAAGCCGAACCCCATTGATTGGGGTTTGGGCTTCTAATTATGGGTTACTTCTTTTTTGGAAGTTTACTTCTTACCGAACACCACGATTCAGCTTTAATGTAAGTTTGCCTTTTTTACTTAAATGCTATTTACTATTACGACATTTGTTGCCTGGTAATTTTTAACGGTTGTTTTATTGCCTCAGGATTTAAGTCATAGTATGACTTAATATATTTACTCACTGCTGTCCGGTTATAAGTTGAATAAAAACGAGCCTTTTGTTGTTATCGGCATCAAAGAATTTTATTCGTCTAAGTTTATCCGGATAATCTTTTGCCGGATGATATTTTTTAAGAAAAATTGCCCGGTCACAAATTAGATCTTGGGATTTATCAACTTTACGAGAATACACTCTTTTGAACTGAAGATTTGCTTTTACTCTTATTATAAAATAAGTATTGTTGATGTTTAAGGTATAAAGACGTTCGAAGTCGGTATAACCTCTATCGATAATATAGCAAGCACCGATTTCTGTTATTAGTTCATCAAGAATATTGACATAGTGGACAGAGCCGCTCAACAAGCTGCTCTTTTTATATTGACTCTTTAAGATTCAATAATTACTTTTAAAGACAAAGTTTTATTTACTCGTATTAAGATATCTTTCATTTTTTTGATTACGCTTCTAATCGTGTGAGGCAGTTATGAAAATTTCGTTGACAAGCTCTCTCATTTGTTTTTTCTTCTTAGTTACAACTACCCTACCGCAAAGCATTTTGGATCGTGCCGAATATGCGAAGAAGCCCATTGATCAAAAAAAATCCGTTAATCAATTACCGGCAAAAAATTTCACATCAATAAATGATGAGTGGGATGTTATAGGTTATACTGACTACGATTATATTGGTAACGGAGGAGTACCACAACTTCTTTCACTTTACGATATTGATAATGATGGAAAACTTGATCCGGTTGGAGTTTACAATCAAAGAGCTAGTCTCAGCGGAAGCGGGATAAGACGCGCTTCAATGTTTATTGGACTTGGTGGAGAATTTGCAAATTTTTATCTAATTGATACAACTCTCAATTCAGGCTGGCCTACAATAAAAGCAATAACTACCGGTCCTTGGTCAGGACATTCATCAGTAATGTTTCAGCAAAGTAATAAATCCTATCTATCTTTGATTGAGATGTCAACTTTTTTTCAAGTGCGTGAAGAACTAGATTTCTATTCACCATCGTCAAGTTTCTGTTATTTAGATGACGGAACTATTTACGCAATTGATTCAGAAGGTAAATTAAGAAAATTGATGAGCGATAATCTAACCCAGTCAACTGAAACCGGAATACAATTTCATCAAAGTGCTGCATGCACAGCCAATAAAAAGTTCATTTAATGATGAAAATCTTGCAGTTCTGGCTTTTACAGAAAATGATGAAGTAATACTTTATTTCTCAAATGACAGAGGAGAGACTTGGAGTAATGAAGTTATCGGACAAAATTTAGTGACCGAAGTTGATAATCGAGAAGGTGTATTCCCACTATTTACAAATTTTGCCCAAGCATCATATGTTTTGGATAATGAAGGTACTGTTCACATCGGCATGAATGGCTATGGTATTTTAGTTGAAGACGATGATACTTCGTTTACTTATCCCGCACTTTATTGGAATAGTAGGAACAGAGAGTGGATAGCTATTTCTGATCCGGCACATGAAGGAGAGCAATTAACCGAACTTTATCCGGGTAATGGAATTGGTAATGCTTATCCAACACCGGCAATTACTGCAAACGGTAATGAAGTATCGATGTTTTATCAGGGGCCGGAATTCGATCAAGAAGAATTATTGTTGTATGATGGGGACGGCACAACAAATAAATACAAGTGCTATTACACAGATATTAAATTTACTTACTCCAATGATGGAGGTGCTACTTTTGGTCATCCATACACGATTGCTGGGAAGTCATCTGAAGCAGAAATATTTCCTTGTAGTTATGATTTATTTTCTTACAGGGGCGGTTTTGGATATCAGTATGTCGGTTGGGTGCTTATGTATATGATGGATGAAATTCCCGGCAGTTCAATTCTCGATGAGAATAGTGCAAGCGAAGAAACTTATTGGAATTTCGTGGAGTTTGGAGAACTGACTAATATTGGGGAACAAGAAAATATCATTAAAAAATTTAACCTTTCCCAAAACTACCCAAACCCATTTAACCCGGCTACAAGTATCGAGTATCAAGTAGCGAGTATCGAGAAAGTGAGTTTAAAAGTTTATGATATTCTTGGAAGAGAGATCAAAACATTGGTAAATGAAATTAAATCTCCTGGGACTTATGAATTAACTTTCGACGCATCCGAACTATCGAGCGGAATTTATTTTTACAGACTTACCTCGGGCAGTTTCACAAAAACCCGTAAAATGATTTTGATGAAATAATTTTGGCTTATAAATAATAAATTGCACTGTGGTCGATTATGTTTCTCAAATCTCATCTATATTAATGACTTATCTTTATTGATTACACCAGTATCAATAAATGAGATTTGGTTGGAAGAAAAAAGCGGGTTCTAATTATCCGACTCATCATTTTAAGTTACAATGGTAGTAATGATCTATTTAAAAGAAAAGGAAATGAAAATTATTTAGAGCAAAGAGGCGATATATAATTTCCCTGTAGGTTTAATTAACCTAATGAGACAACACCTTCCACGAGAAATTTATTTCAAATCATCCAAAATCTTTTTAAGCTTATCAACCTGCTCTGTCCAATCGTACTGTTTAGCTTTTTCTTTATCTACCACTTCGGCCGGTGCGTTGTTTACAAATTTTTCGTTTGATAATTTTTTACCGACTCCCGTCAGCAATCCTTCCAAACGATTGATTTCTTTTTCAAGTCGCTGCCTTTCAACCTCTAAATCAATCAATCCTTCAAGAGGAATGTAAACATCGCATCCTTTAACAACGGATGATGCGCTTGCTTTTGGTTTATCTAAATTAGCATCGACAAATAAATTCTCAACTCTTACAAGAGATTGTATATATCTTTTCTGAACATCAGTGATTTTACCGGCTTTCAAATAAACATCAATTTGTTTTGAAGGCGGAATATTCATCTCCCCGCGGATATTTCTAATTGCCGTAACAACACTCTGCATAAACTCTATTTCTTCTTCGGCAGTTTTATCGATTTTACTTTCCTCGGGCTCAGGAAATTTTGAAATTGAAATGCTTTCGCCTTCTTTTCTTTCATCGAGTAATTGCCATATTTCTTCGGTTAAATAGGGCATCATCGGATGAAGCAGCTTCATCATTCCTTCGAATAATTTAATTGAACGAGTTAGTACAGACGCTTTAACTTCTTTATCATCGGAATAAATTCTGTTCTTTGACATTTCGAGATACCAATCGCAGAAGTCATTCCAAATAAAACTGTAAATGATTTTATGTGCACCGTTAATGTCAAATTTATCGAGTGCTGCTTTATAATTTTTTACTGTGCTGTTGAATCGTGATTCAATCCACTTGTCGGAAAAGTCAACGTGTTTATCGATCAATGATTCTTCGAGTTCAACTATCCTGAACATTCATTAAGATGAAGCGCGCGGCATTCCAAATTTTGTTCGCAAAGTTTCTGCCAATTTCACATTTATCGGTTGAGAAAAGAACATCCTGCCCAAGCGGAGCTAAATAATTAATGGTAAATCGTAAAGCATCAGCGCCGTATTGATCAATAACTTCAAGCGGATCGGGAGAGTTGCCGAGTGACTTACTCATCTTGCGCCCTTTTTCATCACGGATAACACTTGTGAAGTAAACATCTTTGAAAGGAATGTCGTTCATAAAATGCATGCCCGCCATGATCATTCTTGCAACCCAGAAGAAAATTATATCCGGAGCAGTTACAAGTAAATCGGTTGGATAATAATATTTTTGGTCTTCCTCAGTTGTAAAAACATCCTGCGCCCAAATCCAGCTTGACGCCCAAGTATCGAGTACGTCTTCTTCCTGCTTCCAATTTTCAATATCTTTCGGCGGTTCAACATCGCAATAGATTTCATTTGTTTCTTTGTGATACCAAACGGGAATCCGGTGCCCCCAATAAAGTTGACGAGAAATGCACCAGTCTTTTATGTTTTCCATCCAATGCTTGTAAGTTTTTACCCAATGATTCGGATGGAAGTTAACCTTTTCTTCATCAACAACTTTTAGTGCAGCCGAACCGAGTGAATCCATTTTCATAAACCATTGTTCAGAGAGATACGGCTCAATCGGCACGCCGCCTCGTTCGGAATAGCCGACATTGTTTGAATAATCTTCAATTTTTTCAAGCAGTCCAAGTTCGTCAAATTTTGCAACAACTTTTTTACGCGCTTCGTATCTATCAAGTCCGCGTAAATCTTGCGGAACGTTATCGTTTGTCGATGCATCTTCATTAAAGATGTTAATCATTTCAAGATTGTGGCGTTGCCCCATTTCGTAATCGTTCACATCATGTGCGGGAGTTACCTTAACTACACCTGTTCCAAATTCTTTATCGACGTACTCATCGGCGAAGATTGGAATTTCTCTGTTGACAATCGGTAGAACAACTTTTTTCCCAATTAAATCTTTGTAACGTTCATCATCCGGATTAACAGCGACACCGGTATCACCAAGCATTGTTTCTGGTCGTGTTGTTGCAACGACTAATTTTATTTCGGAATCTTTAACCGGGTATTGGAAATACCAAAGCTTTCCGTTTACTTGGCGGAAGATCACTTCTTCATCGGAGATAGCAGACTTTGAGGCCGGATCCCAGTTTACCATTCTATAACCGCGGTAAATCAAACCTTCTTTATAAAGTTTAACGAAAGCTTCTATAACTTTTTTGTAGTAATGATCGTCCATCGTAAAACGTTCGCGTTCCCAATCGCAGCTTACGCCAAGTTTTTTTAATTGCTTGATGATAATCCCGCCGTATTTTTCAGTCCACTCCCAGCAATGTTTTAAGAATTCATCCCGGCTTAAGGAGTTTTTATCGATTCCTTTTCCTTTTAAAAATTGACAACCTTTGTTTCGGTAGCAATTGAGGCATGATCAGTTCCAGGAACCCAGCAAGCATTGTAGCCGAGCATTCTTTTGTAGCGAACAAAAACATCTTGAATTGTATTGTTCAATACATGTCCGAGTGTAAGCATTCCGGTTACATTTGGTGGAGGGATTACAACTGTATAAGATTTTTTCGTTTCGTCAATTTCCGAATGATAAAGTTTGTGATCTTCCCAATACTTGTACCACTTGTCTTCAACATCGTTTGGATTATACGCTTTCGGTATATCGGATAAATTTTTAACCTTCATTTTTTGCCTGCTTTGCTGAAAAAATTAACCTTTATTAAATCCCCGGGATTTTTCAACAAAAATGCTCTCAACATTTAATTCTTTAAACACATTTGTTTTGGACAAATCCCGGGGATTTTTTTAAGTGACAAATATAAGGAAAAATGAAGAGTGTATTAAGCAACCTTTAGTAAATCCCCGGGATTTTTCAACAAAAATGCTCTCACTATTTAATTCTTTAAACACATTTGTTTTGGACAAATCCCGGGGATTTTTTTAGAAATTAAAAAAGGTTTTACTTGCATTGTAGCCCAATAAATCAATAAATTCATTGTTGTAACGAATCCATTTAACAATAAGGAGGCAGAATGGACTCACCGGAACAAGTTCAAAATCAGAATCAAAATGAAGATGCATCGCAACACTTAACCGATATGGCAGCCATTGGCGAAAACATGGTTGGCTGGCTAAAGTTTCTCGGGGTCATGAGTATTATTTCCGGAGTTATGATCGCTCTTACTATTGTGGGAATTTTAATTGCGTGGCTACCAATTTGGCTTGGCGTACTTCTCTTTCAAGCAGGTAATCAAATTACCGAAGCTCGCATCAGCAGAAATTTTTATCACCTTGTTGAAATGATGCGGAAATTCAAAATGTATTTTATGATACAGGGTATTCTAATTTTAATTTCATTGGTTCTCGGTATCATCGGCATGATAAGTTTCGGTGCAACATTGTTCAGTATTTTCAGTGGTGGGGATTTTAACACTTATTAATTTTTGTAGAGCGACGATCCTTCGTCGCTCGCCTTAATTTTTTGAAAGCCATTTCCCTTAGCAAGCCCAAAACCAAGCGATCAAGAATTAACCTTTGTAAAGCGATGATCTCGTCAGAGTCGAAGTCAGACGACCTTCATCGCTTACTTTAATTTTTCGTAAACCGTTGTCCTTCGACTTTTTTACGCCCAAAGCAAGCGATCAGGGATGATCGCTTTACAATTATTTAATCAATTAGATAGAGGTAGTTTGGGAGTTTTACTTGTAAACCGGTATTATCACCTTCGAGATCACTCCACTGATCACCGACTGAGATAATGATTTCATAACCTTTATCAACGAGTAATTTTCTTTCATAATTTTTGAACTCTTCTGCGAGCATTTCATCGGTTTTATTGGTACGTGTGATTAAGGTATCAAAAACTGTTATTCCGACATCATTAAGATTTTTAATCGTTGCATCATATTCATAATCTTTTCTACCTGTTAAAAATATGATGTTAACATTACGTTCAATCAGCCAGTCGTATAATCTTTTTGTTTGTCGAATCGCATCACAGTCTGCCCGTTGAATCCACTCGCCCCAAAGCTGCCACTCAAAACCGAAACCAATTTCTTTAGTGTGAGTATAGTTTGAAAGAATTGTTTCGTCTACATCAAATATTGCTAATGGTTTTCCCGGTAAAGTTTCCTGATCTAATTTATCTATTGTACTATTAATTATTTTGTTCATTTCTTCATCGTATTGACCATTCTCATAATAATCTTGTACCATTGCTTTTGCGGTATCCAAATTCAAAATTTCTTGGGAACTGCATCCAATGAATAGTAAAGGAATGACAACCAGAATAAATTTTTTCATTAATTCCTCCCGTTTATAAATAGCAAAGGGTTGCTCCAATATACAATAATTGAAGCAACCCAATTTTTTCACTGTTAGTTTACAGTAAATTACAGAATGTATTTACTCAAATCTCTATTGGTAACAATCGAATCGAGTTTATCATTAACAAGCTTACCTGTAATTTCAAATTTCTTTTCCGTAGTCTTATCCGGAACATCGAATAAAATATCTTCGAGTAAAGTTGTTAAAATAGTATGAAGTCTGCGAGCCCCAATGTTCTCCACTTCTGCATTAACATGAGCCGCAGTTCTTGCAACTTCTTTAATTGCATCTTCTTTAAAAATAATTTCAACACCTTCGGTGGTTAACATTGCGGTATATTGTTTTAGCAATGCATTTTCCGGCAGGGTAAGAATTTTTACAAAGTCATCTTCCGTTAAGCTATCGAGCTCAACGCGTATCGGAAATCGTCCTTGAAGTTCGGGAATTAAATCCGAAGGTTTGGAAGAATGAAACGCACCCGACGCTATAAAAAGAATATGATCAGTTTTGACTACTCCGTATTTAGTGTTAACAGATGAACCTTCAACAATCGGAAGAAGATCACGCTGAACACCTTCGCGGGAAACATCGGGCCCGCCTTGCTGACCTTTATCGCCCCCGGCGACTTTATCAATTTCATCAATGAAAACAATGCCGGAATCTTGAACACGCTTCACGGCTTCGCGTTGAACAGCTTCCATATCAATTAATTTTTGTGCTTCTTCCTGAGCAATTATTCTTCGTGCTTCTTTAATAGATGTTTTTCTTTTTTTCTTTTTCTTCGGCATCATACTGCTCATAATTTCCTGAATGTTGATGCCCATGTCATCCATTCCAATCGGACCCATAACTTGCATACCAACAGATGGTTGAGTTGAATCGAATTCAATCATTTTTTCATCAAGTTCACCTTTTTCAAGTTTTTTACGCATCCACTCGCGGGTCTTTTCATTTTGTAATGCTTCATTATCATCAGTGACATCCGTTGAAACCGAGGTATTGCTTTGTTGGTGCGGTCTTTTAACCGGTGGAATTAAAATGTCGAGTATTTTTTCTTTCGCCATTTCATCCGCTTTTTCCTGCACTTCTTTGGTCTTTTCTGCCTTCACCATATTAACCGCAAGATCGGTTAAATCACGTATCATCGATTCAACATCGCGCCCTACATAACCGACTTCTGTAAACTTTGATGCTTCCACTTTTATAAATGGAGCGCCTGCTAATCTTGCTAATCTTCTTGCAATTTCAGTTTTACCAACGCCGGTTGGTCCAATTAAAATAATATTGTTCGGAACAATCTCGTCTCTAATAGATACGTCAACTTTTTGTCTTCGCCATCTGTTTCTAAGTGCTATTGCAACTGCTCTTTTAGCGTCGCCTTGTCCGATAATAAATTTATCTAATTCAGTTACAATTTGTGATGGAGTCAATGTTTCCATCAATTCATATTTAGTTGCCATAATTATCCTTTAATTACTTCTACATTAATATTACTGTTTGTATAAACACAAATATCCGATGCTGTCTGCAATGCTTCTTTTGCAATTTCTTCGGCTGAAAGATCACTGTACTTTTTAAGCATTCTAGCTGCTGCCAGAGCATACATTCCGCCCGAACCAATTGCTACAATATCATCATCGGGTTCGATCACATCGCCGGTTCCGGAGACAACAAATGTTTTATCTTTTGAGACAACCGCCAGCATTGCTTCAAGTCTGCGAAGATATTTATCGGTTCGCCAATCTTTTGCCAATTCAACAACAGATCGGCTGACGTTTCCGTTGTATTGCTCAAGTTTTCTTCGAACCTTCCTAAAAGTGTAAACGCATCTGCAGCCGACCCGGCAAACCCGCATAAGACTTTACCATCTAACAATGATCTGATCTTAACCGAGTTATGTTTCATTACTGTGTTGCCAAGTGAAACTTGTCCGTCGCCGCCAATTGCGGCAACTCCGTTGTGTATAATCCCAAGTATTGTTGTTGATCTGAATTTTTTGCTCATATTTCTCCTGAATATCATCTTAACAAATCATAATCATCTTAATCTATTTGCGTTCCGACGACAAGTATAATTGAACGCTGATTTTTATGATCCGTTATGATTTTAAAATTTTCAATGGCACCAACCAAGGTGTTTCTTTCTTGTATTGGACATACTCGCTGCCAAAAAGTTCTACTAATTTTTTCTCTTCGTATATTGAACCGATAATAAAGTACAATGTCAAACAAATAAAGAAGATTAAGTAAAAGAAATCCATGGTTGGACGAAGACCGAGAAACAAAATTGAAAAGAAATAAATTGGGTGGCGTGAGTATTTGAAAGCTCCCGTTTTTTTCAATTCATATCTTTCATCCAATTCTTTAACATTATATTCACCTTTATAATATCGTTTTATTTGGGCTATCCCTGCAAACTCAAATAACTTTACGGCGCTTGCCGCCCAAATCAATCCAATAAGTGAAATGATCTGAAACATTAAAATAACAATATCCCACGGATAATTTAAATCATAGACCACCACTCCGGGTTTCAGGAGACAGTTTGTAAACAAGATAAAATGTTAGTAGTGAAATTATATTGTAGAATAATCTATAGAATGCAACTTTCTCACCGATCTTATCTATTAACTTTCGCTTTAATTTATTTGAGGCGAGTATTGAATGAGAATACCCGAATAATACAAACAGCAAAAATATTATTAATGCGTCTAAGGCGAGTGTCATAATTCTTTACGCAACCGGGCAACGGGGAGTTTTAATTGCTCTCTATATTTTGCAACTGTTCTGCGGGCAATGTGAATTCCTTTTTCCTGCAGCAGCTTAGAAATTTTTTCGTCACTAAAAGGAGCTTTCTTGGATTCGCCTAATATGATCTCTTTTATTAATTCTTTTATATGCTTGTTGGAAATTTCATCACCCGAATCCGTTGACAATCCTTCGCTGAAGAAATATTTCAACTCGTGTATTCCCTGCGGACTTTGAACGTATTTACCGTTTACGACTCTGCTTATTGTTGAAATATCCATCCCGATTTCATCTGCAATATCTTTGTAAATCATCGGTTTGAGAAATTTTGCACCATGTTCAAAAAACTGATACTGCTTTTCTAAAATTGCCCGCATTATTTTCATCAATGTATGACGCCGCTGTTGAATAGATGCAATAAACCATTTGGCTGATTCAAACTTTTCACGCAAAAATTTTCTCGTCTCTTTATCCCGTTCGTTCATCTTGCGTTTTCGTTTGCTCGATTCGATCATATCAAGATAAGTTTGGCTTATGGTAACCGAGGGCATAGATTTATCGTTCAGTGTTACTATATAATTATCGTCAACCTTCTCAATCAAAAAATCCGGTGTTATTTGATTTGATTGTTCTTCTTCAATACTTCCTTCACCCGGCTTTGGGTTGAGTTTATGAATTAGGTCGAGAACTGATCTAAAGGTTTCCCGATTCAGGTTCATTTCCTTTGCAATTAGATCAAATCGTTTATTGACGAACTCTTTATAATGATCTGTTAATAATTTTTCGGCAAGGTAAGAATAGTAAGGATCAAAAGACAAATTATGAAGCTGTAAAATAAGACATTCTCTTAAATCTCTTGCACCAACGCCGACAGGTTCGAGAGATTGAATTATTTGGAGAACTTTTTCACCTTGTGCCACCGTTACATCAATCTCTTCAAAGAGTTTTAATTCTTTTATGAGTTTTTCCAAATCGGCTTTGAAGTAACCATCTTTATTTAGACTGCCGATAATGTTTTCACCAATTATCATATCCTCTTCGGGAAGATCAAGCATATGTAATTGTTCAACTAATTGCTCGCGGAATGATTTTTTTTGAGGCGCTATCGGCTGGGTTTGTTCTTCATCCGGACTCCGGTTCAGCCGGTCGTTATCCAAATTTTCATCATTCATAAAATCTTCGAGATCAAATTCATCTTCCGTGCTGTCGTATTCTTCTTCGGTATCTAAATTATCGTCGGCATCTTCCTGCTCATCTTTTAATTCAATTTCTTCATCAAGTACTTCTTCGAGAACCGGATTTAATTCTAATTCTGTTTTTATACGCTGTTCTAATGCAAGAGTATTCAACTGCAGCAATTTCTGATATTGAATTTGCTGTGGAGATAACTTTTGCTGCAGCGATAATTTTTGGTGTAGTGATAACATAAATTAACTTCTTAGAAATCCTTTTGCTTTTTCAAACCAATTTGTACCATAAAGTCTTGACAATGCATCCTGGCAAAATTCGAGCACGGTTAAGTTAGTTTCTTCACCTTTTTTGAGCGCCGGTTCACATTCCGAATATTCTTCGTAACGTAAAATATCACCGCCAAAGTTAGTAACTCGAATCGGGAAAAGATGACATGAAATCGGTTTCCTAAAATTTACATTCTCGTCCTCGTACGCCTTCTCTATCCCACAACGTGCAATTCCATTATCGTAATAAACAAAGACACATGCTTTATTGTCAATACTTCTCGTCATTAATTGATCAAATTTATCCTCCCAAAATCCGGCGGTTTCAATTTCATCAACATGTCGTTTCGGTAAATATTCTTTTATAATGTGCAACTTACCGTTTATTTTGTCAATTTCCTCTTGTGTTAAAGGGGCGCCAAATTCGCTTTCCATTGTGCAGCATGCGCCTTTACATTTTTCAAGATCACAAGTAAACTTTTTACCGATCACCTCTGGATTAAGAATTACATCATCTATTTCGTAAAATTTTCGTCCCATTGTCCTAATTTAAAAAGGTGGCGAAAGATAACAATTTTGCTTTTGTTTAGAAAGGTGTTTGATACTTATTATATCATTCAAAAAGGGTTCAAATGAATTTTACCAATAAAACTATTTTGCTTACCGGAGCTTCAACCGGAATCGGGAAGAGATCGCAAAAAAGTTAGCGATGATAGACTGCACTTTAATTTTAACGGCAAGAAGAACAAATCTAATTGAACAATATCTCTCCAAATTGAACAACAAAAGAGCAAAAATTATTGTTGATGAATGTGATGTTGCAGACAATAATTCTGTTAATGGAGAGTAAGATTAGGATTAAGAGTGAGATTAAGATTAAGAGTGAAATAGATATTGCAATTTTAAATGCCGGAGCTAGTTACAGAACGGATATTAAGGAACTTAACTCAAAGCATGCCGAAGTGATCTTTGGTGCAAATGTTTTTGGAATGATTTATTGGATCGAACAATTACTTCCCGAAATGATGAACAGAAAAAGTGGAACTATCGTTGGTGTATCAAGCTTAGCCGACAGCCGCGGGCACGCTAAGAGTGAGTTTTACTGTGCAAGCAAAGCAGCTGCAACAAAAATTTTAGAAGGGCTCAGAGTTCAGTTAATTCCTCACAATGTAAAAGTAATAACCGTCAAGCCCGGGTTTGTAAAAACCCCGATGACTTCTAAGAACAAATTTCATATGCCATTGCTGATGGAACCGGAAAAAGCGGCTGATATAATTATACGAGGAATTGAAAAAGAAAAATCTATAATCGCCTTTCCATGGCCGATTGTATTTGCATCTTGGTTCGGAGGAATTTTGCCGAGCAGAGTTTATGAGTATTTTGCAAGCAGAGTTGCCGTAAAGTAAATTCTATTTCAATAAACATTAATAAATGAGATCACAAATGAGTAAAAAGCAAAAAACCGGACTCGCTCTCTCCGGTGGTTCTGTTCTCGGTGCAGCGCACATTGGAGTTATCAAAGCATTAGAAGAGCTAGAGATTGAAATCGATTACGTTGCCGGAACAAGTATTGGCGCGCTCGTGGCTGCATTATATGCTTTCGGTAAAGGTTGGGAAGAGATGAAAAAGTTCGCGGATGAATTGGACTGGATCGAGGTTTCAAAAATTTCTCTTTCAAATTACGGACTTCTTTCCAATGAAAAGTTGGGTGATAAATTAAAAGATACTATCGGTGATGTTAAATTTGAAGATGCAAAAATTCCTTTAGCTGTAATTGCCGTAAATGTATCCAACGGTAAAAAGAATATTATTAAAGAAGGAAATGTAGCGGATGCCGTGATGGCATCTTCGGCTATCCCTGGTGTTTTTATTCCGGTAGAAATTGACGGCGAACTTTACGTTGACGGTGGAGTAATGGAAAACGTCCCATTGTCAGCACTCGAAGAACTCGGCGCTAAGTATGATATTGCCGTTGACCTAAACGCCGCTCATAAATATCAAAAGCCGGATAATGTAATTGACCTTTTACTTAATACTTTCGGTATGATGCTTGCAAATGCAACTCAATTCCAAACCAAAGAAGCAGATTTACTCATCACTCCGGACTTATCTGATTTCGATTATATAGAAACAGATCAAGTTGATGAGTTGGTTGAAGCCGGGTATAAAGAGGCGATGAAGGAACTGAAAAAGGAATTAAAATAATGAAAGATAAACAAGAAAAGATTTTCTTCGAAATTCATAAAGATATCCCACGCGAAGGTCCCGGGAGTTCTGAGTCCACTAAAAAAGCTTATTCACTTTTGAATGAAGTTCCGGAATCGCCGGTCATTCTCGATGTCGGTTGCGGACCTGGAAAGCAGACTTTCGATTTAGCTAAACTAACCAATGGAAAAATCTTTGCACTCGATAATCACAAATCTTACCTCAACCAAATCGATAAAAAAGTGAAAGAACAAAATATCTCCAACCGAATCATCACTCAATTAGGAGATATGAATAACCTCCCTTTCGACAAAAATATTTTTGATATAATTTGGGCTGAAGGATCTGTTTACATTATGGGCATAGGTCGTGCACTTGAGCTTTGGAAAAAGCATCTTAAAACAAGCGGTTACATTGTTTTTAGTGAGCTTTGCTGGTTAAAAAACGAACGGCCGGAGGAAATTGAAAATTATTGGAATTCTTTTTACGGACAGATGCAGTCAGTCGACAGCATAATAAAATTTTTAATCGAGAGTGATTATAAATTTATCGGTAGTTATACTCTGCCTGATAAAGATTGGTGGGATGATTACTATACTCCGTTGATGGATAGAATAAATAAATTGAAAGAGAAGTACTCCAAAGATAAAGAAGCATTGGAAATCCTAAATACCGAACTGACCGAAACAGAAATACACAGAAAATATTCTGCTTACTACGGTTACTCATTTTTTATTATACAAAGAAATTAATGATAGAAATCTCTTAAAACTACCCATTTAGGTTAGTGATTGGTAAAACTTATTTTTTATTTTTCATTTGCAATTATTAGATCGATAAATGAAATCTAAAGCCGTCATATTTTTTTTAATAGTGTGTTCATTACTTTCTGCACAAAGAAATTACAGCTTTGGCTGGCATACCGAATCAATTAAAGTTTTAGACCAAACAAGACATTTCAAATTTTATATTCCTAAAGGATTAGATAAGAATGCTCCTGCTGTCTTCTTATTTCATTCAGAAAATAAAAGTATGAATAACATATTCGGAACCGAAGCGGGGGGATTTAGAGAATGGCCTAATCTTGCCGATAGAGAAAAGTTTATACTGATTATTCCCAACGGTACAAATCCCGTTACGGGAGATTTTGACGGAAACAACCAGCTATGGAATGATTGCAGAAAAGAATCTCAGGATTTGTCTCAATTCTCAAGAGCAAACGATATCGATTTTATTACAAAGCTAATTGATTGGTCAAAAAATAATTTACCAATTGATAAAACCCGAATTTATGCTTCCGGAGTTTCAAACGGTGGTATGATGGTTTATAGATTAGCGATTGAACTCGGTGATAAAATTGCGGGAGCCGCGGTATTTCTCGCAAATATGTCCGCTGACTCAGAATGTAGTAAACCGAAAACACCCCTACCAATATTAATTATGAACGGTACTGATGATCCGATTATTCCGTTTGAAGGAGGAGTGATAACCGGTAACAGAGGAATGGTTCTCTCTGCTGAAGAAACACTTAACATTTGGGTTAAACTAAATTACTTGAACACTCAGAAGCGAACAAATAAATATCTAACCGATCTCAATCCGGATGATGGTTCCAGAATTATAAAAAATGAATTTAACAGACCGTTGGGAAATCCGCCGGTTGCCTTTTACGTGGTTGTAGATGGTGGTCATACAATTCCTTCAATAAAATATCCATTGCCTAAAAGTTTGACAGAAAATCTTTTGGGAAATCAAAATCGGGATATTGAAGGAGTTGTTGAAGCCTGGAAGTTTTTAAGAAAATTTTCGAAATAGCCCCTATACTTCAGTATTGTTTTCTTCTTTTTATCAAGTATTTCCTTTTTTATCTTTAGAGATCAGATTACAAAAATTAAAAGACAATGTTTCACTACGAACTCATTAGCTTAGGCAGTATTGTAATACTTGGTATAGCCGCCCAATGGCTTGGGTGGCGTTTCAAGTTTCCTTCTATCGTCTTATTATTAGTCTTCGGGCTAGTTGCCGGACCGTTGACCGGATTCATTGAACCGACAACTCTTTTGGGCAAGGGATTGATGCCATTTATTTCAATTGCCGTAGCATTAATATTATTTGAAGGCGGATTGTCGCTGAAGCTAAGCGAGCTAAAATCTGTTGGAAAAGTTGTGCTCAGTTTAATAACGGTTGGTGTAATTGTAACATGGGTTTTATCTGCAGTCGCTGCATATTATTTGATCGGGTTTGATTTTAAACTTTCTGTTCTTTTTGGAGCAATTCTAACGGTTACGGGTCCCACCGTGGTTGGACCTCTACTTCGCCACATCAGGCCAAAAGGGAAAGTTTCAGAAATCTTAAAATGGGAAGGTATCGTAATTGATCCGGTGGGTGCACTTCTTGCTCTATTAGTTTTCGAAGCTATTTTGATTGGTGAAATTGAACAAGCAAGCACGCAAGTATTATTGGTTTTCGGTAAAACTGTTTTGTTTGGTTCTTTGGTTGGACTTACTTTTGCATGGCTTTTAGTTTTTCTTCTCAAAAAGTTTTGGGTTCCGGATTATCTTCACCAATCAGTAACTCTATCTTTAGTTGTTGCAGCATTTGTAGTTTCGGATATGATACAATCAGAATCGGGATTACTCGCCGCTGCGTTGATGGGTTTGGTACTCGATAACCAAAAGCTCGTCTCGGTTAAACACATTGTTGAGTTCAAAGAAAACTTGAGGATACTGATAATATCGGTTCTCTTTATAATGCTTGCAGCAATGTTGAAACCGGAAGACATAGCAAACATAACAATCGGGAGTTTCATAGTTCTTGCTCTTGTGATATTTTTTATACGTCCAATTTCCGTGTGGCTTTCAACCTTGAATTCTGATTTATCTTTAAATGAGAAAACATTCTTATCATGGATGGCTCCTCGCGGCATTGTAGCAGCAGCTGTTTCATCTGTATTCGCTATTCGTCTTTCTGAGCTTGGGGTTGAAAATGTTGAATTACTTGTTCCTAATATCTTTTTAATAATAATCGGAACAGTTACCGTATATGGTTTTACTGCAGCTCCGTTGGCTCACAAATTAAAAGTAGCCCAAGCTGATCCGCAAGGAGTTTTAATTGTAGGCGCACATGAATTAGGAGTTGTGATTGCAAAAGCACTAAAAGAAAATGATTTTAATGTTGCACTTGTTGATACCAACCGTAACTTAATTCGTGAAGCTAGAATGGCGGATTTGCAAGTTTATCATGGCACTGCTCTCGCAAAAGATATTTTTGATAAAATTAATTTTAATGGAATTGGGAAGTTATTGGCTTTTACTCAAAACGATGAAGCAAATGCGCTTGCAGTCTTACATTTTTCGGAGTTTTTTGGAAGAGAGGAGTTATACCAAATTACGCCGGAACAATCCGAGAATAAAGAAGATGATAAATTTTCTCCCAGCATCTACGCGGCAGATTTGTATTCGGAGATAAAACAAGCTGCCGTTCGCTTAATGAACGATATTCTAAAGGAGCAAAAATTAAGTCTACAAGACTCTCAGAACAATTTACTTTTGAAAAATTCAAAGAAAAATATGCAGACTGTATTCCACTATTTTTAATTAATTCTGAGAAAAAATTGAAAGTTTTTTCAAATGATATAGATTTTGAACCCTCCGCCGGTGATACGGTGATGGCATTAATTAAAGAGTAATTGGTAAAATAAATAAAAACCACATATTCATTTTTGCACAAAACCACCATCGGATTTTCTCCAAATTTTCATAACTTTAACCTGAACTTTTAATTTAACTACACTAACAAAGGGGTTCCCCGATGAAACAAATTCTTTTTTATCTTCTAATTTCCGGAGTATTTTTTATGACACTCGCACAAAATTCAAATCCTTTCTTTGAACAATGGAATACACCGTTCGGCACTCCGCCGTTCGAACAAATTGAACAAGATCACTACTTACCTGCGATTGAAAAAGGAATTGAAGAACAGATTGCAGAAATTGAAGCAATTGTTGATAATTCCGAAGAGCCGACATTTGATAACACAATCAAAGAACTTGAATACAGCGGCGCATTGCTCACCAAAGTAACAAATGTATTTTTTGCAATGAATTCATCAATGACCAACGATGAAATGCAAAAACTCACAAAGAAAATTTCACCGATGCTTTCAAAGCATAACGATGATATAAATCTTAATCCTGAACTTTTCAAAAGAATAAAAGTAGTTTATGAAAACAAAGAAGCATTAGATTTAAACACCGAGCAAGAAAAATTATTAGAAGAGTACTACAAAAGTTTTGTACGCGGTGGTGCAAATTTAGAAGGAGAAGCTCGCGAAAGATTCCGTGAGATCAACGAAAAACTTTCTGTTCTCTCGGTTCAGTTTGGGGAAAACGTTTTGAAAGAGACAAACAAATTCGAACTCGTTTTAGAGGAAAGCGACCTTGAAGGATTAACCGAAGATGTTATTCAAATGGGCGCTGATGAAGCTAAAGCAAAAGATTATGACGATAAATATGTTTACACAATTCAAAGAACAAGCATGTATCCTTTCCTAACTTATTCAACCCGCCGGGATTTAAGAGAAAAACTTTACAAAGGTTACACCCACAAAGGTGATAACAACGACGAATTAGACAACAAAGAAAATTTAGACTAAGATGGCTGCTCTTCGTGTTGAACGCGCAAACTTACTTGGTTATGATACACATGCGGATTTTGTACTCGAAGAAACTATGGCTAAAAATCCCGAAGCAGTTTATGAACTACTTAACAAATTGTGGGAACCTGCATTAAAAGTTGCCAAGAAAGAGCGTGACGATATGCAGCAAATGATCTACGACGATGGTCATGATTTTGAACTTGAAGCTTGGGACTGGTGGCACTATGCTGAAAAAGTAAAAAAAGCAAAATATGATTTGGATGAGGAAGAACTCAAACCTTACTTCGAAGTTACAAACGTGATCAAAGGTGTGTTCGATCTTTCAACAAGATTATGGGGAATCACTTTTGAAGAAAGAGACGACATCGCAAAATATCACCCGGATGTAAAAACATTTGAAGTAAAAGATAAAGACGGAAGTCATCTTGCTGTACTTTACACAGATTACTTTCCGCGTGAAAGTAAACGAGGCGGGGCTTGGATGAGTTCGTTCAGAAAACAATCAATTGATAAAGACGGCAATTACAAAACTCCGATTATCTATAATGTTGGAAACTTTGCAAAACCAACCGGAAACAAGCCGGCGCTTCTTTCAATTGATAATGTGAATACACTATTCCATGAGTTTGGTCACGCACTTCACGGAATGTTATCCGATGTAACTTATCCGAGTTTATCCGGTACAGCTACTCCGCGCGACTTTGTTGAATTTCCTTCGCAAGTAATGGAAAACTGGTGCATGCACGAAGACGTATTAAAAAACTACGCTTTACATTATGAAACCGGAGAACCGATTCCCGATGAATTAATTCAGAAAATCAATAAATCGGGTAAATTCAATCAGGGTTTTGCAACGGTTGAATATCTTGCCGCTTCATTCTTAGATATGGATTGGCATACGTTAACCGAACCGGTTGAACTTGATGCAAATGAATTTGAAAATACATCGATGAATAAAATCGGTTTGATCAAACAAATTGCACCACGTTACAGAAGCACATATTTCAATCACATTTTTGCCGGTGGTTATTCATCCGGTTATTACAGTTACATCTGGGCAGAAGTTCTTGACGCAGACGCATTCGCGGCATTTGAAGAAAGCGGCGATGTTTACAATCCTGATATTGCCAATCGATACAGAACTTATATTTTATCGAAAGGCGGAACTGAAGACGCAATGGAGCTTTACAAAAAATTCCGCGGAAAAGAGCCGGTTATTGAGCCGCTTCTTGAAAAACGTGGATTGAATTAATTTTTTCTGGCAGGGACAAGTCACGACTTGTCCCTGCTACTATTTATGACCGCCTTACTCATATGTTCTCCCTATTGCTTTTTTATTGATGTTCTCATAATTATTTCCCAATACTGATCTTTATCCCAAATCACCTGTTTCTTATTCCCTTGCCTTGGTAAGCCATATTGTCAACTTAAGAAGAATGGAGAACTTAAAGTAAAAATTAGCACACAGATGCCCACCAGAGGTCTGTTGCATAAGTCTGATCCCGTGGCTTCACCCGATGAAAACCAAAACTACGACTAGTCCCAAAGTGGATCTTCGACTTGAAAAGCCAGAAGAGGCTTAAAACTGTCGCTCGACTTTCGCAAAGCGTATTTCAAAAAGAATGCGCTGCTTCTTTTAAAGTCAATGCTGTCAACTTAGCGAAATAAGTCATTAATACTATGGCCTTAGCGTTTGTTAAATATTTAATTGCGGTTTGTTACAAAATAATATTGATTGGAGTGAATATATTTTTGAACCCCGGTAGGGGTTCAATGTGAATAGAAGAGAATAATAAAAAAAGGGAACAACAACCACGGAGTGGTTGAATATGAAAGGACTTGTTCAACCCCGCCGGGGTTGGTTTAATTAATTTATAAACATTCTCTATTCACGTTCAATCCCTCCGGGATTTTATATCGAGAAAAAGTATAATTAAATAACCAAAAGTTTCATCACCAAATATTGTTTTTATTTATATGATATGCTCAATCCGATTCTTAAGTTGACAGCATTGACTAAGGAGAGTGGGATCTAACGTATTACGCTCTCCTCAACTGTCTTTATCTCCGCTTGCTGTTAAGCCGTAGAGTTCGTAAACGAGTTGGTCTATCTCGCGGTCAGTTTGGTTGATTTGGCCTTGCGGTTCTAAAATTTTCTCTTGTGCTCGTTAAAGTATTCATTCCCATTCGTTCTCACACAGCTTCTAAAAGTCGGGGCAAATGATTACCTCTGCATACAAACACTCTTAAGTGGACGGCAATAAGGTGACTTATGCAACAGACTCTTTCTCCTCAGTTCATATTGATACGTGTTTCCCATTTACGAGATAAGTAGTCTGACAATTTCCAATCGTAGTAAAATTCTTTGGGAGCTTTATGAAAACGCTACACTCAGATCAGTATTCCTTACACAATTAAATTGTATATCTCGTCTTCTTGAACATTAATCATCGCGAGTTATTAACAATCTTCTTCCACAACGCTTGGAATTCATAGCTTCATACTGGTCGCCACAACTCGAAGTCTTTGCTTGAGATAACCTTTGGCAACATTTCTGGAAGTATCCTTCGTTAAGAAAGTTTAATGCATCAGCTACATACTGAGAAGGCTCCCATCTAAGTAGACTTCTGTCATGCCGCTGTTCTATAGAAATTAACAGCATCATTTACTTTCTTTTTTGTAGCGGGGGTGTGGTTAGAGAATACAATCAAGCTCTAGTCGTTAGCCACTTGGTACATAGAAAAAATAACTTCTGTATTAACATTCGTTGCCTTTCATTACCAGTTGTCCAAATTGATGACCGGGATCAACCACGATGCGATTCAAGAAAGCACCGCTTCCGCACGCCGGGTCTAAAATTTTTAGCGATAAAATATACTCGCGGTAAGTTTCAAGATTCTTAAAAAGTGTTTCGGCTTTCTTTGTAAGTTTTCCTTTTGCGGTTTTGCTGTTCTCTAAAATTTCTTCATCAATTTCATCGAGATGAAGTTCTTTCTTTTTCGTTTCGCAGAGTTCGCCGATCGTGTTTTCGACAATGTACTTTGTAATATATTTCGGTGTGTAAAAGACGCCTTCTTTCTTCCGTTTAGATTTACTTGCATCTCTTTCTTCGCCTTCGAGCTCAGCGGTTATCTCTTCAATCTCGCTTATGCTGTGTTCAAAAATGTGACCGAGAATGTTTACGTCAACTTCGGTGCTGTAATCGTAAGTGGAAAGTTTAAGCGCATCATCTAATAGAATTTCATCGTCAATCTTTACGTTATCTAAAATTTCGTCTTTCTTTGAACAAGCCGCCGTTATATGCGGGCACTTCGAACTTGCTGTATTTGTGTCCCACGTCTTGCAATCTAAAAAAAGAAAAGTTCTATTAAGACATAGAAGTTAACTGCTTTAGTACTTTTTCAGTTTTCCATGAATAGGAATCATCGAATAATTTATGGCCAAGTCTTTCATCCCAATATTCTGATATATACCTATTAACCTTCCTTCGATCAATCCGAAAGCCAGCTGAAAATGTATCAGCGACGAATCCATAGAAGCTGTATGCTTATTACAGTGTTCGTATCAAAGCTCAAGTCGACAGCAGTAGACCTGCGAGGCGGTTAAATTGTACGAATCAATTTGAGCTACAATTGCTCGCTTGTGCCTTTGAGGTCTGTCAAGAATTTTGTACTAAACCATCTAATGCTTTCACAGCTCTTTTAGCGCCGCCGGCATTTTTAAAAGCTTGAGCAATTTTTTCTGCACCGGGTTTTCGCTTTAGTGCATCTTTGACTGCTTTTTTTAATCCTTGTTCATTCAGTTTATTTTTGGGAAGCATTATCCCCGAACCGCTGACTTCTAGCTCTCCGTGCTGTCTCGCTTTGATCTCGCCCGAACGGAATGACACAAACAGGAACCCCTGCAGCTAACGCCCGTTGAGTAGCGCCCATACCTCCATGTGTTACCAAAAGATCCATCTTGTGTATTATTTCTGCATGAGATAAAAACTTAGTAATCCGTACATGCTCATGAGGCGCTTCAAAATCTTTGGGATCAAACGCAGCTGTTGTTACAATTAAGCTAACTTTTTCATTCGCCAAAGAGTTGAGAGCGGTTTTAATAATTGCGCTGTCTTCCTGTGCTTCTGTTGAAACACTTATTAAAATCCGCGGGGAAGGTAAATCATCAATCCAATTTGGGTCTTCTGCTGAAGGCGACCAAAGTCCGGGACCGATTTGTAATATATTTTCGGGCCAGTTTTTTCGTGGATAGTCAAACGGTTCAGCCGTTCTGTATAGGACTAAGTCGGGACGTGCAAAGATATCTTGATATTTATTCAATAAAGAAACACCCATACTTGTTCGTAGCTTATTCAGTTTTTTTACTTGTCCGCGCACAGCCCTTTGTATCAAATTATTCACAACTTTATCGCGTAGCCGGTGCAAGAGATTTGTAGGCGGCGGAAATCCGGGACCGAAAGCAGGTGTTTCTCTTGAAGGAATCGGCAGACAATAAGGCATGAACATCGCCCAGGGTTTTGACTGCGCCTCCGCAAAAGCTCCCGCGCCCCAAGTATTTACATCCACAATTAGTAAATCGGGATTAATACGTTCATAACTTTCGGTTAAATCTTTGATCTCGTGCGGCGCCCTTTTTAACCAAGTATTGAATGCCGAACGGAATTGTGACACAGGTGTACTTTCTTTGTAATCCTTCAGCGGCAGAGACTCAATTTCAGAAGATATTGAGATATGATGAATCCCTTCATTTTCTACTCGCTCTTTTTCACCGGCTAATGTTTGAATAATTACATTATCCCCTCTTTTTTTTAACTCAATTGCTATATCCATCATAGGATAAAGGTGCCCGCGTGCGGGCGAAGTGTATATAAGTATGGTTTTCATGCTGCCTCCAATAATTTCTTTACACTGTTTGTTATAATTCTTTTAGTGGCATTCCGGCTTCGGCCAAGGTCTAAACGGAGTAATTTCCATGTGTAGATATCAGTGACAGCCACAAGGGCATCAATAGTATCTTTTTCCTTAACGGGTAAATACTTTTTATAAGATTGCTCCACCCAGTTACGGTGAAAAGTTCTGCCTTGACGGGTTAGGTCAGACGCAAATGAATCTCCTTTCTGCTCCTGTGCTAAAAGATTGAGAACTAATTTGCCCTCCGATTCGTAATGCCGAATAAGCCCGGAGATTTTTTTTTCAATAGTATCATACTCAGAACTTTCCCGCTGCTTTGCTACTCGTTCAGTTACTACTTTTGCAACAGCTTCAATGCATCCTTCTCTTGAATTCATGTGCCGAAGTACTGTTTGGACTGTTGTACCGGCTTCTTTTGCGATTGCTTTTAAATTAATATCATTAAGCGATCTGTTGGTGAGTAGCCGCTCCGTTGCGGAAATTATGCTGCCGGTTGTTTGAGCTGCCAGTTTTGAGCGCTCCGTCATGTTATACTTTCGTGCCATATATAATCCAATTTCGTGTTAATTGAGTTAACACGAATATAATACAGACCGGAAAGAAATACAACACCTCCCGTCCGATTATCAACATTGTATTTATGAATCCACTCCAGAAAGGTCATTCCAGTGAAAATCCTTAGACTTCGTCTCCGAAACGAGCGGGAATCTCAAAACCTCACTTACTTTAGAGATGAGGCTGTCTCAAAAGGTCATTTCGATACGTCCGAAAAGCATCGGACTACTCAATGACCGTTGAATTTGGACGGTTTTCGAGTGTTCCGACGTAGTATGTCGGAATGTATCGAGAAAACTAAGGGTTTTGAGACAGCCTCATGACAGTATGCATTTTTTGGCTTTTGGAGCGGACTCATTTTTTGAATTACTAGTAACAGAAAGGTATAATGTGCTCAAATAACTTGGTTCATAACTCTCGCCACCTATAGATGTGCCGCTTGACATATGATTATTTTTATGATCTTTACCCTTTCTTATTTATATAACTTGAATATTTTTCTATCTTTAGAAATATCATACAAGCGGGAAAGGCAATGGCAGAGAAAACTAAACTTTGGTATTTAGAGAACTTCAACTTATTCAGCACACTTAATAAAGATGAAATGATGAAGATTGAACAAACTCGTTAGAGACAGCACCACGGATAAAAACATTCCTATTTATTTTGCGAGCGAACCTTCCGAGACTATATATTTTCTCAAGAAAGGTAGAGTGAAAATATCTAAATATCTTTCCGACGGAAGTGAAAAAATAATTGCAATTATTAATCCCGGTGAAATCTTTGGCGAAATGTCTTACTTCGATGAAGGCGAACGAACTGATTATGCAATAACCGTAGAGCAGTCATTAATCTGTGCAATTAATAAAAATGATTTTGCCGAGTTTGTTGAAAAGAATCCCGCATTAAACTTAAGCTTAACTAAATTGATTGGATTGAAGCTCAAAAACTTTTCCGAACGTGTTGAGGATTTAATATTCAAAGATGCCAACCAAAGAATCATTTCTTTTATCATTAGATATGCCGAAAAGAACGGAAAGAAAATAGGCGATCAAATATTTGTTAAACCGTTTCTGAAGCATCAAAATATCGGAGAATTAACGGCATGTTCCCGCCAAACCGTAAATTATCTTTTAACCGATCTGCGGGAAAAAGGTATTATCGATTTTGACAGGAACAAATTAATTGTAAATAAAATGGATGAGTTAAAAAAACTGATTTCTTGATCTATGTCTTAAAGTTGACAGTGAAAACCGGAATACCTTTTTATATTTCATCTAAAAAACTTATGGATATAGTTCTACTAATCACCAATCATTGTGATGCTTGTACTCGTGCCAAGGAACAACTAAAAACAATTCAAAATAGAAAACCGAACATAAACGCTGAAGTTCGGCATATAAATTCATACAACGACGACAGAATATTCATCACTCCGGCATGGATAGTTGATGGACAACTCTTTGCTTACGGAGATATAAATAAAGATAAACTTATTGGAAAAATAAACTGAGGTTTTATGCCTTATATTAAAGTAATCGGTGCAGAGCATGCCGAAGGGAAATTAAAGGAAGTTTACGATGAAATAATTTCATCACGCGGAAAACTTTCTAACATAATGAGTATTCATAGTTTGAATCCGGATGCAATGGTAAAACATATGGATCTTTACAAATCATTGATGTTTTCAAAATCCAATTTATCACGTGAACTTAAAGAGATGATAGCCGTTGTTGTTTCAAAAGCAAATAACTGTGATTACTGCATTAACCATCATGCAGAAGCGCTCAATTTTTATTGGAAAGATGAAAATAAGCTGCAACAATTTATAGATAATTTCCGGAGCATTGACGCTGAAGATGAAATTAAAATATTGCTTGAATATGCAAACGTGTTGACAACCGCACCACACAAAATTACCCAAGCCGATATAGACCGGATCAAATCAAAAGGGTGGTCAGACGAAGATATTTTACTTACAAATTTGATAGTGAGTTATTTCAACTTCGTTAATAGAATTGCACTCGGGCTCGGGGTTGAGTTTTCCGAAGAGGAAGTGAAGGGATACAAGTATTAATTTCTTTTAAATATTTGATTCATACGCTATTTCAAAGGTACCGCTAATACGCGAATGGTTTTAAACTTATTCGTTTATTCACTGCTTTTTTGTTTCTTACTTCGGATTAGCCAAAATTAGATTTGATTAAGCTATCAAAAAGCCCAAGTAATTTACTGCCGGTATTTTGATCTCCGCTTAATTTATTCAGTTCTATAGCAACACCTTTCCATCCCTCTTTCTGCCAACGTGCAAAGCCGGGTAAATCTGTTTCAAATAATTTTTCATTAAAGGGATAAGCGGTAACGTAAAAATATGGCTGTCCAATTCCTTGGTCGCCGGTTGAAAAACCGAAGTTCATCTGCTCGCGTGAATTATCCCAATCTTGCGGGTCTTTACCATCAATTATTTTTCCTGAAAAAACAAGTAGTGCAATATCAAAATGATGCGCCCAGAAGTTAACATTACTAGTTTCAAGCAATGTGCTTCCCCGAAATTCTAGAAAGAGAAAATATATTTCTCTAAATAAAATCCAAAGTTTGTTTGCTTCCTCTTGATCATAAAGTGATTTATCTTCAGAAAAGAATTTTTCATCCGGCTTAAAATTTTTAATTCCGTAATCCGAAATTTTCTCCAAAAATGTTTTTGTAAACACTGCAATATTAGGTTGATGTAAATCTATTTCATCTCGTTTACTGCCGAAAAATAATTTTAACTTATGTTCAATAAAGTTCAGATTCAAATCAAGCGCCTCTGTTCCGTTCTCAGTTTGAATCGGAATCGATCCGGTTGTGAAATCCTTTTGCATAAGTTTTCAGACTAAACTCTTCCCAATTTTTTTGATGCGGAACGTATTTGCCCTTAACCGCGCTTAGAAGTTGTGCGTAAAGTTGTATCGTGTTTCTTGTTTTGGAAAATTCATTGTAATCGATTTTTGGTAATTTCATTTTTAACCTTATTTAACATAAACAGAACACTAACGATACAGAAAAACAGATTTCCGCTGATTAATATTTTTGAATGTATTATTCATTTATAACTCCGCCAAATTTAATACCGCTTAATTCAGCCATGTCTTTTTTAAACGTTGTTAAATCATCGATAGAAAACTTGCTTAAACTATCATGTCCGCAGGCTCTTGACAGCACTTTCATTAATTCGGTTGTTGCTTCAAGATAATTTTGTAATTGTTTCGATGATTGATCGATAATTATTCGCGAGCGTAAATCTTCTCTTTGAGTTGCAATCCCCACCGGGCAATTATTCAGTATGGCAGGCGCGCATTCCCAAACAACCGATTGCCTGAATAGCAGAATTTGCAATTGCAATTCCGTCTGCACCGAGAGCTAAAGCTTTAACAAAATCGGATTCTGTTCTCAGTCCGCCGGTGATAATTAATGTTACATCTTCCGCGCCAACTTTATCAAGATGTTTTCTTGCACGGGCTAAAGCGGGAATTGTAGGGACAGAAATATTGTTCTTAAATATATTTGGAGCAGAACCTGTTCCACCGCCGCGCCCATCAAGAATTATATAATCGGCACTTGCTTCTAATGCAAAATCAATATCTGCTTCAATATGCTGTGCAGAAAGTTTGAAACCGATTGGAATACCGCCGGATATTTCTCGCACTTCATCGGCAAGCTTTTTAAAATCGGCAGGAGTGGTTAAATCCGGAAATGTAGAAGGACTAATTGCATCTTTACCTTCTTCAAGTCCGCGTACTTCTGCAATTTTACCTTTAACTTTTTCGCCGGGGAGATGACCGCCGGTACCGGTTTTTGCTCCCTGTCCCCCTTTAAAGTGAAATGCTTGAACGTTCTTTACGTTTTCAATATTCCATCCGAATTTAGCGGAGGCCAATTCATAAAAATACGTTTGAATTGCTCTGCTGTTCTTCCGGCAGCATTCCTCCTTCACCCGAACAAATCCCTGTTCCGGCTAATTCTGCTCCCTTAGCCAAGGCAATTTTAGCTTCCTCACTTAAAGCGCCAAAGCTCATATCACTCACAAAAATCGGGATCTTTAATTTCATCGGTTTTTTTGCTCTTGGACCTATAACTAATTCAGTGGAAACATCGTCTTCATCTAACAGCGGTTTGTTTGTGAGTTGTCCGGTTAAAATTTGAATGTCATTCCATTTTGGAAGTTCGTTATACGGAACTCCCATTGCAGAATTAACTCCGTGTTTACCAACAGCTTTAATTCCGCCATTCGCTAATTGTTGGATATAATTATTAAAAGGTTCTTCTTCGGCACCGTGTATGTCTGCATAAAGCCCATGATATGATTCACGATCGTATGGTTGAGGATTATCTTTTTCCCATTGTCTAATTTCATCTTCATCAACGTAAACAGCATCATTTTCTTTATCGATCCACGACTTAAATTTTTTTAATTGTTCTTCATTGTTGTACTCGCTTATTCCTGTGTCGTATCTGTAATCCCAATAGTGAACACCGCAGATTAAGTTGTCACCGTCAACAAATCCGTCGGATAAAAGCGCTCCGCGATGGAGACACCTTCCGTATAAAACAGAAACTTCTTCTTCATATTTGATCACAACCAAATCAACATTTTCGGCAAGCGCATAAGTCGGTTTTCGGTCTTCGAGTTCGCTAAATTTTGCAACCTCAATTCTTTTTTTTGTTTCAGTCATTTTATCTCCATATTATTAATCCGGAATTAAGATAAATAATATCTGTCCAGAATTAAAAATATATTTCAGTTTAAATATATTTAGACCCATTTCGATGAGAGATCAAATCAACAATGAATTACTGCAGGGATGTTTCCGGGTAAAACGCCGCCCAAGCAAACCAATAAGCAATAAATTGAGTTACCGACTTAAGTCTTTCACCTTCAGCCGGACCGGAGACGACGGTTCCAAAAATATCGTATTCATTATTATTTTCATCTTTCATAATTACGGGTAAACTATTATTATCAACACTCAGTGATACTTTTTCTCCGTTTACTAATTCCGGTTGGTATGCCATAATTAAATTATCATTTTTGCTCACGACAACAACAATATTAGTCCCCCCAACATTCGATTCAATTAAAGAGAGTGTGTTAGACGAAAATCTAAATGCTTTTGCAACACCATTATGAAAAATACCGAGTACACGTTCTTTTCTAGGAAGTCTATCATCTTTATGAGAAACGGGGAAGAGGAGAAAATTATGATTCGTTTTGTAATCTCCGTAGGGAAATCTATTATAATTTCTTGAATGACCGGTGTTGGTTGTTACAACTTTTGCTTCAGTGTAAAAGCTTTTAAGATTACCCCATGTAGTTTCAATTATAGGAAAGGTATCTGCAGTCTGCCCTATCAAATCACCGTTAACGCTCATCATTTTCATTTGTGACCAGTTGCTGTTTGTTGCCCTATCGTATGGAATTAAATTAGTATTATATAAAAGCCCGCTGACTCCAAATGTGGTTACCCTGCCGTTTAAAACTCTATCGTATGAAATTCCCGAACCAGTTAATGGACAATAAGTTATCGCAAATCTATGATCATTAATTACATCATTAATTATTTCGTGCCAATCTAGAATTTTATGCGGGTAGATTCTAACCTCCCCATCTAGTTTAGTTGCAATTACAAGGTCGTTATCATTCAGGTAACTTATTGTACCGGCATTTGCCATTTCGGGCGTTGTTAGTGCGGGTATCCCGTCTTTACCGGGACCGCCGTCAAATATTTCATTTGTTGGTATCAACCACTCCGGTGGATTATCGCTCAAGTCCGGTGAACTGCTGCTTTCGGATTCTTCACAACCCCACCAAACCGGTAATAAAAACAATATTAGTGTTATAGCTAAATATTTTCTAAACATTTTATCCTCCTAAAATGAATTTGAAAGTGAGACAGAGTAGAACAAAGAAAACGAGATGGTGTAAGTCGTAGTTAATTGAGTGCCCTGCAGATCTCTATAAACCGGAAGTTGACTAGAAAGTCTTCCGGTGAAATGGTCGGTAAATTTAAGGTTAACACCCGGTATAACATACAACCATGAACCGCCTGTATTCGGTATGTTTTGATCATTGAAAACATCCATTGCGGTATTTCTAAATCTGACCAATAGCGAAAAATCAAAGAGTGTGTCTGTTCTGTATCCCAATCCCGACGATAATATTAACTCGTTACCAAATTTATAAGCCTGAACATTCCCTCCGAATCTATCGTATGAAGAATTTATTTTGTAAGAAACGTTTGCAAGAATGCTTATCGGCGAATCGGGGATAAAACCTTTTGAATAATATGCCCAAAATAAAACATCGTATGAACCGGAACCGGATTGAAGATCTGCGGGCAGAAGTATACCATTGTTTTTTATATCGGCTTTTCCCGTTGGGACCTTTAACCCCCCACCAACGGCTAATTCTGTTTGGTTAATTATATTCGGCTGTACAAGTTTGTATTTTAATAAGAATACTGCGTCACCCAAGCCGTTTGTCGAGACTTCATTGGTTTGATTGTTAAAAGAATTGATAGTTCTATTTTGATTGACAAAGGAAAACAACCCGGTAATCGCCCATCGGTTGCTTAAGCCGTAAGTAATTTCAAATAAAGCAGATTGAGTCAACCGTTCTCTTGTTTGGTCATTTAAAAACCGTGATCCTTCATAAACACTTTGAAGAGAATTATAATCATAAGTTAATCCTAACTGTAAAACACCCGAGCTGCCGCTTGACATTTCTAATGAACCAAGTAAAGGTGTTCCGGAGCTGCAGCAAGCTTGTGCATATTTTTCACCGTTAACTAATACTAAAAGTAGAATAAAAATTATTATCTTTTTCATCACTCGCTTCTTTCTATCAAATTGAAAAAATTATTTCCAGTCTCTATTGTTTTGGGGCATCTTTCTTCTTAAAACATTCTTCAAAGTTTTGAATGCTTTAATAGGTTTGCTTCCGCAATTTTAATGTAAAGATAAATTGAGGCGGGCAGCGAAACTGTCAACATTTTGACAATCGCATCGTAATTACAGGGGTAGAAATTGGGAACTAATATTTCTATCGGAAAAAATTCAGTATTGAATTAGAGATTTAATATCAGTGGGAAGTAATTGATATTGGGATGTAATTCTTTGAAAAAGACGGTTATTTCTTCGGATTATTTTAGCGTTTCTTTTAATTCTGCAACGTAATATTCAAAACTCTTAGTTATATAATCTATTGATTATTCAACTATGCTGAAATAGTTGCAAAATTCTAATTTGTCGGCTCATTAAATTAATGCAATTAAAAAGTAACAACCTTCGCATCAGATTTAATAAAATCGGTTAGCGGTTCGCCCATATATTTTACATCTATTCCAAGATCTTCTAACTTATCTGCCACACCGTATTGATCTGCACAAGCTTTACAAGCTTCAACAACAATTCCTAATTTTTGCATTTCCTTAATTTCATTTTGTATCTGTTCGTTCTCACTTGTTAATTTGGATGATGGTCCCCAAATAATAAGATTAATTGATTTCCACCAATCATTTTTCATAGAACCCTTTGCATACATAAAGACCATTTTAATTGCGACATCAGGATCGCCGGATGTCCAAAGAATTACAAGCTGATCCGATTCGTTTTGCATAGTAAGCGCCTCCGAAGTTTGTTCTTTTTTAATTACTTTACTTTCAGTTTTAGTTTGAGCGATTAAGCTAAACTGCAAAACAATTATAAACACGGTAAATAAAATGTATTTCTTCATCTCAACTCCTTTGCAAATATTATTATAAAATTACTCTGTCTGTAAAATTACCGTAAATCCGAAAGTAAGATTTATTTTACAATATTCAAGTGTAATTATGACGCAGTATCTTAACGCAATTTACAATTGGTTTATACTACAATACCAAACTGAATCACTGTCCATATATTTTTGTATTTGGATTAAATGCCAGCCAAGCAAATGCAAAGTGATTTCCGTGAGGTTCTATTTCAAGTTGCTTGCCATTTAATTTACCACTAATACATCTACCGGTTATATCCCAATTTGAATTTGTATTAATATCAATAAACTTGATCATCAACCTGTTTTGTAACTGTTAAGACTTCTCCATCCAGCATAGAATTAAAAACAGTAGCAGTGCCAATATCTTTTGACTCTGAAATATCTTTCTTATCTAAAACGGATACAACTCCGGATTGATAAAACAACACAACATTTTTTCCGTTAAACTCATCGTTTATGACCCCTTTCTCCTTAATGACCGAAAACGGATAAACCTTAAATTCACCTTGACTTCTGATGTCAACAATTCGCTCCATCGGAGGCAGACGGGAATCTAAATCATCTTCATCAAAAAATCTTCCGTAAGGTTTACCATCCTCACTGTCGTAATTCTCGTAATAATTTTTGCCGTAAGCTTGCTGTGCTTTAAGGTTGCCCGACTCTTTCGATAATATTTGCCCGTCTGGAAAACGATCAAAGAATTCTTTTACCGAAATTATTAGTGATGGGATTATGTCCAACTCAACACCGGCTAGTTCACCAACAATTCCTTTTCCCAGTAATTGCTGCCACCAAGTTTCTGTTTGTTTATCTGCCATCACCATATCACTTTTGCGCAGCATTCCTGAGACTTCAAAATCAAGAAGATACTCTTTCCCGTTGTGATTCAACTGTCTGTCAAAAACAATTCCGGAATTACATAGCGGGCAAAATGTTGCAAGTATAGGATTACCCTCTAACGTATCATTAGCAATTTCGTGAATCGAAAGAACATTCAGCGGATAAGCTTTTGCATTGCCGTCAATTTCTACAGCCATTACGGGTTCTCTTTTGAAATATTCGCCTAATCCTTTTTCTTTGCCAATAAATTTAGGGTAATTCAAAACTTGAAAACTTCCGCGCGGTAGCACAACCGATAATTCAGATAGATCAATTATTGTTTGTGTCGTATCGGTTTTCCAATTGAAAGGAATATTTTTGGGATTTTTCATTTGACCCCATATTAATGTTGAGAATATTAAACCTAGCAGAAATATTTTATTCATTATTTTTTCCTTTTTATATAAATAGATTACTTTTTTGCACTCGTATTCAACAAAGCAGCCGCATCACTGTTTATCATCCAAACAATCTTTTCATTCTCCGGTTCAACTAAAGAAGCAGGGTAAGTTGTATTTGAATTACCATTCATCTTATCATCCTGATTTTTCAATATAATTTCTTCTATCTTTGTTTTACAATTTACTTTTAATAAATAAGTTCTTTTGTCAATATATTGACAATCTGTAAGACATGAAATTGCTGTTAAATAAAAAATATCTGCTATTCATTTTTGCCGCAATAATAATTCTCAATTATGCATGGTTCGTTTTCATCGACCGGAGTATCGAGAGTTACTTTTTTACTATTTCATCTGCTTCAATACTTTATCTCGTGTGCGCATTAATCCTTTACAAAGTAGAAGTTGAATTAAAATATATCTTTTGGATCACGACATTTTTTTTTCTCTTTAAGATATTTTCGATGGAGATATTACCGGTTGGGTCTGATGATTATTACAGATATTTATGGGATGGTAAAGTTTTAGTCAACGGTATTAATCCCTTTCAGTTTCCACCCAACTCCGAATCGTTAAGTCACTTACATTCCGAATTACTTCCTAAAGAAGTTACTTACCCTGATATAAAAACAATTTATTTTCCACTTTCGCAAGCTGTATTTGCATTTGTTTATTTAATTGGCGGTGAGAGTATTTGGGGTTTGAAAGTCATAATGATTTTATCGGATATTTTATTGACCTTCGGTTTCTTTTTGCTTCTTAAAAAAAATCAAATCAATAATAAATATGTTTTGCTTTATGTTTTGAGTCCTTTGGTTTTTTATCAATTCTTCATTGATGCTCACATTGATATACTTGGTATGGCTTTATTCCTCTATTCAATTTACTTTTTTAAAGAGCAAAAAATATTTGCCGCTTTATTTCTCGGCGCTTCGTTAATAGTTAAGCCGACGTTTATGATCGCAATTCCAATTTTCTTTTTTTACGAAAAGGAAATGAAAGACAAATTAAAATGGCTTGTTATTCCAATTATTTTACTGGCTGTAAGTTTTATACCTTTTTCGTTTACCGCAAATCCATTTGAGACATTAATAAATTATTCACGGCATTGGAGTTTTAATGGCGCTGCGTTCAATTTGTTAACAGTCTTTTTGAATGACACATTTGTTATTCGGTTTATCCTGCTTATTCTGTTTATACTCATTTACCTAGTGCTGCTTCGATACAATAAAGATGTTTTCTCGTCACTTTTCTATTCATTGATGTTTTTTCTTCTTTGCTCACCTGTCGTTCATCCTTGGTATGCTGCATGGCTCATTGTTCTATTGGTTGTTAATCCTAAATTAAGTGGAATAAGCTATATCTCACTTATCTCGATTACATTTTATACGGTAATGATTTATCAGTTGGAAAATGTTTGGGATGAAAATACTATTATTTTATTGATCGAGTATATTCCTGTCATAATTTTGCTGCTCTATGAATTTTGGTTCATTCTAAATAAAAAAGATTCCCGGAATTCATTTATTGCAATCCCGAGAATCTCAGAGGGCTTTGATGAAAAATGATATTATTTTAATGCTAGTAATTGCCTGTAAGTTGAATCCTTTGCTGAATTAAATTGCCAGTAATCTAATTGAATACTTTTCTTTAATTGCGCGGTCGAAGTTAACCGCTTGCCGGAAAAATCGGAATAGGTTTCTTCCCACCCTAGAATATAATGCGGAAAATCATTTGCAAATCGTATTATAAGTTCACGGTCAATATTCTTGTATTCAATTTTGTAGAGAGATTCCTCTTCATTTTTGATTAAAGAAGCTTCTGCCGAATACATATCTATTTCAGTGTGCGTCAATCTGAAATATTCTACTGAGGGATAAAGCGATAATTTTCCAACCGGTAAATTTTTGGGTTCCAACCTTGCTTTGGTAAAAAGTTCCTCTTCGGTCAGTCCTTTTTCTAAATTTAATTTTTCATCACCCTCATTCTGGAAGTAAGAATATCTCCGAACTTCGAAGTAATCATCCCGGTCATTGATCTGCGAATATACTTGACCGCACCAATCTTGGCTCGACATACTGATTTTCAAAACGCCGTTTCTATTTTTGTTAAGTGGGTAAAAGGATGAAGTCATTATCGAATAAGGATAAATTCCGGTATAAAAATGCTGCGAGTTTATAAGTTTCATAACTCTTTCAGATTTTTCATCCGAAGGGAATCCGTCACTCTTCACTTGCTCTATTGGCAAGAAAGGTTCGACAACAAAAACCAAAACTGCTTCACCGGAATGAATTTCACCGTACCGTGCTTTTGATAATTCGTAAGATGAAAGTTCGGCTTTTCCCGCCAGCCAATAATTTTTGAACTCTTTAGAAAAATTGTACTCAATTGCGATTTGTTCTTTGTTGACTTCTGTGTTTTTGGTCAAGAACATAAACCCGGCACTAAAAATTATAATTACTAATGCAGTTAAAGTTATTATTTTTTTCATCGTTGATATACCCTTTTACTTTTAGAACAAAAGATATAGCTCAGATAGTTTCCTAACTGTCAACATTTTGACAATTGTGGCTGGCTGATGCTTTTTTGAAGGAATAAATTAATGTTTGAGAAGACTTACAAAAATTAGGTAAAGAATTTTGTAGGAAGCTTTTATTGTACCGGAGAACGTGCCGGTAACTTTTGAGGTGCCGATTCTTTTTCTATAGCTTACCGGAACTTCAGTGCATTTCAATTTTTGTTTTGCCGCTTTTATCTGCATTTCAACAGTCCAGCCAAAATTGCGGTCTGCCATATTCAATTTCATTAATGAATCATATTTAATTGCTCTAAAAGGACCGAGATCGGTGAACTTATACTTCCAAAATAATTTGATTAAAAACGCAGCAAGCCAATTGCCGAACAATGCCTGCGGAAGCATTGCACCTTTTTGTCTGTGACCGATCATCCGGGAACCGATTACCATATCATAATCGTCGTTTATAATTGGCTTCATAATCAAATTCATTTCTTCGGGATGATCGCTGTAATCGCCGTCTAGAAAAACGACAATATCATAATTTTTACTTTTTATAAGTTCAATTCCTTTCAAACAAGCAGCGCCGTATCCCCTTTCATTTTCCGTTAAAACCGTTGCTCCGTTTTCACTTGCGATTTTTGCGGTGTTGTCACTCGATCCGTTATCAACAACAATAATTTCATCTACAAAGCCGGGAATGTCTTGTAGCACATTCGTGATTGATTCTTCTTCATTTACCGCCGGAATTATTACAACTATTCTTTTTTCTTGAAGCATCTTTTACGCTCTATATTTGGGAAAACAGAAATCTATAATACTAAAACTTTCCACGAATTCTTTCCTTTGCGGGAAGTACTTCCAAGCACGTCGTCCACCAACCGGTTAGTATTGTTTCGATAAAAGGTTCGGGAATTTTTTCTTTTTTCATTTCCTTTCCAAGCCGGGTATGATCATATTCAAATGGGATATATTCTATCTTGGCATTATTTTTTTCTAGCTCGAGAATTGAATAACCGACATAAGTTTCGCCGTTATTTTCTGGTCTGCCGATTACTCCGACATTTGCAAAAAGTTTATCTTCAATCTGTCTGTCCCAATGAATGCCGGTGTGAGTGCCGATAATTATATCCGCATCATATTCATTAAACATTTTATTAAGAAAGTGATTTGAAGTTGTTGATTCCCATAAAAATTCGTTTGTTCTTCTCGGAGAACCGTGACACAGAAGAATTTTTTTATCATCAATTTCAAATCTAATTTCCTTCGGAAGTTCTTTTAACCACATTTTATTTTGTTCATCGGAAGTATTTCTGAAACGTATAATCATAGCTGAGTTTAGCATAGTAGTTATCGCGCGGATCGGTATAACCGCATTGGCAATCATCCAAATCCGTTGCCGACCGAATGATCATAATTACCTTGAATAACTTTAACATTATTTTCATGAAGAATCGGAAAAACTCTATCGGGATGCGGACCGAATGCGCCGAGATCGCCGAGACAAAATATTTCATCGACTCCTTTTTTCTTCGCATCTTTTACTGCTTCATCAAGTGCGATATAATTATTATAAACTCCACCGATCAATGCAAGTTTTACACTCATAATTCCTCCCTTGCGCTTGTTGAAAAGTTAGAACAGATAGCGCCGTAAAGATAGCAAGTGTAACATGCTTGATGTTTTAGCTCGTAAGGTTTCATCGAACCCGGAAGATCATCACCAACTTTTGCATCGTCCGATTCAATTAATATTGGGCAGACATAAACACCTTTGCTCGTGACCAAACGGCTGTTTGAGCAGAGCAACTGATCTTCATCGAAACCATTCATCATTTCCTCGGTTATGTATTCATACTTATCATAACCTTTTGTCCGAACTGCTTCTTTTCCGATTTTTAATGATGGCAGAATTTTAATTCGTGGACGAAGATAACCGTGGGAAATAAGCAGATCGCGAAAGCCGTTCATTACTTTTTCGTCTTCGGAATCATTCCAAGTTTTAGTTACTGTTATAATCGGTAAAAATCCGTGACGATAAAGATTTTCCACACCGATCATCGTCTTTTTGAAAACACCTTTTCCTCGAATTTCATCGTTCATTTCTTCTGTGAAACCGTCGAGACTTACGCGCATTTCTAATGAGAAGATCGTTTTACTTTCTATCTTCGCCAAACGTTTTGCTTTCTCTTCGTTGATTAGCATTCCGTTTGTCAATACGGTTACGGGTCCGTATTCCAAAGTTTTCTCAATAATTTGAATCATTTCTTTGTTCGCAAATGGCTCGCCACCGGTGAAGTAATATTCTTTTACTCCCAATTCAACTGATTCTTCTAAATAGCTTTCGCATTCTGCAAGTGTGAGAAATCCGAAATTTCTGTTAGTCGGACTCGAATTATTAAAGCAGTGTTTGCAAGCGATATTGCATATTGTACCGCTTACTTGAAACCACAAATTGTCGAGTGAATCTATTTTTAGTTTGGGATGAGTTATGTTCATATCAATTTTTAGTTTTTATTTTTTAAATACAATGGGAAGAAAATATGCAACAAGAATTAAAATTGATGCATAAAAGTTAACCGTCAACAACCCGGCATATTTCCTGCCGTTAGATAAAAAGATTCTGGCATCCAGCCAAACACAACTGCTAAGCCGGCAATTAATCCTACTGCCACAGCAAGATAAAAAGATAACTTAGGTGCGGGAACTTTCCAAAAAACAAATACGGGCGCTAAACCCAGTACCATTGTTCCGCTGATTGTTGTAGCGGATAAAATCGTTGGCGAGAAGAAAATCGGGATAGTGCCGCCAATTGCCGTGAGTATCATCGCAATTCTACCTTTTCTAACAGATACGGTCTGCTTATTCCCGAGATCAACTACTATCAATTTTGAAATTGATGAAAAAGTTGAATCAATAGTTGATGATGCAGAAGTAATCATTATAAAATTCATAATAATCATACTTACAACGCCGAGGGTTTTTGCAACTTCAACTGCTGCTTGCCCTTCAACGCCGATAAGTTTTCCGTAAATTCCTATTAGACTGAAGAGAAGTATAAAGACAAATCCGAATACTCCTGCAGTTAGAAAACTTTTTAAAGTTGTCTTTTCACCAGATATAAATCCACGGTCTGTCATAACCGGATCGTGAAAAGGATAACTAAATATTTGAATCAAAGCTACAAAGAACAAATCAAGTCCACCGGCAAAGCTCCATTCACCCGACTGCACAAAAGGAGTGATCGAACCTTCTTTGCCGAAGACAAGCGTTAACACAACAATTAAAAGAATTGCAAACAATCCCATTTGAATAATATCCGAAAATAAAGAACTGCTCAAACCGCCTTTCAAAGTATATGCTAAAGTCAGTCCCGTAAAAACTATAATAGAAAGTATATATCCTGCCGATCCTTGTTCACCGAAGTAAGTTCCTATGACCATCGAATTTGACCAGATCTCGTTGAGCAGTCTAATACCGATTAAAAGAGAAAAAATTACAAGCGCCGATTTCCCGAATTTTGTATTTAAAAAATGATGAATGCTTTCAAACTTTCCTTGAGTTCTTAGTTTGTAAATTATTATCCCGGCAACAATAAAAGATAGATAATAAACGGCATATGCAGTTCCGCCGACAATCCCGAAACTTAAACCCAAGTTTGCTGCATTGGTTATCGACTTAGCAAAAATCCAAGAAATGATTAAACTAAAAGTCAGTGTAAAATAATTGGGTTTAGTATCTCCAACACCAACACCGGCAAAGAAACCTTCGTTGGTTACGGCTTTCGGAGAAATATAATAGAGGAACAAGGTAGCAACAATCAAAATTCCCCACTGCCAGTAAAGTACGCTTTCCATATTCCCCTCTTAAAATTTTATCTGCAACATTGTTAATAATTGGAGATCATCATCCTTACCTTCAAATCTGCCAGGAATTAATGAAGGTGAATCGGCTTTTTCGTAAATCAAATTTATTTGGAGACGGAATATTCCATCGAGATAAATATTGGGACCGAAGATAAATGAATTCACAACTGTCGGCCCGTTAAGTGATTGATGTACATTATCATAACGCGCTGTTTCATATCTGCCGATTAATTGCAAACCATGTGAATAGTTGCCTGAAATAAAATATCCGATCTCACCGTAACCACCGATAAAACTTTCGATTTGCTGATCTGTTGACAAATCATTATTAAACCGGAATAGAAATACTTCTCCTCTTAATAGAATACTATTGTTTTCAAATTCGGCATACCCTAAGTAACCGTTCCTACGCCCGTTGATCTTGGCAGTGTTAAAACTTTCGAATGTATGATCGACTAATTTAATTTCTTGTGTAAGTTCATCGGCTAAATTGAAACTGCCGCCGAACTTAAAATCTTCCGTTAAATTATATTCCAATCTTACTTGGAGATCTTTTGCATTATTATTTTCTTTGAGATTATCGGATGCTTTCCCGTTTCCGTTTGTTATGCTCAGATAGTAATTAAGTTTATCAAAGCTGCCTAAAAACATTATGCCGTATTGAGTGTCCAAACCCGGAAGTAAAAATATTGAGTTTAACCCGGAGTATCGTTCTACGGTTGAAAGCGCGCGAGATGATCTTAAATTTTCCGGTGAAAATGGAGTAATGAATTTACCAACTTCAATTTTATGGTTGTCTATATACTCTATATCAACCTGAGCAAGAACTAATTCAGTTCTTCCGCCACGTCCGTCAATTTCAATAAAGAGTTGATATTTATCGAGGTAATCGAAAATAAAATCGAGTCTCGCTCTTCTTACAAAGAAAGAGTTATCAACAGAACCGTTCTCTTTTTGATTATGATACGTGAAAGTGCTTTGAACATAACCGAGAGTCCGGAAACTCCACTTCTCCTCTTCGCTGCTTAGCTTAACACCGCCGCCCGGTTTGTATGTCAGCGATTGACCAAACACAGCGCTTAAAACAAAAATGTGCCCCAATAAAACTGTAATTAGTTTTTTCATCTAATTTCCCCAATCAATATGTAAAAATGGAATGACTGCTTACACGAAAGAAATTATATGGGGCGGAGCTTTTTGTGTGTGGATTCTGAAAATGTTTTGTTCGGTTGAATTTGTGTGGTGTGTTAAACGGTCTTTTTGTTTTACTGCAGTCTCCGCTTTAACTAACTTTTGAAATAATATTGCGGACTTTGATTTTGTTGAAAACCAACTGATAAGATCTTTTTCATTATCTATATCGTAAAGATGATCCAGTAATAATACTTCTTTATCACGGAATACATTTAAAATATCATTTTTAACATGAGAAGTATTCCATCTCGCTTTTATCTTTGATTCAAATGATTTTTTTGCCAATCCAAGAAGATAGATACCGCCGTCGTACGAGGGACCGACAACAATTTTTTCATTGGAAATATTGACGAAGGATTCAATTATATGTTGAGAGGTAAGATCCGGAGAATCATTACCGGTGATTATTATTTCATCGTAACCTAATTGAAACGTTTTGTCAATTGCATTATTAAATTTTTCGTCAAATGATTTACCGGTTTGTCTAATAAACTTATTTGATTTAATTAAAGAAGGATCATCGGAACAGAGAATTATATCGACATCTATTTTATCTTTTACTTGAGCAACCAATTTTTCAATTTTCGTATTGAACAGATCATAAGCTACCCGTGAACTAAAGATTTTTGGGTTTCTTATCTTTTCGTTCTTAATAAATAATACTATTGCACGATTTGTTCTGTAAGTTGCTGTTAACATAATTTGAAACTTATGATTCTTTGAAAGATTATTGTGTCAATTTATAGACAGATTGAAATAGTTTTTGATAATCAATCTTTATATTCATTCAATCCCCAATCATAATCCATATAAGATATATCCCATTCACTGAAATTATCTTTTATCTCTGACGCAATTTCATCGGTAAGATAATCTGATATAAAAATTAAAACTTCTTCTTCCGAATCACCGAAATCTTCATCAAACCAGTTGAAAATCTCGGATATTTCAGCTTCACGATTTCCCAAATCAAAAGAGTTGCGCGAAGGATCGTTTATAAATCTTTGCGTCTGTTCTTCTAATTGAATTTCAAGTTTGTCTGCTTCGAAAGCTTCATTTCTAAGTTCGGGGCAGCTTATGGAAGCACAGACAATTGCAAAATGAATTCGTGGTTCATCCATTTTTCTTAATATTTCATGTTCTATTTCATTTAGATTATACTCGCTGCCGTTAATTTTAATATACTCTTTGTCCCAAACCGTCTGCCCAAGAATATGTCCAATAATTCTTCCGCCGGTATGAAGATCGGTAATACTTCCCAAAGGATAATTATCGCAAATAATTTTAAGTGTAAAAGCATTGTAAACATTAATCCAAAATGCTAGTTGTTCTTTTTTTGATAAATCACCGGGATTAACAACAGAAAGTTGATCGAGATATTGGGCAAGTCTTTTGTCATCTTCCAAATTTTTATAATCGACTAATCCGTACTTCACATAATCTTGAAGAATTTCGGTAAAGAGTTGGTGATCTTGCGAATAAGAATTAGTATAAAATAATATAATTACAATAACTGATATAAAATATTTTCTCAAACCAGATTCCTTTCATAATTCTGAAAGTATATTTCAGATATTTCCTTTTTAAGTTGTGTGTCTTTGGAATTATTTAACCAATTTTTCAATTCATCTTCCGTATCAATATCTTCTTTTGTGTTTAGAAGAGAATAAGTAAGATTTTCATTCTTTATTTTTTTGATTGTCTCTTCAAAAACTGAATCGGTGCTGTAAGTAATATTTTCAAAGAGTTCGGGAATAAATCTTTTCATTCCCAAAAGATAATAACCACCGTCGGGCGATGGTCCGATTACAGCATCGTATTCATCTAATTTTGTAACTGCTTCCTTAATAATTTCAGTTGATAGTCCGGGAATATCTGTTCCGATTATCAAAACTTTTTTTGCACCATGACCGAATACAAGTCTGAATGCATTACTCATTCTTTCACCGAGTCCGTTTCCTTTCTGCGGCGCGTAAAAGAAATTTCCTTTTATCCACTTTTTGATTTTCTCCTTTTCCGAAGAATTAGAGTAAAATAGATAATTGTAGGTATTCGTCATTTTTTTAATGTTTGTTATTATATTTTCCGCGAGCAATGAATAAATCTTTGCGGCTTTTGCATTTCCAATTGTTTTAGCCAACCTGGTTTTTACATTTCCTTCAACCGGATATTTAACAAACAATATTATTGACGCAGTTACTTTTTTCATCTTTCTTTTGTAATAACTACCTTCTTTAATAAATTTCCTCTGACCAAGAAGGTACTTTACGAAATAATTAATACTGATTAACTGCTGCCCAACCAAGCCATATTTAACAAACGTTCTTGCAGAGGAAACAACCTCCTGATCCAGAACAAATACTTTGCTTCTCTTTGATGCTTCCCGGAGAAATTTAACATCTTCAAAATTTTTCCAGTTCGGAAAACTCCCGATTTCCTCAACGAAATCATTTCTTGCCGCTATAAACGTGTCGCCGAATCTTGTAAAAAGCGTATCGAATTTAGAAAAATATCCGTAACAGTTTAGCACTCTATGATCGACATCAAAACCTAGTTTGAATCGGCATATTTTATTTTCAATATCCTGAAAAAATTCTTCTAATAATTCAAAAGCATTATCCGGCAAAGCAGTGTCGGCATGAAGAAAGCAAAGTATTTCACCATTTGCCGCATCAATTCCTTTATTTAATTGTATTCCTCTTCCGGCTTCAGAGTTTACGATTTTTGCATTAAACTTTTCCGCAATTTTAGAAGTATCATCGTTGCTTCCCCCGTCTGAAATTATTATCTCATAATTCACAGAATCCACTTAGGCTTTGAAGAGTGTTTTCTAGATATAGTTCTTCATTTAATGTAGGAATAATAACTGAATATTTAACACTCATTGATTACCTTAATCCGCTTTTCCAATCATCATGATTAAGAACAGGTATTTCTATTTTTTTATATAGTTCATTATCGGGATCGGCTTTAGGTAAACTTCCAAATGATAGAACATCGGTCGGGCAATTAACAACGCATGCGGAACAACGGACGCATTCAACATCATTCATCGGGATACCTTTGTTTGCATAATTCATTACATCAATTCCCATGTGACAAACTTTCGTACAGATGTTACATGAGATACATTTCTTCTTATCGGCAAATATTCTATAACGTGTAAAACGATTTACAATATGCATCCAAGCGGCAAGCGGGCATCCGAAACGGCACCAAACTCTTCCGCTCATAAAAAAGTAAACGCCTACGCCAAGCACTCCGGCAAAGATTACATCAATCCCGATATAATAGAATTTATGAAGAAAGTCGGCTGCGTAAGAAACTTTTTCATTAATTATTGGAATTGGAATATTATATAGAACCGAAATTAATTTCAGCCCGGTAATTACAAAAGCTGCGAGTAACGCCCACTGCCCAAAGTTTTCCCATTTTTTCGCCTTTGGTCCGTGTGGTGCAAGAGTTCTATATTCATCGCCGAGTGTTTCCGCTAAAGCACCGCATGAACATATCCATCCGCAATAAGCGCCTTTGCCCCATCTATAAACTATGTAGGGAATAATCACAAATGTTTGAATGATACTAAAGACCAGCCAGAAAGTTGTGATATTGGAATTATAGAGATTATAAAAATTAAGAGGCCAAGCTAAAATAAATCCGTATGATCTCCAGTAACTTTCTTTAGGAAAAACTTGAGTAAACACGAAACCGTTTTCTCCGCCAAGCGCGCCTATTTTTCCCAAGAAAGGAAAAATAAATTCGGGTAATATAAAGAGTGGAAGGGCTTGAATAAGGATTAACGTCCATGTCTGAAGTTTGATATAACGCGTAGGTTTTACATGCATCCTTCTGAGACCGAATAATAAAATTGTCAGCGAATAAAAACCGGTGTACCAAAATCCTTGCGACTTTCCGAGTAACTCTACACCGTAATATCTTCCGCCAAAAAAGATGACTGCAAAGAAGATACCGAGAGATATAAAATACGCATACTTGAATGTCTGCCAGTTTAATTTAATTTTGGGAGCATAATCCCGTATAAATTTATATAGGAGGTAAACTCCGAGCAGGAAAAATGCTATAAACGAGAAGTAGGCAATTGTTGCATTAATATACTTCGTTACGTTCCAAATCCTAACCGAATCCGAGAACAACGCGGAAAAGAGAACTTCGGGAAGTGAAATAAATTTATACCAGAATTCTCCGCTGAAAATGCTAGTAAAAACTGTTCCCCATGAATCGACTTTACCGAAAAAACTTTCGTAAAAATCAGCGCTGCTTTTTCCGAAATAGAGGACGGTGGAAAAGAGTAACAGAAGAGCAAACTGTAATTTTGCCGTGAGCGACAACTCGCCTTCCATTTTAATTCCGCTTCGCTTAAAAAATTCTACCGGCAGCTCGCGGCCGAGCATTGTAAATACGACAGTGTTTTCAAATTCTTTTTCATTACCCTCTTTATCAACAAGAATTACTGAATCATCTTTGATCTCTTTAACATTTGTTTCCAGACGAAGATCAATTTTACCTTCATTAACAAGCTGTTCTAATTTTTCTTTGTTGTTTTCTTTCGGTCTGGTGAAACTGTCACCGCGGTATGAGAAAGTAACTGATTCAGCATGTTCCGAAGTTGCAATTGCTGTTTCAAGAGCCGAATCTCCTCCGCCCACTACCAAAACTTTTTCTCCCTTGGCGTCTTCAGGATCGAATAACCTGTTAAAGACTTTTCCTTTATCTTTTCCCGGTACGTTCAGTTCACGCGGATTGCCCGATTTACCAATCGCCAGAAGAACTCTTAGCCGACTTAAAAGTTTCAGTATTCGTTTTTATTTCTATTAAATTATCTTTACGAGAGAGTTCTTTTACTTCAACACCTTCATGAATATTAAGATCTGTACCTTGTATTTGTGAGTGAAGATCATCGAGCAATGATTCCTTTGTGCCGTCATCGATTTTCAATTCCGCTTTCTGGTGAAGATCATCGGGTTCGGCATATATCGGTTTTCCTTTTGGAAAATTGCAAATTGTTTGAAACTTCTCGGAGGACTCAAGTATCGTAAAATTCAAATCGTGCTTCTTCGCTTCCAGTCCGGCAGATATGCCCGAAATACCGGCGCCAATGATAATCAGATCATAGACATCTTCGGATGATTTTTCCTTCAATAATTTTTTGTATTCATCATCAGCCATAAAACGATCAATAACTTCCTTGCCGTTTTCCGCCGCAAATTTTAATAAGGGAATGCCGGTAAGATCACCGCTAATGTAAACACCCTTAAGAGATGTTTCACCATGTTCATCAATTTCGGGATACTTTTCTACTTCGCCGGTAGGATTATCTTTCTGCAGCCAATTGAAATATTTTTTAATCGGATTCATATTTATGTTTATTTAGTTTGGAAGATTCAGCTTAATATATTGGCAGTCAACATCTCCAATTCCTTCAAGGTTCTGTTTGATCGGGCAGACTTCAAAAATTTCTTTATTTGTTTTTTCAGAGTTGGGATAATTTTTAGTAAATATTATATACTCTTTTTCTTTAACATCATTTTTCATCAATCGATGAGCAAGAATCACACCTTTGCCGTAAAGTTTTTTAAATCGATTTACGTTAATCAATTCAATATTATCGAAATGAAGGATGAATTTGAGTGTTAAATTATTAACAGATTGGCAGGCGTTACATTCGCAGATACGCTTTTCCTGAACTTCCAATTTTTTCTTATGAAATCTCTGAAGAATTTTTAGTGATTGGTTATAAATCTCCTCAATCGAAATTGGATCGCCAATTTTATAGAAAAGTACGGCGTCTCCCTCGATTTCGGATATTTCAAATCCCAGTTCCTCGGCATTAATTATCTCTTCAAGTAATTCAGCGGTTATCTCTTGCCCGTGAAGAATTTCCATATCATTAACGAATTTTGAAAACCCTGATATATCCGGAATGAATAATACACTTGTTGACGATGCTGTTGTCATGCTAATCTTCCTTTTTCAAATTTTTACCTCTTTGCATAAATACGACAAAACTATTATTAAAGAATAAACCGGAGATAGCGGCAATTTTTTAATCCAAACCAAACTGATTTTTTTTGAATATTACATTACGAAAAACTATATAAAGTAAGTAAGGTAACTAAAGTTATAATAGCACTCACTATAACCGATCATTATTTTACATAATTTTTCTTTTGATAAAACCAAACAACTCAAAACCAATAGATTTACAATCGCGGGAAGCTCAATTGACAGTTTAATACATAGCTTCAGATCAGTTTGAGTTATCAGCTAAAATAACTTTTTTATGAGAGAGAATCTCGTGATCTCTGTCTTCAAATGGTTCGCGGTAGTATTTTCTTGCATAATTATTTATCCACTTATCCCTTTCGTCAAAAATTGCTTCAATTTCGTTGCGGTATGCTTTGAAGACGCTGTTTACAAATTGAATGACCCTTTGATCTTTATATAATGAAGGGTCCATATAAAAATCAGAAGCAAGCTGTTTTAATTTATCGGCTTTAACAAATTTATCGCCGGTCACCCATCTATTAACCGTAGCAAGTCCAATTAGCTCTCCCTTTTCATTCATAGAAATTAAAACAAGATGAACAAGTTTTCCATCATCATCGGTTGCGAATGTATGAAAGTGTCCGTATTCGTCTTCCCGGTGAGCATGGAAAAATAACTGGCAACCGGTTAAGTCGTCTTTAATACCGCCATCGTATGGATAGTGTGTATAAGGATCAAACTCATATTCCTTTTCGTTCATTATTTTTGTAACCAGATTTGTTCCTTCTGCTTTCAAATTTTTAATTATCTCTAGAATTTTTGCTTTATAATCTTTTACAAAGTTTGAAGTTTGTTCTGCTGCGTTAACAAGCGTCAATTTAGAGCTTGCCGCAAAGGCGGCAATCAAAACAAAACCGGTTTTAAAAAATTGTCTTCTTTTCATTTTCTTAATCCATTTTAATAAGACGGGGATGTCTCAAAAGTAAAATTCAAATAAAAAATCTGTAAAAATTAGCGGTATCTGTGTTCCAACCATATCAATATCTTTACTTTTGAGTCACCCTCTTATTGCTTTTTATAATTTTTTATGAATTACCATCTTTTTTCATCGCACACGGATTGCAAGGATTGCTTTTCTTCATTGAGCAAGGATTACATTTGCTTTCCATCTTCATTTCGCAAGGGTTTCCGGCAGCACAAGGATTACAAGTTCCGCAAGGATTCATCCCCCATTTGCATCACTTGCAACAAAATTGGTAGTTATTTTAACTTCTTCGCTTACCTTTCCAACTACCATTGAAGGTACATCCACTCCAAAGTCAGAAAGTTTGATACTAAAATCTGCATTGGCAACTAATAAATTACCGGGCATTTTTGCTTTTGTTCTTTCCGATTCTTCGAAATATGTTAATTCAGCAGGAACTTCAATTTCTTTGCTTACCCCGTGTACACTAAATGTACCAACGAGCGTCGCTTTTACTTTTTGCCCGTCAACTAATTTTTTAGAGGAGGGGTTTTTAATTCCTTTTAAGTGAAACTCTGCATACGGATATTCTTCGGCATTCAACCAATCTTTACTTCTTAAGTGTTCATCTCTCAGATCGATACCGGTTTTTATATTTGCTATGGGAACCTTTACCATACCTTTAGGCGATTTTGTAATATCATCTTTGTTGATCATCACGGTTGCATCTAAACCGCTAGATACACCAACAATTTTTTCAAACGGTGCATCGGAAGTAAATGATGCTTGGTTGCGTCCGTCCTCTGAATCAGCAGTGAATGTTTGAGCCGAGAGTGCAACGGTTAATAGTAAGAATAAAGAAACTACGTGTTTTGAAAATGTTTTCATTGTTACTCCTTTATGATTGTTATTGTGATGAGTTATAGATTTTTTTTCTAATTTCTGAATTAAAGATAAGCGACGGTTGATGGGGTTTCTGTCAATATTTTGACATTAGATAAACTTTGGAAAAACACTTAACAGCTGATAAGAAACAAAAAAACCCGCACAATATAAGTTGACAATTGTGCAGGTTTAATTGGGAAACAAACTTTTCAAACTGTTTCTTTTTCCCACTTATTTGGTTCGAATGCTTTATCGAGGGGAGTTTTAACAATATGGTTAATGTAATTGCTGAGAGTCTTTTGAACTACTCCTACAATCACTTCCAAGAGTTGTGCTTTCGTGTATCCCGCAGATAAGAATGATTCAACATCATCTTCCGAGATCCATCCTCTTTTTTCAACAACAGTTTGAGTAAAATTTCTCAGTACTTCTAATTTTGAATCGGCAATTGCTTCTCCGTTTCTAATTGCCTTTACAATTGCATCGTCTATCTTCTGCATTTGTGCGACCGTTGAATGTACCGCCATACAATAATGACATTCATTAACAAAACTTGTTGCAAGCAGTACAACTTGCTTTTCCGTTGAGTTTAACGAAGATGAATCAAAATTTTGACTAATGGCGTTATAAGCGTTTAATGCTGCAGGCGCTTCGGACATTATTCCGTATAAGTTTGGGATAAATCCCAGTTGCTTTTCTGCGCCTTGCAACAATTCTTTTGATTCTTCCGGTGCGGTTTCTGTTGTGTGTATTTTGAATTGTGACATAACTTTCCTCCAATTATTAATTTATTTTTTTTCGAAGTTAATTTCATATTCATTTCCGTAACTAAAATATTTAGTCTACTTATTTTTTACTGCCATCAAGATGACAATATGTGGGCTGCCTATTTTTCTATTATAAAATTGTCGGCAATTGGTCGATTTGAAAAAAGGAGGTAATAATTAAATCCTTTTATTCAGTTTTCTTTTTTCTTATCGCGCAATAAAATAATTGCAGTAACCGAAATAAAAAAGACTGCGGCAATGAATGCCAAAGTATAGTCTAAACCAAGAATGAATTTATCCTGCCATTCTTTATAAGTTGAACCAAGAAGTTCATCATGCTTTTCAACTATTACTTGAGTCTTAGTAAATATTTCGCCACCGGTAAAGAACCAAACAACTAAAGATAAAATGGCTACTAATGATCCAGCCCAAATAACCTTTTTCTGTTTTGAATTTAATGACATTCTGTTTCCCTTTAGGGTAATTGAAAAATCTAAAACTAATTTAGGATGAAGGTGAGAGGTTTGCTGTCAATATTTTGACAATTCTAACTATTAGATATAGATATTTCTAAAGACAAATAATAATAAATAACATTCAATTAGGTGTTATCTCTAAATGACTGGCTTAACCCATACGTAAATTCCCCATTATTGAGAATAATTTTTTTTCATTCCTTGAGTTTTTCAATTATAGATTAATCTACTTTTTATTCAGTTATCAACTTGATCCTAAACAAACATATATCTGTATAAAAATAAATATATTTACAACAACGATATTTATTTTTCATGAAAAAACTTTCAATACAAAATAGAATTGAGAACTTGGAAAAAGTTGCCGAGTTTGTAGAACTGTTCGGTGAAGAGCATGGGTTAGATAGTAAGACCAGCTTTGAATTGAATTTAATTCTTGATGAACTTGTTACAAATATTATCAATTACGCATATGACGATGAGGATAAGCATATAATTGAAATTGTATTGGAAAAATCTAACAATACAATAAATATCCAAACAATTGATGATGGAGAAGAATTTAATCCATTAAAAAAAAATGAAGTAAATGTTAAAGCATCACTCGAAGACAGAAAAATCGGCGGATTGGGAATTCATATTGTAAAACAAAAAACCGACGATATATCATACGAGCGAAAAGAGGGTAGAAACATTCTCAACTTGATAAAAAAATTATAACTGAACGGAGATAATGATGGAGATACAATCCGGTAAAATCGGTGATTACACCGAATTAAAAATAATTGGAAGATTAGACAGTAACACATCTTTAGAACTTGAAAAAGAATTAACCGGAATAATCGAACAAGGGGAAACAAATATTCTCATAAATTTTGAAGAACTGAATTATATCAGCAGTTCGGGTTTAAGAGTGTTTCTTGTTGCTGCAAAAATGCTGGATAAAGAGAATAAAAAACTAAATTTTTGCTGCATGAAGGATTTTATAAAAGAAGTTTTCGATATCTCCGGCTTTACTGCAATATTTGCTATCTACAAAACAAGAGAAGAAGTTATAAAATAAATTAGCAATTATTTTAACGCAACGACCATCAGTGTAATATCATCTGATTGCTCCGCGCCTTCGGCAAATTTTTTAATGTCATCCAATATAAGCTCTGAACTCTCCTTTGCGTTTAACGGCGGAATTTTATCCAACATATTTTCAAGTCGTTCATAATCATAAACATTTCCGTTTATATCCATTGCTTCGTTCACTCCGTCAGTGTAAAGTATAAATTTGTCACCTTGTTCCATTTGGTAGTTTGTTGAACTGTAAGGTTTCAAATCAAAAAGACCAAGTGCCATTCCATGCCGATCTTTCAGTGTTGTAATTTCACCATCCTTTGAAACTATGTAAGCCGGATTATGTCCGCCGCTCGTATATTCCAAAGTCTTTTCTTTAAGATCAATTATACATAACAATAACGTAACAAAAAGCTGACTGTCGTTATTCTGCATTAAATCGCTGTTAATTTGATCAACTACTTTTGCGGTAGATATTCCTTTACTCATTTTTGAACGGATCAATGTTCTTGTTACCGCCATAAAGAGAGAAGCCGGAACGCCTTTGCCGGCAACGTCACCGACAAGCACAACGAGTTTTTGATCGTCAATAAAGAAGAAGTCATATAGATCACCGCCGACTTCAGTTGCCGGTTCCAGAAAGGCATATAAATCAACATCCTCTCTTTCAGGAAACGGTGGGAATATTTTAGGAACCATGTCCATCTGAATTTGATGTGCTATTCTTAATTCACTCTGCATCTTCTCTTTTTCTGCGGTGGTTTGTTTTAGATTTTCAATGTAGTTATTAAGCTCAAACTGCATTTTGTGAAAGGAGCGATTCAATTCACCAACTTCGTCCTTCGATTCAATTTTAGGTAGTTTCGCATCAAACTTACCTGAACCAATTTCGCGTGCAGCCAATGCAAACGATTTAAGGGGTTTTACTAATTTGCTTGATACACCGGTAACCGTAAAGATTAGAAAAACATTTCCGAAAATTCCTAAAACAATCAATATTAAAGCGAGATTGTTTAGATCGGCATAAAGTTCGCTCTCGGGGAACACTACACCGAGTGACCAATTATTTGAACTAAACGGTGTGTAATATATTCTTGAGGTTTCTTCAATTGTTACGCCATATAAACTTTCGAATCCACTTTTTCCTTCCAACATCTTTCTGCCAAACTCGCGCAGCTTTGGAAGTTTATACTCTTCTGCTAATGAAAAAATTGTATGGTTCATTATAAATTCATTGTTCGGATGAGTTACAAATGTTCCTGCATAACTTGTAACGAATGCAAAACCTGTTTCATAAATATCAATTGAAGAGACGAGACTATCGAGCCAATCTAATGCAATATCAATTGTAATGATTCCCCAAAATTCCTTTTCCCCATCTTGCGGTTTATAAAAAGGAACACTGTATGTTGTCATTATTATATTACCGCCGCCTTCATCGTAATAAGGTTCACTCCAAACCGGTTCTTGTAAGTGCGCTGGTATTTGATACCAATCTTGGTAGAAATATTCGTAATCCGGATCGTTTAAGTCTGAGACAATAATTTGATTATTGGTTTTATATACGTATGGAGAGTAGAAATATTTATTTTCATCATAGCTGAAAGGTTCGAATGCAATAGCACTGCCATAGATTTCATCATTTTTTGCTACAATGTCTTGAAGAATTTGAACTAACTCATTTTTATCAGGTCTGTTGTTTTCAATTATTGTAGCTAGGTTGTAAGGAATTTTTGCAGACTTTCCGATTATTGCATCAATTTTATTTACATTCTTCTCTGTAATGTTTTTTGCATTTTCGGCAGCCATATCTAAAAGTATGTTGCGCGAAATTAAATAAAATGAAGTAAAAATTATAAGCGCAATAAGTGAAACTGCAGAAACAACATAAAGACTAAGTCGAAAGGCAAATGTATTTTTTTTAGGACCCATAATTAACTCGTTTATTCAAATACATAATAAAATTCTTCGTAACTAACTTCTGTATTTATTTTCTCATGAAAAGAGAGCACCTCATAAGCAGCATCAAAATCTTTTTGTGAAAGAACTCCGGGTTTATTCTCTTCATCTGATGGATTGAATAGATCATCCAATCTATCGAGCATCCATTTTTGGTGCGGTTTGTTGAACGCCATATTTTTTGCTTTCATTTCTCTTTCAACAAGTTTAATTGCTTCATCTTTGTGTGCAAAGGCGTAATCCCATGCCTCAAGTGTGGCGTTTACAAATTTTGTTATAGTTTCCTTACCAAACTTATTCTCGACTGTATAAATTCCATCTTCCGGAATATCGAATCCGTAATCAGCAAAAAAGAATGTGTTTAATTCATCTTTGTTGATTCCGGCATTTATAATTGAATGATATTCGTTATACCACATCGTTATCATTACATCAATGCCGCCAAATAGAAATAAATTGATTGTCGAACTGATAAGAACATATTCAACATCCAGATTATATTTATCGACAAAAGATTTCAACACTTCATCGAAACCGGATCTCCATACACCGATTTTTTTTCCGTTAAGATCTTCCGGCTCTGTTATGGTTGTATCTCTTGTAACTAAAACTTGCGCGCTTCTTTGCGAAAGCTGGCAAACGTTTATCAATGGTTCGTTGTTTGATCTTAATGAAATTGCTGTCGTTAAAAACATCGAAGCAAAATCTGCCTTTTCGTCTAGCAACAATTCCTGAGCTGTTACATTGGGAGAAGAGTGAATAATTTCAACATCAAATCCATATTTTTCATAAATGCCGTTTTCTATACCGGAATAGTAACCTGCAAACTGAGCTTGCGGCAGCCAGTGCACTGCTAATCTAATTTTTGTTAAATCATTTTGACCAAATGTTGATACCAAGAGAATTGCAATTAATACAACTAACAAATTTCTGTGATTCATTTTCATTTTACTCTTTTGGGATATGAATAATAAATTCCGAACCTTCATTAACTTTACTTTTTACTTCGATTGATCCGTTATGCAGTTTTATAAATTCATTACATAATACAAGTCCCAGTCCGGTTCCTCTTTCATGGTTTGTTCCTTGTCTGGAAGTGTGAACATCTATTTTGAAGAGATCTTCTATTAAACTCTCATCAATTCCTATACCTTCGTCTTTAACAGATATAATCCATTCGATTTCGTTATCATAGGCATTAACGAATATACTTTTGTTCTCTTCCGAAAATTTTATACTGTTGGAGACAAAATTACGGATAACAGTGTTAATCATATTTTCATCTGCTGTTAAAACAAAGTTTTTATTTACTTCATTTACTAAGTTGATCTTTTTTAAGTTAGCTGTTGGTTGAAGTAAATCAACAACTCTACTTATTACATCATCAAGTTGAAATTCCGTTTTCTCTAAGGATATGTTTTTTGTTTGGACTCTTGCCCAGTTCAATAAATTTTCTAGCAATTCATAAGTGCTTTTGGAAAGGTTTTTCATCATTAACAGAAACTCTTGCATTTCTTCCGGTGTAATCTCTTCATCTTCACCGGTCATTAATTCTGAGAACATAATTAAAGATGAAATAGGGTTTTTTAAGTCATGTGCTAAAATGGAAAAGAATTTATCTTTACTTGCGTTTGTCTTGTGCAACTCTTCGTTGATTGAAACAATCTTATTTTCATATTTAATACGATCGCTTACATCCCGGAAAGATGTCATTACATAATTGCCGGTTTCGTCACCAAAGGTGTTAATGATCATATCAACAGGAATAAGTTCACCCGATTTTGATTTGATTCTTTTGTTGGAAAGTACACTGCCGAACATTGTTATTTCGGAAGGAGATTTTGGTCGGCGCGTTAACTCTGTATCGTCGAGGTAGTTTGAAAGATAATCTCCCACCAACTCTTCCTTAGGGGTGACAAATAGTTCGCAGCCTGCTTTGTTTACATCAACAATTTTTTCTGATGAGCCGTCAGTAATAATTATAGCGTCAACTGTTTCTTCAAAAATTAACTTATAGCTGAACTCGTTTTTATAATTCATAGCTTTCAAATAATAGGAGGAATTTCTTATCAAATATAAGGAACTCTTAAGTCAATTTTTGAAATACTGAAATACAATGTTACAATGAATTATTAGACATTAGGTTTAGTTTAATCGCCTAATTAATTCCCCTCAATTATTAAGTCAAAGTATCCGACAATTCTTTACCGAGATTTTACAAGATTCAGCTCTAGTAGAAATATGCTAAATTAAAGTATTTTTAATTTTTACCGGTAATATTTACAATATTTCTTAGTTGTTGGATTATGATTTTTATTATTGCAGTAACTCAAAGAATAATTGTCCATTTTGCTTCATTTTCGCATTATAGATAAAATTTTTTTTAACAATTATCCTCCATTTACGGCATAATATATGTATCTTGAATAGTGACTAATAAGATGTTTTTATCTGCATTAAGTCTCCAAATTAAATTAATTTTAGAGAGAAAAATTGACCAAAAAACTCTGGATTGACATTGATACAAACATTCTGACTTTTTCTTACACCCGACATCACCTCTCATGTATTAACTCTCTGTTAGGTAAAAGAAATCTTTCCAACTTTTCAACAACTCAACTGTATTTATGATAGAAAACGACAACAAATTGATAATCGAATCACTTAACGGAAAGATTAATTCTTTCGGAAAACTAGTAGAAAAATATCAGAATAAAATGTTCAATTTAGCTATCCAAATAACGAACGACTCAGATGCTTCTAATGACATAACACAAGATGTCTTTATAAAAGCCTATGAGAAACTGAACACTTTCGATCAAAATAAAAAGTTCTTTAGTTGGATTTATAGAATTACCTTAAATGCAGCTCTCAACTACAAAAACCATTTACAATTCACAAAAAACTTCGATAATGATAGTATGTTTGAAGGTAAATCCGCATCCGAAGAAATTGAGACAAATGAAAGATCAAAAGCTGTTCAAAAAACAATTAAATCCTTGGACGATAAATACAGAACACTTGTCATCTTAAAACATTATCAAGAACTGAGTTACGAAGAAATCACCGAGATAACAAAACTTCCCATAGGCAAAATTAAATCCCGCCTTTACATAGCACGGGATAATTTGAGGAAAAGCTTAGAGGGCATTAATAAATGAAAGACACAAAATTATTTAAACTAACAAACAGATATATAGATAACGAGCTCGGTAAAAATGAAAAAGCTGAGCTTGATGAACTACTAAAGAATCCGGACAACAAAAAATACTTCGATTCTATGGTTGATACAGTCAACCGGATTGAAGAAAGTAAACCTTTAGAAAAAGAGATTGATGTTGTTTCGCCGGTTGCCGGTCAAATTAAAGATCACAAGAATGAGGGTGTAATGGCAAAAACAGAAAGTTGGTTTGATAAAATTTTTAACGGAAGCAAACTAAGTTACGCTACTTCATTTGCTTTGGGTGGATTAATTGTGGCATTCATTTTTATGCTGCAACCAACAAACACCGAAATCGATGATGCATTTTTAACCGGAACTATTGCTGATCGAAGTTTTGATAAAACATATGTTTTGAACGAACACGATTTTGAAGGAGCTGTTAATGTTAAGTACGCAGACAAAGTCACAATTCTTGATGTAAAACTAAGCACTCAAGCTGAAATTGATTGTGAATTAAGTTACGATAAAACTCAGTTTGCACTTTACGGTGTAAAAACTGTCGATTCACAAAACAGTGGACAATTTGCATCTCACGGAAGTTCGGTTCGTCTATCGGACTTAAAATCAAATCACTACTTAGTTTTTTTGAGAAATCTGCAAAACAATGAAAGTAAAGTACGCGCATCATTTTATCGCGGTTCGATGAACATTTCAAACATAACGATAGACATTAAAAATTAACTTGGAGAAGAAAATGAAAAAGAAACAATTAATTGGTGGTGTAATTTTAGTTATTGCTATAGTAGTTCTTGTCTCAATCTTTTATCCACCTGCTGACGAATCAGAAAGCAAAGGCACAATCGGTAAAGTAGATAAATACCGAAGCGATAAAACCGGTCAAGAAGAAGTAAAATTAAGAAGTGAATTTATCCAAGACACAACTGCATTAAGAGGAGTTATTATTTCTCTTCAAATGTACGAGAACTATTTAATCGGTTTATCAAATGATTTTAAAGAATGGGAAAGTACGCTGAACAAAATTGACTTAGATCAAGATGAGTTAAACAAACAATTAGATCAATTAAACCAGCTCGCGGTATTTATCGATAACAATCTAACAACTGTCGCAAACACAAAAGAGTTGTTGGAAAAATATTACTCGAGAGATACAACCGATATGTCTGTTGATGTTGGAAACAACTTGATTCAATTCAGCGATTTTGTTACCAATCTTGATCAAAAAGCAAAAGTATTTGACGAACTGTTCCAAAATCTAAACGGATTAATTTCGGAAGAGGAACTTGCAAAACTTTCTCTTTCAAAAGAAGAAACAGAATCACTTAAAGAAGTAAGAGATAAAATGCTTGGCGGTTCTTGCATGCTCGCGTTTGTTATGGGGAATGAAGAAAGATTAAATATGGCGTTAGGCAGCGAGGTATTAAACGGTGTCATATTAAATCGGCAACTTAATAATACACTTGGTTTACTTGTTCTTATAAATATTCGGGAAAATCTTGGTGCAAAAAATCAAGAGCAATTAAACTTTTTTAATAAAGAAAATTTAGGCACCGGCTTCACAGCATCTGAACAACTTCAGAACAATGAACAACTAGGTCTATTTGCAATTAATGAGGCATTAAACAATAAACAGCTTGGCGCCCTTTTTAATACTGAAGCACTGGGAATAACCAAATCGTTAGATGGTGTTTTTGTTTTTGCAAAAGATAATTTAGAGTCTACTACCTCAGCATTGAACAATGCAAGCTTTCTTGCTAATCAAAATTTAGGCGCTTTTCGGTCACAAGAAACGCTGCAAGCTTTTAGAAGTTTTTCTAATACGATGGGTATGTTTAATCAAGGACGTGAAGGTTTGGGGAATATGCTTAGATTTCAATGGATATAGTTTCCCGAATTAGAGAGTCGAGTGCATAACTCGATATTGTCATTCCGAGCGAGCCGTGTTTTGGCGAGAGAGGAATCTCATTTAAATCATATTTAGTCACCGGAGTTTCTTAACCGGCAAATATTGGAATTTTATCAAATGAAAAATTTTAGTCTCCGCATTTTATATTTTGTTTTATTTTCAATACTGCTTTGCACAACGCAGAATTTTGCACAGCTTAATAAACTTGAAACAGAAAATTCCAGAATAATTTATTGGGGGAAATCATACGACTACTTAGTTCCTCACGTAGGTGCAGCAATGGAAAGCGCATTTGCCTTTCACAAGGATTATTGGAATTACAATTCGGATAAAAAAGTTACTCTGTTCTTAAATGACTTTAGCGATGTAGGCAACGGCGGCGCGATGACAATTCCCCGCAATATGATAATGCTTGGCGTTTCCCCTTTCGATTATACATTCGACGTTATGCCCGCTAACGAAAGATTTCAATGGTTAATGAATCATGAATTAACTCACATTGTTATGGCTGACAAGCCTGCCGGTTCGGATAATTTTTTCCGAGGTTTGTTCGGCGGTAAAGTTGCAACTGATAATGAAAATCCTCTTTCGATGTTCTACAGTTATTTGACGGTTCCGAGATGGTATTCGCCGAGATGGTTCCACGAAGGTATTGCTGTTTATATGGAAACTTGGATGTCGGGCGGACTCGGCAGAGTTCTCGGCGGTTATGATGAAATGGTTTTCCGTGCTATGACTAAAGAAAACGCTTATTTCTATCAGCCAATAGGATTGGAAACAGAAGGTACTACTGTTGATTTTCAAGTTGGTGTAAATGCTTATTTGTACGGTACACGGTTTGTTTCTTACTTGAGTTCGGTTTACGGAATAGATAAAGTAAAAGAATTTTACAATCGAACTCCCTCTAGCTCAAAATTTTACGCAACTCAATTTGATGAGGTGTTTGGACGAAGCGTTGTTGATGTTTGGGATGACTGGGTTGAAGCAGAAAAGATTTTCCAAAATGGAAATTTGAAAGCAGTGAACAAATTTCCTCTGACCGAAAAATATGAATTCACCGATGAAGTTCTCGGCTCAGTTTCACGTCTGTATTATAACAAAGAGACAAGAAGAATAGTTGCAGCAATAAATCGTCCGGGAGATTTAGCCAGCTTGGTTAAAATGAATATTGATAACGGTGAGATAACAAAAATAGCCGATGTCGAAAGTCCCGGTTTATACTACGTTACAAACTTTGCATACGATAAAGCGAATAACAGAATATTTGCTACAACTCATAATCAAAATTGGCGGGGAATAAAAATTGTTGATCTCGAAAGCGGTAATGAAGAAACTCTTTTCGATTATATAAGAATTATAGAGCTTGTTTATTCAGAAACAGAAAAAGCTTTATACGGAGTTCAAATTTTCAACGGAAGAACAGCAATTGTAAAACTAAACGGTGATTTCACAGACGTTGAACGGCTCTATTCTATTCCTTTCGGTTACAGCTTTTTCGATCTTGATGTTTCACCCGACGGTTCGCTGCTTTCCGGCACATTTGCAAATACGGCAGGAGATCAAAAGTTAACAATCTTCAATCTCGCTTCTCTTAATCTCGGTAAAATTGATACAACAACAGTTTACGAATTTGAAGACAACAGCGCATCAAACTTTGTCTTTTGTGAAGATGGTGAGAATTTGATCGGCACTTCTTATTACACCGGTGTTTCCAATGTTTGGCAAGTTAATATAAAAACAAAAACAGCTGAGTTAATGACAAATACCGATATCGGTTTCTTCAGACCTATTGAAATTTCCGAAGATTCATTGCTGGTATTAGAATATAAAGTAGCCGGATTAAAACCGGTCAAAGTTAAAAGACAATTTTTAGATGATGCACAGCCAATTGAATTCTTAGGTATGAAAGCGCTTGATAAAAATCCTGAACTTTTTGACTACATTCCACAGCCTGCTTCTGAAATTAACAATGAAAATTTAATTGTTGAAGAAGGTCCATATAATACGTTCACCGAAACCGGTTTCGAAAATGTTTATCCAATTATTGAAGGATACAAAGACTTTATTTCTTATGGACTTCAGCTTAATTTATCCGATGACTTAATGCTGAGCCGTGCAAAAATAAAAGCTGCATATTCACACAACCAATTAATTCCGGAAAAGGAAAGGATTCATCTTTCGTTAAACTATAATTATTGGGAATGGGAATTCAATGCCGGATTAAACAAAACTAACTTCTATGATTTGTTCGGACCAACTAAAGTAAGTCGTGCTGGTCATTACGCAAGTTTAGGTTACACACATAACATTATCGTTGAAAAACCAATCGATTCAAAAATAAAATTTACGGCAGCTCATTACGGAGATTTAGAAACGCTTCCCCAATATCAAAATGTAGATGCAGGTTTTACCGAGCTGAGTTTGTCGGCAGTAAACTATCATTACTCTAAGTTCAACAAATCATTGGGTGCTGTTGAGTATGAAGATGGTTATAAGTTCTCCGCCAATTTGGAAGCCGCATATTTTAATAAAGAGTTTGCGCCTGTTGTAACTGCACAATTTGAAAAAGCATTTTTATTCCCCGGCATAAGAAATTCTTCGGTTTGGTTTAGAACATCCGCCGGAAGAGTTTTTGCAGATACCAAAACATCGTTCGATAATATTTACTTCGGCGGCTTCGGCAACAATTATGTTGATAGACTAAGCGTTCAGCGTTACAGAAATATTGAGAGTTTTCCGGGCAGAGAAATAAACGAACTTGGAGGAAAAGATTTTGCTAAAGTTGGATTGGAATGGAACCTTCCGCCTGTTATGTTTAGAGAACTCGGGTTTTTATCTGCCTATGTTCGCTTTGCGAGATTGTCTTTGTTTCAATCAAATTTAATAACTGATGTTTCCGATGAAGTTTTCAGAAGTTTCCATCATAATATCGGCGCTCAGTTGGATTTTGAAATTGTATTTTTTTCACTATTGAAATCGACTCTTTCATTCGGTTACGCACGTGCATTTAATAAATATTCTTATCCGGCGGATGAGTTTATGATATCATTAAAATTGTTATAGCTTATGCCGATAATAGTAAGCTTACTTCCGGTTGTTTTATTTTTACTTGTTCTAAACTCGCTGGATACATTTAAACTTTTGAAACCAACTCTCATTGCTGTGGTGATGTTGTGGGGATTCGTCAGCGCACTATTAGCTTATCCAATTAATAATTTTTTCTTTTCAATTTTAGATGAAAAAATTGTCTCCGGTCTCACTGCTCCTTTCATTGAAGAAACTTTAAAGTTTATTGTCGTAGCTTTTCTTTTTTATCGAAACAAGCTCGGCTTCTTAGCCGATGCTTTGATTATCGGTTTCGCCTCGGGCGCTGGTTTCAGCATCATCGAAAACATCTTTTATCTAAATCAAATAGATTCACAAAATCTGATGCTCTGGGTTATCCGTGGATTAGGAACAGCTATAATGCACGGAACCGCAACTGCGATTGCTGCGGTTGTTGCACAAAATTTGATCAGCAGAAAAGAGAAAGTTAAATATTATTACTTGCTAATCGGTTTAGCATCGGGATTTTTTATTCACGCGGTATTTAATAGTTTCCTTTTATCACCGCTTCTTCAGACGGTCTTACAAATCAGTTTACTCCCGTTGATAGTAATTCAAATATTTACAAGCAGCGAAAAGTCATTGCGCAATTGGATGGAAGATCAATCTCAATCAGAATTTGAACTTTTACGGATGATCAAAAAAGGCGACTTCAAATCTACACGAGCAGGTAAATATATTTTATCAATTAAAAGTAAATTCACAGCAGAAGTGATACTCGATATGCTTGCATACATTCAGCTTCATCTCGAGTTATCAATTAAAGCAAAAGCTATGCTGCTAATGAAAGAAACCGGTTTTGATCCAAAAAAAGAAACTGAACTGGAAAGTATGTTAAGCGAATTAAAGTTTCTTTCAAAAAGTATAGGGAAAACCGGCGTGCGAACTTTAGCGCCGATTATAAAATTAAGCGGGAAAGACATTTGGAAATTGAATTTGTTGAAGTAAGTAACTTGTCCTGAATGCACAATTTCATTCGCGAATTCGCGGCTTAGTAATTATAATTCTATTTTCTCACTAATACAGAAATGTCATTCACAACGTAAGGAATTGAGAAACTTATAAATTGTTTTCTCTCTTCGGTTATGTTAAAATCCGAAAGAGCAAAATCAATTTTACCGGATCGTAGAGCGGGTATTAAACTTTCAAAAGTCATATCCATAATTTCAATTTGCTTTTCTAAGATTTCACCAATTCTATAACCAAGCTCAATATCGAAGCCGGTTATTTCATTATTGTATAAAAATGTATATGGTTCGAATAATGCTGACGTACCCATTTTGAGAACTTCGCTGTATGAATCATTAGAAAATTGAGGCATTCCGGGAACTGTATTATAATTACTTTCGATCCATTTTTGTCTCATCGCTTTAAGCGTTCCGTCTTCTTCCAATTGTTTGATTGCCGCATTAATATCTTCCAGGAGTTCTGTTGTTTCTTTATTAAAGGCAGCTGCAACTTCAACTTTTGCAAGCGGCTTTTCTAATACGACTAAATCCGGATTTCGCTCTGCGATGTTGACAAGAATACTTTTATTAAAAATTAGCGCGTCTGCTTTCCCGATTTTCACACTATATGCTGCATCTGCAGAAGCAACGTTATCTAAAAACTTTGCATCGGGGAAAGCTTTTCTTGCCGCAATATCTCCTGCGGAGCCGGTTAATATTGCAATCCTTTTATCTTTTAATTGAGATAGTTCGGTGATTTTTTCTTCGTTCTTGTGTGAACATGAGAATAAAATAAAAGTCAAGAATATGATTAGTAGTTTTTGTGACATTTCTTTTGGTCTTCAGTTTATTAGTTTACAGTTATTCATTCTTCTTCAACACTAAGCTCAATTTGTTTTTGTTGTCTATTCTTTCGTATTCATTTTTATCAGTTTTGTTTTTGATTATCATCGCACCGATATCCTCCTCTCCGGCATTTTCTAGTATGTTGTTTTCATCACCGGAAGTAACAAAAAATATTTCCACACTATTATGTTTTTCTGAATACGCAACTCTTAAATCTATATTTATCTCTTTCGATTGTGATTTGTAAAGAACGATCAACTCTTCAACAATCAATAAAATATCGTTTACCATTTTATTTGAAAATGCATGTTTTTCGCAGAACATTTCTATTTCCGCATTCATTTTATAAAGATCAAAATGCGGAGTATCGATATGATAGTTGAAACTACGAACTCTGTTAATGAACTCTTTAGTTTTTTCTCTTTGCGGATTTTCAAAAATTTGTTCAGGCGGACCGTCTTCGTAAATCAACCCATCATCCATATAAAAAACACGGTTGGAAACATCACGAGCAAAATCCATTTCGTGTGTTACTATTGCAAGTGTCATTCCTTCTCTTGCCAATCTTCTAATAACCGCAAGCACTTCGCTAACCATTGTTGGATCAAGTGCGGAAGTCGGTTCATCGAACAAAATTATTTCGGGATCCATCGATAGGCATCGTGCGATAGCAACTCTTTGCTTTTGACCACCGGAAAGCTCATCGGCAAAACTTTCGGCTTTCTCTGCAAGTCCGACCATTTTAAGAAGTTCCATCCCCTTAACTTCTGCTTCTTCTTTAGTTTTACCTAGAAGTTTAATCGGTCCGATTGTTAAGTTTTCAAGAACGGTTAAGTGATAAAATAAGTTGAAAGATTGAAAGACCATTCCCATTTTTTGTCGCATCTTTGGTACATCAGTTTCTCTATCGAAAATATCAACTTCATCAATAAAAATATTTCCGCCGGTTGGGGCATCAAGTAAATTAAGGCATCTAAGAAAAGTACTTTTACCTGTTCCCGAAGGTCCAATAATAGTGATCACTTCCCCTTTGTGGATTTCTACATTTATATCTTTTAGAACTGTAAGATCTCCAAATTTTTTCTCTAAATGTTCTACTCTTATCATAACATTAACCCCGGCTTAATTTTGGATTGGTTTTTCGTTCTATGTAACCCGAGTGTAGTACATTAAGTAACCAAGAGATTGAGAAGTAAAGAACTGCAACCATTATTAATGGGAAGAAGGCATCAAAGGTACGGCTCCGGATAATGTCGCTTGCCTTGGTTAAATCCTGCACAGCTATGTAACCAACAATCGATGTCATTTTAACAAGAGAAATCATTTCACCCTTATAAACCGGAAGGATTCTTCGTGACCGCTTGAGGAAGCACAATGTAAATGAATGTTTTAACTTTGGTAAACCCAATAGCGATTCCGGCTTCGGTCTGCCCTTTGTCAACTCCTTCAATCCCGGTTCTAAACATTTCGGAAACGTAAGCCGCAAAGTTTAACCCAAATGCAATGACAGCAACAAACACTGGATCAATATCAACCGAAGCGAAGACCACATAGAATATTATCATCAACACTACAAGTACGGGCGTACCTCTTAAATATAGATATATAAACTTTAGCCGGAACTAATAGATAGTTTTCTTTTGGACATTCTCATAAAACAAATTAAGCCGCCGAGAATTGTTCCGAAGAGAGTTGCTAAGAATTGATATTACCGCCGTTGTTCTTAATCCATCTAGTATTAATATATAACTGATTTTCTTGAATTATGTTGCTATGAAAACTTTCGGCAATGTCTTCCAAAAATGTATCCTTCCAATAATGATTTAGCGTCTTCTTGTTGCAATACTCTTTCTGTTTGTTTATTTGAGTGTGCGTAAGGATTTTTATCAAGAGCCAAGCACTGCCGTTTTGAAAATATTATAGCTATCAGAAAAGGCGACACGTTTTTTTCGTTCTTCGGTAATTGCAATTCCGTCAGCTATGATATCAGCTTTACCGGAAGACAAGTGCTGCAATTAAGGCACCGAACTCCATCGTGTTAATTTTTAGATTGTAATCTTTGCGCTGCGCAAATGTTTTTATCAGCTCAATATCAAATCCAACGTGTTCACCGTTTACAATTGTTGAGTTTGGCAGATCACCAACTGCAACAGCCAGTTTAATTGAGCTGTGAGTTTTTGTTGAAAATAAACTTTGGCATTTCTGCTTCTTCGGGATCGTCAACAAACCATCTGTTGAACATTTTATCGTAAGTGCCATCGGATTTTATTTCTTTCTAAATATTGATTGAACTCTTCTCTTAACTTTCGAATTGTCTTTCTAAATCCAACTGCCAACGGAAGACTCAAAGCATCTTCGGTTAATATTCCTATTTCGGGATTGGACTTAAGCATTACTTTTGCACCAACAAGATCAAGGAATGCCGCATCTACCTTGCCCATCTTCAATGCAAGTATTATATCGGCCGGTGAGTTATATCTGCTTATTTTTGCGGTTGGATAATTATCAGCAACAAAGTTGTCATGAATTGTACCTGCGTAAACGCCAACTGTTCTATCCGTAATATCATCTAACACTTTCATTTTACCTGACAGCTCTTCTGCATCTACAATATTATCATCACCGGAAGGTTTTTTTACTATCATCACTTGAGAGTTTTGGAAATATGAAGTTGTAAAGTTTACGGATTTAGCTCGTTCTGCGGTTGCTGTCATCCCGGCTACAATCAAATCAACTTTACCGGCTTGAAGAGCATTAATCAAAGCGGAAAATTTCATGTCGTAGAATTCAATTGGTCTGTTTAATTCGGCCGCAATTCTTAAAGCAAACTCACCGTCATGTCCGGTTACTTTTTGATTTTCATCAACAAAGCAGAACGGTTCTCGTGTTGCACTTGTTCCTACTTTTAATATTTTTCCCTCTGTCGGCAAATTTATTTCAACGGTTTCGTATGGTGACAAATCCTTCTTCAACCATCTCCGTTTCATATCTTCAAATGTGCCGTCAGCTTTATACTTCTCAATTATTTCATTTACTGCTTGAAGCAAATCATCATTACCTTTTTTAACAGCAACAGATGTGTTTTCATAATCAACCGGTTCGGGAATTAAAGTTAGATTTTCATTATGTTTAACGACATTTAATGCGGTTGGATATGCTGTAATTACTGCGTCAATTTGACCTGATATTAGAGCAGCCATTCCATCCATAATATCATCGAAAGCTTTTTGTCTCAGCATCCGGGAAATCTTGATAACGATAAGGCTTCTCCGGTTGAACCGGTCATTGCACCAATTTTTGCATCGTGCAAATCTTCAAGTTTGGTGTATGATTTTTCTTCTTCACTGCAGCTGATAAAGAAAAAAATGGAATGAGAAAGAAAGTAGTAGTTTTTTTCATTCTGTTTCTGCTCGTACCTTATTGTAGTTTGTTTAGATTTTAATGGAACGCAGATGACACAGAAGAAACTGATTAGCGCAGTTTAATCAGTGAAAATCTGCTTTTTCAGCGTCATCTGTGTTCTATTTTTTAACAGTTTATTCCTTTGACAACGTGCTGCTATACCGCCAACATAATATGGCTCCGAGAAGAGCACTTTTTCTGCTCGTTCTTTTGTAATTGTTATACACGCCCCTATCATATCAACCTTTTCCGCAGCTAGCGCCGGTATCATCGCACCGAAATCCATATTAACAATTTCTAATTTTTTATTGAGTTGTTTTGCGACAAGTAATGCAATCTCAATATCCAATCCGACAACATCGCGAGATCCGTCAACAAAGCTGAACGGTTCAGTGATTGCCGCTGTTCCGAATTTTAAAACTCCGTCTTCACCCGTTTCAATTTCCGGCATTGGCGCAGGTTCACCTTGTTCGGGCAGCCAGCGGTTCATCATTTCATCGTATTTGCCGGATGATTTCAACTCTCTAACTACATTATCGATAACATTTTTCAATTCTTTATCTTCAAGTCGGACAGCAAATCCGTAATTATCGGTTGTAATCATTTCAGGCAGTACTCTTAAGCCGGGATTTTTAGCTGCAATATTTTTTAGAATCGGTTCATCGTAAGCTGCAGCGTCAGCTTTGCTGCCTTGCACTGCCATGCAAGCATCTAAAACGCTATTGAAATATTTGAATTGTGCATTAGGAAATTTTGAGCGGACTAAGTCATCCGCTACTGTGCCGGTGGGAACTGCAAATTCTTTACCGCTTAATTCAGAGAGCTTGGAAATTTTCTGACGTTCACCACAACTATTAAGCACTGCCAATAGACTTACAGTAAATATCATTATCACAATCTTCTTAAATAAATTTTTCATGTATTCTCCGTTATATATTTTTCATTACTTATTTGATCATTAACATTTTACGATGCTGAATAAAAGAACCGGCACTCAGCTTATAAAAATAAACTCCGCTTGAAAGATTACTCCCATCAAAATTCACATTATATACGCCTGGTGCTTTATTGTCATTGACTAATGTTTCAACCAGTTGTCCTAACGAGTTATAAACCCTAAGTGTTACCATCTCGTGTCTTGCTACTTGATATTCTATACTTGTAGTTGGGTTAAATGGATTTGGATAATTTTGGAATAGTTCAAATTCATTTACAAGAGTCTCTTCGTCTTTCACATCTACTGTTACCGAATCATTTATTTCCCAGCCAAGATCTTGAAAAATGCCAATTGTTATTGGACCGGGATGATGATCTGCTTCACCAAAACCAGAATAGGGAGTCATCAATGTATTTATATTACCGGGCGGAAATGTGGATTCATCAAGATGCAATAAACTGCTGCCAAAATAGAATGTCCTTGGTGCGAACAATTTAACAAGTTCATTATCATTTGCGGCTACTGCTGATTCGCCGTCAAAATATAAATCTTGGCTAACAAAAAGATCGCCAAGCTCTTCAGACGGATTTGGGAAAAGTGATGTATCTGTAGAGTTTTCGTAAGCACTGTTTACAACATGTCTATCATAATTTGTTGTGAGTCCTTCTAGATCAGGAAAATCAAAAACGATTGGACGAATTAGTACAGACTCCGGAACATGTCCATAAGAACCGACTCCGTTTTGAACAAATCCAAGCCCAAAATAGCCAAGTCCATGTCCCATTTCATGAAGTACTGTGCTCGCTAAGTCATATTTGTTTGACGGACAATTACCGTCAATTTCTTCATACCAATTGACTGAAGTGGTTATAAAAATGTCCATATCATATTCACCCGGTTGTTGATCTACTCCGGTCATTGCATCGGCAAGAGATGATACAAACCAAGTATCTTGTTGTGGTGACCCGGGAAAATTTTTTGTCATGTTAGAAATACATTGGCCCAATAAACTTTGCATTGGATAAAATGTAACTAAAACTTTTATCGGAACTTCGGATACAACAATTGAACTCCAAATATCAGCGGCATAACGAACTGCTGCTTCTTGTTTCGGAGTTGCATTGACAAATGTTAAATCAAACTCAGAAGTTTTTTCACCATTTAAATACTGGTTCGGCGGAGGGATAAAATATGTATGCGTTTCCGAAGAAGGTTTAAGATTGCAATTAACCGAAATGCGAGCGGATTGTTGAGCGATACTTGTTGTTGCTGCTGTCAAAATAAAAACAAGAGAAATAATCATGAAATTTCTTATGTGCATAATTCTCACCTATAATTTTACGGATTCCCCAATCCATTTACTAAATACACCCCTTTCGCCCATCAATCTTTTTTAATGCTGAATTGCTATTATTTACTATCTACTATCGTTAATTAAGCACCCGATGTTTAGTGCTTTACCAGATATTAATGGAAAACGATTAAACTGCTTTAATCACCATTAAAGTAAGATCATCCGATTGCTCGAATCCGGCAGTAAATTTTTTCACATCGTTTAAAATAAGTTCTTTTGCTTCTTCGGCACTTTGTGTGTTTAACGATCTACAAAGTTCTTCAAGTTTTTCATCGCTGTATTCTTCTTCGGAAGAATTCATAGCTTCAGTTACGCCATCGGTGAACACGATTATAAAATCTCCGCTTTCGAGTTTAATTATTTCCGATTCATAAGGCATCATGGTTTTCATCATTCCTAAAATCAAGCCGCCTTTTTCAAGTTTTTTGAGTTCACCGTTTCTAACAAGCAGCGGTGGATTATGGCCGGCATTCACATAAGTCAATTCTTTTTTAGAGTTTAAGATTCCCCAGAAAAAAGTTATGTAAGTTCCCGAAACAGTACTTTCTTCTACGAGATCATTTAATAAGGCGGTGGCTTCTGCAATTGGAAGATTTTGTTTACTGATTGATTTTAAATATGCTTGTGAATTTGCAACAAGAAGCGATGCGGTTATTCCTTTCCCGCTTACATCACCCATTGCAAATATTGTATTCTTTTCAGAGGTTGATATTAAATCGAAGTAATCACCGCCAACCTGCTTTGCCGATTCGCTGTATGCGGCAATTTCAAATCCATCCGGTTGAACAATATGATGCGGTAAGAGATTTTTTTGAATTATTCTCGCTGTTTCTAAATCTCTTTCAATTGCTTGTTTTTCCAAAGTTTCTTTAAACAGTATAGCGTTTTCAATTGATATTATTGCCAAGCTGCCAACAGAGTTAATATATTCGATATCATGTTTTGTATAAGGTTCTTTGTTCTTTTTTTCACCAAGTAAAATTAAACCCTTCGTTTCGTTTTTGATTTGCATAGGCAAAATCAATTCGAAACCGGCTTTATGAAGATTTGAAAAGCTCTCTTTTGTAAACGTTGGATCGGAAAGATTTTTGTAGTCGATTTCTTGAATTAACTTTTTTATTTCATTCGCCTCAGCTCGAGATTCAAGTACATTCAACTCATCGTCAAAATATATTATCGCAAAATTACTTACTAGAAATTGACCAACTATAGAAAAGATAATTAATTTGCTCACATAATCGAGTTCAAGTATTCCGCTAAACTCTTTGCTTAAATCATATAACTGGCTGAGCTGTTCAATTTTTGAATCGAGCAATTCTTTCGATTCTTTGTTCCGATTTTCCGTTATAATATTTTCGTTCAACAAATACAGAATTGTGATCAACAAGCTGATGGTTTTTCCATTTTGGGAAAACACTTCCGAATTAACAACAAATACAGAATCAAATAAATCGAGTTTTATTTCTTTATAATCTGCGAGAGAATTTACTTTATTTGAAGACGCTTGCAGTTTCTTCAGATCATCTTTTAACTTATCCGAATTTGATATAATATCTGAGTTAATGATAAATGCAAAATCATTGCTGCTTATTTCTTCTGCAACAACACTTACAAAATATTTTAATATTGTGACAGGACTATTAAATTCAGTTTTATTTTGAAGAATATATTCAACTTTTTTATTCATGTGGGTTTTCCGGCAGTATATTAAATATATCGGTGAAGCCGGAGATATCAAACACTTCTTTTATATGATCCTGCATTGAAACAATTGTAAGTTTCTCATTTGCGGTACTTAATTTTTTTGCCGCAACTAACAAAACACGCAATCCGGAACTGCTTATATATTTCAGATCACTGAAGTCGACTATATTTTCTTTTCCCGATTCAATAAAACTCAATAAATTATTTTCAAATTCAAGAGCAGTTGTTGAATCGAGTCTTCCACTCACTTTGAGTAGATTATAATTTTCTTTTTTATCGGTAGTTATATCCATAAGAGTGCCTCCCAAGTTGGTGTTCTAAGTATATTAGTATTTCTTTATCCAATTTAATAAAATTATAGCCCTTTGGACAATAGAATTAAGGATCACTCTTTCAGACGAATTTCATGTAAAGAGTTTGTGTGTATAATTTGATGATGAAGTATTTAAGTAATCTAATGGGATATTAATCATTGTAGCCGGTTTTCCCATAAAGTTTAACTACGGCAGGTTTTTCCGCAAAATAATAAAACGCATAAATACTTATATGAAGCAGTAAAGCGATTACTAAACCGGAAATCGAAAAATAAAATAGCGCAAAGCCATATAATTGTAAATTACCAATTCCGTACATCGGGTTGTTGAAAAGTTTATAAGGACCCACTACAGCAAATGATCCGGTAACCTTACTTAAAAACATATCTTTGTAGTAGTAAGTATCTAACCCAACAATCATAGTTGCCCAAGTTTTAACGACAAACCCAATTACAATAAACAAAAGTCCAACTTCATCAATAACACCAAGCTCGGCAAATGATGGCCAAGCAAACCAATTTTCCTCGACAATTGCCCCGAACGCCAGTGCTTGATGCGCAAACATTAAACCAATAATAACTTCATATAAACGGTAAGCTGTTTCTTCTCCAAAATTATCTATCACTTTAAAGCGGAAATTAGTTGTCAGAATAATTGTATTTCCGATATAATAAAAGACCCAAGATGCACCAAAATAAATAAGCGCTCCTTGAAGATGATACAGTTCTGTTATTAACATTGCTCCGACGAAACTGAGAATGATGCAAAATGCCCAAAATAATGTAAGGGGGAGGAATTTTGTCTCTCCATTTAATTTTAATCTCTCAATTCTAAAGCCGCCCATGCCAACTATCGTAATAAACAACTTTTCAAATTTTTCAATCAAATTTTGCCGTATGTAAAAAAACTCCATGATCTACTCTTGTACTTTTCGCTATAAAATAAAAAAATCTCCTTTCAATAATAAATTTTAGGGTGATTTTCTAATGAGATATATTTTTATTAAATGAATCTTGCGGTTAAAAGTTCCATTTTTCTTTTACGGTGATATATTACCAACTTGAATAGCACTCTTAACTTTTCATTCAAAATTACGATAATATCGTATGGGAAATAAAAATTGCGCTCTGCGAGTAATTATTACTGCATTTATCATCTTTTTAATAAGTTGCGATTCATCAACCAATCCACCGGTTGAACAGAAAGCAGAAATATACCAATCAACTATTCAGAGTATTATTGAAGAAACGACAAAAGAGCACAACGTTCCCGGCTCTATTGCGTTAATTAGATTCGACGACGGTTCAATTCATAAAAGCGCTTATGGTTTTGCGGATATCTCGGAAGAAAATAAAATTGAAATGCATGCTTCTCACGCTTTCCGAATAGGAAGTGTAACAAAAACCTTTATCGGCACTTCAATTTTAATACTTGTAAAGCAAAACAAACTTCAACTCTCCCACACAGTAGAAAAATTGATGCCGGGTCTAATAAAACATGGAAATGAAATTACACTTGAGATGTTGCTAAACCAAAGTTCAGCCATTCCCGAATATACAGCAACTGATGAGTTTAGTGATACATATTTTTACAATCCTACCTACAGTTGGACACATGAAGAAATTTTGTCATTATACTGTGATGAGGATTTAGTTGATACACCCGGAATAATAAGTTACTACAGCAATTCAAATTATTATACTCTTGGATTGATCATTGAAAAATATTCAGGTAAATCATTAGATCAATTTTTGAATGAAGAAATTTTTGTTCCGCTTGGGATGAATGATACGTATCTACCAACCGGAAATGAAATACATGGCAGCTATGCTCATGGATATCTCGATGTAAATTATGATGGTAATTTTACTGAGGATGAGGATTACACAGTTCAAAGTCCATATGCAATTTGGGCTGCGGGCGGGATAGTTTCAACGGTTGACGACCTGCTGATTTGGAGCGATGAGATTTTTGAAGGAAACTTGCTCAATGCCGAACTCCAAAACAAACGAATGGTGATAGATACACCTATATTCGGCGCTCCGGAAGGAGTTAATTACGGACTAGCCATCGCAGATATTTTCGGTTCAGTCGGACACAACGGTGCGGTGGCGGGTTACACAACAATACTCTTTAAGTATAACAATACAACATTTATTGCTTTCGGCAATGGATATGAAACTACCGGCGACAAAGGTTTTATTGCAGATGATTTGTTCGATAAGTTAAAAGAAGTTATAAATTAAGACCTGTTTTACCACATGTTGAACAGGAATGATCCTTTTCTTAAAATCAAACAGGGAACGTAACAGTAAAGACCGTACCCTTTCCAACGGTTGACTCAACATCTATTTTTAGTTTATTGATTTCACAAAATTTATTCACAAGCGCCAATCCCAGTCCGTTGCCCTCATATTTTCGAGTATAACCCTGCTGCTCTTGCCTAAAGGATTCGAACAAATGTGGTAAGAATTCTTCTCTTATTCCTTTGCCTGTATCTTTTACTTCAACTTTTATAGAGTTATTTTCATCATAAACATTAACATCAACTCGTCCTTTATTTGTATACTTAATGGCATTATCGATCAAGTGGGAAAAAATTTCTGTAACGCTGTAACTATCTACATCAACAGTTGGAGCTGATGTTTTTACATTTAGTGAAAGTTCAAGATTTTTTTCTTCGGCAGGCAGCTTATATTCTTTAACCAGATCTTCTAATATATCCTCTACAAGATTCAGTTGGTTAACGGTCGGTTCATAAGTTCCGGTTTGTAATTCCGACATACTGAGCAGAGATTCAACTGTTCTAATTATTCTTCCACCGGACAATTGAATTATCTTAAAAATTTCTTCTTGATCTTCATACCGTTCCTCAGTTAATTCTTCTCTTACAAACTGAGATGAATTAATCAGTGTATTTAACGGAGTTCTTATTTCATGAGACATTTGCGCAAGGAACTCGGACTTCAATTTGTCTGCTCTTTCTGCTTCTTCCTTTGCTTTGACTAAGTCTTCTTCATACCCTTTTCTTACCGTAATATCGCGGATGGTTCCGGCAATTTTAATGCTGTCGTTTTCTTCAATGAAGTCTTGCCGTAATTGAGCAGTAAATAATTCTACCGTCTTTATTAACTAATTTTACTATCGTAGTCATCAACTTGTTTGTATTCTTTAATAACTTTTTAACATAAATTCTCTCTTTCCATTGTGTCATAATAAAGTCCAACGATCGATTTTCCGATCAATTCATCCCGCGTATATTGTCCGGAAGATAGTATTTCAATAGAAGGGCTGATTTCTAGAATCGTTCCTTCAATCGTTGTTTCGTAATAAACATCCAGTATATTTTCAAAAATTCGCTTATATCTTTCTTCACTCTCTTTTAGAGCTTTTTCTTTTTTGACTAACTCGCTTACATCTTCGGAAATAACTAATCTGCAAGGTCTTTCTTCAAGATCAATTTTGTGAGATAAAATTTTAACAAATATTTCGGCACCGTCTTTTAGCTTGTGCAGCCAAATTTGCGAGTCATAATGAGTAACATCTTTATTTCTTTGATCAAGATAATTTTCTAATTTTTTAATTTCTTCTTGTGGTCTAATATCTTTAATGGTCATTGAAAGAAACTCATCACGCGTGTAACCATATTTGATAGTCGCTTCTTTATTCACATCAATAAATTTCAAAGTCGTTAAATCATAAACCCACATTGGGCGGGGATTATCTTCAAAGAGCAACTTATATTTCTTCTCGCTCTTGATAAGCTTTTCTGCCGTCTTTTCTTTTTCTGAGGTTTCTTCTTGAATTTTCTTTAGGTATGTGCGACTGCCTAATGTAAATTACCAGTGTAGTTAACAATACAAAGACGAGCCCCTTTGTAATGTTAATTTTAAATAGCAAATCAGCTTCGGGTGGAATTAATAGATTTACTAACTGATCGGAGAGTAAGATCCAGATACTGCCGGCAAGAAAGTAAATCAATGCTAATTTTATGGCGGGGGAAGTTCGATACATCTGATCCTTCCTATCTAAATTTCACTTATCAATTTACACTAAATTGAATGAATCGCAATTAAAAAGATAAGGTGTGTGATTTTGCCGCGTATGTTATCTCCTTATAAACAAAATTAATTTAGAGCAGATAAAAGTACGACAGGTAACTTTTGATATAATTTTAGATAAGAATTACTACAAGTGTTAATGTTAGAAAAAACAAAACCAGACTTATAACCAGATCTCTTTTAATTTGCTGCTTGTTATTATATTCTTTTTGGAATATCATAATACTAAACCCTTCTAGTTTGGCACCCTGTTATAAAAATATATTATTATACTAATATCTTTTCTATTTAAGTTTTATATTGTCATTTGATAATAATAATATATTGAACATCTTTCAATACGTATAAATACGTAATTTTAAAAGGATAGCATAGCGAATTTTTAAAAATGCTCATTTTCATCGATACAATTTTGATCCACGTCACTTTTATAATATGATTCCCATCCAACAGAATTGATTTGTATTTATTCTTGAGATTCGTTTTTCTCAAAATGATTTGACTTCTTTGGTTAGACGAGAACTTTTTATTGCTAAATTACGTCCAAAGAATAAAAGGTTTTGGTTATGTTAACATTTTTGATGTGGATATTACTTCTAGTTTTATGCTGGCCACTGGCATTATTGGCTCTAATTATCTATCCGTTTTTATGGTTACTTTCAATTCCTTTCAGAGTTTTAGGTTTTGCGGTTGACGGTTTATTGAATTTTATAAAAGCGTTATTTCTTTTTCCTTCGAGAGTTCTCGGAAGAGCCAAGTAATTTTAAAGTGCTGTAGTATTTTTTTATCCCTCCTAAAAATTCATTTGTTGAATACAAATGTAAATTCACATCACTTATTGTGAATTCTCACGGATTATTATTATCTATCGGCTAAAGAGAAAATCAAATACGTATGAGCGATATAAAAACATTACAATATTTATTAGACTTAGTTGACGATGAGAGCGATGAAGTACGCAGCGAAATCATCAAAGAACTAATTAACTACGGATTAACACTGGAAGAGGACCTTCAAGAATTTTCAAATATTGTCAATGAAGATAAAAGAAGATTAATAGAGCCGGTTCTTGAGGAAAACAGAAGACAGTGGATGTACGAGAATTGGTATTCATGGCAGCTAAAGAGTGATTTCTACGAAGCGCTAGAAGAAGCAATGAACTTGATTGTTGGTTTCCAAGAAGGGTTAAAGGAACACGGAAATCTTTCTGTTTTACTGGACGAAACAGCCGAAGATTTTATGAACAAATTTCCTTACGGCGATGAATTTGATCTCGCTAATTATTTGTTCAGGGAAAAAAATATTTCCGGCAGTAAGCTCGATTATTATAACCCGTGGAACAGTAACCTTAAATATACTCTAGAGCAAAAGCAGGGTTTGCCGATTACGCTGAGCATTCTTTATATGCTGGTCGGCTATCGTGCAGGATTATTTATTGAAGGTTGCAACTTCCCCGGTCATTTTCTTTCAAAAATTACTCACGACGAAGAAATCATTTTAGTTGACTGTTTCAATCAAGGTAAAATGATCTATCAAACTGAGTTAAAAAAATTAGTTAGAGAATCATATGCCGCGGTGATGAAAATTGTAACCGCAGGCACTCCTGCATCTGTTATTATAAAAAGAGTTTTGAATAATCTTGCCAATGCTTATAAACAAAAAGGTGATCAGGTTAATAACGATTTCTTTTTGAACATTATAAAAACCACCTCCTGGTAATAATCCGATGAATAGAAAAACAATTAGTGTGCTTGGATGCGGTTGGCTTGGTCTGCCGCTTGCACAAAGATTATACAATGACGGTTACAGTCTAAAAGGTTCAACAACAAGTGTCGATAAACTTAAGAAAATTGAAGAACCTGGAATAGAACCGCACTTAGTAATCTTAAATCCGGATGTAAGAACCGATGACATTCAAAATTTTCTCTCGTCAAAAATTCTGATAGTGAACATCCCGCCAAGTAGAAATGAACATGTTCTTGAATTGTTTCCTGCACAGATAAAATTTTTAATAAACGAAATTGAAAAATCACCTATCGAGAAAGTGCTTTTTGTAAGCTCTACTTCTGTTTACGGAGATACGAATAAAACTGTTACCGAAGAATCGGAGTTGAACCCGGAACGTGATTCAGGCAAGGCGTTAGTTATTGCCGAAGGATTACTCCGCGCGGAAATTACTTTTAGAACAACGATCCTAAGATTTGGCGGATTGGTTGGACCCAATAGACAGCCGGGAAGATTTTTAGCCGGCCGAAAGAACGTTAGTGGCGGCAATGCAAAAGTTAACCTGATTCACTTAGATGACTGTATAGAAATTATTGTTGGAATAATTGATAATAATCTATGGGGAGATATTTTTAACGCTTGTGCGGATGAACATCCGACGAGAAAAGAACTTTACACAAAAGCCGCAGAAAAACTTGACTTAGAAACTCCCTCTTTTACCGATGATAATGGAAATTATAAAATAGTCTCATCGCAAAAATTGAAAGCAATGTTGAATTATAAATTTAAGTATCCAAATCCGATGGAAATGTTTTAACTTAGTCCTAAAAAATTATCTAACTTGATTTCACTACTTCTCACAATCGCCTGCTCAACAAGCATTGCACTTATTTTAAAATACAGCAGTGTTAATAAGGGCAATTCAATATTACTGATCGCCAGTAATTATTTGGTTGCTTCAATTATCGGGTTCGTTATGTTCATGATTGAACCTGAAGCTAAATTCTCATTCTCTTCCTTAATATTCGGTGCCGTTATCGGGACCGTGTTTGTTTCAAGTTTTTTTGCATTTTCCAAATCGATTGATGTTGCCGGTACAGCGCTTTCTACTTTGAGTTCCAGAATTTCACTTTTTATTCCGGTTGCTTTATCAATTTTATTGTATTCAGAAATACCAACGTTCTTTAATTTACTCGGATTCGCTTTTGCGGGTATTACAATTTATTTATTCTATCTGTCTCTTCGTCACAATAAAACTCGAACAATTACATTAAAGGATATTTTATACCTAGCCGGATTGATGATCGGAATCGGCATCGGTGATTTTTCCATGAAGGTTTTTCAACAGACTCATCCGATTGTTGAAAAACAATTCTTTATTTTCTCAATTTTCTTTTTCGCATTTATTTATTGTTTCATTATCATTTTTGTTAAAAAGATTCCACTAAAAAGACATACTATTTTAAGTGGTTCGGTTTTAGGTGTTCCGAATGTTTTAAGCAGCGTCTTTTTAATTGCCGCACTTGAGACTATTCCCGGCATTTTAGTTTATCCCCTTGTTAACATTGGTGTCATTTTACTAACCGCTTTGCTCGCATTCATTATTTGGCGTGAAAAAATTGACCGGCTCGGATTATTTTCACTTTTTACCGGGGTCGTTACAATTGTGCTCCTCACTCTTTGATACTTGGTTTCGAATTACTTTTTAAATCTTTATATTTCATACTAACTATTAAATGGGAGGGAAAATGACACTTATTGGTTTCTTACTTCTACTCTTAATTGCCGCAATATGCGGTGCTATCGGACAAAGTATTGCCGGTTACAATCTTGGCGGTTGTATTATATCAATGGTTGTAGGATTTATTGGCGCTTGGTTAGGATTATGGATTGCTGAAGAATTTAGACTACCCTTATTCTGGACAGTTTACATCGGCGGTAAATCTTTTCCTATCGTCTGGTCTGTCATAGGTGCAACTCTGTTTTCTTTAATAATTGGATTTGTTGGAAGAGCAATGCAGGATGATTAATTTTGCTAACCAAATGAATTTTAATTTGGGGCTGTCCTGAAAGTAATAATTTCACAATAATTGGTACGCAGATTTCACAGATTTAAACTGATTTGCGCAGATTTTTTATTTGAAGATTACTTTTAGGACAGCCCCATTTTTTTGCAAATAATATTAGCGTAATGAAATTTGCGGAAAGGAAATATTTATGAACGAAAGAAAAACCAACAGATTAATTAACGAAAAAAGTCCTTACTTATTACAGCATGCATACAACCCGGTTGATTGGTATCCATGGAGTGATGAAGCATTTGAAAAAGCGGAAAAAGAAAACAAACCGATTTTCTTATCAATCGGTTATTCAACTTGCCATTGGTGTCATGTTATGGAACATGAATCTTTTGAAGATCCCGAAGTTGCTAAATTAATGAATGAATACTTTGTATCTATTAAAGTCGATAGAGAAGAACGGCCGGATATCGACAACATTTACATGACGGTCTGCCAAATGATGACAGGCGGCGGTGGCTGGCCTTTGACTATTGTCATGATGCCCGACAAAAGACCGTTCTTTTCAGGAACGTACTTCCCCAAACAAACGCGCTTCGGCAGAATCGGTTTTGTTGAGTTAGTTCAAAACATAAATAAAGCTTGGAAAGAGAAACGAGACGAAGTCGAACAAAGCGCCGATCAAATTACAAGTCACTTAAAACAAACTTCAATGAGCGATGAAGGAACTGATATCCCAACCGATGTCTTGACTAAAACATACGAATATTTTTTTGAACGATTTGATAAAACTTACGGCGGACTTACAACTGCGCCTAAATTCCCAAGTCCCCACAATCTATTGTTTCTCCTCCGCTATTATAAAAACACCGGTGAAGAGAATGCATTAGAAATGGTTAAAAAAACCTTACTCGAAATGAGGAAAGGAGGAATTTTTGATCACATCGGATTCGGCTTTCACCGCTACTCAACCGATCAACGTTGGCTGCTGCCGCATTTTGAGAAAATGTTATACGATCAAGCGATGCTCACTCACGCTTACGTCGAAACGTATCAAACAACTAAGATAGAAAGTTTCAAAAAGACAGCGGAACAAATTTTAGAATATGTTACGCGAGATATGACTTCACCCGAAGGCGGTTTCTATTCCGCCGAAGATGCCGATAGTGAAGGAGTAGAAGGTAAATTTTATGTTTGGACAAAAGAAGAAATTCTAAAAATACTCGGTGAAGAAGACGGAACATTGTTTTGCAAAGTTTTTAATATCGAAGAAGACGGCAATTACGAGGAAGAATCTACTAAGGCAAGAAATGGTACAAATATACCTCACCTAACTAGTTCAATTGAAGATATCGTAAAAGAAAGCAATACAGATCCCACAGAATTGATCAACAAATTAAACAAAGCCCGCTTAACACTTTTTGCAAATCGCGAACAGAGAGTTCATCCTCTAAAAGATGATAAGATATTAACCGATTGGAACGGATTAATGATCTCCTCGTTTGCTAAAGCCGGAAGAGTTTTTGACAATGAAGAATATACAGAGACAGCCAGTAAAGGAGTTGAATTTATAAATGAACACTTAACCGACAAAGATGGAAAGTTAATTCATCGGTACCGGGACGGCGAAGCAAAGTTAACTGCTGTACTTGATGATTATGCGTTTATGATTTGGGGCTTACTTGAACTTTATGAATCAACCTTTGAGACAAAATATTTGGAGCAAGCAATATCGTTGAACGAAATATTGAACAAGCATTATTGGGATGATGCTGATGGCGGATACTTTTTTACACCTGATTTCGGTGAAAACTTACTCGTCCGTTCAAAAGATCTTTTCGATAGCGCAATACCATCGGGGGCTTCTGCAATGATGAATAATTTGATTCGGTTTTCAAGATTAACATCAAATCAAGAGTATGAAAAATCAGCCGAATTACTGAGTAAATCCTTTTCTGAAAATGTTAAAAAATCTCCAATGGCATTTACTTACTTTTTATGCGGACTCGATTTTGCAAAAGGAAAAACTTATGAAATTATTCTTGCAGGTAAATCATTAAAAGAATTTGATCCATTCATGCAAAAATTAAATGAAAATTATATTCCAAACAAAGTTGTATTAGCAGTTACCGAAGATAATATTGAAGAGATGAAAAAAATTGCTCCGTTTATTTCTAACTATGAGTTTGATTTTACAAAAGCACAAGCGTTTGTTTGTAAGAATTTTGCATGTGAGCTGCCGGTAGATTCACCGGATGAAATGATGGAAAAATTGAATGGTTAGTTGGGTCAATGGAATCCAGATGACCAGACCAGACTCTGGCGTGGTCATCTAAATTCTTATAACTTTACAATAAAACTTACCCGATATTCATTGCAATTAAATCAGCAAGTATATAACTGGCCTCTTCAAGTTCAGGATCATCAACTCTAAGATCTTTCTGTTTAACTTCACCTTTTTCGATTATGGTTATTTCTGAATTTGAAGCACGCTCTTCGTCCCGCTTATCTTCTTTTTTCTTTGCAAGTTCTCTTTCTTGTTTTCTAACTTCTTCATTCAACGAGAATTCTTTTTTCTCTTTACGCTCGTTATACTTTTCAATGTCTTCAAGCATATATTGAAATTCTAAATTGTTCTGAATTCTTTCTTCATGCTTTTTCTGTAAACGCGGAATAAATTTATCTAAGTTAGCATACCGCTGATAAGTTGTTGACGGAATCTGATCCCACGGAAGCGCACTCGATTTTGAACTTTCGCCATAATTATCCGGATCAACGGGGCTCGGGAATGAGATATCCGGAACAACACCCATATGCTGAGTACTGCTTCCGGTCACTCTGTAATACTTGGCGATAGTCATTTTAACTTTGCCTTCTTTTTCATCTTTATCTTTTGTGAACATTCCCAAGTCGATTAGATTTTGAACCGTGCCTTTACCGTAGGTTGTTTCACCAACTACTAATCCTCTTCCGTAATCTTGAATTGCGCCGGAGAAAATTTCTGAAGCAGATGCGCTGTATCTGTTAATCATTACAGCAAGCGGACCATCATAGACAATTTCATCATCCGGGTCTCTTCCAACTTCAATCGATCCGTTTGAGTTGCGAACTTGAACTACCGGTCCTTTTTCAATAAATAGTCCGGTCAGTTCAATTGCTTCTTGTAAAGAACCGCCGCCATTTTCTCTAAGGTCAACAATTACTCCGTCAATATCTTGCTTCTTTAATTCTTCAAGAAGTTTTCGAACATCGCGTGTTGTACTCTTATAATCGGGATCACCTTTTCTTTGTGCTTCAAAATCCATATAGAAAGCGGGAATTTTAAGTACTCCCAATTTATATTCAGTGCCTTCGTGATTAATTAAAATGATTTCACTTTGCGCTGCTTGATCTTCAAGCTTCACTTTATCGCGAGTTATTTGAATTTCTTCGGTTGACATGTTCAGTTCCGCTTCTGCAGGAATGATACTTAATCTTACTATTGTTCCCTTTTCACCTCTTATCAATTGAACAACGTCATCTAATCTCCAGCCGACGACATCAACCATTTCGCCATCTTCGCCTTGTCCTACTGCAACAATTCGATCATCTTTGTGAAGTAATCCGCTTTTGTCCGCCGGTCCGCCCGGGATAATTCTATTAACTGTTGTGTAGTCATCAAGACTTGTAAGCTGAGCGCCGATTCCTTCTAACGAAAGACTCATATCAATGTTAAAATTTTCCGAAGTAATCGGAGAGAAATAAGATGTGTGCGGATCAACGGCATCAGTATAAGCATTCATGTAAAGTTGAAATACATCTTCGCTGTCATATTGCAGAATAATTTTATGATAACGATGGTAACGATCACCTAAAGTTTTGGCTATATCTTCCCACTCTTTTCCGTCTAATTTCCTGTTGAGTGCATCGTTTTTTAGTCGCTTGCGCCAGAGTTCATCAAGCTCAGCTTCGCTTTCAGCCCATTCGGCGTCTTTTCTATTAGGGACGAAAGTTTCCTCTTTTGTATAATCAAACTCTGTTTCGAGCTGTTCGTCTATATATTTTATTCTTTCGGCGAGACGCTGTTTATATTTATTGAAAATTTCAAAACCGGTATCTAGTGTTCCGGTTAATAGAAAGTCATCAAACTTATCTCTGTACTTTTCAAATTCTTCAATGTCGGATTTGACAAAGTACATTTTGTTATTATCAAGGATTTTTATGTAATTATCATAAATAACCGATGACAGCGAATCATTCAGATCAAATTTTTTATAATGATATCTGGAGATCAATTGTGTAATTAATCTGTTATCTTTTGGATGATCTGTATCGGGGAGTACTACTTTAGAGGAATCTATATTCTTATTTTTTGCAATGAGGTCTTCAACTGTCTGCGCTTTACAACTAATTAGAGCAAGCAAAACAAGAAGCAATATTGAAATTCTTTTCATAAGTTCTACCAGATTTATTCGATTTAGTTTTCTATAATACATATAAGATAGCAGTTTAGTTTCAAAAAATTCATTTATTTTTTTGAGTAGCAAAGATAGCCAAACTATACTTAAATATGTTGCAATTTTAAGGAATTGGACGAATGGACGTTGAATTAGTTCGAAGTTATTGTATGCGAAAATTGGGTGTAACCGAGAGTTTTCCGTTTAATGATACTGCGCTCGTCTTCAAAGTCACCGACAAAATGTTCGCTCTGCTAAATCTCGAGTATCCTCAATCAATAAACTTAAAATGTGATCCGGCAAAATCTCTTGAGCTGCGGGAAGAGTTTGAAGAAATAAATCCGGGTTATCATATGAATAAAAAGCATTGGAATACTTTGGAGTTGACCGGCACGCTCAGCAATAAATTGATTGAGGAATTGATTGATCATTCTTATGAATTGGTTGTAGAGAAACTTCCACGTTTTCAGAAAGATGCAATAGCAAATTTTCGACAAAATAAAAATTAAACCGTGTTCTTAATAAACCGACCTAAACTGCTATGTTTACTGAATTTCATCAACTTTATTGTATGAAATAGTTGGTTTGGAACATGATTCGTGATACGGTAAACAATGGATTTTCTTGGTCTCACTAAAAACGAGTCAGCATATATTGAACTGAAAATTAAGCTTAGTAAAAATTTAAGAGAGCTGCGCTCAAAACAAAATTTAACACAAGTTGAACTTGCAAAGCTCCTTAATTCTAGTCAGTCAAGAATTGCTAAATTAGAAAAAGGTGACCCAAGTGTTTCAATTGATCTATTAATTAAATCTCTAATAGCACTCGGTGAAACCAATAAGGATATTGGTAAAGCGATCTCCTCGTAAGCTATTTCTTAATTGTGTTTACCGAGCATATCAAGACCAACAAATCTTAATACGGTCAAGTTATCGCTTGAAATGGTGATACATTTCAAAATCTGAATTCCACCCTCAAATTAAAAAACCGTTTACTCAACACCCGAGGGATTCTAATTGGAGCCTTAAATTCTTCAAGCGCCTGCACCCAGTCGTAGCTGCCGTAATTGAGGTGATTAAAAACATTAAGCACTTCGGCTACGGCAACTATTTTGCTGTCATCAAAAACATCAAAGCTGGCTGAAAGTCCCATATCAACTCTGAAATAGAGAAAGTATTCTTCCGGGTTTTCAATATCTACATTTATAAATTGATTCCCGGTTTCGGGATCAGTTTCTGCAACACGATTATAAAACAGCATTCCACTGCCAAATAAAAATCTTAAATGCGATTGCCAATTTGGATGTCTCTTGATTTTATCCTGCAAGAAAATTTGAAGCGTGTGTGTTTGATCAAGTAATCTTCTTTTGTAATCAGTTGTGCCAATTGTTCTCTCTTTTGAATCCAAGTAGCTGTAACCGAAGATACTCCGCATATCTTCGATTAATTCACCATCAATCTGCAGATCCATTCCGTAAGCATAACCTTCTCTGGTATTGCCGTCAACATATACCATTTTGAGTTCATCAAAGTAGAAAGGAATTAAGTTGTCAAGATCTTTGTAGTAAAGTTCAGCAGAAAATGTAAGATTTGGTTTGAACTTATGGCTTACACCAAACGTATAATGAATAGCTCGCTGAGATTTTAATTGTCCGATATCCGGGTTCTTCAATTCATTTATGAAGGGCGGCTGATAATAAAAACCCCAACCGAGAGTAAGTTTAGTTATTAATGATGGCACATAAGTTAGATTAATCCTCGGTGAAAAAAGATTTTCATCGGAATAGTTATATCTCAAGTATCGCAATCCGATATTGGCATTAAATGATTCTGAAAATTTTATTTCATCTTCTATGAATATGCTTAAATTATTGAGATTGAATTGCTCGTCTGCAACAATATTTATTGGTACTTGCAGCAGAGAACTTTCACCTTCCTCAAAATATCTTTCGTTAAAATTATTTGATAGCTCAACAAACCTGTACTCAACTCCGGCTGAAATTAGGTTGTTAGATAATCTATAATCGAAAATCGATTTTAATCTGATTGAGTTAAGCGTGAGTAAATTGTCAGTTGTTTCAAATCTTGTTTTAAGATATTCATTGTTATCTTTATTTGACCACATAGCAACTTCGTTGTAAAACATATCGCCGGTAATATCTTTGTATTCGGATTCTTCGGTTCCATAAATTGAAACTGAAAATCCAGCGTTGAAGTCTTCGGAAAACTTATGAGTTGCTCTTACACCCATCAATGAGGTTATATATTTATATTCGCTTCTACCGGAATAGTCAATACTAATTTCTCTTATATCTCCGCGTACAAATCCGCCAAAGTTACCCACCCAAGTTTCTGGTTCTAAGAAAAATTTATTTTGAGCATACAGACCAAGTAATTCTAGTTTTGTTTGCTCGGTTAATTTATATTCTGTAAATATTTGGATGTCCGAAAACGAGGGCGAGTAATCTCCGGTTGTTTGTAACATTTGGAGAAACGCATCGGGATAAGCATAACGTGCGCCTAACTTAATGTTCAAGTCACCATATTTTTTTGAAATAGCAGCACCCAAATTCATCAAATCCACTCGAACAGTGCCGCTTATATTTTCATCAGCATTATTTGAATAGTTTACTTCCAAAGCCGATGACATTCTATCACCCAACCGGGACGAAAATCCACCGTTATAAAAATCGATGCCGGAGACTAAATCGGGATTGATAAGTGTTTGGTTTTCTTCAACACCCTGCCTTAATAAAAATGGTCGATAGATTTCGAAACCGTTTAGGTAAATTAAGTTCTCGTCAAAACTTCCGCCGCGTACATTGTAACCGGAGCTTAATTCGTTATTAGTCGTAACTCCACTCAATACTTGCACGGACCGTAAAACATCGCTATAAATATTCGGCATTGAGCTAATATCTTTTGGATCAATTTTTTGTTTGATGGTGGGTGTTTCTTCTAGGTCCCCGGTAACGGTTACTTCATCTTTTAATATTGAAGATGGATAGAGTCTAACAATTAACTCGATATGCGAAGGTGTTTCTGTAATAGTGATCTTTTCCTGAATAGTCTTATAACCAACATAACTGAATTGGAGTGTGTAACTACCTTTTTCTAGCTGAATTTGGAATTCACCTTTTTCATCGGTAATTGTTCCGGTTGATTTTTCTAATACTACAATGTTGCAGTTAGGCAAAGGGCGATCGGAATCAGCATCATAAACAAGACCCGAAACTGTTACGTTAGAAAATGTTTTCCCAAAAGAATTTAAGAAGAGAAATAAAACAAGTGTGCTTGAAAGAAGTTTGAGCATATTGGTCCCCAACAGTACAAAGAATAAATAAATTTAATGGTAGAAAGAGACCAATTACCTCCGGTTTGTTTTTTATGCTATTTCAAAATTATTAATTAAGCGGTTTTAATTCAAGATAAGAATTCGGTAACTCTGTATTAAGCTTCAAACCAAATCAATAGTGCTGCAATTAAAATGTTATGCATGAAATATAGCAAAGAATGAAAATCTTATCTCGCTTAATTAAACGTATAAATACCTCTTAATTTTTTGCGTTGGTGTTTTTTCAAACGGTTCCGCTTGTTCAATTACTCTATGAATTTTTGAGAACGATGAAACCCGGTTGTTTACTTCATGTAAAATATCGACTAAGATTTTATCTATTATTTCTCTTGTTTTTGTTTCATTCAACTTTTCGATCTCGAACTCTTGATCTATTGCTTCGCTGTTCAGAAATACGCGGGCGATAAGTTTGTTTTCTCTATCATGAACCAGGACCTCCATGACGTATGGGTTTTCGTTAATTATCGATTCAATTATTTCGGGATAGATGTTTTTTCCATTTGAACCGATAATCACATTTTTCGATCTGCCTTTAATAAAAAGATAACCCTCTTTATCCATCACACCTAAGTCACCGGTTTTGAACCAACCGTCATCACTTAATACTTCTTTTGTTTTTTCCGGATCTTTATAATAACCTTGCATCACCATCGGACCTTTAGCATAAATTTCACCTTCTCCGGTGTTCGGATCTTCCTCACGAATTTCAATTTGAACCTCCGGAATCACCTTGCCGGCAGAACGGAATCTGACACCCTGCGGATTTGTTCCTGTTAATAACGGTGATGTTTCAGTTAATCCATAACCAACAGCATATGGAAATCCGCCTTCTTTTAAGAATCGCTCAACTTCTGCCGAAAGGGCTGCGCCGCCAAGACAAAACATTCTAAGTTCGTTCCCAAATGTTTGGAGTAATTTTTTCACAGCGACCTTATGTAATTTTTTCCGTACAGTTGGCACTTTATACATATTTCTCACAACAAATTTTGAAGTCAATTGTGGTTGAATTCTCAGTTTAAAAATCTTTTCGATAACGAGGGGAACCGCAATCATAACAGTCGGTTTAACTTTTGCCATTGCCGGAAGCAAGGCGGCGGCAGTCGGTGGTTTATCTAAATAAAATACTTTTGTTCCGCAAAGCATAGGAGTAACCATCCCGAGAGTTGATTCCATTGTATGAAACAACGGAAGTATGGAAAGCATTCTATCATCTTTATCAAGCGTTACAATACCGAGTGTGGATATTGCATCCGAAACAATATTTTTATGAGTTAGAATTACACCTTTAGAATTCCCGGTTGTGCCCGATGTATACAGTATTGCGGCTGTATCTTCTTCCAGTACTTCATCTGTTGAAACACCTACAAACTTTAACGCGGCATCCCTAACCTTATCAAATTCTTTTTTGCCGCTGTGAACAATCTCTTTCAAGAAATCGGTTTTTATCTCGGGCGGTATAATGGAAAAATCATCAATTAATATTTTTGATTGTAAATAATCACTTTCAAATTCTTCTATTTTATTATAGAGCTTTGTTGAAATGAATATCGCTTTACTTTCAGAATGTCGTAAAATGTGATGTACCTCAGAGGAATGAAATTCGGTCATTATCGGAACCGCCACTGCCCCCATAGAGACGATAGCAAAATAAGATATGCTCCAATTAGGTTGATTTTCGCTAAGTATTGCAACTCTATCACCCTTCTTTACTCCTCTATCTTTTAGATACTTTGTTATAGTAGTTGCTTTTTCTTTAAATTGTGAATAGGTTATTGGTTCACCGTCAACCCAGGAAACAAAGCTTTCATTTGCGAACTGCTCCGATGCTGCTGTTAATACTTCTAACAACGTACGCTTATTAATTTGTACCATTTCATCCCTTTCATTCATCTGATGTTATTCTAAGTCGGAATTTATAACCAACTTAGTGATATTGCAAGAGGTATTATTGAGTTATAAAAATATCTATAGATAATAATATATTAAATAAAGTTTGGAGCTATTTTAGACGGGATCGATGTGAACAAAAACCTGCTGAATTTCATCCAACTCCTCAATAGCATATTTTACTTTTTTACCGATGTCGTGTGATTCTTTTGTGCTAATTTCTTTATCTACTTCTATATGAATTTCGATATGAAATTTATCACCAACGTAATGTGAGCGGACATCATTAAAACCCTCAACCCCATCAATTTTCATTGCTCGATTTGCGATATCTATAATTAAATTATCGTCAGCAGATTTTCCCATTAAATAATCAATGTTTTCTTTTGCAACTTCGTAACCGGTTTTAAAAATGAAGAGAGCAACCAATATACCGGCAACTCCATCAATAAATTTGAATCCTAATTCAACACAGAGAACGCCCGCTAATGCAATTGCCGATGCAAGCACATCGTTTAAACTGTCAACTCCTGCTGCGTTCATTGCAGGAGAGTTAAATATTCTGCCAATGTTTTTCTGATACCTGCTTAATAAAACCTTAATGATGATTGTTGCAATTAAGACAAAATAAATTGCCCAATGAATACTTATTTCTTTTGGATCTATAATTCGTCCAATCGATTCTTCAACGATTTTAATACCCACAACAAAAGCAAAGACCGCAACAATAAACGCGGCAATCGGCTGAGCGGCATTATGTCCGAATTGATGCTGATCGTCCGGTTTTTTTGCTGATACTTTTACGGCATATTTAATTGCAGCGGCAGAGAGGATGTCTGTCAAAGAATTTACGGCTTCCGAGATTACAGCAATCGAGTTTGAAATTATACCGACAACTGCTTTTAGAACAAAGAGAAGTAAATTTACTAGAATAGAATATGTCGTTGCTCTGTGAAGTTTTTTAGCCATATATTAAAAAGGCAGACTCTCAAGAGCCTGCCTTCTCTCTAATTTATTTGTTTCTATGCTTTCTCTTCCCAAACTTCAGCAATAGTTGCAATCATCTTAACAGCCATCTCCATATCTTGAATTGCAACATACTCGGTGATAGCATGGAAGTTATGTCCGCCCGCAAATAAGTTCGGTGTTGGGAGTCCCATGTAACTCAATCGAGAACCGTCGGTTCCGCCGCGTATTGCTGATTGGATTGGTTTAATGTCCAATATTTTTAATGCCTCAAGTGCGTTTTCTTCAACTTGCGGATGTTTATCCAAGATTTCTTTCATATTTCTATACTGCTCAATTACTTCAAACTCGTAATCTGCTCCGGGAAAATGCGCCACAGCTTTCTTAACTAAATCCTCTAACATTTCTTCATATTCTTTAAGCTTTGCGGTGATAAAATCACGGATAATAAATTTCATTGTTGTTAATTCTTCGTTTCCTTCCATGGCAACGCAGTGAACATAACCGTCGCGTCCATCGGTGGTTTCCGGTGATAGTTTATCTTTCGGTAAACTTTCCATGAAGTGTGAAGCAACTTTAAGCGAGTTCACCATTTTACCTTTTGCATAGCCCGGATGAACATTTATGCCTTTAATCTTAATTACAACTGCATCTGCGCTGAAGGTTTCTGTTTCAACTTCACCCAGCGTTGAGCCGTCAATAGTGTAAGCATATTTTGCACCTACTTTTTCTACATCAAATTTTTCTGCACCTCTTCCCACTTCTTCATCGGGTGTAAAAACAATTTTGATTTCGCCATGTTTTACTTCGGGATGATTTACTAAATAATTTACAGCATCCATAATTTCGGCTACACCTGCTTTATCGTCCGCTCCAAGCAGTGTTGTTCCATCGGTTGTAATGATATCAAATCCTTTCATATCCTTCAGTTCAGGATTGTTTTTTTCTTCAATCACAACTTTCTTTTCTTCGTTAACAACGATATCACCGCCTTGATAATTTTTGTGGATTTGCGGATTCACATTTTTCCCGGAGACCGCCGGAGAAGTATCAACGTGAGCAATAAAGCTAATCGTGTCAACATCTTTATCGGTGTTTGAAGGAAGAGTAGCAATTACATAACCATTGTCATCCATGTGCGCATCTTCCAAACCGAGTTCTTTTAATTCTTTTACTAGGTCTTTGGATAATTCTAGCTGTTTCGGGTCGCTTGGGAAAGTTGGTGAATCTTCTTTAGATTGTGTATCATATTTAACGTACTTCAAAAATCGATCAACAACTGTGAACTTATAATTTTCATCAAACATAACTGCCTCACTTTTAAGTAATAACTGATGATTTAGAATTTTAATAATATCGAAATTGGGTCTCAAATTCAATATATTGAAGTCTTGTTTAATCGTATAGGACAACTATGAATACCGTATCAATAATAAGAAAAAAGCGAAATGGTGAAGTTTTAACCACAGATGAAATTAAATTTTTAGTAGAATCCTATACAAAAGAGAAAATACCGGATTATCAAATGTCCGCTTTCTTAATGGCAGTATATTTTAACGGAATGAACAAAGATGAAACAGCCGCTTTAACCGATGCAATGCTGCACAGCGGTATTGTTGTTGATCTTAGCGAGATTGCGGGAACAAAAATTGACAAACATTCTACCGGCGGTGTAGGCGATAAAACATCTCTGATACTTGCGCCGATTGCAGCAGCAGCCGGCGTAAACGTTCCGATGATCTCCGGTCGCGCGCTTGGACATACTGGCGGCACGCTCGATAAACTTGAATCGATTCCCGGTTTTAATGCTAGTCTAAGTTTAAGCGATTACAAAAAAGTCATCAGTGAAGTGGGTGCTGTTTTAGTTGGACAAACAAAAGAAATTGCACCGGCGGATAAACTTCTCTATGCACTTCGCGATGTAACGGCAACTGTCGAGTCAATTCCATTAATAACCGGTTCGATTATGAGCAAAAAATTAGCCGAAGGTATAGACGGACTTGTGCTTGATGTAAAAACCGGAACCGGCGCATTTATGCAGAAAGGAATCGGATGCAAAAGAACTTGCAGAAAACTTGATCTCAACAGCAAAAGCATTTGATAAGAAAGTAATGGCATTTATTACGGATATGAATCAACCATTGGGCAATTATATTGGTAACTTTCTGGAAGTTTATGAATCAATTAAAGTTCTTCAAGGTAAAGAAGTTGACGATCTGAAAACTCTTTCTGTTACTCTATCGGGAGCTATGATTTATCTCGGTGGAAAGGCAGAATCCGTTGAAGAAGGTATTGACATTTCTAATAAACTAATTAAAAACGGAAAAGCATTTGATAAGTTTATTGAAATAGTTGAAGCACAGAACGGTGATTCTAAATATCTTCACAAACCGGAAGATTACCCGAAATGTGAATACTCCGAAATAATCTATGCTGAAAAAGACGGATACTTAGAAACAGTTAATACTTACGAAATAGGCATGGCTGCTTTTGAACTTGGCGCCGGCAGAAAAACGTTAAATGATAATATTGATCCGAGTGCAGGAATTATTTTCTATCCGAAGATCGGAGACAAAATAATTAAAGGCAATAAAATTGCCGAGTTATTTACCAACAGAAAAGAGAAGGTTGATTCTGTTTCCGAGTTAATAAAGAACTCAATTCAAATTAGCACAAAAGAAATTGAACCAATGAAATTAATAAAAGAAGTATTGCAATAATTTTTTTATAACAATAATATAAAGGAGGCAGTATGCTTTTCATAGTTGCACTAATAGCAGGTATCGCGGCATTTTTCGTATTCAGAAGATTGAAAAAGTTAGGCAGGAAACAAGAATCAACAATGGCGCTTGGCGGAATGGGAGTAGCCGGAGTTGTACTTGTTTTACAATTGTTCACGGTAGTACCTGCCGGTACTGTCGGGGTGATCGATTTCTTGGGAATGGTAAGTGACCATACACTAAAAGCCGGCGTAAATGTTGTAAATCCAATGGCAAAAGTTGTGAAGTTTAGTATCAAAACCCAGGAGTTAAAAGAAGTAATGGAAGTACCGTCAGAGGAAGGTTTAAGTGTAGGGCTGGAAATAAGTTTGCTCCATAGGTTGAATCCCGATCAAGCAAACCAGATTTATAAAACCGTCGGACCAAATTATGCAGATATAATTTTGATTCCCCAATTTCGCTCTGTCGTCCGAGGTGTAACTGCAAAATATCAGGCAAAAGCTTTGTATACTGCTTCTAGAGAAGCGCTTGCCAACGAAATTATGGGTGAGCTCGAAAAGCTGGTTGGACCGAGAGGTATTAATGTTGAAGCTGCGGCGCTTCGTGAAATTAAACTGCCTGGTAGGTTGACTCAATCAATTGAAGAGAAACTGCAGGCCGAACAAGAAAGCGAAAGAATGCAGTTCGTTCTTGAACGCGAAGAACAGGAGGCCGAAAGAAAACGAATTGAAGCGAAAGGTATTTCCGATTTCCAAAACATAGTCTCGGAAGGTATTAACGAACAGCTGCTTAGATGGAAAGGAATTGAGGCAACCGAGAAACTTGCGAATTCAGAAAACACAAAAGTTATTGTTATCGGTTCGGGCAAAGACGGATTGCCTATAATTTTAGGCGGGAACAACTAAACCCCTCTTGGTCTCCCCCTTTGGTAAGGGGGAGAATTTTTTTCTAACTAATAATTTTTTTAGAATGGCACAGCCAGTAAAAATAAAATTAGCAAACACGGAAACACTTTTAATTGAGTGGGATGATGGTGAAGTTTATCGTTATCCCCTCACATATTTACGCGATGAATCCCCCGATGCTGAGAATAAAGGAGAAACAATTCTTTGGCGAAAGTACGATCCACCTCCAAAGGGTCCCGATAAACCGGGCAAGTATGAAATAGCAAACATCGAAACCGTTGGCAATTACGGAATAAGTATTAAATGGAAAGATGGTTACGATTATGGAATTTATTCTTATGATTTACTTCGAACTTGGGGCAAGTATTTTGAATCTATAAAAGATCTGCATCAGGATTTTGATAAGCATGACCATTAATGTAAAAGCCCAACTTTTTGAAAAAGTTGGGCTTTTAAAATAATTTTTAATTTTTATTAATCTTTTTTCAACATTAATATGGAACTATAAATAAAAACAACACCGAGTTGAAAAATTATCGGAGTCGCAACTACCGCACCGCTAATCAGCGCTAAATTTATCAACAAAATTTTCAATCCATAATAAGCTGCTTTTGATAATACAATTCCCAACGCCATCGATGCAAACTTGTTTTTAATTTTTTCAACGAAATAAAAATAAATTACCACATTAAGCAGAAGTTCACCAGACATGATCAAAGCTTTATAAAAAACAGGATGCCCGGAGACTAACATTGAAAAGATCGGCATAGTTGCTGCAATAACAAGCGCATTCCTTTTTGAAGTGAACATTATCAAGAAAACCAACATCAAGCGCATCGGTTCTGCATAATAGATCGGGATTGCAAATAAATGTGAGAAAACCGGTACAAGGTAAATTACACCTAATGCGAAGATGTCAAATAATGCAGGTCTTAACAAATTCTTTCGTTCTTGCTTTACTTAAAATCGCTTCCATATTATTACCATTTTATTTTCTTGAAGTGGAGTAAATATATTCATATCTTTTATCAAAATAAATAGGATGTAAACATCTTTTACAGGACACGGAGTCTTTTATGAAACGTAGAGAATTTTTTATTAAGTCTGCAACTGCCGGATTAGGCACAGCAGCATACTTAAAATTCGGAAGCAATTTTAACCTATTTGCAAATACAAAAACATCCCCTGAAGAAATTTATGATCTTGTGGCAATCAAAGGCGGTGAACCGGATGTAATGTTCAAAAGAGCAATTAATTCTTTGGGCGGAATGAAGAGATTTGTTAAACCGAATCAAACCGTGGTGGTAAAACCAAATATCGGTTGGGACGTTCCTCCCGAGAGAGCAGGCAATACTAATCCAAAACTTGTTGGTGAAATTGTAAAAGAGTGTTTTAATGCAGGCGCTAAAGATGTTTATGTATTTGATAACACTTGCGACACTTGGACTAAATGTTATTCCAATAGCGGCATTGAACCTGCGGCTAAAGATGCCGGAGCAAAAGTTGTTTCAGGTGCGCGTGAAAGCTACTATCAGCAAATCGATATTCCGGAAGGCAAAAGATTAACCGAAGCTAAAGTTCATGAATTAATCCTTGATTCGGATGTTTTCATAAATGTTCCGATTTTGAAAAATCACGGCGGAGCCAAGCTAACTGTTGCAATGAAAAACTTGATGGGCGTTGTTTGGGATAGAGGTTACTGGCATCGCAACGATCTGCATCAATGCATTGCCGACTATGCTACTTTAAAGCAACCAGATTCAACATGTAGTTGATGCTTACTGGGTAATGAAACGCAACGGTCCCCGCGGCGTATCGGTTAGCGATGTTGTTACAATGAAATCACAAATTATATCAACCGACATGGTTGCCGTAGATGCCGCAGCCGCTAAATTATTTGGTGTTGAGCCAAATGAAGTGGATTATATAACTTACGCCGATCAAATGGGCGTAGGCACGATGGACTTAACAAAATTAAAAATAGACCGTATTTCTCTTTAAATATATATGAACTATGATTTTCTAAAGAGAGCAAGGGTAGTTATTTCTCTTGCTTTCTTTTTATCTATAACAATTCTTTTCTTGATTTATCTTTTTCTTTACCGGAAGATTATTCAAGTTATCCGTTATATCTTCAATTTATTCCTTCCCTCCTTAAGTTTTTATCTCTAGGGACTTTAGCTGCAGCAGGCTTTATTTTTATTTTACTTATTACACTTCTCTTCGGAAGAGTTTACTGTTCCTCCGTTTGCCCGCTTGGAGTGATGCAGGATATAGTAAACTATTTTTCACAAAGATTTGACAAAAAGAAATTCGACTACAAAAAACCATTTACAAAAACCCGTTATATCATATTAGCAATTACAATAATTGTTTTTCTGAGCGGTTCCGTTATCACATTAAACTTACTCGACCCATACAGCAACTTCGGAAGAATACTTTCAAATATTTTTCAGCCGATAGCTGTCGGCATCAACAACACAATTGCAATTACTTTAGAGAACTTTAATATCTATTCTATTTACCCGGTAGAGTTCAGAGGTATAAGTTTGTTTTCACTTTTATTCAGTGTTAGTGTTTTTATTCTTGTTGCTTGGATGAGTTATAAATATGGTCGGCTCTACTGCAATACTGTTTGTCCGGTCGGAACTTTTTTGGGATTTCTCTCAAGATATTCCATTTTTCAAATAGCAATCGATGAACCTAATTGTAAAGGATGCGGTGTTTGTGAAAAGGTCTGCAAAGCAAATTGTATTGATACTGAAAATAAATTCATAGACTTTGAAAGATGCATCAGTTGTTACAATTGTTTCACTGTTTGTCCTACGGCGGGAATTGATTACAACTTCAGATATTCTAAAAAGAAAAAAGAAGTTGAGCCTGTTATTGATATTGAAAAGAGAGATTTCTTTGTTAAATCTGCAGTTTACTTAATCGGTGCAAACACATTATTAAAAGCACAGGATAAAATTGAAGTCTATAAAGAAAACGATATACCCGTTATTCGAGAACATGCGGTTTCCCCGCCGGGGTCAATTTCCATTGATAACTTTACCGATAAATGTACTGCTTGTCATTTCTGTGTTGCCGCTTGTCCTACTCATGTAATTCAACCGGCATTTTTAGAATACGGTTTACTCGGAATAATGCAGCCTCGGATGGATTACATAAAAGGATTCTGCAATTATGATTGTGTGATTTGCGGAGATGTTTGTCCAAGCGGAGCAATACTTCCCGTAAAAGAAGAACCGAAAAAATTAATTCAGCTTGGAGTTGCAAAGTTTATTAAAGATAACTGTATAGTTTACACACAAAAAACTGATTGCGGTGCATGTGCAGAACATTGTCCGACTAAAGCAGTGCGAATGGTGCTCGATCCGGAAGTAAATAAAAATGCACCAAAAATTGACGAAGAAATTTGTGTCGGCTGCGGAGCTTGTGAATATGCTTGCCCCACAATTCCATATAAAGCGATCTATGTAAAGAGCAATCCCGTTCATTTAGCCGCGAAGAAACCAAAAGAAGAAGAGTTAGAGCAGCCGGATTTGGAAGAAGATTTTCCTTTTTAGTAACCCTTTGGTTTTCTATCATCATCCAAAATAAATGTTGTTTCTCCTTTCGCTTCTGAAAATGTATTTTCATCAGTTACATTGAAGATCAATTTATACTGCCCTAGCTGATATTCTTCGTCAACAAATAATTCAACTTCAATCTCAATGTTATGATCATTTTCCCTTATCGTTTCTTTAATACTGCCTGAATCAACATCTTTTATTATCTCATCAGAAGGTGATTCGAAATCAATGTCGAATGAAAGTTCTACAAAATATTTTCCATTTTCTTCGTCAATTTCAAATCCGCTTATAAGTGCTGAAGTTGTTAGTCGCCAATAATCTTCGATATATATAGCGTTTGACATTATTTTTTCAACTCTCAGCTCTGGTTTATCGCTCGAACAAGAAGTCAAAGCAATACATAATCTATAATGATTATTATTTTGTTTTCAATTGTTTCTCAAACCAATTGCCGACTTTGCTTCCGTGTAGTGCATTGAGTTCATCCAAAAACTTTTCGGTATGGGCAATTTCTTTTTTGACCAGGTTCTTACATAATGAAGAAAAACCTTCTCTCCCTATTTTACTTTCCAGTTGGTTTAAAGGACAGGTCCTTTGCTGTAAAGGATTGCTTCTCTATCTTTATCGCCGTTTCTATCAAATTTCCAGATGGGAGTTGTATCAGCCGCGGTCTTTTCTTTCTTTTGTAATCTTGCATCAAATTCATTTTTGCCGAATAAGCTTCTTATCAGCATCAATGCGCTGTATTCGGCGAAGCTTTTCATTGAGCCAATCTTCCCAGGTATTGGAGTTAGCTTTATTCCACCAAATATGAGCCAATTCGTGCCCAATGTATCTCATGTATCCTTCCCTAACGGATAAATATCTCTCCCCGTCAAATCCCGCTAAGAAAAGCCCGCCGGTTCTGGCATATCCGCCGCCCTGTTCTCTTTGAGATTGAACTAAAGCCATATCCCCTTCTTTTATTCCAAACCATTCATTGTAATTGGAATAAATCTTTTTCACATCCAAAAAGACTGAATCTACAATTTCTGAAGAGATATCATTATGCACAATACTGATTTTATTGCCTTCTATACCGGTCTCTTCTATTTTCATTTTCTTGGAAGCACAGAGTACCAAATCGTTTGTAGGTTGTTTGGTAGTGATTTTTAATAGATTTCTTTGCCGAGTGCTCTCCCCCATTGCGAATACTTTGTATTCTGAGGGTACCTTCACTTCCAATTCGTAATTAAAGGGGCGCAAATCCATATTGAACGGAAACCAGGGGAAATATAATCCTAATTCACTCCAATTTGTATCGATAACATTAGCGCTCCAAGAAGGATATTCGGTTATTCTTCCTTGATAAACAAAATTTACATCAATCTTATCCCCTTTGTTGATAGGCTTTCCCGGAATTAATAGAACTTTTTTAGCTTCGGGAAGAAATCGGATATCTGATTTGGTTGTGTCAACACGGAAGTTATCAAATCCGTTGATTGAGAAGCTACTTATTCGAAGCTGCTTATGGAGATATAAAATAAGAGTATCCAACGTTCCATAGATAGAATTAAATTTTAGATTTCCTTCAACGCTCAAATACCTACCGGCGGGGTCCAACTCCAATTGGAGGTCATATTTGGGATAATTCGCTTTTTCAATTATCTCTTTTTCGGTACAATTAATTAAAAACAGTGTTATTAAAACTATTATTACAGATTTCATTCGGGCACCTTCGGTTTAATCAACAATGTCATAGTCTAGGACTACACCTTCGGAAACTTCCTTGCTTTCAATACTTTCTTTTGCAGAAAGCTCAATATATAATGAGTCTGTTTTGGGATAATAATTCATTTTCATGGTTTGAATCTCCCATCGACAATCGTAAAAAAATATTAAATTTTACCCCAAAATATCAACAAAAAAAGCCCAACCGATATCGATTGGGCTTTAAGAAAGAAATTATTCCAAACCAGAATTAAGTTCCTGCGCTGTAATCATCCATATATACTTGCTGTTCTTTTGTCAGCTTGTCAATCTTATAACCCATCGTTCTCAATTTTATCTCGGCAATTTCTTGATCCTGTTCTTCGGGAATATCAATTACATCGGGATCGAGAAGCACACCCTCTTTATCAAAGGCGGCTAATCTTATCTGCGACATAAATTGATTTGCGAATGACATATCCATAACCTCTGATGGATGTCCTTCGGCAGCAGCTAAGTTAACCAAACGACCTTGGGCAAGAACGTAAACTTTGTTTCCGTTTTTCAAAGTATATTCTTCATTGTTTGCACGCACTGTTCTTTTTCCTTTTTTGATCTTTTCGAGATCATCAAGATTTAGTTCACAATCATAGTGACCCGTGTTACAAACAATTGCACCATCTTTCATCTTTTCAAAATGTTTTTTAATGATGATATCTTTTACACCGGTTGCTGTTATAAAAATGTCACCGATCTTTGCAGCTTGATCCATTTTCATAACAGTATGTCCGTCAAGAGTTGCTTTCAATGCAGCGGTCGGTTTAACTTCAGTCACAATTACGTTCGCGCCCATTCCGGTAGCTCTCATTGCAACACCGCGTCCGCAATGACCGTAACCGGCAACGACAAAATTCTTTCCTGCTAATAGCACAGAAGTTGCTCTCAAAATACCATCAATTGAGGATTGACCTGTTCCGTAAACATTATCAAAATCCCATTTGGTTTCTGCATCATTTACAGCAACTACAGGATAAAGCAATTTTTTATCGGCAGCCATCGCTCTTAATCTGTGAACACCGGTTGTAGTTTCTTCTGTACCACCAATAATATTTTCGGCCAATTTTCTGTGTTTGTTGTGTACGGTGAAAATTAAATCGGCGCCGTCGTCAAGTGTTAAGTTTGGTTTCATATCGAGCGTGCGGTCGATTGACCAATAGAACTCTTTAACATTTTGACCGTGCCAAGCGTACATTTCAATTCCGCTTTTAGCGAGTGCAGCGGCAATATCATCTTGTGTAGATAGCGGGTTACATCCGCTCCAGCTAACTTTAGCGCCTGCGGCTTTTAATGTTTCAACAAGTACAGCGGTTTCTTTTGTTACGTGAAGACAGCCTGCAATTTTATAACCTTTCAACGGTTTGGTTTTACTGTACTTTTCTCTTAGCGCCATCATTACGGGCATTCTCGATTCGGCCCATTCAATTCTTTTTCTGCCTTCTGCAGCTAACTTTAAGTCGCGTACTTTGAATTTTCCTTTTTTATAATCCATTATTTGTAAATGCTCCTTTATTTTTTAGGTAAATATTTTTTAAATGTTTGTACTAGATCTAATTTTTCCCAAGTGAATTCTTTGCCATTACGACCAAAATGACCGTAAGCGGAAGTCTTCTGATAAATAGGGTTTTTTAATTTTAATTTCTTGATTATCCCTTTCGGCGTTAGATCAACTTCTTTTTTAATCATTTTCGAAATTTCCGCATCGGGTATTTTCCCCGTACCTTTTGTGTCAACATAAACCGAAACAGGTTCAGCAACGCCTATTGCATAAGAAAGCTGAACTAAACATTCTTTTGCAAGTTTAGCGGCAACGATATTCTTTGCGACATAGCGTGCAGCATAAGTAGCGCTTCTATCAACTTTTGACGGATCTTTACCGGAGAAAGCTCCGCCGCCGTGAGGCGCCCAACCGCCATAAGTATCAACAATAATTTTTCTTCCGGTTAACCCGCTGTCACCGTGTGGTCCGCCAATTTCAAATCTGCCGGTTGGATTAACATAATATTTTGTTTTTTTATCAATATATTTTTTCGGAATAACATTTTTTATAACGTGTTCAATTACATCTTTTTTTATTGTGGATTGTTTTACGTTTGCATCATGCTGTGTGGAGATTACAACCGCATCAACACGCAGAGGTTTATGGTTATCATCATACTCAATCGTAACTTGCGATTTAGAATCGGGTCTCAGGTAAGGCATTAACTGGGGGTTCCGTTTTCTTATATCGGCTAATTTTTTTATAAGTTTATGAGCAAATACAATCGGCATAGGCATATACTCTCTTGTTTGATCACAAGCATAGCCGAACATTAACCCTTGATCACCGGCGCCTCCTTTATCCACACCCATCGCTATATCGGGGGATTGTGAATGAATAGCATTTAACACCGAACAAGATTCCGAATCAAATTTATATTCTGCTTCCGTATAACCAATCTTTTTAACTGTTTTCCTTACAATATCTTGAATATCAACATAAGCTTTAGTTGTTACTTCACCGCCAACCAAAACCAATCCGGTTGTTACAAAAGTTTCGCATGCAACTCTTGCATTTGGGTCATCTGATAAAATAGCATCCAGTACTCCGTCTGAAATTGCATCACAAACTTTATCCGGATGCCCTTCCGATACAGATTCCGATGTGAATAAGTAGGACATTTATACCTCTACTGTTATCTTATTGAAAAATTTTTATAAGTGATTGTACATGAATCACTTACACATAAAAATAATAACGTCAAAATTACCCAATAGCTTTACTATTAGCAAATTGCTTGTGTTATAAAAAAGTTATTGATTAGTTTGTATATAAAAGATGATAACACTATGAATATTAATAACAGAGTAACAAGTTTATTTGATGTCAAGTATCCAATAGTTCAAGCCGGCATGGTTTGGGTATCGGGATGGAAACTTGCATCCGCTGTTTCTAATAACGGCGGATTGGGGTTAATTGGTTCCGGCTCAATGAAACCGGACTTATTAAAAGAGCATATTCAAAAATGTAAAGGGGCAACCGATAAACCATTCGGAGTAAATATTCCTTTATTAAGAGGTGATGCGGAAGAGTTAGTTAATGTTGTTATTGAAGAAGATGTAAAAATTGTTTTTTCTTCTGCCGGTCATCCGGGAAAGTTTATAGATTTATTGAAGAAGAATGATATAACTGTTTGCCACGTTGTTCCTTCCATAAAGTTTGCTTTAAAAGCTGAAAGCGTCGGCTGCGATGCGGTGGTTGGCGAAGGTGTTGAAGCAGGAGGACATAACGGTGCCGATGAATTAACTACGTTTGCTTTAATTCCACAATTGGTTGATGCCGTTAATATTCCGGTTATTGCAGCAGGAGGAATTGCAGACGGTCGAGCAATTCTAGCCGCACTTGCACTTGGCGCTGAAGGTGTGCAAATTGGAACACGTTTTGCAGTAACGCAGGAATCATCCGCTCACGAAAATTATAAACAGAAAGTTGTTGATGCTAAAGATAATGACACTTATCTTATACTTAAAGAAAATCGGTATGGCACGAATCTTAAAAAACCGGTTCGGTGAAGAGGCAATACTAGCCGAATACTCAGGGGCTGACAAAGAAAAATTAAAAGAATTGCTCGGAAGAAAAAGAGAAATGCTTGGTATTTTTGACGGCGATGCGGAACAAGGTATGATGGAAGCCGGACAAGGTTCCGGATTGATTAAAGATATTCCCTCGGTTAAAGAACTTATGGAGAGGATGATCAAAGAATATGACATTGCTTACAATAAATTAATGGCTTAAAAATGAATAATGAACTAAGAAAATACTCATATAAACTTGAATTTGAAGATGGTAAAACAGAAACCTTCAATATTTTTCTTGAACCGTCAACGCTTCAAATCGTTAGACAATCTAAAGAACAGCCTGCCGATTGGACAAAACTGGAAAATTTTGAATGCGATCACTGCCCGATCAATAAGGATGAATTTGAATACTGTCCGGTTGCTGTTAACCTTGAAGAATTGATTAAATTCTTTTCCGAAAGGGCTTCTTATGAAAAAGTGAAAGTAACAGTAGAGACAGAAGAAAGATCTTACTACAAAGAAACAGATCTGCAATCGGCTGTAGGAAGTTTAATGGGCATACTCATGCCGGCAAGCGGCTGTCCGATCTTAGCAAAATTAAGACCGATGCTTAGATTCCACCTACCTTTTTCTGACCTCGATGAAACTGAATTCCGGGTCTTCGCAATGTTTTCTCTTGCCCAGTTTCTTAGACACAAAAAGGGAAAAGAACCCGACTGGGAGATGAAATCCTTAGCCGAGCTTTATGACAACATCCAAAAAATTAACACCAATGTTGCAAAACAAATAAGCGAATTGGAAAAACGTGACGCAAGCATCAACTCTGTAATAGTATTGAACAATCTTGCCGCATTTGTTTCCATGAACTTAGACGAAGAAGACTTTTCCAATTTGAGTAAAATCTTCAGCACTTGGATTTCCGAATAACAAATTGAACTTTCTCCGACGGTTTTACCTTATTAATAAGTCCCTATTTTTCATATATTTGAAGTTGAACAAATTTGAGAGGGAGAAAACATGCTTCAGTTTTTAATTTGGCTTCATATAGCTTTTGCCGGTATTTGGTTGGTTAATTTTATAGCCGATCCAATTTTCCGAAAAGAGATAAATAAATCACATGGTTCAAGTAGTGAAGGTAGATTGATATCACTCTATCTAAAACTAGTAAATCTGCTTGGAATGATTGGAGCAGTCGGAATTCTCGTAACGGGTATTTGGTTAATATTAATGAATTATGGTTACGGATTTTTCCAATTCACGGCAAATCATTGGCTGACTACTAAACAAATTATAATGGTAGTTATCTTAATCTTACTTGGCTGGAAAGTTATTCCAACGGCAAAAAAATTACGATTGGAAATTGAAAAAGATCTTTCTTCGCCTGTCGATGATAAAACCGACTTAAGAACAAATCTTAAGAAACTTTTTTCAGTAAACTTACAAATGAACATTCTTGTGTTGATAAACTTCTTAATGGCAGTAACAAGAATTTTCTACATGTAATTAGTGTTTAATGAACAAACAGAAAAAAATATTAATTCTCGGTTCCAGCGGCTCAATTGGTGTTAACACATTAAATGTAATTCGTGAATTCCCGGATCAATTCAAAGCCGAAATACTTACCGTAAACTCGAACATAGATTTATTGATACAACAAATTGAAGAGTTTCAACCTTCCGCTGTTGTTGTTACAAACAATGAAAAAGCTGCTGAGTTAAAAAAGAAAATTGGAAGCAAATGCGAAGTTCTTTCGGGAAGTGAAGGGTTAATTGACGTTGCTAAAAATTTCGAATATGACATAATGGTAAGCGCTTTAGTCGGGTTTGCCGGATTAGCGCCAACTATAGAAGGGATTAAACGAAAGAAAAGAATTGCACTGGCAAACAAAGAAACTCTTGTTGTTGCCGGTGAACTTATTACTGAAATGGTTTACAAAAATGGTACGGAATTAATTCCAGTCGATTCGGAGCACAGCGCAATCTTTCAATGCTTAATCGGCGAAGAAAGAGATTACATCGAAAAATTAATTCTTACTGCTTCCGGCGGACCGTTTTTAAATTTTGAAAAAGATCAACTTCAAAATGTAACTGTTGACCAAGCTCTCGCTCACCCAAACTGGAAAATGGGAAGTAAAATCACAATCGATTCTGCAACGATGATGAACAAAGGTTTGGAAGTAATAGAAGCGCATTGGTTATTCGGTCTCCCTAAAGAAAAAATTGAAGTAGTTGTTCATCCGCAATCAATTATTCATTCTATGGTTGAATTTATAGACGGATCGATAAAAGCGCAGCTTAGTCTGCCCGATATGAAACTACCGATTCAATATTCATTAACTTTTCCCGAAAGAATGAAATGTGATTTTGTCGAAACAAAATTACCGAAGCTAAGAGAGTTAACATTCTTTGAACCGGATGAGGAAAAATTCCAATGCCTCGGTTTAGCTTACGAAGTTATGCAAACCGGAGGCACAACACCTTGCATATTAAATGCCGCAAACGAAATTGCAGTTGACAAATTTTTAAGTGGGAAAATCAGCTTCACACAAATTCCCGAAATTATAAAAGCATCTCTCAATTCAATTGAAAATCATAAATCACCTAATTTGGAAACAATTTTCGATTGTGATCGTCAAACGAGAGAGTTTGCTCAAACCTTATTTAACAATTAACAGAAGATTTTATGGACTATATTTTTTATTTCGCAATAACTATCGCTATTCTCGTTTTCATTCATGAATTGGGACACTTCCTCGCAGCTAAGCTTTCCGGCATGAGGGCGGATGTGTTCGCAATCGGTTACGGAAGACGAATACTCGGCTATAATAAAATTACAGGTTTTTCATTCGGACCATTACCAAAAGATTGGGAAGGAAACGGATATACCGATTACAGAATTTCTCTCCTACCGCTAGGCGGTTATGTTAAAATCTCCGGCATGATAGATGAAAGTATGGACACAGATTTTGCCAGCAGTGAACCGAAAGATTATGAATTCAGAGCTAAATCTACTCCTAAAAAACTCTTCGTTATTTCTGCCGGTGTTATGATGAACCTAACTTTAACTGTCTTGATTCTTTGGGGAATAAATTTCTTTCAAGGAAAACAGATTATCAACACAACTGAACTCGGTTTTGTAGCAGAAGAAACCCCGGCAGCGCAAGCCGGTTTTGAGAGTCACGATAAAATTTTATCAATAAGCAATCAACCGGTTGAAAACTGGGATGAAGTTGTAAATAATCTGCTCGTTAAAAATATCGGTAGAGATGTTAATGTAACTGTTTTGCGAAACGGTTCCGAAACTAATTTAACCGTTCCGAAAGAGATTATCACCGAGAATGCACAAAGTGGTTTCTTTTTGCCATTCGGGGATACTCAACCTTACATCTCTGAAGTGATGCCGAACTCTCCCGCAGAAGCAGCCGGAATTAAGTCGGGCGATGTTTTCTTAAAAATTGACGGACAAGTTCTCAATAACAGTCAAGAAGTGATAAGTTTAATTTCTGCCAAACCGGAAGAAGAACTTACCGTTACTTTACTGCGAGAAGAGAAAGATACTGTAACAACCGCAGTAACTCCCGGTTTTGAAGGTAAGATAGGAATCTATCTCGGAGACGCATATACTGGACCTGTTACATTTAGAACATACGGATTCTTCGAATCATTTAGCCAGAGTTTCAAAAACATTGGCGAGATTACCGTACTTACTTTTACGATGTTCAAAAATGTAATATTCGGAGATGTACAATTCGATCAAGTATTTGGCGGACCGGTTAAGATTGCACAGTTTGCCGCAAGAAGCGCCGATACCGGAATAATTTCTTTCTTATACTTTTTAGCAATGCTGAGTTTGAGTTTAGCGATATTGAACTTTTTGCCTTTCCCGGTTTTAGACGGCGGACATTTTGTTATCATTTCAATTGAAGGAATTCGTGGAAAGGAATTGCCGGTTAAGATGAAAATCGCAATTCAAAATTTCGGTTTTATCTTTTTGTTGATGTTGATGGCATTTATAATTTACAGCGATATTATGAGTTTGTAGTTT
>JAXHMN010000011.1:230000-720076 GCA_034521465.1 Melioribacteraceae bacterium | reverse complement strand
AAGAAAAAATCACTTACCTCTCTAACCTAAGCTGGAGTCTGCGAGAACGAGATACCGACAACGCATTGCGTTACGGTAAGCAAGCAATTAAGCTGGCTGATAGTCTTGGTTTTACAAATGAACTCGGAATTGCAAGCAATTATGTTGGTGTGATTCTATTACATTATCAATATAGAATAAAGGAAGCTGTCCCCTACTTTCATACTGCGTTGGAGATTGCGTTACAATTCAACGATACACTCCGCATCGGTTATTCATATAACAATTTGGGTGATGTTTATTACTTAACCGGCAATGCACCGCTTGCTTTAGATTATGCCGAACGCTCAATGAATTATTCTGAAGCTGCAAACGATTCACTCGCAATTGCCTATAGTCACATAAACTTTGGATTGGCGCATGGTCTTGAAGAAAATTACGAATCAGCGATAGAACATTTTAATGAAGCAATTAACATAAGGAAAAAACTAAATAATAAGCTTGGTTTTGCTTCCGCTCAACATCAACTTGGCGATGTTTATTTTGAGATAGGCGATTACGAAACTGCCATGAAGTATTATCAAAAATCTTATGAACATAATAAAGAGATAGATAATAAAAAATGGATGGCTTTTAGTTTGGACGGAATCGGGAATATTTTTTTCATGGAGAAAGAATATGATGCAGCTCTAAAGCATATTGATCAATCGTTGAAATTAAATGAAGAGCGAGATCACGTATATGGTATAATTGATAATAAACTAGGCAAGGCGCTGATCTATTCTAAGACAAACAGAAAAGAAGAAGGTGAAGAAGAATTATTCAGCGCACTCGAATTAGCTAAAGAATTAGACGTTCCTTTAAAGTTAATTGAGACATATAAAACAATTGCAAGATTTTATCTAAATCTAGAGGAGTTTGATTTAGCAATTTCTCATTTTGATAGTTTTATCGAAATGTATGATTCTCTTTATTTGGCTCAACAGTATGAAACTTTATCCGAATTGCAAAACAACTTTGACGTGCAACAAAAATTGAGAGAAAGCGAACGCTCTTTGGAAATACAAAGAATTGAAGAACTATATCTAATTGCAATTTTAGTCCTCGTTAGTTTTTTAACTTTCGTTTTATTCTGGCGTTATAGACTTAAAAAGAAACTCACCAGACGAATTACAAAAGAGCAATGATTCTAAAGACAAACTCTTTTCAATTCTATCTCATGACTTGAGAAATCCATTTTTCACTCTTCAAGGTTATATCCAGTTATTGAAAGACGAATCACTTGATGAAGATGATAAAAAGAAATGTATTAATGATCTTGAAACAACTGCCAATTCTACATATGCATTACTTGAAAATCTATTAAACCTTTCGGCTGCAAGAAGAGGTATGATCGAGTATAACCCCGAGAAGTTTAATATCAGAGAATTAGCCGATCAAGTCATATCAAACCTCAAACCACAATTAGATAAAAAATATATCAACGTTGAGAACAAGATAGAGGACAAAGAAATCTTTGCCGATAGTAATATGATTGAAATAATTCTGAGAAACTTGCTCTCTAACGCTATTAAATACAGTACAAATAATGGTAAGATCTATCTTTCATCAAAAACCAATCACTCATTTTATATTTCCGTTAAAGATAACGGTATCGGTATGAATGAAGAGATTCAGAAGAATTTATTTAAATCAGACTTTTTACAATCCCAGAGAGGTACAGCCGGTGAAAAAGGTACAGGTATCGGACTGAGTTTATGTAAAGAATTTATTGATAACCATAATGGAGAAATAAAAGTTAAATCCAAATTGGATGAAGGAACCGAATTTACTTTTTGTATACCACAAAAGAATTAGTTACAAATAAACCGGTTTCATGCTCTTAAAGATTGTGTGTAAGTCTGAATGCTGCGCTTTCCAACCAAGCAGCTTTTCTGCTCTTTCATATGATGCAACCAAATTTGCCGGATCGCCAGGTCTGCGGTCAACAACTTTATAGGTTATTTTTTTGCCGACTGCGTCTTCCGCTGCTTTAATTACTTCAAGTACACTGCTTCCTTTGTTTGTGCCAAGATTAACTATGAGATTTTCTTTCTTATCAAATAAATAATCCATCGCTTTAAGGTGTGCATCGGAAAGATCATTTACATGAATATAATCGCGGATACAAGTGCCGTCTTCTGTTTCGTAATCATCACCAAAGACTTGCAGCGTTTCGCGTGCTCCGGCTGCGACTTCCATAACAATTGGTGAAAGGTTTGTTGTATCTTTTTCTTGACCGTTTATTCTTCCTCTAACATCGTAACCCGTTGCGTTAAAATAACGTAAAGCAGCGAAGTTGATTCCATGTAGTTTGCTGAACCACTTCAAATTTTCTTCGATGGCTATTTTTGTATATCCATAATAGTTGGTTGGATTTTTAGGATGATCTTCATCAATTGGTAAATACTGCGGTTCACCGTAAACTGCAGCCGAGGAAGAGAAAATAATTTTGTCAACATTATACTCAACCATTTTAGAAATGATGTTCAAACTTCCGGTAATATTTCCTTCGGCAAACTTGATCGGGTGTATCATCGAATCACCTGCGGCTTTTAATGCTGCAAAATGAAAAACGACGTCAATCTTTTCTGCAAAAGCTTTATCAAGATCAGATTTATTTAGAATATCACCATTAATAAATTTTGAATCGGGGTGAAGGTTTTGTTTTAATCCGGTTGATAGGTTATCGAGAACTACAGTTTGGTATCCTGCTTCTATTAAATCATGTGTGATGTGACTTCCGATGTAACCGGCGCCACCAATAATCAAAATTTTTTGTTCAGACATTGTCCTTCCATATCAATATTGAATAATTAGTAAACATAAATATATGAAATATCTTATTGCGAATAGGTAGTTAGATTAATAAAGAAGCGCTCTGAACAGTTTACCAATTAATTGGAACATAGATTTTTTTTATGGCAGAAGTTGTTTAGCGAAGTATTGTGAAGCAGACGGTAAATGAATAACTACTCCAAATTCTAAAATCAACTTCCGTCTGTTTTTTGAAGCTGATCAGGATTTTAACAAAGTATGATGAATTTTTTCTATCACCGGAATTAATTCCTCAAGTTCATCCGACTTACTTAAAAAATATTCCGCACCAAGTTCTTTTGCTTTTGCGCTGTATTGCGGATATGGATAATTTGTAATCAATATCACCTTGATCCCCTGATGATAGTATCCGGATGTACTCAAGCAAATCAAAACCGCCTCCGCCCGGCATTCGAATATCACTTATTACAATATCAATTTTCTTTTTTTGAATGATATCTTTTGCATCGATTGTATTAAATGCTTGTTCAATACCGGTTACGAATTCGCATTCTTCAATTAAGCCGTACAATCTTTCTTGCAATATCTTGGAATCATCCGCTATGAGAACTTTCATATTTGTTCTGCTCCGATTTTTAATTTATTTATGATTGCTTTGAGAATAATAAATAATTGTGGTAAGAAATTATGCAGGCGGTTACTTAAAATTTTGTAGGATTTTTCCTACAACATTCACTCTATCAGCTTATGTTGGATTGCGTATCTTGTTAATTCCGTAACAGAATTTAATCCTAATTTATTCATTAAACGTGATTTGTAGGTGCTTACTGTTTTATGACTTATGCTCAGTTGTGATGCAATTTCCTGAGGGCTCTTTCCCTTAGCAATTAGAAGAAAAACATTGAATTCCCTATCGCTAAGGTTTTCATGTGGAACCGACGGAGTTCCATCAGTATATTTATCGAGGAGAATTTTCTGTAGATTTTTGGAAACATATTTTTCCCCTTTTAAAACGGTATCAATTGCTTCATGGAGTTCTTCTGCGGCGCTCTCTTTTGTGATATAACCATCGGCTCCGTTTTTCAACGCTCTTACGGCGTATTCTTTTTCAGGATACATACTTAATATTAATACCTTTGTTGATAATTTTTTTTCACGAATTTTGATCAACACTTCCAACCCGGAGAGTTTAGGCATAGAAATATCTAACACCAATAAATCAAGTTCACTCTACATGCTGCTCGATTATTTGCAGTACTTTTTCTCCGTTCGAAGCTTCTAATACTTTCTCGACGGTGTTATGAGATTCCAGCAGTTGCTTCAAACCGGTTCGTACAATTTCATGATCATCAGCTATTAATATTTTCATTTTGTGCCTGCTGAATATATTTTATGGAATTAGTTTTTATTTGATTTTCTATTTTTCTCTTTGCTTACCGGAATAACGAGTTTAATAGTTGTTCCTCTGTCTTTTTTACCGGCAATTTTGATTTCACCACCTATTGAATATGCTCTCTCACGCATTCCAATCAATCCAAATGAAGTTAGTTTATTTAATGCATTTTTCGATATTCCTTTACCGTTATCATTGATTGACAAAACTAAATCATCGGCTTTCCTTTCAAGTTTTAATGAGACTCGCGATGCCCCGGAATGTCTTGAGGCGTTGGTTAGAGATTCTTGTACTATTCTGTAAATTGTGATCTTCGAACTTTCTTCAATATCGTTCTCTTCTACTTTTATACTTAGCCTGACATCTTTTCCGGTTCGCTCCGCAAATTGATTTGAGTACCATTCTATTGCAGGCAGCAATCCTAAATCATCAATAATACCGGGTCTAAGTTGACTTGTCAACTCCTGCACGGTTTTGATTGTTTGGTTTGTTAAATCAATTGCCGACTCGGTTTTTCGTCTCAGTTTAAGCCTGTCATCTTCTATATTTTTGATTGCCGATAAGTCAAGTTTGATTGCTGTTAAAGCTTGTCCAAGATCATCATGAATTTCTCTCGCTAGTTCCGATCTCTCTTCTTCTCTGAGATCTTGAACGTGTCTCGTGAGGAACGAAAGTTCCTTGTTTGTTTCTTCAAGTTTTTCTTTTAGTAATACGGATTCTGTAATATCTTCCGCCGAGCATAATATTCCAATTATATTATCATCGTCATCATGCACAACATTATTGTGCCAGCCCAATATTTTGATTTTGTTATATCTGCATAAAACTTCGTTGACGACAACTTCATTTGAATCAACTTTTCCACTCATCAAATTTTTCATAACGGTTTTAACTTTTGGTCTAACTTCTTTTGGAAGAAAATAATCAACCCACTTTTTACCGACTATGTAAGATTTTGAGTATCCAAGAATTTCCGCTCCCTTTTCATTAATTCGTTCAACTCTGCCCTCTTTGTCTATTACCATCATCATAACGGCAGCAGTTTCAAAATAACGTTCCGCACGGTTACGTTCTTTTACTATTTGTTCTTGGGCTTTTTTCCTTTCGGAAATATCCCTGGAAATTACTTGAACCGCCGGTTTACCAAAATAAATTATTTTAGCTGCCGTAACTTCTACTGAAATAACATTCCCTTTCAGTGTTACATATTTTTCTTCAATGAGCTTAAAGTCCTTTTTTACCTCTAATATTTTTTCAACTCTTTTGCTTGTGCTCTCCCAAGTATCCGGATGAACAATTTTTTTAATATTCATTCCGACCAATTCATCTACGTTTTTTGCTTCCAACAATTTTGCCGAAGATCGATTTGCAAACATAATTTTATTTTCTACATGAATAGCTATTGCATCCGGTGCGCTCTCGATTAGAGTTTTATACCTTTCCTCGCTTTCCCTTAATTGCGCCTCCGCTTTTTTCCTCTCCGTGATATCTATTACAATTGCAGTAAAGTATGAAAGATTACTACTCTCAATTAACTGAATATGCACTTCAACATAATATTTAGATTTATCTTTACGTTGGTGAAGTGTTTCAAAAAATATTTTATCTTCTTCTTTTTTTCTGAGTTTATCTAAGCTTTTATTCAACTGCTTAAATGTAAATTCGGGTTTAATATCCACTGCAGACATGTTAGCGATTTCTCTCCAGGTGTAACCTAAATTCTTAAGCGCTGCTTCATTTACATCAATAAACTTTAGAGTATTGACATCAAACAAATAAATTTCATTTAATGACTCTTCAAAAATTTTGCTTAGACGTAGTATCTTCTCTTCATTCTGTTTTTGTTCTGTTATATCAACCGCGATTCCCTCAATGTACCCTTCATTCTTCATTTAATCTGCCGGAGTATTGAAACCAACGTACTTTCCCATCGCGTGTTGTAAGAGCAGCTTCGAATGTATCGAATCCACCATCTCGTTTAATTAAACTTATCATTTCTTTGCGAACGTTTTTATCAATATAATGCTGAGAAGTAATATAATTATTAACCGCTCCGCGGACGGTTCTGTAACCGAATAATTCAGCCATCTTTTGATTAGCCATAAGTAGTTTTCCGTCTGAAAGCCGAGTACGATAAATTCCGGCTTGAGAGTTCTCAAAGATATTTCTGTATTTCGATTCACTTTCTTTAAGTGCTTCGAGAGTTCTTTTTTTATCTGTGATATCAAGAGTGGTTACTAATATGGCAGGTTTATTTTCGTATTGTATCAACGCTGCTGAAAAGTCCATCCATTTAACAACTCCATCTTTAGTTACAATTTTAGCTTCATATCTTGACGGTACAGACTTACCTTTAATCCGGTCAAATGCACGACGTTTAATTAGTTCTTTATGATCAGGATGTATCAAGTCAATTGGTTTGATTTTATTCAACTCACTTTTTGAATAGCCGGAGATCGTCTCCCAATATTTGTTTACGTATAAATATCTGGTCCCATCGAAATCATCAAGTATAGATATTGCGAATGGCGCATTTTCGGCGAGCGACTTGAATTTATTTTCGCTTTCTTGAAGCGCTATCTCTGCATTCTTTCGTTCGGTTACGTTTTGAGCCGTTCCTTCATAATAGACATTACCCCTAGGATCCATATCGGCTTTTGCAGTGAGTGATACCCAAACATTTTTACCATTTTTTTGCTTAAAAATAACTTCATAGTCCTTGATGAATCCTTGTCTGGCAAATAATTTTAGAATATCTTCCCGTTGATCTTGATCAGCATAAATTTCACTAAGATTACTCAAAGAGTTTAACATCTCGGAAGCATCTTTGTAACCGCCTATTTCAGCGAAAGCATCATTAGCAATGATAAGTTTGCCTTCGGGAGTGCTTCTAAAAATTCCGAGTGTAGAGTTTTCAAATATAGTTCTATACTGCTCTTCTCTTACTTGAAGAGCATTTTCAGTTTTAACCTCGGCTGTAATATCACGACTTATTCCACCAATTAATTTTGTTCCATCAGGTTTTAATATTGGGAAATAATGTGTTCTGAAATAAATATCATTACCCTTTATATCTTTAACCTGAATGCGCGAGGAAATTGCACCTTTTTCCAACACATGTTTATCTTCTTCTTGATACTTTTGAGCAATTTTTTTCTCAAAAAATTCAAAGGCGGTTTTATTACGCCAATCTGTTAAACCAAATTTTTCTTCATTGTACTTATTGACAAACTTATATCTTCCGAGTTCATCTTTTATAAATATTCCGGCAGGAAGGTAGTCCATAAAAATTCTAAAGATCTCTTCACTTGCCTTTAACTCGTTCTGGTATTCTTTCAACTCGGTTATGTTTTGAATGATCACCAGGATTTGAGTTACTTTATATTTATCATTTTTTAGTGGAGTAGCCGCGGCAAGGTAGGTGTTTCCATTTAGATCAAACTCAAATTCAATTTTGTTATCTCGCCAAACACCGTCAAGAAAATTCATTACTTTCAAAGCAATCGAACGTGGATAAACTTCAAGCAGAGTTCTCCCGATAATAGTCTCTTTGGTAAAGTTTATTTTTTTCAACTCATCGCCGTCCACATAGATGAAGCGATAGTTTTTATCAAAAATTGAAACAAGTCCGTTGGGATAATTTTCCAACAGTTTTGTAAATCGATTTTGGATGGTTTGGAATTCTAATTCACGTTGGTTTCTTGGCTTTAATTTCTGCTTCTAATTTTGCTTCAGTCTCTTTTAATTTCTGTTGAAGTTCTTCATAAGATAGTTTGGCGGAGCTCATTACATCCTCACAAATTTAAAAAGAGTGTTTGGTGAGACTTTGAGATCAAAATCAAAATAAAATACTTCTTTTTCAAGTAAAACCTAATGTGGAAATTTTAAAATTACCCTATTTGGGTAGTATCTATATCGAGTAAAAATAATATATTTACAGTAGTTCTAAGCCGGGGGAAAAATTCTACATTGCATTTATTTTAAGTAATGATTATTGATTTAAAGCATTATGGCGCCGGAACATAAGCTAGATCATAGTCCAATGGAATCTTGCAAAGGGGGATATCTTACGCAGATAGGGATATCCCCGCCGGCGTGTTATAAAATTATTTTGTTGGTTGAAACAACGCACAAAAAGCACCGGCCGGATCTTGAATAACCGAATACTTTCCGAATTCACCCATCTGCTTTGGTTCAAATAAAACTTTTCCACCAAGTTCTTTGCAGACCGATACACTTTTTTTTATGTCAGTGACATTAATATAGATTAACCATTGTGAGGGTAATCCTTTATTAGCTCCGCGGTTGTGACAAATTCCGGCATGTGGTATTTTCCCATCGGGAGAAAGCATGCTGAAATCTTCATAATCACCCATAGAAACCGGAGCCGGTTTCCAGCCAACAACTTTTGCGTAAAACTCTTTAACTTCTTCGGCATTATCAATTGTTAAATCTGCCCAACCGATCGAGCCAACTAAGATTTCATTTTGATCAGCCATCGATCACCTCAAATAATTTTGTATTATGCTCTTGGAAGTGTAAAGTGAAATGTAGTTCCCTCGCCTATTTTACTTTCCACCCAAATTCTGCCGCCATGTTTTTCTACAAACTCTTTAGATAAAATCAATCCTAATCCGGAACCTTTTTCGCCATGTCGTACCTTCTGTTGATTCTGTTTCGTCTATTTGGAAAATTTTATCAACTCGTTCCGGCTCAATTCCAATCCCGGTGTCAGCAAGAGATAAGTGAACAAAGTTGGAATCTTCAGATTTGGCTGAAACTGTGATCTTTCCATCTTTCGGTGTAAATTTTATTGCGTTAGTGAGTAGATTGCGCAGGATAGTCGTAACCATATCTTCATCAGCTTGTAAAAACAGATCATCATCAACTTTGGATTTCAATTCAATATTTTTCATATCTGCAGTTTTTTGAACTAGCTCATAATTTTCATTAAGCAATTCATTGAAGTTTATTCTTGAAGGTGAGTATTTAATTCTGCCAGTTTGTGAACGTGACCATTGCAATAAATTATTGAGTAATTCATGTGAAGATTTTGATGTCTTCTGCATTTCTTTTAAGTAAGTAATCTTTTCTTCGTCACTGAAATCATTAAAATCTTCTATCAACATTTCAGAAAAACCTAATAGAGTTACGAATGGATTTCTCAGATCGTGAGCGATGATTGAGAAAATCTGTCTTTACTTTTATTAGTCTCTTCAAGAGCTTCGTTCATTTTTTTGATTTGTTCTTCGAATCGTTTTCTTTCACTGATATCGATGAAACTTTCAATTCCACCGATAACTTTTCCTGTTTCATCACGCAAAAGATCAACATTTTTTGAAACGGTAATCAATGTGCCATCTTTTCGTTTAACATGACACTCCGCATCAACAATAGGTTTTTCTACATCTTTCGAAAACAGTCCGCATGAATCTTTACACGGACTTTGATTTGTTAGCGTACATTTTTGACCAATAATTTCATCGGCTTTGTAACCGGTTAATCTTTCTGCCATCATGTTCCAACTTGTGATTCTTTGCTCCAGATCAACTGTAAAGACTGCGCTCGGGACTAAACTCAACAGTTGTTCAAATTTTTCTTTCTCGGCTTTTAAATTATCCTGTGCATTTTTAAGATCGGTGATATCGCGTGTTAAACCAAAAGTACCAATAATGTTACCGGCTGAATCATAAAGCGGCATCTTTGAAGTTGAAGCCCATCCGATCTTGCCGTCTTTCCACGATTCTTTTTCAATTTTGTTGATAATCGGTTTACCGGTTTTAATAATTCTCTGTTCATCTTCGTAAGCGGGACGCGCATGTTCTTCATCGAAAATATCAAAATCACTCTTGCCTATAATTTGATCAGCGGATTGGAGATTGAATTTTTCTACCGTGCTTTTATTAACCCTTATAAATTTGCTTTCGAGATCTTTAAAGTAGATTGAATCGGGAATGTTTTTCATCATTGTCGAAAGCAGCCACTGTTCTTTCTTAATCAACTCTTCTTGTTTTTTTCTTTCGGTGATATCCCTAAGCGCTGCAACTCTCACCGGTTTCCCATCCAGTTCAATCTCACGCGATTCAATTTCAAGCGGAATTATCTCACCATTCTTTTTAACTCCTCTAACTTCATATGGTTTTGTAATTTTGCCGCGTACTTTTTCTTTAACAATTTTAAGATCGTCGGGATGAATCAATAACTTTACAACATCTTTATTCTTTAGTTCTTCCGAGATGTAACCAAACATTTTAAGGAATGATTCGTTCGAATCAATCAAAATTCCGCTATCGTGAATTACGATTCCCTCAAACGTTAAGTTCGCTAATTTGTTCGCCCTTTCTTTACTCTCATGCAATGCCGTGCGAGAACGCTTCAACTTAGAGATAGTTACTGAATAGGCGGCAATTATAACTAGCAACAAAATTAACAGTAGCCCAATAATGAGAAGAGCGTTGTTTTCTAAAACATTACTGATAATTAATGAAAATGATTTTGAGTTCGAAAAGAATGAGAATAGTGATATGATATTAAAATTGATAAGCAGCATTATAGATATTTATATTATTATTCAATCGATTTTCGATTAAATATGGCAGTAAATTACCCAACCAAAATTAATGTGAACAAAAATTTATTTGAAAACTTTTATAAACAATACAAATTAGTTTTGTATGAAACTCAAGAACAAATCAGAGTAAACTTTTTCTCTCTTTCTCTTCTAAAAATTCGACAACTTTTTTCACTTCCTGTGCTGCGTCACGTTTGCAAACTAAAAGTGAGTCATCCAAATTAATTACAACTACATCTTCCAAGCCAATTACAGCGGTAAATTTATCTTCAGTGTATAAATAGGAATTTTTAGTTTTTAACGGAAATACATCTCCCCTTCTTGAATTTCCTTGATCATCTTTTTCACTTAATTCGTAGACACTTTCCCAACTTCCAACATCACTCCAGCCAAAATCGCCTTCTATAACATAAACATTATTAGATTTCTCCATTATCCCATAATCGATAGAAATGCTTTCAAATTTAGGGTAAATATCAAGTAATGTTGATTCTAAATCGGATTCTTCTGTTAACTGTTCTACCAGCTGATAAATGTTTGGTAGAAATTTTTTCGCTTCTTCAAGTATAGAGTCCGCGCGCCAAATGAACATTCCCGAATTCCATAAATAATCGCCTGCTTGCAAATATTTTTCTGCTAGTTCAAGATTCGGTTTTTCAACAAACTTTTTAACAGGATAAACTTCATCATCACTGCTCTCTTTATCATAATTTATGTAACCATAACCGGTTTCGGGTCTTGTGGGTGTTATACCAAAAGTCAGTAATCCATTTTTTTCATAAGCATATTCAGCACCTTTGAGAACCAGACGCTCAAACTCTTTCACATCTTCAATTAAGTGATCAGCTGGAAGAGTTACCAAAACTGCATCCTTCGATTTATTGTGAATTGCTTTAGCAGAAACAGCAACACAGGGTGCAGTGTTTTTACCCACCGGCTCCGCGATAATGTTCTCTGAAGGAAGTTCTTGAATGTCAGTCTCAATTAATTCCGCTTGTACTTTATTTGTGATAACAAAAATATTTTGAACCGGTACGAAAGAACTAACACGAAGAAAAGTTTCTCTAATCATACTATTCTCACCGAAGATGTTTAACAATTGCTTCGGCTTTGATTTTCTGCTCCTTGGCCAAAATCTTGAGCCAACTCCTCCTGCCATTATAACAACAAAAATCTCCATCAGATATCCCTCATTTTTAACTCAAAATATAACCAAATTATTAGATATTCATGCATCTTTATCGAGCGAATTCTCACTCCACAATTTTGCCAATATGACATTTATATTTGCTCATATGACATATGGCTGCCATATATGCAATTAGACCGTCATTATGACTGATATCATTTTTGAGTTCTGTTTTCTCATAAGTTATTATTTTACAATGACTTACGACGACAGACCAAATTGGCACAGAAATTTATTAGTAATAAGTGAAAACCAAAAAGGAGGAAAAAATGACATTAATAAGATTTGAACCGTTAAGAGAATTAGACTCTTTCACAAATCAAATAGAAAGATATTTCAACGATTTTTCTTCTTCATTTGAAAGAAGAGCAATTTCACCGAGCGTGGATGTTTACGAAAATGAAAATAATTTAGTCGTTGAAATCGAAGCACCCGGAATCAAAAAAGAGGATATGAAAATTACACTTGAAGATAATATCCTGACAGTTGCAGGCGAAAAGAAACGTAACATAAATGAAGACGAAAATATAAAATGCTTCCGTGCAGAAAGAACTTTCGGAAGCTTTAAAAGAAGTTTCACACTGCCGGCTGATGTTGATCCGGACAAAACAAAAGCAAAGTTTGAAAATGGAGTACTTGAAATAACTCTTGAAAAAATTGATGTGACTAAAACAAAAGAAAAATCAATTGAATTAAAATAAATTATCGGAGGAATAAAATGACTGATACAAAAGAATTAGTAAAAGTGGAAAACAATAACACTTGGGACGAAGCACTCGAAAAAAGAATCTTGGATTGCCCCAATGGTTAACATCTACGAAAGTGAAGACGATTACCATTTAACAGCTTTTATGCCGGATGTACAAAGAGATCAAATAAAAATTAAATTGGAAGACGGCAGTTTAGTTTTGATGGGAAGAATTAATTACGGCGAAGCAGTAAGCAGAAAATATATTTTGAATGAATACACAGTTGGTAACTACTTCAGAAAATTTAAATTAGCAGAATCTGTAGATGACTCAAAAATCGAAGCAAGATTCGAAAACGGAGTTCTTACAGTTAAGTTACCAAAACACGACAGAATAAAACCACGAAACATTGAAATAAGTTAATTAAGTAATTAAAAAAAAAGGAGGTGTTATTATGGCACTCGTAAGATGGAATCCTGCAAGAGAATTAGCAAATGTTGAACGAGAATTCAACAAATTGTTCAATTCTTTCTCAAGCAGATTTGGTATTGACCGTGATAATGGCGATGACTATGAAAATGCTGTATGGTCACCTCTAACCGACATCAAAGAAGATGAAGATAAGTACACGTTAAGTATGGATATCCCCGGCGTGGAAAAGAAAGACGTAAAGATATCCTACAAAAATGGTGCATTGATTGTTAGCGGTGAACGTAAATATGAAGATGAGAAAAAGTCATCGAAATATCACAGAATTGAACGAGCTTACGGCAGATACTATCGCGAATTTACATTACCCGAGAAAATAGTTGAAGATAAGATTGAAGCTAACTTCAAAGATGGTACTTTGACCGTAACCGTTCCGAAAGCAGAAGATGCTAAACCGAAAGAAATAGAAGTAAAAGTTAACTAAATTTGCAGTTCAGTTTCTTTCAAAAAAGAGAAGCCGCTTAGTGCGGCTTCTTTGTATATTGAAAAGTGAGTGATGCGATATGGAATATAAAGATTATTACAAAACACTGGGCGTTGATAAAAATGCAACTACGGATGAGATAAAAAAAGCATACCGTAAACTCGCACTAAAATACCATCCCGATAAAAATCCCGACGATATAGAAGCTGAAAACAAATTTAAAGAAGTAACCGAAGCCAACGAAGTTTTAAGCGATCCAGAAAAACGAAAAAAGTATGATCAACTTGGATCAAATTGGAAACAGTATGAACGTGCCGGTTTCGGCGGTGGACAAGGTGCACCCTTCGGGAGTCAGGGCGGAAGAAGCTACCAATTTCACGGCGACTTTGAAGACCTCTTCAATAACTTAGGCGGATTCTCAGATTTCTTTACGAGCTTTTTTGGCGGTGCACGTGGTGGAGCAGATTCATTTTCTCAAACAAGAGGCGGAAGAAGAACTGCATCAAGCGTAAAAGGAAGAGACGCAAAAGCTGAACTTAACATTTCACTTTACGACGCATTTATCGGTGCGGAAAAACAAGTCTCAATTAATGGTAGAAGAATAAAGATCCAAATTCCAAAAGGTGCTTCCGATGGTAAAAAACTTAGACTATCCGGACAAGGTGAAGCCGCCATGCCGGGCGGTACCAAAAGGTGATCTCTTTATAATATTAAGAGTAAACGAAGATTCTCGATTCGAAAGAGAAGGTGATAATCTTTATTTAGATGTTCCTGTCAGTGTTCAAACGGCCGCGCTCGGCGGAGAGCAAACTATTACAACAATTGAAGGCAAAAAAATCAACATAAAAATTCCCGAAGGAACCGACAGCGGTAAAATTTTAAGATTACGAGGATTGGGAATGACCACTTCTCAAGGTAATCGTGGTGATCTTTTAGTTAAATTACTAGTTAAGGTACCTAAAAGATTATCGAAAAAAGAAAAAGAAAAATTAAAAGAACTCGATTTTCTAAATAGAACATAAATGAAGTAACCCAAATTACGGAGGAAATGATGAGCGAAACAAAGACAGACGCTAAAACCTTTGAGTTTAAGGCGGAAGTAAAACAACTGTTGGACATTCTTGTTCACTCACTTTACACAAGCAGAGAAATATTTTTACGCGAACTTATCTCTAACGCATCGGACGCTTTAGATAAATTACGTTTCCGTTCGACAAGAGGTGACGAAATTATTGACAGCGATTTGCCATTGGAAATAAAAATAGATTTTGACGAAAAGAAAAACACAATTACAATTTCCGATACCGGTGTTGGAATGACTCAGGATGAAATTATCGAAAACATCGGTACTATCGCTAAATCAGGTTCAGCCGAATTCCTTAAAGCTATGGTGGAAAATAAAGATCAGGCAAACAACATCATCGGGAAATTTGGTGTTGGTTTTTATTCCGTCTTTATGGTCGCTCAAGAAGTTGAAATTAAATCGAGATCATACGACAAAAACGCAAAACCGATTTACTGGAAATCCGACGGACTAGGCAGCTACACCGTTTATGAGTTAGACGGCGACATGAAACGAGGAAGCTGAGATTAAAATTATATCTAAGAGATGATGCAAAAGAGTTCGCCGAAAAGTATCGTTTGGAAAGTACTATAAAGAGTCACTCGAATTTCATCACCTTCCCTATTTACATAAAAGATGAAAAAGTTAATACAGTTTCCGCAATTTGGCGTGAACCGCAAAAGTTCGGTTACAAAAGAACAGTACAATGAATTCTATAAATTTTTGACCTACGATACCGAAGAACCGATGGACGTTATTCATAAATCGGTTGATGCGCCTATTCAGTTCAGTTCGTTGTTGTTCATTCCCAAAAAACATGACGAATTTTTCTGGATGAACAAAGATAATTACGGTCTTGACCTTTATGTTAAACGTGTTTTGATTCAACACAAAAACAAAGATCTGCTTCCGGAGTATTTAGGATTTGTAAAAGGTGTTGTCGATTCGGAAGATTTACCGCTCAACATTTCTCGAGAAACTCTGCAAGAGAATCTTGTATTTACAAAAATTTCAAACTCGGTTACATCACAAGTGCTGTCTCACTTATCGGACAAAGCAAAAAACAAACCGGAAGAATATACAGAATTCTGGAAACAGCACGGCAGAATTTTCAAACTTGGCTACTCCGACTTCTCGAACCAAGAAAAATATATGGAACTTCTTAGATTTAATTCATCTTCTTCTGAAGATAAAAATGGATTGATCTCACTCGAGGAATATGTTTCACGAATGAAAGAAGATCAAAAAGTTATTTACTATGCGTTTGGTTCTTCGCGTGAATCAATTGATCTCGATCCGCATTTAGACATTTTCAAAAACAAAGGAATTGAAGTTCTCTATCTTTTCGATCCGGTTGATGAATTTGTTATTAGCTCATTAAGAAAATATAAAGATCATGAATTTGAGTCTGTTGAAAATGCCGATTTGAAAAAGCTGGAAAAAGTAAAAGATGTTGACGATGAAAAGAAAGAGAAATTTGAAAAGTTAGAAAAGGATGATGAAAAACATTTCAGCAGCCTATTAGCTAAAATGAAAACGATACTCGGCGATAAAGTAACCGATGTTCGTAAGTCCGAACGATTAAGCGGAAGTGCAAGCTGCTTGGTTAGCGAAGATGATCAAATGACTTCATCAATGAAGAAAATAATGAAAATGACAAATCAATCGATTGGTGAAGATAAAAAAGTGATGGAAATAAACCCGGATAATAAACTCATCCGAAACTTGATTGAAGTATTCAAAAAAGACAGCAACGATCCGCTAATTGAAAACGCAACTGATCAGCTATATGAATCCGCTTTACTTTTAGAAGGCAATCTAGAAGATCCGCATAAACTTGTTAAACGAATAAACGAATTGCTTGAAAAATCTAGTGAGTGGTATTTGGGGAAGAAATAAAAATGTGTAAAGCGACGATCTCGATAGAGTCGAAGTCAGACGACCTTCGTCGCTTACTGATTATGAATTGTATAAGCCCAAAACAAGCGACCATTGTAAAGCGACAATCCTTTCGTCGCTTATGGATTACGAATTGTGTAAGCCCAAAGCAAGCGACCAGGGATGGTCGCTTTACATTTGACTTTATTATATAAGTACTTATATTTGTACCTATACAATAACAAAATGGTCAGCTATGATAGCAGCGAATTTTTCAGAGTTTAGAACAAATTTAAAGAAGTACCTTGACAGCATCGAAGACAATAACGAGACTCTAATTATCAAGAGAAAATCGGGTAAAGGTACTGTTTTAATTTCATTGGATGAGTATAATTCTTTAATGGAAACTGTTCATCTTCTCAGTTCTAAGGCAAATGCAACAAGACTTTACGAGTCGATTAATCAAATGAAAAGCGGTGATACTGTTAGTAAAGATTTGATTGAAGACTAATGAAAATCACTTTTTCTAAGAATGCTTGGGAAGATTATGTCTCGTGGCAAAAGGAAGATAAGAGAATTCTTCGTAAAATTAACGAACTTATTAAAGATATACAGAAAACACCCTTCGAAGGAATTGGAAAACCCGAACCATTGAAATATGATTTAACCGGATTTTGGTCCCGCAGAATAGATAGAGAGCATAGATTGGTATATAAATATCATAATAATAAAATTTTGATTTATGCTTGCAGATTTCATTATGATTATTGAAATACTATCACATAATAGAGAAGAAGATTCCCGCAATATCAGAGATTGCGGGAATCTTTAATTTAACAATTATAACTGCTTCAACGCTTCATCTAAGTCCATTAAAATATCTTCAGTATTTTCAAGTCCAACCGCAATTCTAACACCACCGGCATCGATTCCTCTACCTTCAAGTTCTTCCGGCGGTACAACTGAGTGTGTCATTGAAGCGGGATGCTCGACTAATGTTCTTGTGTGTCCCAAGCTAACCGCAAGTGTCATAGTGTATGCGTGATCGGCAACGTAGTCCATAAACTTTGCACCAATCAATTTTCGTTCTTCAGGTGAATCACCTTTTAATGTAAAATAGATCATACTGCCCGGTGCAAAGTTACCGTTGAAATCTACCATCAGTTTTTTAGCTGTTTCGTGATATTTGTAACTTGGTAAACCGGGATAATTCACAAAATAAACCTTAGGATTAGCTTCAAGAAATTCCGCAATTCTTCCAGCCGATTTAATCTGCTGCTTTTGACGAAGAGGAAGTGTCGGCAAGCCGTAAGTTAAAATTGCCCAAGCACTTTTTGTGTTCAGCACAGCACCAAAATCTTTTCGATAGAGCAAAATCTTATCGCGGTATTTTTTCAGGACCAACTACAACGCCTCCCATATCGGTTCCAAATCCTCCGATACCTTTTGTTAAAGAGTGAACAACGAAGTCAGCTCCCAGCTCAATTGGTCTTTGGCAGAAAGGTGTGGCAAAAGTGTTATCAACTACAATTTTAATTTGATTTTCCTCCGGACGATTTTCATTTACTTCATCAACCAACTTTTTGATCTCAACAATATCAAGAATATCCAAATTCGGATTAGCCGGAGTTTCGAGATAAACTACTTTTGTTTTTTCCGTTACAGTTTTGCTGAAATTATTCGGATCAGTCAAATTGATGGGTTTAACGCCGATGTTATAACGTGGATACCAATTATTGAAAAGTGAAATTGTGCATCCGTACAAAGTTGAGTGAGTGATTATCTCGTCGCCGCTTTTTGCGAGTACACCAAGCACCGCTGAAATTGCACCCATTCCGCTTGCAAATGTTACTGCCATTTCCCCTTTTTCAACATACGCTAGATTTTCTTCGAGCATATCTTTATTTGGCTCGCCGAGACGGTCATATATGAAAATCGGTGCTTCATCGCCGAAGTTTTCTGTATTTGCGAATTGTTGAAATCCTTGTGCGCCTCTTGCGACGGAATCTAGTCTAAAAGTTAGTTGATGATGAAATCGGCGGAGTTACGTGATGCGAATAATCCCATTTATTGGTAACATGTTTACCGTAAATTACGTGAGTCTCCATTGAATATTTGGAGTCGTCGATCTTATTTTTCTTTGTAGTCATTTCATCTGACATGGTTTTCCTCCCTAATTTATTTTTCTACTACTAAATTAAGGATAATAATCTCTTTAAAATAGAAAAAGGGATACCTTTCGCTTTTTTAATGAAATCAATTTGATTGGATAAATTTCTTTTGAATTTGAGGAATTATAAGAATCTACTCAAAAAAGATAATTGAGATAAGAATAGAACACAGATTCCGCAGAAAATCCAGATTCACGCAGAAAAAATCTGTAATTATCGGCTTTTTCTGTGTGATCTGTGTTCTATTTTACAGCTAATTAAACTTATTATTTTTGTACAATACTAAATTTCATTGAGTGCTTGCTCAATATCAGCAATCAAATCCTCCCGCATCTTCAATTCCGACAGAAAACCGAACTAAGCTGTCAGTCAAACCCATTTTGTCTCTTTCTTCTTTTGGTACTGATGCGTGTGTCATTGAAGCGGGATGACAGATCAAACTTTCGACTCCACCGAGACTTTCGGCTAATGCAAAAATCTTGACTCCATTTAAAACTCTTTTCGCTTTTTCATACGTACCAAAATCAACAGAAATCATTCCACCGAAACCGGTCATTTGTTTTTTGGCAAGATCGTGCTGAGGGTGGGATTTCAATCCGGGATAAATCACTTTTTCTGAATAACTTTGACTTTCGAGGTATTCGGCAATTTTGATTGCATTTTCATTATGCTGCTTCATTCTAAGTGCTAATGTTTTTGTGGATCGAAGTGTTAACCAGCAATCGAATGGTGAAGGAACTGCACCAACTGCATTCTGCAAATATCTTAATCGTTCATGATATTTTTCATTACTAGTAACCAAAATTCCACCAACTACATCGCAATGACCGTTCAAATATTTTGTTGTGCTGTGAAGTACAATATCGGCTCCAAGCGTAAGTGGATTTTGAAAATACGGACTCATAAATGTGTTATCGACAACTGAGATTAAGTTATTCTTCTTTGCAATTTCGGTCGTTCCTTTTATATCGGTGAGATTAAGCATTGGATTTGTGGGTGTTTCGATGTAAACCATTTTGGTATTTTCTTTAATTGCGTTTTCAATATTTGAGAGTTCGCTTGTATCAACCCATGAAAAAGTGAGACCATAGTTTGTCATATTATCTTCAAGCTGACGGTACGTTCCACCGTAAACATTATTTGAAATAACAACATGATCACCTTGCTTTAATAATCCCATCAGCGCTTGCACCGAAGAAAGTCCGGAGGAATAAGCTATTCCGTGCTTTCCTTTTTCGAGAGCGGCAATATTCTTCTCCATTGTTTCACGAGTTGGATTGTGTGTGCGTCCGTATTCGTAACCTTTGTGTTTTCCTAATTTTTCTTGATGATAAGTAGAAGTCTGATAAATCGGAGTTGTGATTGCGCCGCTTAACGGTTCCTCTCTGTGTCCGGCATGTACTGCATCTGTTTGAAAGCCCATTTTAATTTCCTGTTTAATATTGACAATTTTCTATTAACTAAAATCAATCAAATCATATCTTGTAATTATATCAGTGATTCTTCCGAAATCACTCACCAAAACAGCATTTTTATCTTTCAATATTTTTCTGACTTCATCTATTTGTGTTTTTGCATCAATCACCGGGAATGATTCTTCCATTACATCACCAACTTTTACGTTAAGCAGCTTTGAGTCTTCGACAAGTTTTCCCATCAATTTATTTTCGCGGATCGATCCGACCGATTTAAGATGTTCATCAAAAACCGGTATTTGTGTGAATCCGTGTTTATTCAATATTTCAACTGCATCTTTAACCATATCATTATCGTGGACATAACAAATATTTTCAATTCCCTTTCGTTTCTTTTCATCCGATATGTCACGTAAGATTTTCATCTCAACTTCCAACATTCTGTTATTCTTTAACCAGCTTTCATTATGAACTTTTGAAAGATATCTCTCGCCAGTATCACAAACAACGAAAACCATCACATCGTTTTCAGTCAGATCTTTAGCGATATCTAAAGCAACTTTGACAATTGTTCCTGTGCTTCCACCGCAGAATATTCCTTCTTCCTTTGTTAGTCGCCTTGCCATTGCGAATGACTCGCGATCGCTCACATTAATAATCTGATCAATGTATTCGAAGTGAACATTTTTGGGAAGGCAGTCTTGTCCGATTCCTTCAACTAAATAAGGAGTACCTTTTATCAGTTCACCGGTTTCTTTGTAAGTTTTAAAAATAGACCCAAGCGGATCAGCGCCGATTACTTTTATATTAGAATTTTTCTCTTTGAGAAATCTGCCCGCACCGCTGATTGTGCCACCGGTTCCAATGCTGGCAACAAAGTGTGTTATTTTGCCGTCAGTCTGTTTCCAAATCTCGGGTCCGGTAGTTCTGTAATGAATATCCGGGTTAGCAGGATTTGAGTATTGATAAGCAAAAATTGAGTTTTCGGTTTCCTTCTCAATTCTTTTTGCAACATTGACGTAGTATTCCGGGTGATCCGGTTCAACAGCATTCGAAACAACTATAACTTCTGCGCCAAGCGCGCGTAGGTAATTTATTTTTTCATCGCTAACTTTATCCGTTACAACAAATACGGCTTTATACCCTTTTACAGCAGCAGCTAAAGCAAGTCCAATTCCGGTATTACCGCTTGTTGCTTCAACAATCGTCCCACCCGGTTTAATTTTACCGGCACGTTCAGCATCTTCAATCATTGCGAAACCTATACGGTCTTTAACACTTCCGCCGGGATTCTGCGATTCAAGTTTTGCAAAAATTTTCGGTTTTAAATCTTTGTTTAATTTATTGAGTTGAACTAACGGTGTGTTACCGATTAAATCTATTATACTTCTTTTGTAATCCAAAACTATTTCCCTCTTAAAAAGATTTGATGTGCAAATTTATGAAGAATTGTTGGGGAATGAAAAGGTGGTATTCTTTATGATCACGAAAATTTGAAGCGGAGTTAGATTATTTTGCAAAACTAATTTTAGAATGGAAGAGATAGTTAGAAATAGAAAGTAAAAACACATTCATTTCGACTCAGCGGTTCTAAGTTTTTCTTTGAGGTTCTCAGTGTTATCATTACATAGAGTTCCACCGAGAAAGCTCAGAAAACCACAGAGAATGTAGTAAAATCATGCATCTATAATTTCCTCCTTAACGTAATGAAGTCTTATTAACTTTGGTTTCTCGCCTTCATCAAAATGACAATCTACCTCTTCAACAATATTATTTTTGATTTCTTCCATAGTCTCAGCTTCAGTGAAAATAGAATAACCGACTGCTTGCGCTTCAAAACCACCATCTATAGAATCTTTGATCATGAAAATAATTTCATTCATTAGTATCACCAATTCCTTCTCGTGAGGAAATAGCTTTTTCAAAATTTATATTCAATCTACATTTAGATTAAATAATTCTCTTTCAACCACTCATCATTATATATTGTGCTGAAGTATTTATAACCGGAATCACAAATCAATGTTACAATATTTGCTTCTCGATCGATTTCTTTTGCAAGTTTAACAGAAGCCCAAACATTTGCACCACTTGATCCACCGGAAAGAATTCCTTCTTCGTTTGCTAATTTTTTCGTCCATTGAAAAGCAGTTTTATCTTCAACTTGGAACATATCATCAAGTAAATCGAGTTGTGCAGTTTTAATTAAGAATTCGTCACCTATTCCTTCAACTTTATACCGGTATGGTTTGATAAGTTTTTTCTCTTTGAAATAATTATAAAACACTGACCCCATCGGATCAACACCGATTAATTTTATATCCGGATTTTTTTCTTTGAGATATTTTCCCATCCCGCATAAAGTACCGCCGGTGCCTACTCCCGCGACAACGTAATCTACTTTGCCGTTCATCTGCTCCCAAATTTCGGGTCCGGTTGTTTCATAATGTGATTCGTTATTGTCTAAATTATTATGCTGATCGATGTAATAATAATCCGGGTTTTCCTCAGCTAAGTTCTTTGCATAATTATTGTAAGATTTTGGGTCTTCCGGCGGCAGATCGGCTTTTACTGCAATTACATCAACACCGAGAACTTCGAGCATTTTAATTTTTTCTTTGCTGGTTGTATCACGAATGACAATTTTAAGATTGTAACCTTTTTGACGCGCAACAATTGCCAAACCCATAGCTGTGTTGCCGGATGAATTTTCAATGATTGTATCACCCGGTTTAATCTTTCCTTCTCGCTCCGCCTTTTCTACCATGTATAAAGCGATGCGGTCTTTTGAACTGCCGCCGGGGTTTGTGTATTCAAGCTTGGCCCAAATTTTTGATTTTACTTCTTTTGAAATGTTATCGAGTCTTACGATTGGTGTATTGCCAATTGAATCGAGTACGTTATACGTTTTATTTCGCAATTTATACCTGCCTGCAATTTCAGTAATTTAATTCATCTATTAGTTGAGCGAATACCCTCTCAAAAATTCATCAGCAGTCATTCGTTTTCTTCCTTCAGGTTGGATGACGAGAATTTGCAGTGATTCTTTCCCACAACCAATGAATATATCCTTTTTTGTCTCTATTATTTCGCCCGGTTTTAATTCCGGCTCGCTAATCACTTTTGATTTATAAACTTTGTACTGTTTACCATTCTTAATAAAATATGCACCGGGAAAGGGCGAGACACCGCGTATTAAATTTTGATTTTTTTTCGCCGGTTCACCCCAATTAATTTTGCATGTTTCTTTTGTGATTTTTGGTGCAGGAGAGGCAAGTGAATCATCCTGCTGTTTTTCTTTTACTTTGCTGCTTTCAATTAAATTGATTGTATTGAGTAATACTTCTGCACCGACCTCTTTCATCTTATCATGAAGAGTTTCAAAATTATCCTCTTGTTCAATTTTTATTTTTTCTTGAAGGATCATATTGCCTGTATCGACTTTTTCTTTCAGGAAAAATGTTGTTACGCCAGTCTCGTTATCACCGTTTATAATAGCCCATTGAATTGGTGCGGCACCCCGGTATTTGGGAAGTAGTGATCCATGCAGATTGATTGAACCGTTTTTTGGCAAGGTAAAAACCTCAACCGGTAAAATTTTGAAAGCCACAATTACGAAAAGGTCGGCATTCAGTTTTTTTAATTCTTTAATAAAGTTCTCGTCTTTTAATTTTTCAGGTTGTAAAACCGGAATATTTTTTTGAAGAGCAAACTCTTTAACCGAAGTAAAACTAACTTTTCTTCCTCTTCCCCGCTCTTTGTCGGGTGCAGTTACAACAGCAGAAATCTTATGAGGGCTGTCAAAAATTTTTGATAGCGATGTTACTGCGAAGTCTGGGGTACCAAAAAAAACAATCTTCATTTCTTCAACTACAATTCAGTTATGGGATAATCAATTTCAACTTTTCTTTTGGAAATATTCTTTAGTTCTTTGTGAAGTTTTCTTTTTAAATTTTCATCTACTCTATCAGGTATCATTTTGCCAATAAGGTGATCATATTCATGGAGAATAACACGTGCAAAAAAATCATCGACTTCAATTACTTCTTCTTGCTCAGCCGGACTTAAATATTTTACTTTTACCGATTCCGGACGATCGACATCGGCTCTCAAGTTTGGTAAGCTTAAACATCCCTCTTCAATAGTAACAATGTCATCGGATTCTTCAAGAATTTCCGGGTTAATCATAACGACCGGACTAAAATTATCGTATCCTTCAATACCGTTTAAGTCAATCACAAAAAGAGATTTATCAAGCCCGACTTGATTAGACGCTAAACCAATTCCGTTTGCGTATCGCATTGTATCAAACATATCTTTGATGTTTTTAATCAGTTCATCATCAACGGCATCAACTTTATTTGTCTTTTTGTTGAGGATATCATCGCCGTAAACATTAATAGGAATTATTGACATCACGAAACTCCAAATTTTTGCTCCTTTGCTTTTAGTTCGATAACGTCAGCACTTAAATCCTTGAAAAGGTGTACTTCCGTCGCGAAAAAATACATTCTAATAAAGAGTCGAAATATAATCAACATTTGCTGAACTATAAATGATACAACTAAAAAATAAAAAGGTGTCCTTGGTATAAATATTTCCACTATGTTATATAAAATAGCACCGGCCGCCCCTATACAAGCTATTATTAAAAAGACGGTGAATACTTTGGTGAAATTCAGCTTAATAAATGTTATTGCTTGATAGATTGATTGAAATATTTCGGTTGAATCATGGATTGCAATATGAACCTTACTATAATCGGAGACCATTGTTACCAAACCGATAAAGAAAACAAGCAAAATATATCTTCCCAACCGGATCAGAAAATCAGCCATTTGGTTTTCTGTTTCCGAAAACCACCATTCAATAAATAACCCCAGATATTTATGAACGATGAATGCGAGTCCAAAAAATATCAGTGAAATTAAAACCACCTTCAAAAACCTCAACCAATATTTTACGCCTCCAAAGAAGAAATCCACTGTATGATTTTTCTCGGGAAAGTTAAAAACCGAAATGAGTCCACCGTTATAAAATATTAGAATCAAAACATAAACAGCAACTAGACTAAAAATCATAAACGGTATTTCACCAATGCTCGATTCATAAATATTCATAAACTGGACGAGCCAGATAAAATCGAATTCCACAGCAAGTTTGTCGCTCATTAGCGAATGGTTCAGATTATCAACTAATAAATAATAGATTGGCAAAGTTAGTATGAAAGCAGCTAATGCATTTGTGCCCCACATTAGCAAAATGAATTTCGCATTTTTAAATACTGCACGCGAACCGGACTTCAGCACTGTTTTAATAGAAATTTTCATCCCACGCTACCAAACAATAATAATGCATTTTGTATCCAGAAGAACCAACGAATTGCCATAGAAAGTGAGCCCCAATATTTGCTTTCAGTTACGTAAGAATTGTTGGCAAAGTTTACATCAAATTTATTTTTCCGATTGGGGTCTATCTCACCGGCATAGATTTCAGTTTGACTTTCAATTTCAAATTCCTTCCACCTTTCTTTTCCATCCCAATCCAATTTTAATGTGTCTACTCCTGTATATGTATATAAAGATATCTCAATCGGTGCGACTCCATCTCCTAATCTTTCAACAAATATTTTATATTTATTTTCGTCAGACTTCCTGATCGACGTAAGTTTGTAATCATAATGTTTATTATTCACAATAAAACTTTCGATAAACCAACTTAAATCCGTTTGTTCATAAGCTAATAACTGATCTATGAAATCTGCAGATGTAACAAGAGAAAGTTTATTTTCACGATAGTAATTTGAAACTATTTCAAAAACACCTTTAGTACCGATGTAACCTTCCAAAGTATGCAGAAAAAGATTTGGTTTATAATATGCACTTACACCATAAGATAATCTGTTCGGGAGTTGATAACTTGTATCGACAATTTTTCCTAAGTCATTATTCATATAATATCTATTGAGACTATAAGCATACTGCTCATACTTCAATGAGCGGAGAGTGTATATTATGGGAATTTCATAAAATTGTAAAAATTGAATTCCCAAGATTGGGTAGTAATCTATAAATCGAAACATCAATTCCGGCTTATCGTAATATTCATCTAAAATTTTTTCTTCAAGATATGTTGTAACTCCTTCATCCAGCCATGCCTCATAAACTTCGTTGCTGCTTAGAGCGGCATAAAAATATTGATGAACTATTTCATGAATAACGGTTGATTCCGGACGTTGTGCCTCGATCGGTGTGTAAAGCGGAGTATAGTAAGTTATTATCTGTGGATATTCCATACCCCCAACATGTGAAGTTCTCGGAGCATCGACTAATGTCAGCTTGGAATAGGGGAATTCTCCAATATTCTTTTCAAGAAATTCTATTGCGTTAAATGCAGCAGAAAATTTTCTATCAATTATCTCATCATTCTCCGGTTGAATTAAAAACTCAATTTCGATTTCCTTGCCGACGATAGATTTATAAGATTTAACATATCTCTCAAACTCAGTCGAGGCAGTCCAAGCAAAATCAATTACATTACTTGCTTTGAATGTAACTGATTTTCTTGTTTCATTTTGTTTTTCATTTACTATAGTTCCTGTAGCTCCAATCATATATTCATCCGGTAGGGCAATTGAAACTTCGTAATTAGAAAAATCAGAATAAAACTCTGTGTTCAAATGGTATTGGCTACAAACCCACTTACCGTTTTAAACACACCGGGTTTTGGGAACCATTGCGCAATAAAATAAAACTCTCTGCCGGAAGCATAACCAAAGCGTGCAATTGAGCGAGGAATTTTTAGTTCATATTCAAATTTTATTTCGACCGAATCACCCGGATTTAATGGATTGCTTAATTCGATTTTTGCAACCGTACTGTCAAAAGGATTTTCTATCTCCGGTTGAAAATAAATTAGTTCTTTCGCCTCATTGTCAACCTCAACTAAATCAAAATTAATTTTTGTTTGAGAATCTTCGGTTAATTCGAATCGTTTTGAATATTCTGTTTTATTGTTTGCCAGAGCGTTTGGATAGAGATGTAAATGTAATTCATTAGTTGAGGAATCAGTCAAATTCCGCCAAATGACTTTCTGATTAACTTTCAGCAATTTTTGATTGGGTTGAAAATCAACACTGATGAAATAATCTGATGTTAATCGTTGGTCATGATTTTCGGTTTGTTGTTGATTGTTTTTCGTTTGATAAGAAATTATTTTATCGGTTCCGTTACTTTCAAATGACTCTTTTGCAACAAAAAGCAATGAAAGTACAAGAAGTGGAATTATAAAAATAAGGCGCTTCATAATTCTGAAATATACAAAAAAGCCCTCTCAAAAAGAGAGGGCTCAAATTGACAAAAGAGTAGGCCAATTACATCTGATGTCAAAGTTTATTTATCATCTTTCTTTTCATCGTCGTCCATCACTTCATACGAAGCATCCTCTACATCGCCTTCTTCTGATTTCTGTTCACCGGATTGTTGTCCGTCGCCTGGTTGACCTTGTTGTTCACCGCCTTGTTCTGCGCCAGGCTGAGGACCACCTTGCTGCTGGTAGATCTTCTGAGAAATTTCGCTCCATACTTGCGTTAATTTATCTGACGCCGCCTTTATTTTTTCGCCGTCATCAGTACCAATAGCATCTTCAACATTTTTGATTTCCGTTTCTAATTTAGCTTTGTCATCGGCGCCTAACTTATCACCAAGTTCGTCCATTTGTTTTTTAGTTTGGAAGACTAAGTTATCTGCTTGGTTCTTAGTATCGATTGCTTCTTTTTTCTTTTTATCTTCAGCGGCATGTTCTTTTGCATCTTGTTTCATCTTTTCGATTTCACTTTCATTCAATCCGCTTGAAGAAGTAATTCTGATACTTTGTTCTTTACCGGTTGCTTTATCTTTTGCAGATACATTTAAGATACCGTTGGAGTCAATATCAAATATTACTTCAATTTGAGGAACTCCTCTCGGTGCAGGCGGAATTCCGTCTAAGTGAAATCTGCCCAGAGTTCTGTTATCTGAAGCCATCGAACGTTCACCTTGTAAAACATGAATCTCGACAGACGGCTGACTATCAGAAGCTGTAGAGAAGACTTCGCTCTTTCTAGTCGGGATCGTTGTATTTGCTTCAATCAATTTAGTCATCACGCCGCCAAGTGTTTCGATACCGAGTGAAAGTGGTGTAACATCAAGAAGCAATACATCTTTAACATCGCCGGCAAGAACGCCTCCTTGAATTGCCGCACCAATTGCAACAACTTCATCAGGATTTACACCTTTGTGAGGTTCTTTACCGAATATCTTTTTAACTAACTCTTGAACTTTCGGTATTCTTGTTGAACCACCGACCAAAATCACTTCATCAACTTGAGATGCGGATACTCCGGCATCTTTCAAGTGCAGCTTCACAAGGACCAGTAGTTTTATCAATTAAGTCATCAACCAGCTGCTCAAATTTCGAGCGGCTCAAATTGATATTCAAATGCTTAGGTCCGTCTTGTGTTGCTGTAATAAACGGAAGATTAACATCGGTTGATGTTGAAGATGATAATTCAATTTTAGCTTTTTCTGCAGCTTCTTTTAATCTCTGAAGCGCCATAGGATCTTTTCGAAGATCAATACCTTCTTGGTTTTTGAATTCATCAGCTAGATAGTTGATTAATCTTTGATCAAAGTCATCGCCGCCTAAGTGTGTATCTCCATTAGTAGATTTTACTTCGAATACACCATCGCCTAACTGAAGAATTGAAATATCAAAAGTACCGCCGCCTAAGTCATAAACGGCAACAGTTTGTTCTTTTGTTTTCTTATCCAAACCATATGATAATGCTGCGGCAGTCGGCTCGTTAATAATTCGTTTAACAGTTAGACCGGCAATCTCTCCGGCATCTTTTGTCGCTTGACGTTGTGAATCATTAAAGTACGCCGGTACAGTAATAACTGCTTCGGTAACTTCTTGACCGAGATAATCTTCAGCGGTTTTTTTCATCTTCTGCAAAATCATTGCAGAAATTTCGGGTGGAGAATATTTTCTATCATCAATTTGTACACGAGCTGTTTTGTTATCGCCTTCAACAACTTTGTAAGGTACTTCCTCAATTTCGTTGCCGACTTCATCAATTCTTCTACCCATAAAACGTTTTATAGAAAAAACTGTATTATGAGGGTTAGTTACTGCTTGGCGTTTTGCCGGTTGACCGACTAATCTATCGCCGCCTTTAGTAAATCCCACAACAGAAGGGGTTGTTCTTCCACCTTCTGAATTCGGAATTACAACCGGCTCGTTACCTTCCATCACGGCAACGCAGCTGTTTGTAGTCCCTAAATCAATTCCAATAATTTTACCCATAATTTCTCACTCCTTTTTAATTTATTATGATTTTCTAAATTCAATTTCGCATTTACATAAATTGTAGTAATTTTGAGTGCCATCAAAATAGTGATCTAGCATAAACGTAAATATGACATCATTACTTTTTGTTACTACAGTTACAATGAGCGTGCCATTAAATGATTTTCTGTAAGTTGTTGTTTTACAATAAGTTAGAATTCACGGGTTGACTTAGCAAAATAGTCATATTGGCAAGTATTATAGCATTTTTGCAGACTAAAAAAAATGTCTGTCATTTTTACATAAAGGAGATTTCATGGATAATCCGAAATTCAATATCGAAGAATTTGATATAAAATTGGATACTGAAAGAATTGCGAAAAGATTTGTTTACATTTTAGAAGTTGATTCAACAAATTCTTTTTTATTGAACAGCAAAGAGTTTGATGAAGACGGAACAGTTGTTCTCGCAGAAGAACAAAAAAAGGGTCGCGGAAGGTTACAGCGAGAATGGTTAAGTGCACCAGATAAAAACTTAACATTCTCAATTTTATTGAGAAATGTTGATCCGAAAAAAATAAACATTATTAATCTAGGTTCTTCCCTAGCGGTATCTCAAGCTATCTCTAACTTATATCAATTGAATACGGTATTAAAATGGCCTAATGATGTTTTGATTGACGGTAAAAAGATTTCCGGAATTTTATTGGAGTCAACTTCCCGGAACACGGAACTTGACCGGGTAGTTATAGGAGTTGGAATCAACGTTAATCAAAGTAATTTTCCTGGCAGATTTTTAATTGAACCGACTTCGATCCGGAGAGAATTCAATTCGATCGTGAGTAGAGAAAGGTTATTAAGCGAGGTAATTAATACGTTTGAAGAAGTTATAAATATAATAGAAACAGACCCGCAACAAGTAATTGACGATTGGAAAGATAGATGTAAAATGATCGGAGAAAAAATTAAAATAAGCAGCGACAAAGAGAGTAAGTTTGGAATTTTTGAGGACATCGATCAAGATGGTTTTTTAATTCTCAAATCAGCCAATAATAAATCAGAACGAATTCATTTTGGCGATGTAAGTCTTAACGGGTAAAGATTGTGAAAGTATATTTTGATAACGCAGCTACAACCAAAGTTCACCCTAAAGTATTTGAAAGCATGGTCCCCTATTTGAAAGAGGAATATGGGAATCCTTCCTCAATTCATTCCTTTGGAAGAAAAGTACGCGTGGCAATTGAAGATGCAAGAGAAATTGCGGCAAATTATATCAATGCAAATCCAAGTGAAATTTATTTTGTAAGCAACGGTACCGAGGCAAATAATTTTCCGGTATTTGGAATTGCGGAAACCGTCTATCAAGAGGATAAAAGAGATAATCTTTTAACTACTGCGGCAGAACATACATGCGTACTTGAAGCATTTGAAAAGCTATCGGATGAAGGATTCAAATCGAATATACTAAGCGTCGATAACGACTCGAGTCTTAAACTCGATGATTTAAAATCAGCACTTGATAACAATACTTCATTAGTTTCAGTTATTCATATAAACAATGAAACCGGCACTCAAAATAAATTAGAAGAAATTTCAGAGATTGTTAAAAAAAATAACGCCTTTTTTCACACGGATGCTGTTCAAAGTTTCGGAAAAATAAAAATTGACGTAAACGAGTTGGGAGTTGATGCTTTGTCAGCGTCTGCTCATAAATTTCATGGACCAAAAGGAGTTGGATTGGTTTATGCAAAATCCGGGACTCCGCTTTCTCCAATGATCTTCGGTGGTTCACAGGAACGAAACAGACGAGGCGGAACTGAATTTGCCGCGGGAATTATTGGTTTAGCCGAGGCAATTAAAATTGCAGAAAGCGAATCAGAAACAAATTTTAAAAAAGTTTCTGAGTTAAGAAGTTATTTTATAAAGAGTTTAAAAGAAGCAGCGATCGAAGGTGTTGAAATTAATTGTGAAGAAAATTCTTTCCCATATGTTTTGAGTATAACGTTTAACTCGAAAATTTATAATAACGATTCCGAAGCAATGTTAATGTTTTTAGATATTAATGGAATAGCCGCATCAAATGGAGCAGCATGCACTTCCGGTACGTTGAAACCATCGCATGTAATAATGAGTATGGGAAGATCCAAGGAAGACGCCAACGGGACTATAAGATTTTCGTTCAGCTATCAAAACACAAAAGAAGAAGTTAATTACACGGTTGATGTGCTTGAAAAAATGGCAAAGAAATTTAAGCGAAAAAATTAATTCTTATCACTCATGTTTCATTAATATTTTCACTTTTCGTTGGACAGATAATCAATTAAAAGAGAAAGTTTTTCTTTCAGGTCTTTTCTGTGAACTATAAAATCTAAGAATCCCTTTTCTTGCAAAAACTCTGAGCGTTGAAAACCTTTAGGTAAATCTTTTCCGATTGTCTGCTTAATAACTCGGGGACCTGCAAACCCAATCAAAGCGTTTGGTTCGGCAATATTTATATCGCCTAACATAGAATAACTAGCAGTAACCCCACCGGTAGTCGGGTCTGTTAAAACAGAAATGTAGGGAATGTTTGCATCGGATAATCGCGCTAATCTTGCGCTGGTTTTAGCCATCTGCATTAAAGAAAAGGCACCTTCCATCATCCTTGCACCGCCGCTCTGGCTAATAATTACAAGAGGAATTTTTTGTTGATAAGCTCGATCGATAGCACGGGCTATTTTTTCTCCAACTACTGCACCCATACTTCCGCCAATAAACCTAAAGTCCATGCAAGCAAAAGAGATTTTTTTGCCATGAACTTTACCGGTTCCGGTTTTAACGGCATCCATTAAATTACTTTTTTTAATGGTCGCATTAATTCTTTCATTATATTTTTTAGTGTCTTCAAATTCTAAAGGATCACCCGATTTCATCTTTTTATCTGCTTCACGGAACGTTCCCTTGTCAAAAAGAATTTCTGAATATTCTTGACTGCCTATTCTAAAATGATGATCGCATTTAAGACAAACCCAGAGATTTAACTCTAACTGTTTATTGTGGATGATCTCACTACAATTATCACATTTTACCCATTGTCCGTCAGGCATATCAAGCTTTATACTTTCGGGGGAAATATTTTCTTTAGATCGCTTAAACCATCCCATTAAGAATCTTCTCCTTTAACTATATTTGCGTGAATTGTGATAACCGCTTCGGCATTATGAGAGTCATTAGTGACTAATGAAACTGTACGAGTAAGTTTTCCTAAATTGCTCTCGCCGGTAATTTGAATATTTAAAAACGCTATTTCACCTTGCACTAGTTTTCTTTTACTCAAATTTGTTTTAATACAGTCGCAAGTTGTTTGAATATCTTTTATAACGAGATCACCTTTTCCTCTATTCAAGACATTTAATTCTACATTTTTTGTTTCTCCAATATTCAAATCACCATAATCGATATACTTTTTACTTACGGCAATTTGAGGGGCGGGTTTTTCAACTTTTTTTGCATCAAGTTCGTCTGGTAATAATATTTTAGTTGTAAAAGATAATCTTACTTGTTTTCTATTCGGATCGTTGCTGAAAACGTAAACATATTTTTTCTGAACACCTTTTCTTCCGTTCGAATCAAAAGTGACTTTTACCGTGGTAGAATCTCCCGGTGTTAAAACATCTTTTTCAGGTGCAGCGGCTGTGCAGCCACATGATGCTCTTACGCGTTCAATTTGTAAATCTTCGTTACCATTATTTCTAATAACAAAGTGGTGAGTTACAACATCACCATGTCTAATATTTCCAAAATCGTAAGATTCTTCATCAAAAGTAATTTGGGGTTGTGCAGCTAAACTTATGCCTAATAGATACCAGCAAAGCCAAAAGTTGATTAATTGTTCGAATCATTTTTTTCTCTCCTTTACAACAAATTTTTTCAAATACTTTGGTTGAGTCAAATCATAATCGGAAGTTACTAAATCTTTCCCAAATTTATAAGTCCAACGGGCAACATCTATAGCATTGGGAATTGTTAAGTCATAATTTGAACGTAACTCATCTACATTGCTGAAGACCAGGACATTTTGCTCCAAATATTGATCTACTTCATTTTTGAATAAAAGCGATATTGGGACTAAGTTTTTAATGGAGTTCTTTCTTTCATATACTTAGAAAAATAAATTTCATCACGGTTTGCTTTTTTTATTACTAAAAACTCCGTACCGGAAGGAATATAGGAAGCGATCTTATACGCCAGGACATCAAAAGTTGGTACCGGAGCAATCGATAGTTCTGCACCGGAAGCCAAACCTTTAGCCGCAGCCATCCCGATTCTTAAGCCCGTAAAAGAACCGGGACCTTCGGAAACCGCGATTGTATTTAAATCACTAATTTGTAAGTCAACCGATTTAACAACCGATTCGATCATTACAACAAGTTTTTCCGAATGAACATGCTTTGCTTTTACGTTTTGCTCGGCAAATTTGTTCTCATCTATCATAACAGCAGCGCTGCAAAGATCATCGCTGGTTTCTATTGCCAATATGGGAAGCATTTCATTCATTTTTGATTATTGTAATCTTTCTTTTCGAATTTGTTAAGTCCTCAATTTTCACTTCGTAATTCTTTGATGGGAGTATCTCGTGAAATAAATCAGCCCATTCGATTATATTTATTTTTGATTCGTCGTTAATATACTCATCGAAGCCAAGATCATAAAGTTCTTCAACTTTTTTAATTCTGTAAAAATCAAAATGATTTATATTAATTTTTCCACTATACTCATTTACAATTGCAAAACTTGGGCTTGATGCCGCTGTGATATCAAAAGCATTGCAAATAGATTTAACAAAAAAAGTCTTCCCGCTACCGAGGTTTCCTTTCAGTAAAATTATATCACCAACTGTTTAATTCCGCTGACAAACTCATGTGCAACGGACTTAGTTTCTGTCTTCACTTCCAACAACTATTTCAAACGGAAATTTCAACTTATTTACTTTCCATCGTTACTATCGGTAAAATCATTTCTTCCATCGATATTCCACCATGTTGAAAAGTATCTTTGTAGTGACTCAAATACTTGTGGTAGTCAGTTGGATAAACAAAATAATAATCTTCTTTTGCAAAAATATAGCTGACTGTTAGACTCCGTGTCGGCAGTTTATATTCAACCGGATTTTTTACGTAGAACGCATGTTTTTCATCAACTTTTAGATTTCTTCCAAACTTGAATCTCAAACTTGTTGAAGCATGTCTATCGCCCAGAACTTTTGCACCGCGAAGCGAACGGATGCTGCCGTGGTCAGTTGTTAGAATTACTTTTGCATTCTTCATCTTTGCAATATTTTGAAAGGTTGCTAATAACGAAGAACGTTTAAACCAACTATTTGTTAAAGATCGATAAGCAGATTCTTCAGGTGCAATTTCCTTTAGAATATCCGAGTCGGATCTACCGTGAGCAATCATATCCAAAAAGTTAACAACCACCGCCATAAAGTTTGTTTTATGATGAGACGATATATTTTGTTCAAACGATCTACCGACTTCAGGATCAATAATTTTCATATACTTCAAATCGTTTTTTAACTTCACTTGATTTCTATTCAACAGATGTTGAAGCAGTTCTTTTTCATATTTATTTTGACTTCTTTCATCGTCTCCGCCGCTGCTCCAAAGCTCAGGATAATGTTGTTCAATTTCCGAAGGGAATAAACCGCTGAAAAGAGAATTTCTTGCATACGGTGTAGCTGTCGGAAGTATTGAATAGTAATAATCGGTTTTTATGTTAAACATATTGAGTAATAGAGGTTCCATTACTCTCCATTGATCTAACCGCAAACAATCAAGGACGAACAGGAATACCGGACCTTCCGAATTTTCTAACACAGGAAAAATATAATCTTTTACAATCCGGGTTGTTAATTTTGGTGAATTTTCACTTTCGGTATCGTTGATCCATTGTTTATAATTTTTTTCAACATATTTACAAAATTCTTGATTGCATTCTTTTTTCTGGTCGTTTAATGTTTGACGAAGATTGACTTCGGGATGAGAATCTAGTTCGAGTTCATAATTTACTAGACGTTTATATATTTCTATCCATTGTTTATGATCCGGATTTTCAAGCAGCTGCTGGGATATTTGGCTGAAGTCCTGCAAGTAATCACGAGCAATATACTCGCCGGAAATTTTTTGTTTATCAAATATTTTTTTGCAAACAAGTAAAATTTGAGATGGGATAACCGGCTTAATCAAATAATCGCTAATTTTACTGCCTATCGCATCGTGCATTAAACTTTCTTCTTCACTTTTTGTAACCATCACAACCGGAATATGAGGTTCGATAGTTTTTATTTCTGCGAGAGTTTCGAGGCCGCCTTTACCCGGCATCATTTCATCTAAAAAAATTAAATCGTATTTGGTGTTCAAAACTTCGTTTATTGCATCTTCACCGTTTGTAACCGTTTCAACATTGTAACCTTTCTCGGTTAGAAAAATTACATGAGATTTTAATAATTCTATCTCATCATCTACCCATAAAATCTTCTTATTCGACATAGTACATCCTATCTATTATTTATTGAATGGTAATGTGTACTTCCAAACCCGCTTCGTTTGTCGTTGTCGGTGGAATTCTAGCGGCACCTTTCGGTTCAACTGTTGTACGTTTAAAAAATAGAGAAAGTGTAACTCTTGAACTCATCACATATTTTATTCTCGGTTCGATACTTGTTCTCGTTGTTCCGTCTTGAGGTGTACCTTCTTCGTTGTAATCATCCATCTCGTATATAACAGTTGAATTTTCACTTGTTGTATAAGATAGTGAAATTTCGATATCGTTTTTGAAGCGATAATCCGAACAAAGGAATTTCAAAACCGGATTTAGAATAACTTGCTGTAAATGATATATCTTTACTGAACCCTTCTGTGATATTTCTTGAAGTGGTTCCCAGATCATAGTTAGACATTGTGTTATACTGAATTGATCCGGTCATGTTGCCACCAAACATTTCCGGCAATGTTAAACTGATACCAAGCAGCGGGCTGAATCCATAAGATATTTTTTGTGTTTGTATTTGTTTATCACCATCCGGATCAATTTTCCATCCTTCTGTATACTTCGAAGTGTAAGCATGACGAAGCTGGACTCTTTGTGCAATATCTTTTAAGAAAGAAATTTTCTCCAGACCGCTCCAAGTTATATTCCAGTTTGGTCTAGGCAGATATTTCATAACTTCCTTCAGCAATGGAACTTTAGCCAACCATGGAAATGTTTCAAACCCTTCAACAAATGCATTACTTAGATTTTCATTCGGATTATCTGCATTGGGATTATAGAGTGAGGCAACTTTTCCGATTCCGTTATCGAAGAAATCGAAAAAGAGGAAACTTGGGACACTTAAAAATGTTCTGTCGAGGGTACCGCTTGAGTTGATATTAGTTATCATCACTGTACCGTCTTCATCGGTTTCAATCGTTGTACTCTTGTTTATTCCCCAGCCAACTTTCCAGTTTATATCGATCTTTGCACCTTCCCAAAGGGGTCGTGAAGTTGAAAAATCAAAGTTATTTTTTTGAGCAAAATTATCTCTCAAGTTTCCATTAGGCGCTCTTGGTCCGGCGTCATACGAAAAGCCCAACATAAAACCGCGGGTTGGACCTTTTGCATAGCTTTCCGAGAAACCCCAGAAATTATTAAATCCTGTTCCTTCGCCTGCTAACCCGGAACTCGAAAATGAATTAGTCTGCGAAAAGTTAAATCTGATTTGATCGTAATCAAAAAAGACATATTGAATTGCCGCTTTCAAGTAGGAGAAACCAACCGAGATAGTAGATGGTGAATCATCATCTTCTAATTGTTCTTCACCGGTTTGTCCGTTACTGGCTGTATCGGCTTGAGCAATTTCTTGATCAACATCTCGTTCACGCTGAGTATTTCTTGCGGTTCCTCTGCCGCCTCTACCGCCGGTTCTTCCACCGCCGCGTTGACCCGGATCATCTGATACTGCTTCTTTAAATAAAGGATCGAACAATGACTTCCATCGAATATTAATTCCCGCATTTATTCGATTTGACCAACCGGCAGATCGGCCAACAATTGGTTGAGTAAAATTATTGCTCCAGTTATACGATACCGAATAACCGAGTGAAATATTAAAGTTGTTATTTAAGTTCCAAAAGGAAGGCAGAGTTGGTTTTGTTGTTATATCGAAAGTTTGCTTAAAATCATAATCGGTTCCGAAGAGAACTCCGCTAAAAATTTCGTTCCAAATTTCGCTCTCGCTTCTTTCAATCTCAATTGGATTTTCGTTTTCGTCAATACCAATTTGACGAGTTAACAAATCGGTTAGAGATGATTGGAAATTTGCGGAGTAAATTTAATCCAAGATTTAATGCACCGCCTTCTGTGATCGTCCAGTTAAATCCAAACTTACGTGTAGTGGTAAAATCTCTCTGTATTTTAGGTTCTGAATTTTCTGTACGAGTTAAATTAAAAGAACGATTTCTAGATGCGGTAAATGATGCATCAAATTTTTGTGGACTGAAGTAAACTTTTCACATCTTTGTAATCTTCAAAAATTCCCAACACATCACCGATGACGGGGATATCAACCGGCTTAAAGAAATTCTCTACTGAAATTCAAGATTATAATTTGCGTTTGCATTCCACACCCACCTTTCGTTTTTGAGTGTTGTGGAGTTTCTGCTTTCGGTAATGTTATAATTAAATCCGAAACTCAAATTGTTAATTGTTTCTTCTATGTACCATGCATCGGTCGGGATAAAAAACTTAATATTTGAGAGCGACCATGTATCTGTCACGCTTACAGATTGTGTTTCAAAGATCATACGATCAGCTTCTGCTTGAGCGGCTTCTTCACTGAATCCTTGATCTATTAATTGTAGTCTTCTTTGCTCTGCTGCGGTTTCGACGTTTACATCAGTACCCGGCAAATAAAGCGGTTTTGAAACAGATTCTCTTCTTGAGTAATTTATTTTTAGGTTGCTGCCTTGAAGGTTCACAGGAATTAATTTCAGCACATCAAAATTTACGTTAATACCCCAGCTTCTCTCATCAATACGACTTCCAAATCTATCAGCTAGTTTATGGAAATAAGGATTTGTTTGTCGGGTGTTCAGATCGATCGTCATTAAGTCAGCAAACTTTAATTTTGTAGAGGCAGTATAAGCCCAGCCGGGCGTATCTTCTGCATCAAGAACTCTTAACTCATTTATCCAAACGCTTCCGGAAACCGGCTCACCGAAATTCTCCGGTCTAGTTCCATCCTCTGCATATCTCGGATTTTCAATACCAATTATAAAAAAGGAAACACGAGTAAGTGAAGGACTTCCTTTTACTGCGTATGATGCTCCTTCTTCACCTTCCAAATATTGCCGGAAAACTTCCGATTCAAATTCCCGTTGTTCTTTAATAGCCGTTAATTCCGAGAACATCATTCCTACTTCGTTCCAACCTCGTCTTACCGGCTGCCTGTATTCATAATAATTTGATGTATCGGAACCGAATTTGAAATAGATTTCCGCAGAGTAGGTTTTTTCATCTTTATAATATGAAACCGAACCGCGTGCATCGAAAAGATCACCGTGTAAAAACATTTTCATTTCACGGTAATTGAAAAGATCGAGCGGTTTGTAAAGATATTTTACGATCTCTCTTCGGTCACCATCTTCTAAGTTGCGTAAAATCAAATTAAGGGATTGTTCATTCTTAAAAACTTCTTCATCCGGCTGGCTTCTATCTCGCTCTCGTTCAACTCCGGGTGGGGAATTATATTCAGGATTTTCCTCGATACTAATTGTTGTTACTTCCAGAACCTTATCATCTTCTGTAACCCGCGGTTCGTCCAAAACTTTTCTCCATTGGTTGCCAACGAGATTCATTTCGGCAAATCTTAAGTGAACAGGTTGGCTAACTCCACCGACCCAAATTCTGATAGTCTCGACTAGTGTTAAACTCGGATTTCCGATTTCTTTGGTAAATTCTCTAACCGGGACTCTGAAAAGATACCAGCCCGCATTTTCACCACCGCCGCCTTGTATGAACTGATTGTTTTCCCGTACTGTATCAAGCGGGACAGTATATCTAAAGAAACTGTTAATTCTATCTAGAGTTAAGTTCCTGTTCAAATCTTCTGTATCCGGTAAGCGACCGACATCTGTTAACTCCGCGTTACCTTCAGTTCCGTTGATAAATCTATAATCGCCTGCACCTTGTGAAAAAGAAAAGTTATCTCGACTTGGATCGGGATTTGAAGCCGGATCGTAACCGGGTTCATCTTGATCGGCTAAACCATCTACACCTAAATCTTCACCTTCATCGATCAAGTCATTTTGATTTTTATCTTCAGAATCAAGGTTCCCATTTACAATAACGTCTTCACTTATTTGTCCCAGATCAATATTCAACATTGCATCCTCGGGCGCTTCGGGTATCTGGAGCCAAAATTCAATAAACTCAATATTCTCCTCAACCAAATTACTTGCGGTTGACGAGAGACCTTTCATCAACCCCCCGTAATTGAGCAGCGGATCGTCCAGAGTAGGTTCCCAGTTGTTTCTTCCTTGTTCCTCGGGTTCAAAAACAAAATCGAGTACGGTAACTTTTTGATTATCTCGCGATGCTTGCCTTTCCGGCCATATATCATTTACATCATCCACTGCCGGAATTAGATTATACCAATACGAAAATGCTTTAAAATTCTTAATTTCATCAGGTGTGCTCGCTATACCTGTAAGATATTGATTTTGCACAGGCGGGCTTAAATCTTTCCATTGCCCGTAATTATTTCCAATCGGAATTATCCGTTTTGAACCTTCAAAATCATCAATGTAAGCGATGCTTTTATCTTCATCACTATTGATGGTACTTGTTTTTGTATTTGGCTCAGGGTTGATGTAAGCATACTCGGCATTAACATCAATTGTAGACATTTCACTGGTGGAAATTAAATTATCCAAACCACTAGTTATAAACGGAAGATCAAATTGTGTTTTAAGATCAATACCGTAAATTGTATTGTTTAAGGGTTCTTCACCGATTCGGACTTTATCACTTAGTGTTTGTTGGTTGAGATTTAGGAATGAAAACCCGATGTGTGATTGTTTATCAAATTCATAAATACCTCTTAAGCCCAGCAGAGTTTTTGAAGCAAGTTGGAAAAGATCGTTTTGCTCATAAGTGATTCTTAAGTCTGCACCGGGAACAAGCGCATCATCATTAATAATGGTCACTTGCCCGATGTTGTAATCAACCATATAGTCTGTACCGGGATTTAATTTTCTACCGCCTAAGAAAACCTCGACTGAATTTTCAACTATGTTAAACCCGATATTAAAAGTTGAAGAAACAGATGCGGAATATTCACCGGTAATAGTAAATCTATCTTTTGCTTTTTCCTGTTGAGCAAAAGTTACCTGTTCATCATAAACTTCCTGGTACCTTCGGTCTTCGGGTAAATCATCAGGAAATTGCTCACCGAACGGCTGCAACGTCGGGAATACAATTTCACCGGTTTGCGGAAATATTGTATAGTTTGATCTGTAATCAAATGCACCGTCAGGTTGATTTCTAGAACCATCTGCATTCTGTTTATCTAATCCAAATAATTCGATATAAGGAATACCTTCAAAATCAGATACGGGATCGCCGGTATCTTCTTGGTATTTAATCTGTAATTCGAATCCTTCTTTCTTTATATCGCGACCACCGATTGGATAAATATTTTTAAGCTGCAAACTCCAAGCTGTTTCAAAATCTCCACCCGGTTGAAGGTTTTTCGGTTTAACCAGTTTAAGAATAATTACCGATGATGTATCACTTTCATTTACTTCGTTTAAAAGTTGTCCGTAATACAAATCATCATCAGCACCGGGAGCGTTTTCTACTCTGATATGCGACCGCTATTGCATCTTCTTTTTGCACTTGTGATCGAAAACTTATGAAACCGGTTTCTGCATGAAGAGTATAATCTAATCCTTCTTCGAGCAAGACAAATCTACCGTTAATAACCGAACGCCCGGCGACTTCATTTTGAGTGATATCAAAGAATTCATCTTCATAACCACCTCCTGCTCTCCGGTCAGGAAGATCGATGAACGCATTTGCTTTTCTTTCTTTCGCCGGATCAACAATTGCGGTAGTCGTTTTCCAAACTTCTATATCTTTTACCCGCAGAGAGTTATCAACAATCGGTGTAGATTCACCAAAATAATTATTGAAAACGTTAAGTTCCGGATCTGCATATACTTCATCAAGGAAGTAGTGATTTTTAGAATATTCATAAGCGCGAACCGTGAACTCTTGCGTTTCCATCCGCCGGTAACAGATACTTCTTCAACTTCACCTTTTTTCTGAGATGCGAGTGCAGTAAGACTAAACGGACCAAACTGCAGCAAAGCTTTTATACCAAAGAGCGCTTCACTACCGCCTACCAAAGAAGCCGTTTGGAGTGAAACGTTTCCGGCTTCCACGCTTTGAACAATTTCATCATCATAACCTTCGTAATGAATCTTCAACTGATTTTCATATTCAAAAGTTCTTTCGGTGTTCCAATCGGCAGAAATTGTCAATTTATCACCTATAGTACCGGCAACATTTATTTGCACCTGCTGCTTGAAGTCCGGTTCGTTTCTAGTATTACCGAGTGCGGAAGCTGTAACACCTTCGGTTGTTTCGTTTCGCCAAGCACCCCGTATATCAACTGCACCGCTTATTCTTAAACTAATTTTCGGTGGCCCAAAAATACTGAGAAATGAAGTACTCGGTAATGGAATTTCAATATTTGTTATATCGGAAAAGATATCGCTTAAATCTGTTTTACCGTCGTCGTATTCGTAAGAATAACCAAGCCGGTTCCAATCTTCTTTTCTTTGTGCTCGCAACTTCATATCGATGTATTCGGAAAGAGTCATTTTCATAAATAACCTTTCCTCACCGGTCTCTGTTTTTTCTTTTATCAAAACGAATTGACCGGTTGAATCCAATTCCACGGTACGCTGTATAGTTTTGACCGACGGATATGCAAAAAACTTAGAACGTCTTGGAGTTGATAAATTATAAATATAGTTGGGTTTTAATTGCTTTCTAAAGTATTTCAAACGTGCGGATGAATCGATAGAGAGAGAATCAAGTTTTAGAGAATCGGCAATTAATGTAGAATCAGCGAGATATAGCGATGCAGAATCTGCCGGAATAGCAGTCGTATCCATCGCCCCTAGATTAAGGGAATCTTGATTTAAAGTAGTATCGCCGGGAATTGCTTGTTGGAATGAATCTAACCACAGTTTATTATGGTTAACAATCTTACCTTCGCTATCCGAAAAAACTGATACTATCGATATTAGACTAAAAACAAAAATAGGAATCAAAAATTTTCTGATTCCACTCTGAATGAGATATTTTAGATACCGTAGAATATTCAACCTATCTAATTTTGTCTGGTAAAGTTATAGTAGAATTATCTCTATCCAGCCTCCTTAGTTTGTTTTATCGACTCGGAAAAATTATTGATTTACTGCTATAAATTCAATTTATTTCTTTAGTGTGAAAAATTTAGGGATAGTTCAAATAATATCGTTCAAATGAGTTTTTTGAGAGATAACCTCTTCAATATTATTTTGCTCAACTATTACCGCACTCAATGTATTTCCGACACACGCCCCCGTGTCAATATAAACGGTGTTTGATGATTCATCATAAACAATTTCTTGATGCTTTGTATGACCGACAACTTGTAATTTACCCAAGTTTAACAATTCATCTCTAGTCCAAAGTACACCGCTGTCGGATCTAAAATCTTTATACACTTGTTCATTGAGAACAGTTAAGTCATCATCTAGAGAATCTACAAAATGATTTTGATAAATTGATGATATACCTGCATGAGATATAAAACAATCGTCTAAGTTATAATAGAGCGGAGCTTTCTTGATTGAATCAATATGGCTGAAGAGAGCTTCCTCATGTTCTTCGTAAGATTCCAAAGTTTTTTCGCTTCCGTTGAAAATCCAAGAACGTGCAAATACACTCGACGGATCTTTGAAGAAGTGATAAAACATATAATCGTGATTGCCGGGAGTGAAAAGAATTTTTTCTTCTAAAACAAACTTAACAACATCATAACTATAGTTACCCCGGTCAACAAGATCGCCGACCGAGTAAATAGGAATTTTGTTATATTTTTCACGGATTTTGGAGTAAAGGTCTAATAACGTGTAATAACAACCATGTATATCACCGATAATTGCTACCATTAAATCTTATAAGTCTCCTTAGCGAATTGAGTTAATTCTTCACGGTAATCAGGATGAGCAATTTCAATCAAAGCTCTTACTCTTTCGTGTACACTTTTACCATATAAATTTACGGCTCCGTATTCTGTTACAACGTAATGAACATCACCGCGTGAAGTTACAACTCCGGCACCCGGTTTAAGCGTAGGAACTATTCTACTTATTGTACCATTTTTTGCCGAGGACGGAAGCGCGATTATCGGTTTGCCTCCTTCACTGCGAGTTGCACCGCGAATAAAATCTACCTGTCCGCCGATACCGCTGTAAAATTTTGTACCGATTGAATCGGAACAGACTTGACCGGTTAAATCAACCTCGATTGCAGCGTTTATTGCAACCATTTTTTCGTTCTGTGCAATTATAAATGGATCGTTTACATACTCTTGCGGGTGAAATTCGAAGATAGGATTGTTATCTATAAATCTGTATGATCTTTTTGTCCCTAAAACAAAACCGGCAATAATTTTTCCGGGATGAAGTGTTTTCTTTTCTCCATTAACGATACCCATTTCAACTAGGTCTATCAATCCATCGGAGAACATTTCCGTATGAATGCCCAAATCATTTTTATTTTTAAGGTGATTCATAACGGCATCGGGAATAGCTCCGATTCCCATTTGTAATGTTGATCCGTCTTCGATCAAATCAGCAATGTAGCCGCCAATTTTATCGTAGATATCGAGTTCTTCTTTTGTTGCGTTTGGATCGATTTGAGGAAGCTCCATTAAGGGTTCACTATATTCAACTACGTGATCAATTTTATTTATATGGATGAAACTATTACCTAAACCGCGCGGCATGTTTTCATTAATTTGTGCAATTACAATTTTAGATTTTTCTGCGGGAGTTTTGATGTTACCCACATCTATTCCGTAACTGCAAAATCCGTGCTCATCCGGCGGTGATACATTAATTAAAGCAACATCAGATTTAAGCAATCCTTTTTGAATAGAAGAGTAACTTCTGATAAAAATATTGGAATGAATTCTGCACGTCCTTCATTGATTGCTTTTCTCGTGTTACCGCCCATGAAAAAGGCCTTATGCTTAAAGTGCTTTTCCATTCCGGGTTTAACGTAAGGTAGATCGCCGACTATAAGAATGTGATAAATATTCACATCTTCCAGTTCGTCTTTTCTTCTCACCAAAGCTCTTATTAATTCCATCGGCGCGGCGCAACCAGGTTGAACAGCTACATTATCTCCGCTTTTTATAACTTTTACAGCTTCATCGGCACTAATAATTTTGGAATTATATTTACTAAGCCAAATTGGGTTTCGCCCTTCTGTTGTTCTTGTTTCTTCGATTGTCATATCCATCTTCATATTTTAATTCGTTGAAAAAAAGTGGAGCCGTCTATACTCCAGTCCAAATGTTTCAGCTAAAGTTTCGTTTGAACAATAGCCATTAAAAGTACATACGCCTTGTGACAATCCATCGTCACTCAATAGCGCGTTTGTCAATCCATTATCTGCAATTTTCATTATATATTCAAGTGATGCATTCGTTAATCCATAACTGGCAGTCCTTGCAACAAGTGCAGGCATATTCGGCACACAGTAGTGAATTACATCATGCTCAATAAAAGTCGGGTCCGATAAAGTAGTTGGTCTGCTTGTTTCAACTACACCACCTTGATCGATGGAAACGTCAACAATAACCGCACCTTTCTTCATAGATTTCACCATATCTTCGGTTACTAAATGAGGCGCTTTCTCCCCTTTGATCATTACTGCTCCGATAAACAAGTCGGCAAACTTACAACCTCTTGCAATAGTGTAGGGATTTGCTGAAACCGTTGTAATTCTCTTGGATAGTAAATCTTCCATTCTTCGTAACCGATCCAAATTTTTATCAAGAACAATTACTTGTGCACCGCGATTTAAAGCTGCTCTTGCAGCATTAAAACCAACTACACCGGCACCAAGTATTACTACGGCTGCCGGAGCCACACCGGTAATTCCGCCCATCAAAATTCCGCGTGTATTATTAAGATCACTAGAGAAGTATCTTTCTCCAACTTGAACAGCTAATTGCCCGGCAATCTGGCTCATTGATTGAAGTACAGGAAGATTATGATTCTTTTCAATCAACTCGTAACTAATTGCGGTAATTTTCTTTTTGCACAATGTTTCAATGATCCTCTTTTTACCAACAGCAAGATGAAGAAATGAAAAAACAATTTGCTCATCTTCCAGCATATTTGCTTCGGCTTCTGCGAGGGGCGCTATCTTTGCGATAAGTTCTGCGCGTTGATAAACTTCCTCGACACTATAAACAATATCTGCACCGGCATCCCTGTATTGTTCGTCAGTACAGTGACTGTCAATTCCGGCTTCACTTTGAATAAAGACTGAATGTCCCGCTTTAACTAGAGCATCAACTCCGGCCGGAGCCAGCGCAACTCGTTTTTCTTCAAGTACTGTTTCTTTTGGTATTCCTATTCTCATAATTAAGCAAATTTTTGTTTTTAATAAGGTAAAAAATACTTATAAATCCGGTTAGAAACAAAGTGATTTGGGTTAATTCACGGGAGTTTTCGGTGATTTTCCTTTAAAACTCTGTGAACATTTTCAGCGCATAATTCAGCCATTTCTGTGCGCGCTTCTGTAGTTGCACTTCCGAGGTGCGGAAGCAGCACAACATTATCTAACTTGAGCAATTCTTTGTTTACTTTTGGTTCGCCTTCGTAAACATCAAACCCCGCAGAGTGGATTTTCTTTTTCTTCAACATTTTAATTAAATATTTTTCATCCAACACTTCGCCGCGAGCAGTATTTATTAGAATGGCATTTGGTTTAAGTAATTTTAATTTGTCTGCATTTAATAAATTTTCGGTCTCTTTTGTGAGTGGAATGTGTAAGGAAATGATATCGGAATTCTTCAACAAAGAATTTAAAGTTGATTTTGTTGCACCGGTTTCAATCTCAAATTCCGGTTTTTCTTTTCTGCTGTAATAAATGATCTCCGTTCCGAATGCTTTTAATCTTTTTGCCGTCGCTTGCCCTATTCTGCCGGCGCCGATGATTCCGACTGTTTTTCCTTTTAACTCAACTCCCAAAAACAATTGCGGCTCCCAACCTTTAAACTTTTTTGACCGCATAAATTTTTCACCGTCAACAATTTTTCTAGCACAAGCCAGCACCAGACTTACTGCTAGATCAGCGGTAGCATCAGTAAGTATATCAGGTGTGTTTGTTACAACAATTCCTTTTGATTTTGCATATTCAATATCAATGTTGTTATAACCGACTGCATAATTTGCAATTACTTTACACTTTTTTAATTGATCAATTACGGAACTATCAATTTTATCCGTTAATAGCGAGATAATCGCATCTGCATTTTTACCTTTTTTAATCAATTCTTTATGAGTGATTGGTCTATCTTCTTTAAATGTACTTACAGTAAATCCCTCTTTTTTAATTTCTTTTCGATCTCGCCAGGTAGTTTTCTAGTAATTAGTATTTTCATAATGATTAACTAAATAAAAATTTAACAATGAATAACGCACCTAGTATGCCGGCTAAGTCAGCAAGCAAGCCGACTGTTAAGGCATATCTCGTTCTGCTTATATTAACTGCTCCAAAGTAAACTGCTATCACATAAAAAGTAGTTTCCGTGCTTCCCATAATTGTTGAGACTAAAACACCGATGAAAGAATCTGCTCCGTGTACCGACATAATCTCAGCCATAATTCCGAGCGCACCGCTTCCGGAAAGCGGTCTCATAAATGCCATTGGCAGCGCTTCTGGCGGCATCCCGATTCAATCGGTTGCCGGTCTTACTAACTCGCTCAAATAAAACATTCCGCCGCCTGCTCTGAATATTCCAATAGCTACAAGCATTGCAACTAAGTAAGGAATAATTCGAACCGCTATCTGGAAGCCTTCTTTAGCGCCTTCGACAAATACTTCATATATTTTTATTTTTTTACTGCGCCAAACGTTACAAACAAAATAATTATAAACGGAATAGCGATCGTTGAGACGACTTGAATTACCGATTTAAATATTTCCGGATCGAGTGAGGCAAAAAATGAACTGAGCAAATTAGTAACGCTCAATAAAACGATCGCAAGAATAAATATACCTATAGCAATTATTGAATTTTTACGTTTTATCAACCACTCTTTGAATTTTACATTCTTTGCTGAAAATGCTTCGAAAATTTTTGCCGAAATAACTCCAACCGTTGTAGCACAGAGTGCCCCAAAAAATGAAGTGCCGATTATTAGAGTTGGATCACTGCTTCCGGCTGCAGCACGAATTGCAATTGCAGTTGCGGGAATTAAAGTAAGTCCGGCAGTATTAACCGCAAGGAACATGCACATTGCGTTTGTAGCGGTTCCTTTATTCTCGTTAAGCTCATCAAGCTGTTCCATTGCCTTTAAGCCAAACGAGAGTTAGCAGCATTACCTAAACCGAGCATGTTTGCGGAGATATTCATTATTATAGAACCGATTGCAGGATGATCATGCGGTACGCTCGGGAATAAAAATCTTGTTATCGGTTTAACTGCGTTTGCAATAATTTTTATTAATCCCGCATCTTCCGCAATTTTCATTATGCCGAGCCAAAGTGCCATTATCCCGATCAAGCCCAAAGCGATGTTAACTGCTGTTCCGGCGTAATCGAGTGCGGCGTTTGTTACTTCTTTCATTTTTGCAAACGAGATGTCTTCGAAGACTATATAGCCTGTCGATTCGCCGGTAACTACCAATTTACCGGATAGGTCATCTTGATCAGCGGATACTTTTGCCATCTCTTTCCAAATCGCAGGAGTGTTCTCTGTGACCCGAAAAAGAGTGAATAATTTTGCTGCTTCTTATTGTAAGAGATTTGTGCGGAGTGAGTTAATGTGTCTTCAATGTCTTCATCATAAATCTTATTAAATTCTTGCGGAGTAATTTTAAGTGTAATTTGCTGAGCTTTATCCTTCTTCTCAATTTCATCTTCCGACTGGATAAGTACAAAATTTCTTCACCATTCTTATACTTGTTGGAACTTTCGTCTATTATATCAGTTGTGAGGGCAGTTGCAATACCTAAGAAGAGTAAAGCAAGCCAAATATAATTGAGCATTTAATCTCTGCAATTTTCTCTTGTTGTCGAATCGAAATTATAAATCTTTTTTCAAAAAACATAATATATATTGGAGAGAAACGAATTATAACGAGTTTTTCCGACTTTATTGTTATTATGATCTTTATTCAGCACAATGATTCCTAAAGATAGTTTTGAATCAATTCAATTATGTCATCAAAATTTTTACTTTCACCGTAAATCATATTTTGCCGCATTTCGTTGTAATCATCGCGGTATTTACGCAGTATCTGCGGCGGTGGTATTATCTCAAGATTTTCAAAATCTAAATTAGCGTAATTAACAATACCGATTGGTTTTACGGGTGAATATTGCTTGCGGTGTAAACAAATTTGTTTGAATAGAGCTGAATCTTTTTTTGCTGCTTCAAAATATTTTGTCTCAATTAATTTTGAAATATCATAAAAATGGCGGGACATCCTAATATGTTTAATATTTTCTTCAGGCTTTTTGAATTCTTCATGCAGTAGAATTAATTTTTCAATTAAAGTTTTTGTAGGCGTTGCCGCTCTTACGAAAAACGGTTTTTCTGTAAAATTGTTATTTGGATAAACCGTATCAATAACAGAGTTTACTCTTCTTTTTCGAGGGGTTCGATTAAAAATCTTGCTCCAATTTCTATCCGCACATGCGATGCAAGATAAGTTTCTGTATCAAATACAGAATTATAATTAACGAACAAGGTTTCGGGTCTTGGTCGGAGATTTTTGTATTCGGTACTTCTAAGGAATAAAGATTTTCAGCTATGCCGTATTTATACAAATTGTTTTATCAAGGAGTACCGGCAGAATTTCAATTGTAAATTGATGAGTATGCCCTTCGTAATTTTCTTATTTCTCCTTTGGATAAATTCTCTTCAAAACCTAAATATGATTTATCGATTGAAAAATCAATATCCTCTGAAAATCTTTCAATTAAATTGTAACATTTGCTTAAAGACGTACCTCCCTTAAATACAATATGTTGATTCAATTCAGAATCAAAAAGCATCCTTAAAACCAACGTTACCCATGCATCTTTTTCAATAGCAAACGGGGAAGCCCGGTTTTCAAAAGAAACTTGATTAAACAAATTAATTTGATCTTTTTTATTAAGTGTTAACCAGTTAGTCATTTATATCTGCTATTCAGTTCTCTTACGACTTTACGTATCCATTGCGGCGCATGAGAGATATTTTCTTTAATAGTCTGAGTATCACCGCTTCCCGATATAATGTTCTTTAATTTTTTCTCAACCTCTTTTGTAATATTTTCTTTACCGAGTTCACGCAAACTTTGGATAATCAAATTACTCAATGAATGGTTTACCGATAAATTTTTTGGCGTCGTTTTTTTGAAGAGTATTTTCTGTTTTTCTACGGTTATCTTCTCGGTGAGCCATCTGTTAAGAAAACAATATTCATCGGTACTTGAGAAGTAAGACCTAACTTATACAAAGCAAAAGAACCGGTGGGAACAATTCTCGCCTCATCTCTTTTGGCAATTGCCCTTGCTATCTGCTCTGCCGTAGGATAGAGATTGCCAAGTTTTTTATCTTTCTTGGGAATATAGTAAATACCGGTTGATAAACGAACAATTCTATTTTATCAACCAGCCGTTTTAATGATTGCCGAATCGCATCCTCATTACCCAGTGAGATAAAATCTTTAATAAATACAATCTCTCCCTTAGGAAGTCCGGTTATTTTCTTCTCAACTTTTTTAATTATTTTTTCGCTCATTCAGCCGCCGATTGTGTCACAAAAATAGTAAATATTTGTGACAATGTTTGGGCTTAGTAAATGATTTTTTATTGGGATAAATAAATTTGTTATTCAATTATGATTAGAACAACCCAAACTCTTATTTTATTTGTAGTAATCTCGGTATTCTGCTGTTTCTTCTGTAGTCATAGATTAACTTGATTGTTTTTGCTTCAATTGGGTTTAATCTTAATGGTTGTCCTTCTTGCCATCTTACTAATGGGCTTCTAAACATATCATCTGGTTCGTCTGTGGTCTCCTCCCATGTATGCCAGATGCATTTGTTCATGCGACAACAGGTGAGAGACAAATCCTCTCGGTAATTCTTCGTTGTTTGGTGGCCCTGCTATTGCAATCTCCCAATTGGTTACGTAAACTCCATGTTGATCCCATTCACCATTACATTTAAACCTCCTTCCTGGCCAGAACGTTCCATGATATGTTACTGGGACTATTGCTTGGTTTGAATCACTTGTTTCTATGAATTGATATCTTCCACTTTCGGATACTTTTAATCCGACTAGTGCGCTGTCAGGGTACCAACCAGTAATATCATTATCTCTATTCAAATAAACTTTTATTGGCAAGTCTTCATCTCTGAACTCTTGAGAGTGTTCCTGCCCAAATTGTTCCAGGGTGTGTGCGTTGTGGTCTTATTGTTTCGAATATGTACTGTAATAATCTCTTCCGTAGCTGGTCGTACGAATTGTTTGAATAGTGGTATTCCTGTTGTATCATTAAACGCAGTTATAACTTGTTCGTCTGGTTGTAACTCTATTTGTTCTTTTCCAGTTGTAGTGTGTGCTGTCTCCTTCTGTGTTTGTTACGAATATTGAGTCTGTTTTTAGTGTGTCTGCTAGTATGGAGAATCTGCCTTGGCTGTCCGTAAATGTAAAGTTAGCCGTATTGCTACCAAAGAATACCTTCTTTCCTTCCAGTACCCGGTATTGGTTTTATTCGGTTGTTGTTTTCATCATATTTTTCTTCGAGATCATAAACAAAACCGGTTACAATAGGTTTACCCGGAGCAGTAAGAGTTCCGATATCGAAGAATGAAATGTCCTGCCAAATTGGTTAATTTAGAGATGGTTGTTGTTAATAAGCTGTCGCCTGTTATTCTTAAATAATAGCCCTCCGAAGATGATTGTTTAATTGAATTATTTTCTTGTGATTGGTTGATTTGTTGATTGATGCGGAGGAATGAGCTGATACTCCATCGGTTAAAACCATTTTCTTTGTTTGTACAAAACCTTGTCCTGAGCTAGTCGAAGGATCGCCAATTATTAATCTATAAAAATAAACTCCCGCGCTAACACCTTGTCCGTTGTTGTTTGTTCCGTTCCAAGTTACTGAATGTTCACCCGAAGGAAGCTGTTGGTTTATTAGTGTTTTTATTTCTCTTCCGAGAATGTCATACACGATTAACGTTGTGTTTGACGTATTCACTTTTCACGTTTGGCGTTATTGCAAATTTTATTATTGTACTTGGGTTAAACGGATTTGGGTAATTTTGATAAAGCTTAAATCCGGTTGGCGTTTCTTCATCATTTTTTACTGATGTAACTATGTTCTCAAAAACAAACTCTCCGTTTTCTGTTAGGTCGCTTGCTAAAAGCTGTTCGTTTTCATAAAGCTCAACTAAAACATTATTCCAAAATTTGCCTTGTGTGTTTTCTATTTTTCCCGTTAATATGTTTTAGGATTATTGCTTTGTGAAAATAAATCAATCGGCAGAAAGAAAAGCAGTGTTGAGACAAATATCAGCGCTGCTGTTTTTCTTGTATTGCGAAGCAACCCAAACAGACTTGTTTGTGTTACATTGTCAATTTTATTTGGAATATACTGCGGCGGTTTTTCTTTGTAGATGTGATTGTAATAAAATTTTACAATCTCTTTGACCGAACTCGGCAATGTAAAAATCTTTTTGCGTGAGGAAGAAAGTAACTTTTTTACTTCTTCTGTGGAAGCGTTTGGGTTTAATTTTTGAGAAGCGATTTTCAAATCTCACAAGAAAACTCTCATTTGAGTTATTTAGAAATCCAAAGTAGAAAATAATGACTTTTAGTGCAAAGTTTTTTTGCAACATTAATAATTTTTTAATGGACTACAGCCAATTTTATTTTAAACCGATTTTATCAATTAGTATCTTGGGAACAAAAAGAGAAATTTTATGAAAATTGGATTACTACAATACTCACCCGAATGGGAAAAGACCGAAGAAAATATTTCGGCGATAGAATCAATTCTTAAAAAACAAGCGAGTGACGAAGATATTATCATTTTCCCGGAGATGACTTTAACCGGTTTTACTATGGAGTCCGAAAAGTTTTCGGAAGAGTTAGACGGAGCACGGGACAAAGTATTTTATTTCATTAGCAGAAACGATTGAAGAAAAATATTTTTTGTGGGTTAATTGAAAAGGATGACGATAAAATTTATAACTCTTTAGTTCACTTTGACAGCAATGGTTTGATAAGAGCACGCTATAGAAAAATTCATCCGTTTAGTTACGCAAAGGAGAACAAGTAGTTACGATTCATCAAAGAAACTGTGATAACTAAGATTGATAAGATTCAGTTTGGTTTATCTGTCTGTTATGACTTAAGATTTCCCGAACTTTATAGAATTTACGGCAAAGAAAAAACCGAGGTAATGATCAACATTGCAAACTGGCCGGTTAAAAGAATTGAACATTGGAAACATTTATTGAAGGCAAGAGCGATTGAAAATCAATGCTTTATGATTGGAGTTAACAGAGTAGGCAATGACCCCTTTAATGAGTATAACGGCTGTAGTGCAATTTACGATCCGATGGGTGAGGAAGTTTTAATGTGTCCGAATGAAGAAGGATTATCTAGTGCGGAAATTGATTTGGAAAAAGTCAGAGAAGTGAGAGGGAAGCTGCCTTTTTTGAACATTGGATGATATGCCAAAAAAATTCGTTTCTGAAACATGAATTGTAACCTTCTCAAATAGAGATTCTCTTAATCCCTGTCAGGTTTAGTAATTAACCTAATACCATTCCTAAAAGTTATGTAATACCAAATCCACTCCGTCATTACGCGGTAACGTTTTCTGAAGTTGATTAAAAAAGCTATATGCACAAGCGCCCAGACGAGCCATGCAAACAAGCCGGAAATTTTTATTTTACCAATTTTCCAAAATTGCTTTTGCTCATCCCGATTGTCGCAAGGTTACCTTTATCAAAGTAATGAAACGGAGGGCGTTCATTCTTTGGTAAATCATTCTTAAGAATTTTTGCAACGTATCTACCCTGCTGCATTGCAACCGGTGCAATACCCGGCAACGGCTGATCATCTTCTATAAATAAAGCCGCATCACCAATAACAAAAATTTCCGGATTATCAGGCAACGTACAATCATGCTCAACTTTAACTCTTCCACCCTTATCCAAATTGGTATTTAGTTTTTCCAACAATGGCGAAACTTTATTACCGGCAGCCCAGATAATATTCGAAGTCTCAATGAATTCTTCACCGACTTGCACACCATTTTCCTTAACATCCTTTACCATTGAATTTAGTCTAACTTCAACACCCAATTTTTCTAAAGAATGTTTTGCTTTATCTGTTAAGGAGGGATCGTACGCTTGAAGAATTCTATCCATTCCTTCTACAAGTATAATTCGTGTGTGCGAAGTATCAATATTGCGAAAGTCTTGCAGAAGTGTTTGCTTCGCTATTTCTGCAAACGATCCTGCGACTTCAACACCGGTCGGACCACCGCCAACGATAACAAACGTCATATATTTTTCTCTTTCCTTCTGAGTTTTCGCTCGTTCGGCTTTTTCAAAGGAAAGCAGCATTTTTTCACGTATGTTTAACGCATCCGCCAAAGTCTTTAATCCAGGTGCTGATTTTTCCCAGTGATCATTGCCGAAATATGAATGCCGGTTCCCGATAGCTACAACAAGTTTATCGTATTCAAATTCTTCATCCTTTGTATGAACCTTCTTTGCTTCCTTATCAATGTTTACAACTTCACCGAGAATCACTTCTACATTTTTTTGTTTGTTGAATTCAGCTCGAATGGGCACAGCAATATCACCGGGAGAGAGTGCGGCAGCTGCAACTTGATAAAGTAATGGTTGAAACAAATGGTGATTCATTTTTATCGATTAGCTTTTATGTCGTAGTTTGTTCCTTTTAATTTTTTGGCGAGAGTTAATCCGCCAAATCCACCGCCGATTATTACTAGTTTTTGTTTTTTCATAAATTTGGACTCATTGTATTTTTATAGAACGAGATAATTCAACTAAGCAATTCTTATAAAATATTAATTGGAATTCTTCTAAGAATTAATGATCACTTCTACAAGTAGTAAAAGATTGCTAAGAATATTATAAAATGAAGACAGTTAAACTGTTTCAAGAGTAACTTGGCTTAGTTATGTAACCGGGATCTGTTTTTCTATTTTGTCAAGCTCGGTTTTTTTCTTTTGCGAGCTTCTTCAATGTCAAAATCAGCTTGCAGCCCTAGCCAGAATTTTCGGTGAATTGCCAAAATATTTACTCAATCTTAAGGCAGTATCCGCAGTTATCTTTCTGTTCCCTTTTACTATCTCACTTATTCTAGTTTGGGGTATTCCAATATCTTTTGATAACCTGTAAGCGGAAATATTTAATGGAATTAAAAATTCTTCTCTTAAAACTTCGCCCGGATGAATGTTCGGTAATTCTTTCATACTTACACCTTAATGATAATCTATTATTTCAACGTTTTCGGAATTGCCATTGTTCCAAATAAAAATAATTCTCCGTTGGTCATTAATTCTGATACTATAAAACGGTTTCAGTTTACCGCGCAGCTTCTCTCAGTTTGTTCGAAGGAGGAATTTTTAAATCAATGATATTATGTGAATTAAGTTAACATTATCATTTTGATTAAACCAACCGAACTCAACTCCTACCCCCTTCTCCCCGCGCAATGCTGTCAACTTAAGAATCGGATTGAGCATGATCATATAAATAAAAACAATATTTGGTAATGAACCTTTTGGTTATTTAATTATACTTTTTCTCGATATAAAATCCCGAAGGGATTGAAAGTGAATAGAGAATGTTTATAAATTAATTAAACCAACCCCGGCGGGGTTGAACTAAAGTCCTTTCATATTCAACCCACTCCGTGGTTGTTGTTCCCTTTTTATTAACTATTCCTATTCACATTGAACCCCTACCGGGGTTTTAAAATATATTCACCCCAATCAACATTGTTTTGTAACAAACCGCAATTAAATATTTAACAAAACGCTAGGTCCATAGTATTAATGACTTATTTCGCTAAGTTAACAGCATTACTCCCCGCGAGCGGCATCTGCGACTTGCCGAGTAATGATGCCGGCTTAAGCATTGATAGAACACATATTAACAGAGAGTCTTTCTTTGCGGACTTCGTGTTAAGTCTCTGCATCCCTTGCGTGAAATGTTTCTCGCAGAGCCCGCAAAGAATTCGCAAAGTTCGCTGAGAAAAAATGCCGGTAAAATATATGCAAATCACACTAGAGTTCGGTGGAAGACTACGGACTCTAACGAGCGCAGGTTGACGACAGTCGCGTCAGTGTTATATACATTTAATTTTCACCATAGCAAACGGTTATTGGAAATCAAATTTCACTCCCCAAATATTTTTTTTATCTCATCAATAGAGATTTCTTTAATTATCTCCTCTTTCCTTTTCAGTGGCGGACTCCGTCTCTATTTGCCTTAGAAGTTCTTCGCTGGGTTTTATTTGACAACTGCAAACTTTAGCAAATTCCGAAAGCGCTCTTATCTGAAGTAACAACAATTAAGTTTTTGGGGTTCTTCGCGAATTCAATTTGTTCACGAATTTTTTCATCTGCGGTTTTATTATCTGAGTAATGAATGCGAACTTTTGAAGTTCGGATTGGTTCTTTGCTGTGGCCATCAAAAATGTAAGTGAACTTTATATTTTTTCTTTGAAAAAAATCTATCGAGTTTAAATGCTAATTTTTCGCGTGAGTCTTGCGGATCTCTGTTTTGAACTAATTTTTTAACTCCGCGTCTTTCCCAATAACATTATTTCCGTCAATCAAATATTGTTTCATATTACCTGCCCGAGAAAATATCTCTGCTCTTTGTAATTTTTATATCCTGTAGTTCGGGTGCTTTCATTTTTATTTCAAATCTAAAGCCGCGGTAAGTTCCAATCGGGTTCCAAGTAAAATTCATTTCCCAGCAATCGAGATCGCGGAAGATTGTTATTTGAGGCGCGGTGATCTCTTTTTCTTGAAAATCATAATTGCCGCGGAATGTCAACTTCCAAGCTTGAGTTAAACTGATACTCAAATTAGCACCAATTGTTGATCTTATAGTTGACTCACTTGGATTAAATTTGCTGAGATTAAAATTGTAGTTAAGATTTAAGCTCCACGGGATCGAAAAATCTGATGGCACTTCATCAAACAAACCGATGTAATCAGATTTATCGAAGGCAGCATAATCTGTTTCCTCTTCCTCGCCAAAGCCGCTTCGTCGATCTTCCCCTTTTAACTTTTCCCCAGTTAAAGTTGTCGATAAAGAAAAATTTAGATTGGTCAACCGGAATAATCCTTTTCCTTTATCGGCTAAAAATTCGTTTACTTTCATTCCGTCTTTATAATCGTAAAAGTATAGGAAGATGAACCGCTGAAGTTAAGCCATTCACCAACTTGAGTTCTGATAACTTAATCTAAGATCATCTAATTTCAGACTGTCGGCTGCAAAATTGTAGCCGGTACTTGCAGATAAATTCAAGAGTTGAATTTTCTGTTGTTTGGAGGTTGTATCGGTTGGATCTTTTATCGTTTTTATTTCAAAAATATTTCCAACAGAAAAGTTAATACTTTGTTGTTCACCGGCTCCCACACCTCCGAAAACTTCTCTCTGATACTGATCATATCTAATGGGTTCTCCATTGCGATCAATGTACTCACCGTAATAACCGAAATTGTCTTCGCTGAAATCGGGTCTGAACCTGTACGAAATTGTCGGTGTAATTGTGTGACGCAGCGCTTCAACTCCCAACCCGTTTATATTAAACATACCGTAAATTTTTGTTTGCGCAGAAAGTGCAAAATCGAAAGTACGTACAAAATTGATTTCTTTTATATCCCTGTCTTCAACATTGTAAGTAGTATCAGTGACGTTGCCAAGCGAGTCAGTTTTGAATTCAGGGACAAGCACTTTTTCCGTCTTTTTATTATACCATTTTTCCGTGTAATTAATTGACGGAGTAAAATTGAAAAACCCGATTTTAGGTGATGCTTTTACCGAGGCATTATGCTGAGCGCCCGCTCTGATATTTAGATCGCCATCGACTTTATTGCGTTGATTTTTTAATCGCCCGGAATAATTAATACCGATTAACTCGTACCAATTCTGTTCCCGTGATGTTGAATACTTTGGTCTGAAAGGATAGATAACCGGCACGTTGTAGTTTACGCTTGGAAGAGTTTCAAAAATATCACCGCTTTCCAAATTTTGTCTTCTGTTGTAGTTCAGTGTTAAGCTTGTTCCGTTATCCCATCGAGTATTCAATGTTGCATTTGAAATAATATCTTTTCTTAAGAGATCATTGTAACTGACCGAGTTATTGTTCAGATATGTTGAGGATTGAAACTGCAAATTAACATCCAGTCTCGTATCGGGAGTAAATTGTTGATTATGATAGAACGACAGGTTCCAATCAATTTGTTCACTTCTCGTCGGATCTTCTTCTTCGCCGACTGTAATAACCGAATAACCGGCATTTAAACTTCCACTGAAGTCATAACGTTTTGCGTAACGAAAACGTCCTCGAGTTCCCCAACCTCCGCGCGTATAATAATCTCCCGGTTACCGCTAAATCCATGTAATTACTAATCGCCAAAAAATAACCGAAGTTTCTAAAATACCATCCTCGCTGCCCAATCTTGCCATAGCTTGGTGCAATTATTCCTGATCGTCTTCCGCTTTCTGCAGGAAATACTGCAAACGGGATTGGAATTGGAACAGGTACACCGCCGATATACATCATTATCCATCTTGCAATAACTTTATCTTGATAAATCACTTTCATTTTATTTGCTGTAAAAAAGGTTACCGGGTTTTCTCCTTGGCACGTTGTGTAAATTCCGTCCTGAATAAAATAGATATCCTTTGTTACCTTCTTGACGCGTGTTCCGCGGTAAGTTTGACTTTCGGTTTTATTTTCGGCGAGGGAAATAAATCCACGCTGGGTTTTGAAATTGTATTTTATACTTTTTCCCGTAAAGCTCTCCCCTGCTTCGGTCAGTTTAGGCGTCTGAATTAAACTTTGTCCGGTTGTATCCGATGTGTCAGTGATACCAAATGCTTCAAGAGTATTCGTAGGGAAGTCAACAATAATTTTACCCGATTTAAGTCCCGAATCTTTATACTTCATCTCACCATTTCCGTAAACGTTCATCTTTTGACTTCTGATATCAAAAAATAGTGAGTCGGATGCGCGAGCGGTTACTACTGCATCAATATCGGATGAAGGCGGCTCTTCAACGGAAGAGGTATCAACGACTGAAGTATCGGCAAGATTTAATGTATCCGAAGCAATTGCATTAGAAGTATCCGAAATATTTACAACACCGGTTCGCTGAGCCGATGAGCTAATACTGATCACACTTATTAATATTAACAATCGAACTAATCTCATCGGCAAAAGATCAAAAGTGATTTTTATGATTTATAAAATACTAACGAAGATGCACCTTTAATTCCGGCTTCGTTTTTTAATTTGGCTGGCTTAACTTTTATCCGCGGACTAATAGATTTAAGTACTCGTTGTTTTGTTGTTTTTCTATTGAATCAAACAGAAGTTCACCAAAGCCGGCAACGCCTCCGCCAATTATGATATTAGGAATATCGAGTATGTTGACGATTGAAGCTAATGCAGTTCCTAATTTTTGGCCCAAATCGGTTATTATAGTTTCTGCATAATAATCATTGAGTAAATAAGCATCGTGAATAAGTTTCGGACTGAGTGATTCACCTTTGCCTAAAAGATCGTGAATTTTAGAATCTTTATGCTTTGTTAATTCTTTACGAACTTGTTCAATTAAATAATTATTACCGGCATAAGTTTCGATGCATCCCTTCGATCCGCAGTTGCACTGCTTGCCGTTTTCATCAATTGAAACATGACCGAATTCACCGGCGGCACCGCTTTGTCCGCGATAAATTTTTCTGTCAATTATAATCCCTCCACCAACTCCTGTTCCGAGCGTAACCATTATAAAATAATCTAGGTTCTTTCCGGCTCCGAAAATCATTTCGCCAATTGCCGCCGCGTTCGCATCGTTTTCAACGTAAACTTTTGTATTAAATTTTTTCTTAATTATACTACCAAGCGGAACGCTTTCCCAATTTTTGAAATTGGGTGGATTTTCAACCGTACCTTTCTTTTTAATAACTGCGCCGGGCGTGCCAATGCCTATTCCCAATAACTTATTGTTTGTTTTTAGAATTTCACTCACACCTTTTTCAATTTGTGAAATAACGGAATCCGGTCCTTTATCTGAATTTGTATCAAGAGAAAATTTATGCTCAATTTTTCCTTGAGCGGAAACAAGTCCAAATTTTATTGAAGTCCCGCCGAGATCTACGCCAATTACGTATTTATCAGTGCTCATTCAAAAAACTCCTAGTTAACATCATAACTAATTTTTATTTCCTCAGGATATTCAATATTACCAACCGGCGAACCAATGACCGGTTTTGCAAATAGTGAAATCCGTGAGCGTGCATTTTCTTCACCGCTAACCGCAAGTATAAAGTTAGCAAGCTCTTCAAAACTTTTATTCTTGAAGAAATCGAGTATGTCGACATCAACCCTTATTGGGATAATTTTTTGTTCACCCATACCGGGCACGGTAAATGGTTCGTCAATATTTCCGCTTAAGATTTGTTTATCATCAAGTAAAACTCTGAACGGGAATGATTGAACCGAAAGATCTGTCGGCGGGAAACCACCTGTACCGTCATTAGGGTTGTCGGCTGAAACATTGATGACAAAACTAAAAGGCAGCTCACCTTTTACAAAACCACCGGTCAACTTTACGTAATCCATTGTACTCAGATCATCAATATCATCTTTACCTTCCAAGTTGATGTTAGCCAATCTGAAATTATTATATGAATCAACGTTGAATTGTAATCGAGCAAAGTTTTGCGCTGTTTCATAGATACTACATGAAACGAAAATAAAACTTATGAGCAAAGAAATTATAAATACTCTTTTTTCTTTCATACTATTTTTGATTCCTCAATTTTATTGATTATTTCATCGGCAACTTTTAATGCCTTCAAACCGTCGTTACCGTCAACGACCGGTCTTTTGTTATTTAAAACAGCATCTGCAAATAATTCCAGTTCATACTTTAGAGCGTTGACTTGTTTTATTTCGGGCTGCTCGTAAACTACAAATCTTTTCTTTTCACCAACGCCCATTTCACCAAAAGAAAGAAAATGATTTTCATCCATTTCCTTTGTATCAACAAGCCGGTAAATTTCCGCAACTCCGTCGTTAAAGTCTAATGCGATGTATCCTTCTTTTTGAAACATTCTCATCTTTCGCATTTTCTTTTGAGAGATTCGGCTTGCGGTAACATTTGCTACTGCACCGTTTGCGAACTCCAATCTTGCATTAGCGATATCTATCGTTTCCGAAACAACCGGCACGCCGCTTGCTTTAATGTCAACGACTTCACTTTTTACCAAACTTAAAATTATATCAATATCATGAATCATTAAATCCAAAACAACGGCAACATCAGTTCCGCGCGGATTAAATTGTGCAAGTCGATCTGTCTGCACAAACATTGGATTCAAGTTAAACTTTTCTAAGGAAAGAAGCGCCGGATTAAATCTTTCTATGTGCCCGACTTGCAGTTTAAGATTTTTTTCTTTTGCCAACTTTACAATTTCTTCCGCTTCTGCGATTGTTGCCGTAATTGGTTTTTCAACCATCACATGAACGTTTTCGGTAAATGCTTTTTTCACTAAATCGTAATGAGCGCTTGTTGTTGCAACAATTGAAACGCCGTCGACACTCTTCAACAACTCATCAACGTTTTCAAAACTTTTAACGCCAAATTCCTCTGCAACCGTTTTAGCTTTTTCCGTATCGATATCATAAACACCAATCAGTTCACATGTTTCCACTTCTTTCAATAACTTCGTATGAATTTTACCGAGATGCCCGGTACCGATTACTCCTACTTTTAATTTTTCCATTAAATCCTTCCACTGTCTATAATTGTATATCCGATTATTTGATCATACCCACCGAGTTCAAGCGATTTATAGTAAACAAAAATGTAGTAAAGATTTGTTGTCTCCCAGAAATTACCTTCCAATACATACCAATCAATATCGGTTACTTTTTCACCATTGTCATATCCGGTTACATATTGGTAATCATAAATACCTCGTTTTAACTCGGTAGTAACCGTATAGATTTCATTTTGATCATCTAATTTATTTTGCGGCAGAACTTCCCAATCCGTAAAAGCTCCAACCCAGATAAATATTTTCTGAAATGATATTTAAAGGTGAGAATTCAAATTCGACCATCATATAGTCGGCATAATTATCTTTGAAATTTATTAGCTCTAATCCCCCGTTAAAATCAATCTGACCAAATTGTTCAAATCGATCATAATCGAATCCGTCAAAATGTGCTTGAGTTAAAGGAGGTTTATATTTGTTTTGATTCATTAAATTGGTCTGTCGATACTCATTTCCGGGTTTGATATCTTTTGCAATAAAAGTGAAACCGCGAGCGCCGTTTGTTTCAAAAAATCTAAGGTCATTAAAGCGATCTTGCAGTAAATTTATTGGGTATTCTACCTTTTGATTTTCGATGACTTCTACAAAATCCAAATCCATTGGGGAAAGAGAATCCGGCAAATTAAAATCAACTCTTAACTCATAGGTGCGCTGCAATTCAACGCTTCTCTCCTGACCGCTGTTTAAACGGTTCTTAAATAATCTTGCACTAACCGGCATCTGATTTTTGATTACGTAAAATTTTCCAGTAGCATACACAATGTCGGGATTGTTTGAATCCGTGATGTAAAACATCCACTTGCCGGAGAAAGGAAATGTAACATCTATGTTTGGGAAAGTATCCTTAAAACGATATCGCACATTACCACTGGGGACCGGAATTTGTTCAAACCAGAGATTGTATGCAGTATTATAACCTTGGTTTAATAGAAAAGTATTATCGTACGGTTCCCAGTCTTGATCACAAAAGCGAAAGTTGATAATTAAGTTGGGTTCTGATTGAGCGGCAATATCAAATTCGATTGTAAGTTTTTTTAAACCTTCGACAATCGGTAGCCGCTTCGGTGTTTCGGTGTAAACTAATAGACTTTTTATCTCAACACTTTGTGCAAAAGGAGTTAGTAAAAATATCAGAATTAAAAAATAATTTTTCATATTGATTAAAAAATTTCAACACACTTTATCGATGTGTAAGGAATGAATACCATTACTAAATCTTTATTACGGACGGATTCAATCAGCAGTCCATCTTCAAATACTTCACGGAGTTTGCCGGTTTTGAAAACAATTTCGTAAAAATTTTGATGCTCCTTTTTCTCACCGTAAACCACACCGTAATTTTCGTTCATTGTTACGTTGAGCGTTCTATCGATATATTTTTCCCAGTCAATTCCCATAAATTATGCCTCCATTCCGAGAAATAATTAATTAATAAAAGTACCCAAAAATCGATTCTTTTCCAATACGGAAGGAATTAGCGAATTTCGGATTAGCGGATTGATGGAGTAATGGATGAATGGAATATTGGAGTGTTGGATGAGTGGAGTGATGGAAGGTTGGTTGGATGGACTTATTTTTTATCTCTCACAGATTTCGCGGATATATGACTCATTCATTGATAAAGGAAATTGAACGCTGATTTTTATGATGGTTATGATTTGATTAAGATTGAATTCAAGAGCAAATCACATCTGTGAATATTTTGGACAGATATGATTATTGAGTAAAAAAAAGATGACAACCAAATCAATGGAAGTCATCTTTAATTCGTGAATTCGACAATTCGCTAAATTCGCTAATTCATTTTTACAATTATATCGCCGCCGGAGGTTCTGCAGTTGAGTTCATTTCCGCCGCCGTTCATTTGACCGATGAATTTGTCATCGCTTACTTCTTGAATTTTTGCTTCCATATTTGTTTTGATATCACCGCCGCTGGTTCTTAGATAAACATCGGCTTTAAATTCGGATGGAATGTAGACCATTATATCTCCGCCGCTTGTCCCTAATTCTATTCCATAATTTTCGCCTCTGTATTCAAGATCGATATCACCACCGGAGGTCTTTGCATAAACTGAGCCATCTGAAGATTCGATCTTAACATCGCCGCCGGAAGTACCAAGCTCCAAATCGCCGCTTGCATTCCGAACTTTAACATCACCGCCGGAGGTTTTAGCATAAACTTTTCCTACGGTGTTAATAATTTCCAAATCTCCACCCGATGTTCTAAGCGAAATTTCGCCTTTCAAATCACCGAGCAATACATCGCCGCCTGCAGTCGATATATCAACATTGAAATTCTTCGGTAAATCGATCTCATACCTTAACCTTGGATTGCTGAACCAATTCCAACCGCTTTTCATTTCTGCCTCGACGAGTACTCCGTTTGAAGTTTCCTTAAAAGTAAACCGGACTTTGTCTTCAGCTTTGTCATTCCCATAAACTTTAATAAAAACCTCATCTTTTTCCCAAGTCCTCACTTTGATATCGCCGATGTCAGTTTCGAGTTCTAGAAGCTGGTTTGGTTGAACATCAAAAGATTTTTCGTGAAGTGTTTTCAAGGATTGTGCGGAGAGAGTGAGCGCTAAAATGAGAATCGACATAATTATCTTTTTCATACTTTACTCCTCGTTTTTCGTATTTAGACGAGATTAATTTGTAAAGGTTACTTCTTTATTACAAACATTTTTTTGATGGTTGAGAATTCCAAATAAAAGAGAAAAAAATGTTATAATTATTGCAGAAAAATAAGCTCCGATTACACTTATACTTAAACTTTTCCAAAAAGCAGCTTCTGAGCTTAAAGTAAGTGGAATTACGCAAATGCAGTAGTAATTGATGTGGTGAAAATGGTCTTATTCTATCAAAAGATAACTAGATCCTCTTAAAATTGTATTCAATAAATTTTTAGAAATATGATCAGTCAATAAATTAAATTATTGATGGACAATCCGATTAACAATAATAACCCTGCATAAGCGCCTCTATCAAAATTCAATCTGTGAAATGAAAAAGATAAATAGTACCTACCGCAGAAAATGGATAGCAAGTAAAATAAATTTTCTTCATTAAGTAACTCTTTGCTAAGTTATTCTATTGAAACATAATCATGATATTTGATGTAAATAGAATTACCTTCTGAGTTTGAGGTGACAACGATATGTGCAAGGTAACTTCTCTGTCGGTTTGCTCAAACTTCCATTCTGTTTGTTCATCGTTTGAAAATTCTGGTTCACCATAATCTGCTGTAAAAATTCTAATAAAATCTGAGAATAACTCATTTAATTCAGAATCAAATGACAATAATTGGTACTGAATAAAATATTAATTTCTCCTTAAAGTATTGTGCACTCAGGTTATGGATATAGTGGATTAAAAAATTTACCACCAGAATAATAATCCATTTTGATATGACCCGTATGTTCAGCTTTAATTAGCTTTAGTTCTCTCTCTGTTAAAAGCCTTTTTACTTCTTCAGGCGAAGATTGCCGACTAAGATCATCCAAAAAAATATCGAGGGATAGCTCTTTTCTATTATCATTATTTTTACTGCAGCTTAGTAACAACGCTAAGCAAAGTATGAAGCAGAAAATTATTTTGTTCTTCTAATATTGCGCATTAATAATACCCCGGGCAATTTAATGAAAAATGATACCAAGTCGAACCTATTCGATAAATGCAACTGCAAGCGCAATTGTATGAGCTACAGTATGCTTCTTGACCTGTTGCCGCACAACCACCAATACAATTAGTTGATTCACAATAAGCTGTAGCAGTACCGCCCCATCACCTCATCTGCAGCCCTAGCTGCATAAACATCGTTAAAAAGCGATATCTTCATTCCAAGTAATTCTATCTCCCCAGTGTTGTTATTAGAAAAACCAATTTGAACATTTAAGAAAAATAAAACAAGGAATAGAAAAAAACCGAGTATTTTGCTTCCTTTTTTGCCGCCCTTTGCACCATTACAGAAATTGTTCCCTACTATTTTATTATTTATTGTTTACTTTCCCCGACAAGTCGAGACAAACTGAGGGAATGACAACTTAAATTCTTCGGTTCTTGGAGTGAGCTCATATCTAAATTCGCCACTATCTCATAATTATACTTGTATATTTAAAATGATATCTTATGATTTACAAGCATGATAAAGAGAAAAATGCTAAATGACACAACAGAATCCTTAAAATACTTTCCGGCAATCGGGATAATCTGTCCTCGTCAGGTTGGTAAAACTACGCTGGTGCAGGAAGTATTGAAAGAGCAAAAGACCGGTGTACATTTGGATTTAGAGTTTCCATCTGACTTTGCAAAACTTGAATATCCGGAGTTCAATTTAGCTCCTCTCTATTTCAGTATTTCTTCAACTCCTTACATACGTAAAAAATTCTTCGTAAATTTGTCAAAATAAATTTAAGAACGATTTGATGAATTACATTATTGTCTTTCTCGGTGCCGGATTGGGCGGCAGCTTAAGATATTTTATTTCCGATTATGCTTCGAGAAATTTCCCAATTTACTTTCCGTTTGGAACATTGTTCGTAAATTTGCTTGGAAGCTTTCTGCTGGGATTTATGATCTTTGGTCTCGATGAGAAAGGTCTAATAAATGAAAAGCTTAAACTCTTTTTAGGAATTGGTTTTTGCGGCGGACTCACAACCTTCTCTACTTTTTCTTACGAAACATTTTACTTGTTTAGAGAAACTCAGTTTTTACTCGGTTCACTTAATATTTTACTGAATGTTGCAACCACCATTTTAGGAATTTATTTAGCTTACTTAACAGTGAGATAAAAATGAAATCAAATTCGAAAGCAAAATTACTTAGGATTTTTATCGGGGAAACCGATAAACATGGTCAAGTGAATCTTTATGAAAAAATTGTAGTCGAAGCGAGAAAGAAAGGTTTAGCGGGTGCAACTGTCTATCGCGGAATAATGGGTTTTGGCGGGAATAGTATTATTCATACCGCTAAAATATTACGGCTATCCGAGGATCTCCCGCTCGTAATTGAAATTGTCGATACAGAGGAAAAAATTAATAACTTCATCCCAATAGTTGATAAAATTTTTGAGGAAGCCGATGCCGGCGGATTAATTACAATGGAAGCAGCAGAAATTATTAAATACACACCGCGGAAAAATGCTTAGCTCAATGATGCACCGAATAATTTTTACAATCCTACTTTTTACTTCCCTTACTTTCTCACAAAATAAATATGATTTCAATCAATTTGTTGATGAAGGTGTTGATTACTTTTCTGCACCATTCAAATGGGAAGCAAAAGATTTTCTTTTTTTCGGTTTAAGCATTGGGGCAACTTACGGAGCGATGCAGTTAGATAAAACGATGAAAGATTTTACTCAAACCGGACGCTCAGAGAATTCGTCAATTCCAATTTTAGCCGGAAGATTTTACGGCGAGCCGCTTACTCCGCTCGTGTTGAGCACTTTCTTTATCATCAACGGAAATTCAACCGGTAACAAATTTCAGAAAAAACTTGGATTTGAAATTGCGCAGGCCTCGTTTTATGCAATAGCAACCGCTGCAACTAATTAAAATTCATTAGTCGGAAGAGAAAGACCATATAGACACAGACGATAATTCTAACTACAATTTACCGGACCGACTTGATTGATAGATGATTTCTATTCACTGCCTCAGCGGTCACACTACTATTGCATTTTGCACTTTCGACCATACTTTGTCAGAAAATAGTAAATCGGACTTTTTGAAAATTTGCAAGTTTCCTTCCTGCTGTTAGTCACTGCTTATTCGCGAGTTTATGAAAACCGTCACTGGCTCTCCGATGTTGTGCTGGGAGGAATTATCGGATATACAACTGCTAAGTTTTTTGTAAAGGAACATGATGAAAAAGAATTTCAAGAATTTATAACCCCAACTCCTATTTTTTCTTTTTCTATTTCGTTGTAATGCAACAATCTTGGTCGCTTGCTTTGATATAAAAATAATACATTGTAGCATAGACATTCTTGTCTGTGCGCTAAAATAAAATGTATGTCTTACGGCTGCACAGATTAGAATCCGTCAGCTGACGGATGTGCTACTTCGGAAAATTTGGACTATAAGCAGGTAAGCGACGAGGGATCGTCTAACTTCGACTCTGACGAGATCGTCGCTTTACAAAGTGAGCTGATTTTCTTCCCTTGCTTCAACAAAAATATCTAATTAAATTTAAAGAAAACTTACGGAACAAAAATGAAAAAACTATTAGTCGCAGTAGATTTTTCCCGCGCAACGCCTAAAGTGATTGAACAAGCAAAAAGACTTGCGCTTTCTTCTAATGCTGAAATAAAGTTAATTCACGTCGTTGCACCTGAACCGGATTTTATCGGTGATGATGTCGGTCCGCAAGTTATCCGTGATCTGAAAGCACGAAAGTACAGAGAAAGACATAAGGAAATTCAACAAATTGCAAATGACTTAAAAAACGAAGGAATCAAAGTAACGCCTATATTAATGCAGGGTGTAACGGTTGATTCAATTATTAAGGAACAAAAAAGATTTGACGCTGATTTAATTATCATCGGGAGTCACGGACACGGAGCTATGTATAATTTATTAATGGGATCTGTTGTTGAAGGAGTAATTCGCGAAAGTAAAATTCCGGTGCTGGTTGTACCGGTCAACAACAATTGATATGCAGAAAGTTTTAATCACAATTGGTATTATAATTTTATTGGCGGGTTTATTGTGGCCTTACTTATCAAAGTTACCTTTTGGGAGACTACCGGGTGATATAGTAATTGAGAAAGAGAATTTTAAATTTTACTTCCCGATTGTTACTATGATACTCCTAAGTGCGGTTGTATCTTTAATTTTCTGGTTGTTAAGAAAGTTTTAATTATTTCTAGAGTTGCTCACAAATAATAAGTTTTTCCTAAATCCCTCAAAGAAACCAATTGTCTGAATCATCGCCGGGAAAATTGAAGTTATGTGAGTTCCCCCGCCTATAGTAACAAGCTCAACATTTGGCGCTCCGTTAGCTTCCCAATTCGCTTTTGCTGTAACCGCATTCTGATAAGGAACATAAGTATCCGCATTACCGTGAACAATTAACACCGGTGATTGCGGAGCCCAATTGAGCAGACTATTTCCAACAGCGCATCTTTCATCACATGTTCGGCGTCATTTCGAATGGCTTCCAGAAATGAATCTTGAAATAATTCCGATAATCTCTCCGGAAGTGCGCCGTCAATTTCTTCGGTCGTTAACGAACCATTCAAAAGATTGGGCACCAAGTTGTGGTAAGGTGGTTTGAAAAACCGTGTAAGATCATTCCAACCATAAACCTCTGAATAGGCGTAAGTTAAAAACACTAAAAAAGATGGACGAGGATATTCGTCATTTTGAACTATGAATTGGGCAGTCCCAAAAAGATCGTGAGCCCCGGCCATTGGAGCGGAAGCCGTGACAGTAAATTCATCACCCAAATCCTCTTGCATTTTTCTATGAACTGCCATCGTTGTATAACCACCTTGTGAATAACCGGCGAGAAAGAGTTGTTGGTTCAATTGAATCGAATTTTCGTTTGCATATTTTTTTACTGCTCTTATAAAATCGATTACTGTATTAGCGTTTACATCAGCAACGTGATAAGGATGAACTAAAGTGGAGACTCCAAGTCCGAGCATATCGGGGAAACAGCAACATAACCGAGCGCACCGGCAAGAAGTGCATCCAAACTCGAAAGTGCATTTTGCGATCCGACATTTTCTCTTTTTGATTGTGTACCGTGATGTAAACTCATCAAAGGGAATGGTCCCGATTCTAAAGGAACGACAAACATCCCCGAAGCATCGGTTGAGTTGCCTTGATAATCTGTTGTGCGGTAAATAGCAGAAATAACTTTAACTCCACTTTTCAAGTTAAATTCAATATTACTCGAACCGATTACTTGATTTAATGTTGCTTCAAGTTCCTCTAAAGTGATTTCATTTTCTGATATTATTTCAACAATTTCTCCTTTTTCAATAACATTAATTGGGTCAGATTCAAAAGGATTTTCGCCGCAACCAAAGGTTAATAAAAGAAGTGTAATCAAAAAGTATTTATGAGAGTGTTTCATTTTCATTTATGTTTATTTGAGGAACGTAATAATAATAAAAAAAGTTCGTTCAGATAAATTAATTAGGGAGAAAATCATGTCAACTAACTCAATGCACCATTACTCCCCTATTCCATTAATCCATTTATCCACCACTCCAGTCATTCCATTAATCCAAAAAAAATCCCGCCGAAGCGGGATTAAATTTATCAATATTTTCACGTCTCACATTTCACGTTTCACTTCTCTACAGTTCTTTGATCTCGTTCACTAATTTAGAGACTGCATTTTTCGCATCACCAAAATACATTAGCGTATTATCGAGATAGAAAAGTTCGTTATCAATTCCGGCATAACCGACATTCATCGAACGTTTATTTACGATTACAGTTTTCGCATAGTCAACATTCAAAATAGGCATACCGTAAATCGGTGAAGATTGATCGTGACGAGCAGCAGGATTCACAACATCGTTAGCGCCGACAACAAGCACTACATCTGTATTTGAAAAATCATCGTTAATATCTTCAAGAGCAAATAACTTGTCGTATGAAACTTGAGCTTCCGCTAGGAGGACATTCATGTGTCCCGGCATTCTACCCGCAACCGGGTGAATAGCGAAACTAACTTTGATTCCCTTCTGCTCTAATATATTTGCCAGATCACGGATTGCGTGCTGTGCTTGTGCAACAGCCATACCGTAACCGGGTACGATAATTACACTGCTTGCGCCTTCAAAGAGCATTGCAAGCTCTTCGGATTCAATTGCTTTATGAGTTTTTTGAGTTCCGTCATCCGCAGCAGCTCCTCCGCCACCGGCAGATTCCCATCCACCAAGAACCACGTTCATTAATGAACGATTCATGCCGCGGCACATGATGAGTGTTAAAATTAATCCTGAAGCACCGACTAACGCACCGGCAATTATGAGCATATTATTATGAATTACAAATCCGGTCATTGATGCCGCAATACCCGAATAAGAGTTGAGAAGTGAAATTGCAACAGGCATATCTGCTCCGCCAATAGGAAGAACTAACAACACGCCTAAGACTAATGACACCGCAAGTATTCCGAGAAGTAATTCTATGCTTGTGGGATCAATTACTACAAAAACTCCTGCAACTATTACCGCGACAAACAGAAGCACATTAATTGGATTTTGCAGTGGGTATTTAACAACTTTTCCTGTAACAAGACCCTGTAGTTTTCCGAATGCGATCATTGAACCGGTGAAAGTAACAGCACCGATTAAAATCGCAAGTACGATTGTTACCGATTCGTTAATTTCAAATGATAAAGCCGGCAACCGGTAGTATTCACGATAAAGCTACAAGCGCAGAAGCGCCACCGCCAAATCCGTTTAACAAACCAACCATCTGCGGCATTCCGGTCATCTCAACTTTAAGAGCCATCGTTGTACCGATCAAGGCACCGACTATAAAGCCAATTATAATAAATTCGAATCCTAAAATTTCTTTATTGAATAATGTGATAACAACAGCAAGGAACATACCAGAAGATGAGAGAAGATTACCCTGCCGTGCCGTCTTGGGCGAACCCAGTTTCTTAATTCCGAGTATGAACAATACTGAAGCAATTAAGTAAATAATATATGATACAATTTGCATAAGTTATTCTCTCATTTCTTTTTGAACATTTTGAGCATTCTGTCGGTAACTAAATATCCACCGACTACATTTATGGATGCAAAAATCAATGCAACCCAGTCCGAGTACTGTGCTTACCGTATTTTGTTCCGCACCTGCTAATATTAACGCACCTACAATCGTAATTCCCGATATAGCATTTGAACCTGACATTAAAGGTGTATGAAGCGTAGGCGGAACTTTTGTTATCAACTCAAATCCAACAAATATTGCGAGCACGAATACGTATATCTGCATTATTAGATCGAGTATTTCCATTTTTAATTCCTTCTATTTATTCAATTATCTTTTTATTACTTTTTACTGCAAAAGCGATTTGGTTCTTTCCTGAACAACTTCTCCGTCGCGAGTAATTACAGATCCTTTCACAATTTCATCTTCAAAATTAAGATCTACTTTTCCTTCTTCACTTATGTGTTCAAGCAGCGCCATTATATTTTTTGAATATAACGTCGCTTGAGTGGGTTGGAACCAGACTCGGTATATTCGGCTCACCGATGATCGTTACATCATGTTTTTTAACCGTTTTACCTTTTCGCTTACTTCGCAGTTACCGCCGAATTCAACCGCCATATCTAGAACCACCGAACCCGGGCGCATTTTCTTGACCATTTCTTCGGTTACAAGTACCGGCGCTTTTTTACCGGGGACTAAGGCGGTAGTAATTACGATATCCGCATTTGATACATGCTTGAAGATAAGCTCTTTCTGCTTTCTGCAAAAATTCTTCTGACGCCTCTTTTGCATAACCGCCTTCATCCTGCATATCTTCAGCGCCTGCGACTTCAATAAACTTTTCCGCCAAGTGACTTGCACTTCTTCCTTAACAGCCGGACGAATATCGGAAACCTCAACAACAGCGCCGAGTCGTTTTGCAGTACCAAGCGCTTGCAGACCCGCAACACCGGCACCCATTATTGACAACTTTAGCCGGATTAATCTGTACCTGCGGCTGTCATCATTAACGGGAAGATTTTCCCTAAAGTATTTGCGCACATAATTACAGCTTTGTATCCCGCAATGTTTGCTTGCGAACTCAACGCATCCATTTTCTGCGCGATTGTGGTTCTCGGAATAGCATCCATAGAAATTGCAGTAATTTTCTTTTCCGCACATTTCTTCGCTAATTCCGGATAATTTAAAGAGTAAGAGGAACGTAATAAGAATTGTCCCTTCTTTCATCAGTTCAAGTTCGTGTTTCCCTTCATCGGGATGATCGATCGGGCGTTGTACTTTAGCAACTATATCTGCCGATTGGTACAACTCGCCAAGATTATCATAGAGTTTTGCCCTGCTTTCTCATATTGATCATCGGTGTAACCGGCAGTAAGACCGGCGCCTTTTTTGAACATGTACTTGGAAATTCTTTTTTGATCAATTTAGAGGCAGCATCGGGAGTAATACTAACACGATTTTCACCGGAAAGAATTTCTTTTGGAACGGCTATAATCAATGTTCAGCTCCTTTTATTTTTTGTAGTTATTAGAATTTTCTAATTATCGAAATTAACAAGAATGTAAGTGAAAACAAAAAGATGAGACCACTAATAAATTAAGACACCTAATCGGATTATGTCTCATTTATAATTAAAGACTAATTATTAAAGACAAAAAAATCTTTTGATAGCATTTTTAGTTTTTATAATTTGGCGAAGTAAATTTTAAAATTACTTCACCGAATAACTCCGGAGATTAACGGATGACAAAAATTATTCATAAAAAACAATTATCGGAAAACGTATATCTAATGAAATTGGATGCTCCGCTAATTGCTGAAGAACGAAAAGCGGGTCAATTTATAATACTGCAGATTGACGATGAATACGGGGAAAGAATTCCCCTTACTATTGCAGACGCTGATAAAACCGAAGGTAGTATTACTATAATTTTTCAAGTTGTGGGAAAATCAACTCAAGAATTATCACAATTAAAAGAAGGTGATAATATTCCGACTGTTGTTGGTCCGTTGGGACAACCGACACACATAGAAAACTTCGGTCATGTTGTTTGCGTTGGCGGCGGAATTGGAGTTGCACCATTACATCCAATTGTTCAAGCATTAAAAGAAGCGGGCAATAAATTAACCGTAATTATTGGAGCACGATCAAAAAAACTCCTTATTCTTGAAGATGAAATGAAATCGCTTGCCGACGAATTTATAGTCTGTACCGATGACGGTTCTTACGGAAGAAAAGCTTTAGTAACCGAACCTCTTAAAGAGGCGTGTGAACAAAATCCAAAACCGGATATGTCGATTGCAATCGGTCCGCCAATAATGATGAAATTTTGTGCTGAAACTACAAGACCCTTTGAAGTTCCGACACTCGTTTCTCTCAATACGATAATGGTTGATGGAACCGGCATGTGCGGGGGCTGCAGAGTGAACGTCGGTGACGAGGTAAAATTCGTATGCGTTGATGGACCGGAATTTGACGGTCACAAAAGTTGATTTCGATAATATGATTGTAAGATTAAATTCTTACCGTGATATTGAAATTCAAGCTCACGAATGTAACATTGATAAGCAAGTAAGAGAAAAACAAATGGAGATTTCTTAATGAGTCATCACACATTAGAAGAATTACAAGAAAAAGCGACGATAGAATTACAAAAACTTTTAGATAGAGAAGAGCCGCTAAAACCAAAAGAAAGAACAAAAATTGAAGCTCAAGAAATGCCGCAGCAAGATCCGGTTGAACGAAGAGCTAACTTAGAAGAAGTAGCGCTCGGTTATACGCCTGAACAAGCACGACTTGAAGCAATGCGCTGTCTCCAATGTCCAAAAGAACAATGCATAGCTGACTGTCCGGTAGCGATTAACATTCCAAAATTTGTCGGACATATTGCCGAAGGAGATTTTCAAGCGGCGGCGGATGAGATTAAAAAAGTTAGTCTTCTTCCCTCAATATGCGGAAGAGTTTGTCCGCAGAGAAACCCAATGTCAATTGAATTGCACAGTAGGTAAATCAAAGAAAGATGTCAATCAGTCAGTTGCTATCGGCAGACTTGAGAGATTTGTGGCGGATTGGGAACGAGCTACAGGAAATATTAAACCGCCGGAAGTAAAACCGGAAACCGGCAAAAAAGTTGCAATTGTAGGAAGCGGTCCGGCCGGATTAGTAGTTGCCGCAGATGTTCGACGCGAAGGTCATCACGTTACTATATTCGAAGCGTTCCATAAACTTGGCGGAGTGATGCGTTACGGTATTCCCGAGTTCCGTCTGCCAAACGATATAATCGATGAAGAAATTGATACACTTAAAAAAATGGGAGTCGAATTTAAAACAAATTTTGTTGTAGGCAGAACTCGAAAACTAACCGATTTGATTGAAAAGGATGGTTATGACGCTGTGTTCGTCGGCACCGGTGCAGGACTCCCAATGTTCATGGGAATTGAAGGTGAAAATTTAGTCGGTGTTTTCTCGGCAAACGAATACTTAACCCGTGCAAACTTGATGAGAGCATTTGACAGAGAAAAAGCTGACACTCCGATTTACAAATCGAAAAGAGTTGCGGTACTCGGTGGTGGAAACGTTGCAATGGATGCAGCAAGAATGGCCTTACGGTTAGGAGCCGAAAAAGTTTATGTTGTTTACAGAAGAACCGAAAAAGAAATGCCCGCGAGAGTTGAGGAAGTTGCACATGCAAAGGAAGAAGGTATCGATTTCAACTTCTTGCGTAATGCGAAACGAATCATCGGTGATGAAAAAGGGCGCGTTAAAGCGATGGAATGTTTAAAATATGAATTAGGCGAACCTGATGATTCCGGTAGAAGACGCCCGGTGGTTATTCCGGGAAGCGAATTTATACTTGATGTTGATACCGTCATTGTTGCAATCGGTAATGGCAGTAACCCTTTGATAAGTCAAACAACTCCGCAGATGAGTGTGAATAAATGGGGCAACATTAAAGTTGATGAAAACCAGAGAACATCGGTAGATAGAATTTTTGCCGGCGGTGATATTGTGCTTGGTGCTGCGACTGTAATTCTTGCTATGGGTGAGGGACGACGAGCGGCAAAAGCAATTAATGAAATGCTGGAAAAAGAGACTGAATTGGTTGAAACGGCTAGTTAACTTTTTCGTTTGAATGTAAATCAATTTATGCAAGGATCTATTAAAAACAGAAAAACTTTGCAACTAAAGATTCGTTTGTAATTATTATACTAGAAATCAGATTTATTAGCTTCTGCAATTTCATTATGTTGATTCAATCATTAACATCCTCTCTATCTTTTAATTTAAAATTTGCACTTCAACTAAAGAGATATTTCTAATTGCCTAATATTTATCTGATTGCAGGTTGTAACGGTGCTGGTAAAACCACAGCATCGATGACGTTACTTCCCGAGATGTTGGATTGTAATGAGTTTGTTAATGCAGACAATATAGCAGCTGGTATATCGCCACTTCAGCCTGATAAAGCATCTTTCGAGGCGGGAAGACTCATGCTGCAAAGAATTGACCGTCTTGTAAAATCCAAAGTTGATTTTGCTATTGAAACTACATTATCAAGTAAAAACTACATTTCAAAAGTCGAAGATTGGCAACATCTTGGATACGATATTGTTACTATCTATTTTTGGTTGAATAACCCGGATTTAGCAATAGAAAGAATTCAAGAGCGTGTAAAAAAAGGTGGACACTTCATTCCAAATAAAACAGTGATTAGACGCTATTACAGAGGCATAAAAAATTTGTTTGATCACTTTCTCAAGAGAAGTAACTACTGGTTGGTTATTGATAATTCCAAAGAAATACCGGATATTTTAGCTGAAGGAATTAGAGATATTGACCATGAAATTTTTAATAAAGATACATGGGAATTATTAAAAGGCATTTATAATGAAAAATAGAACTGAACTCAGAGAAAAAATAATTAATGGTGTGAGATTAGCTGTAGAACGGCTTATTCAAACAAAAGCTAATGAGAATGATTATATTGTAATTTCGAGGAATGGGAAGATCTTGCGAATCCCGGCAACTGAATTTGTTAAAAAATCTTAAATCCCTTAAACCACAGAATAATTAAACAAACTTAACTAAAAACTTTTATTCACACTTTGTTTTTAATTCTCGGATTTAACTTTCCTCCTTTTTCACCACCACCAATCATCTTCTCTAAAACTTCCAATCTATAACCCGATTTAGTTGAAGCATCTTTCAAATACTTATTCAGTATAAAGATGTTTTTCATCTGAGTTAGTAATTCTTCATCAAGCAGATGTTTTTCATCAAGCTTGACAAGTTCTATAGAAGCACACCAATCAATCAAGTCTTCAAAATTTTCTTTACTATAAAACCAAACGCCGTTATGTTGATTTACACCCAAATAAGTTTTCACGTATTCATCGTTGATGGTTTTACTGAAATCATTCAATTTCCGTTTCTTCAGATATTCTTTTATCTCTTTGTTTTCATCTGTTGTAGATAACTCAGTTTTCAAATCGGAAACTTCAAACAAATCGGAATCACACTCGAGTAAAATATTTAGTAAAGTTATCTCGCTAAAGATTTCATGTTCGCCTCTTCCGAGGTGCTGCAATATTTGATGAACGGGAATATCGAGAAGAAGTTTATTCAAGTAATTTTTCCGATTTATTTCACCCTCTTTACCGAACATTTCCCTCATCTGTTTCAGAACCACGAAGAGAAGATAAAAAATAGAATTCTCGTGGTAATTTGATAAATCCGATAGTTTGAAAGATTCTTTGAAGCCGACATACTTAACATTTTTTTTCGGCGAAAGTGTATTTTTCAATTTCCTATTTACTAAACGAAGGTTATTTAACTCTCTTTCAAGTTTGAGCCTGTGCTCGGTAGATTTTATATCTAAATCGATATATGATTTTATCTCATCTATCAGCTTTCCAAACTCATCAACTGCAAGACTTCTCTTACCCTCTTCGTTAAGCAAAAGAATATTATTCTCGGCAAAACGCTTTATAATATCTTCGACAAAAATATTTTTCATTGCACTATGAATTGGTTCAAGTTTTATTTCTTCCAATTTACGCTGGATATTCGGTACCCCGGAATTACCGATCTGTTCAATCAATTTTCTGTACTCACCGGTTTCATCATAAACTTCACGGAAATTCATCAGTACATTATGCTTAAATGCGCCAAGTTCAACACGCCAGCCATTGTAAACAATGTCTTGACCGGAACGGATATATTCTAAATTGTTAATATAATCCTGGTAGATGTAATAGTAATGTTGATCGGCTTTTATGTCAAGTGTTTCGTGAATTTGTTTTGATTCCAATTTTTTATCACCATTTCTATTAACAAGTTTTGGTGCAGATTGATGAATGGTTCCGTACACATCTTCAAATTTATTATTGAAAAGAACCAAAGCTTTTTCTCCGTGAGCGGAGTTTGTGAATGCAAAAACATTTTCGTTTATGTTTCCATGATCGTTATAAACATCGAAGATCCAAAAATTTTCTACTTCACTAAAAACATATCGTTTTCGCATCAGCCGGAATATTTCTCTTTCGTGTCGCTCAATAAGCCAGCCGTTCGGTTCTTCATTATAATAAGCACGTTTATATTCCATACCGTATTTTTCGGTGTACCCTTCAATTTGTCCGTGTGCAAACATCGGCAAACCGGGAAGTGTTATCATGAGCGTAAGAACGCCAAAATATTTATCATCTGTTCCGAATTGTTTAGTAGCGGTTTCTTCATCCGGATTACTCATAAAGTTAACATAGCGTTTCAATATCTCCGGTTCGAATTCAAGGGTGTTTGTAATTAAGTCACGGTACTTTTCATTTTCTTCTTTCATCATCATGTGCATGAAAGCGGAATTATAAACGCGGTGCATACCAAGTGAACGGACAAAGTAACCTTCCATCAACCAGAACGCTTCCGCAAGCAATAACGTCTCCGGCATTTCTTTATTAAAACGGTCAACTACTTCCCGCCAAAACTCTTCGGGAAAGAGTTCGTCAAATTCTTTCCGTGTCATTGAATGATCTGTCCGTGAAGGAATATCACCACCGGTTCCAGGCTGCGGAAACCACAACCGTTGAAAATGTTTTTTTGTAAGCGTCATTGCCGCATCGAAGCGGATTATCGAAAACTTGCGCGCAACATCGAATATTTTTTGAATCACCGCTTCACGGACTTCCTTCTTCATCATATTTAATTGTGCAGTATCATTCCACGGCATACTGGTTCCATCGTTGCCGTGATAAATGTATTTTACTTCTCCGCTTCTATTATCAATCCGTTTGAAAGACAACAGCCGCATCTCTCTTTTCGTAATAACCATCTTCAATCTTAACTTGGTAATCGGGATCTTCGGAAAGATTTGGTCCGTTGAAAGTATAATTTGGAAACGGTGGATTATCCGATTGAATAAAGTAATCGGGTCTATGTTTCATCCAATCACTAACAACACCGGTATGATTCGGCACCATGTCGCTTGCGAGTCGCAGTCCGCGTGCTTTTGCGCGTTCATTTAAATTGTTGTATGCCTCATCTCCGCCTAAATCATAAGCGATGTGATAATCGTAAAGTGAATAAGCGGAAGCAACTGCATCAATATTTCCCATTATATGTTTAATTTTTTTAGAAGCCGGGCTTCTCTCCCAAATTCCGATCAACCAAAGTCCGTTGAAATTCCATCTTGCCAATTGATCAAGTTCTTCATCAGGGACTTGATCGAGCCGTTTAATTTCTCTTTGATATTTTTTTGAAAGTTGATCAAGCCAAACGAATGCATTTTTAGCAAGCAGAATTACGTTCGGCATCCAGGGGACATCGGGAGTGAACTGTTCGGGTTCGTCATAAAAATCATCAACATCTTTTGCATATTGATAACCGGATTTTCCAATTGCCAGAAAATCTGCATCCATTCCGCCTTTGTATTTCGGAACGACAGTCGGAGCGCCGCCACCCCCGAAGCTATCGAAACGGATATCTTCTTTCATCAAATCTTTGCCGGTAAGAATTCTTTTTGTGAATTTTTCTTTTAGAATTATTTTCCATTTAGTTGTTACATAATCGAGCTGTCCTTCTAGGTTATCGGGACTAGTATCAATCGGTGTTCTAAAAAGTGTAAAGATATCTTGATTATCCGGTCCGAATGGCTTTTCGTTTTTGAAAAATTTATCTAGTTCATGTATAGTTTTATCGAAAAGATTTTTGTTGCTGAAATATTTTGTATCAAATAGTTCTTTGAGCTTTTTGTTGGCCGGGTTATAATCCGCAAAGTAAAGCACAAATAATTCCTCCAGCGCAATTTCTGTGTTGGGTCTGTCATCAGTCATTGAATTTAAGTAATCATAAATACTTAACTTCCCTTTGTAAACATCTGTTGGTGGAAACAGTGAAATAAACTCAGTGAGTATTTTATTTGTTTGATCATCACCGACCGTTTTATTTAAATGACTCAGGGCTTTCTTAAAAACTCCGGGATTTTCCGAAATCTCATATTCTCTCATAATGAAATGATAAATCTCATCAATGAGTCCCATTGCGTTGACATATCCTGGCGTTACTTTAAATGAATCATCCCGCTTTGCATTAAGTTTTTGCACTAGCTCACGCACTTGTTTGTTGTTCACAAAAACAACATTCCCGTTAATCGTAAATAAAGCATCGTCAATTTCATATTTTTTGCGTACTTCTTTAGCGATGTGAAATTCGTAGGTAACTTTAGTACCGTTATCACATAATTTTCGATTTTTTCTTTCAAGTATAAACTGCATTAAATTCTCTCCGGTTAAGAATTTCTGTTTCGATAGTTCAATATAGTTAAATAACAGAATTAATTGAATTAGTCAAATGTAGGATTCTTAATCATAATCTTACTCTTGATCTTAATCGCTTTGTTTGAAAACCGATAAATCGGTTAGGGGTACTGGGGTGGTGATCTCCATATGAGGCCGTCTCAAAAGTAAAGTCCAATTTAAAATTGGAACGCAGATAGCACAGATTTGAACAGATTTCCGCAGATTTTTTATTTGTTATTTACTTTTGAGACAGCCTCTTAATAAAACCGAATACGGTGTATTTTCAATAACAAACCATTGATTTACGTCCCATTAACCAAGGGATTTATCCCTTGGTCTTCAGCGAGAAAAAGATAAACCCTAACGGTTTTAACCGTTTTTAAAAGTTAATCACAAATTGAAATTCCCTATCTATTAAGGTATATTTTTAGTTTGAATTTGCGTGAAAGATTATGTCCGTAACTCCATTAATGACTCAATATTATAAGATAAAAGAGCAGAATCCCGATACGATTCTCCTCTTCCGCGTAGGTGATTTTTTCGAAACATTTGAAGATGACGCCAAGCTTGCATCAAAAGTTTTGGGAATTACATTAACCAAACGCTCAAACGGAGCTGCGGGTGATGTGCCTCTAGCCGGATTTCCACATCACGCAATTGACAGCTATTTACCTAAACTTGTCCGCTCAGGTTACAGAGTTGCGGTTTGTGAACAGACTGAAGATCCAAAACAAGCAAAAGGAATTGTAAAACGAGATGTTGTTGAAGTAGTTACACCTGGAGTTGCGCTCTCCGATAAATTACTCGATCACAAAAAAAATAATTATCTCCTCTCAATTTATCTGAAAAGTGATATAGCCGGACTCTCATTCTGCGATATATCAACCGGTGAGTTTTACGCTTACGAGGTACACCAACGTGATCTTACAAAATCAGTTCGGATTAATAAATCCATCCGAGATTTTAATATCCAAAAAACAGAAAACAATACTCGAACCGTTAATCGAAAAATCAATTCACTCAGTAAGAACAACTAAAATTGATGAATGGATTTTTAATTACGATTACGCAAACGATATTCTCAAAGATCAATTCAAAACCCAAACTCTAAAAGGATTTGGAGTTGAAACTCTGGATGCCGGATTAGTTGCAGCCGGAACAGTTTTAAACTATCTGCGCGATACTCAAAAAGCAAACTTATCCCACATAAACAAAATTGCTCGTTACAACCCTTCCGATTATATGCAGCTTGATTTTGCGACAAAGCGAAATCTCGAAATAACATTTACAATGCAGGAAGGGACACGTGAAGGTTCGCTTATATCTATATTAGATAAAACCGAAACAGCAATGGGCGGAAGAATGCTGAAGAAGTGGATTACTGCACCGCTCAGAAAACTTGAACCAATATTGCAACGTCAAGAATGTGTTAATGAATTATTTGGGAATAAATCACTTCGAAAAAATCTTAAGAATGAATTAAAAGAAATCGGCGATCTCGAAAGATTGATTTCGAGAATCTGCACAGGCAGAGCAACACCGCGCGAGATTGTTAATATCAAACTATCGCTCAAGAAAATTCCGCTCATCAAACAATTATTGGATCAAACAAAAACCGAAACTCTTAAGGCAATCAATGAAAAACTCGATGAACTCGAAAAAACTATTGAAAGAATTGAAATCGCAATAACAGATGAACCGCCGCTTTCCGTGGGTGACGGAGGAGTAATCCGCGAAGGATTTTCCGCCGAACTAGATGAGCTTCGCGATCTATCGATAAACGCAAAAACATGGATTGCCAATCTGCAAAAATCCGAGAGAGAACGAACCGGAATTTCATCACTCAAAAGTAAATTATAATAAAGTTTTCGGTTACTATATTGACGTAAGCAACACGCATAAAAATAAAGTGCCGGAAAATTATATTCGAAAGCAAACATTAGTAAACAGCGAGCGTTACATTACTCCAGAGTTGAAAGAGTACGAAGATAAAATCTTAAACGCGAATGAGAATATTTTAAAATTAGAAACAACTCTTTTCGATCAAATAAGAAAAGAAGTCGCTGCTGAAACAAAAGCAATTCAACAAAACGCAAACTTACTTGCGATGATAGATTGTTATGCATCATTCGCCGAATCAGCAGAACAATATAATTATATTCAACCGATCATAGACGATTCGAACGAACTTGATGTAAAGCAAGGTCGTCACCCGGTTGTTGAAAGAATACTTCCACCGGGAGAAAAGTTTACACCAAATAATTGTGTGTTAAGCAACGATGATACACAAATTGTAGTATTAACCGGGCCAAATATGGCGGGTAAATCTGTTTACCTTCGTCAAATTGGTTTAATAGTATTACTTGCTCAAATCGGTTCATTCGTTCCGGCAAAGGAAGCAAAGATCGGCTTAGTTGACAGAATTTTTACACGAGTTGGTGCAAGCGACAACATTGCCGCCGGTGAAAGTACATTTTTAGTCGAGATGCAGGAAGCAGCAAACATCTTGAATCACGCAACAAACAGAAGTTTAATACTGCTCGACGAAATAGGAAGAGGCACAAGCACATTTGACGGAATTTCAATTGCTTGGGCTATAACCGAATTCATTCATGAAAATCCAAATTTATCTGCAAAAACACTTTTTGCAACTCACTACCACGAACTGAATGAAATGGCTTCAATTTTCCCGAGAATAAAAAACTTCAAAGTGGAAGTCCGGGAATATGACGACAAAGTAATTTTCTTACATAAAGTTTCACCCGGCGGTGCAGATCACAGTTATGGTATTCAAGTTGCGCAAATGGCCGGACTGCCGGAATTTATTACCAAACGCGCTAAAGAAATTCTTTTTAACTTAGAAGACAAAGAACTTACTCCGCATGAGATAAAAAGAGAGAAGCTCAGAAAGTTTAAAGAAGAAGATGAGATGCAGATCAACATGTTCGAAGTAAAAGACGATCATCTTAGAAAAGAAATAACAGACATAAGTTTGGAAGGACTAACTCCGATAGAAGCACTAAATAAATTAAATGAATTGCAGAAAAAAATTAAGGAAGAACATTAATCTTATGAAATCACTAAAATATATTTTGCCGATAATATTAATTTCATTACTATTCATCGGATGTGAAAAAGAAGAAGAAACAAGAATTTTAACTCAAGAAGAAAAAGATTATAAAAAAACTCTGGAGCACATAAGAACGCAGCATGATAATTACATGCGCAATAATCCCCAATCTCCCTTCAACGCGAAGGGTAAAGTTGAATTTCATCCCCTAAATTATTTTGAACCGAACATGGATTTCATTTTCAAAAGCAAACTTACAGAAGTACAATCCAAAGGATACCGTCAACATCATGGGGACAAAAGGTGAAGAAAGAAAAATGGTTCTTTATGGATACTTAACAATTAATTATGAGAACGAATCACATAAATTAAATGTTTATGAAGGACGTACACCGGATGGTGCAAAGTATCATTCAATTTGGTTTACAGATGAAACAACAAACGATGAAACTTACGGAGTCGGCAGATACTTAAACTTCCGGTTAGTAAATGATCCGGATCATGTTTATACAATTGATTTCAATGCGGCTTATAATCCTTACTGTGCTTATAACGGAGAATATACTTGTGCAATTCCGCGTAAAGAGGATCATCTTAACTTTGCCGTTGAAGCCGGCGAGAAAAAATTTCACGATTAATACTGGAGAAATAAAGTGGTAGTTATAATAGAACCAAAGGCAACCGAAGAACAAATACAAAACGTAGTAAAACATTTAGAAGATTATGGATTTCAAATTCACAAATCGGTAGGCGTGCAAAGTACAATTATTGGCGCCATTGGTGTAAAGCCCGATTTTGATACCCGTAAGATTAAGATTTTAGACGGCGTGGCGGATGTTTACCGTGTTACCGCCCCGTTCAAATTAGCGAGCAGGAATTTTCACGAACTGGACACTGTAATTGATATAAAGGGAGTAAAAATCGGTGGAAATGAATTAGCTGTTATGGCCGGTCCATGTTCGATTGAAAGCGAAGAACAAATTTATAAGCTAGCAGAAATAGTCTCGAAATCCGGTGCAAAGATTTTACGCGGCGGTGCATTTAAACCACGGTCGTCCCCTTATTCGTTTCAAGGAATGGGAGAAGATGGATTAAAACTAATTCGTAATGCTGCAGACCAGAATGGATTGCTCGTAATCACTGAGGTTATGGAGATTGCACAAATTGATACCATCGGTAGATATACCGACATATACCAAGTAGGTGCACGAAACATGCAGAATTTCTCTCTCTTAAGAGAACTTGGCGCAACAAATATTCCGATTATGCTGAAACGCGGTTTGTCGGCTACAATTGAAGAGTGGCTAATGTCTGCTGAATATATCTTATCGAACGGAAACCCGAACGTAATTTTATGTGAACGTGGAATCCGAACATTTGAAAAATATACACGCAACACTTTTGACTTATCTGCAATTCCCGTTGTGCATAAAAAAAGTCACTTGCCCGTAATTGCCGATCCATCACACGCAACCGGTTTTAGAGACCAAGTACCACCGATGGCAAGAGCCGCAGTTGCTGCCGGAGCAGACGGATTGATGATTGAAATTCATCACGATCCGGAGAATGCATTGTCAGATGGTCCTCAAGCATTACTGCCGGAGACTTATTTAAAATTGATCAATGAGTTAAAAACAATCGCACAGGCGATTGGAAGGGATTTGGGGTAATTTCATCTCTGTCACTCCCGTGAAAACGGGAGTCTTCTTTCTACTCTAGATCCCCGCTTAAAACATGCGAAAATGACACGGCGCAAAATGAAAAACCAGACAAAAAAATATCAATAATAGGTCTCGGGTTAATCGGCGGATCTATAGCCAAAGCATTGAATAATTCTCAAACTAATTTTGAGATAGTTGCTTTCGATAAACCAGAGATATTAGATAAAGCTATTACCGAAAGTGTGATCGACCATAAAAGTTCTTCGGTAAAAGAATCATTGAGTGCTGATGTTGTTTTCTTATGTTTGCCCGTTGAGTTATCTCTTCAATATCTTAAAGGACTCTCTCCACTTTTAACCGAAGATCAAATCATATCAGACGTTTCCGGTGTAAAAGGAATATTTGAGAAAAAATGGACTCAACTTAATTCTAAAGGAATTTACATCGGCAGACATCCGATGACAGGTAAAGAAAAAGGTGGATATGAAAATTCCGATCCTCTTTTATTTGAAAATTCAGTTTATATTTTGTCCGATAAAGAAGTGAATCATCCCAATTTAATGAATTTATAAAAATCATTGAAGCTCTAGGTGCACGCATAACCTTACTCGATCCTTATTTGCACGATAAAGTAGTTGCGCATGTTAGTCATCTTCCTCAGCTCCTTTCTGTATCACTTGTAAATAATTCAGTTGTAAGTGAAAACGGAATTAGCTTCAGTGATTTTGCGGCGGGCGGATTCCGTGATATGACGCGCATTGCTGCAAGTGATTTTTCAATTTGGGAAAAAATAATTGCTTATAACAAAGATGAAATTCTTAAAGCCATAGACAAGCTTAAGCATGAAATCAATTCCATGGAAAAACTTGTCAGCGAAGATGATTTCAAAATGCTTGCGGAGAAGTTTGAATCATCAAGAAAAAAAAGGGATGAAATTCCTAAAGACACAAAAGGATTTTTAACACAGCTTCATGATCTCTTCGTCTTCGTCCGTGACGAACCCGGAGTGGTAAGTAAAATTTCCACAGCACTTTTTAATAATAATATCAATATAAAAGATATCGAACTTCTTAAAATTAGAGAAGGAACCGGCGGAACATTCCGTTTATCATTCGATTCCGAAAAAGATGTTAAACGTGCAGGTGAAATTATTAGAAAAGAAGGATTTGTGATTAAGTAGTATCAAGTAGTGAGATGTGAGTATCGAGATTTGAGATTTGAGATGTGAGACAAGGATACTAAAACTTAAGTCACGAGATGTAGTATTAATTTTTTGATATTAGCGGGTATTGTTCAAGATTATCAAGTGTGTTAAGGTCAAGATCAACATCTAACTTATTCCAATAAAGATGATGTCCATGAAGCAGTTCTGTTTTCATTATATCTTCAATCGTTGCTTTTTCAAACCAAGGGAATTCATCAAAAGGAAGAAAATATCTCTTTTCCTTTTACAAAAATCCATACTCCATTTGTGGTCACTGCAGATATCTCAACGGTCTGAAATGTTTTTCCCATGCTCTTTCAATTTCATCAATTCTCTCCTAAATAATATTCTTGAGCTCGCCAAGTTGACTTTCAGTGAGTCCGTAATTCTTGTTCATTTCAACAGTTGGTTCAATCCAAAATTTCGCTTCCCCATCAGAACAATAAACATGAATATGTTTTCTCTCTTCTTCTCGAGAAAAAAGAAAAACCTATAACCTTTGTATCTAACATACAGTTGGACTCAATAAACTAAATTATCTTTAAAAGTTTGTGTACTTTGTAACAGTATTAATATATGAATTATTTCAGAAATTCAATAAGTCAAATTTATGTACTCTTTCCTTTTAGATTCCCCCAATCTGGAAGATTGAGGGAATCTGTCAACTAATAAATTATTCATACAAACTTTCAAACCATTCCGGCTGCCCTTTCAAATATTTATCAAAATAAGCTACTATTGTTTTACTCCATTTAATTCTTTTGTTGTAATCTATAATCCAGTGTTCTTGTTTATCGACTTCTATCAACTCAACATCTTTCCCTAGAAGTTTTAATGCAACATACATTTGCATACTTTCTCCGGGCGGAACGTTTGGATCAATGTTCCCGTGCAGCATAAGCAATGGTGTGTTTATTTTATCCGCATTAAAAACGGGGCTTTTATCTACATACTCTTCCGGTGCATTCCAAGGAAAACTTTCGGCTCCGGCAACCGAGTTATATAGAGATATCCCCAATAGCCAACTCCCCAGTAACTTGTTAAATTACTGATACCTGCGTGAGAAATTGCGGCTGAAAAAATATCTGTCTTTGTAATCAGCGTCATAGTTTCAAAGCCGCCGTAAGATGCGCCAATGCATCCAACTCCATCGGGATCGACAAATTTATGAGCATCCAAGAATTTCTTTGTTCCTTCGATAATCTCCTTCGCTGTGGTTTCTCCCCAGTCATTTACATGCTTAGCTGAAAACTCCTGCCCAAAGCCCGTTGCACCACTTGGCTGTAATACATAAACAACATAACCATTGGCCGCCCAATAATTTTTTGGATATCGTCCTTCGAATTCACGTGTTACCGGACTGGTGCCTGCATAGTAATAAACAATTGCAGGATACTTTTTGCTTTCTTCAAAATCCGGTGGATAATAAACTCTTCCTTTAATTTTTTCACCAGCTTGTGAAGTAAAATCCCAATCTTTCACATCACCTAATTTGATATCCGCATATTGCTCGGTTTCAGTATCAAGAAACAAACTTACTTCCTCGTTCTGCAAATCAAGTTTATACACCTTTTCCGAGATATTGGAACTTGATCCTTTAAGAATTGCAAAAGAGAAGTTTTCTGCAAAATCAATTCCGTCTAAAGACTCAATTCCTAAGTCAATTAATTGATACTCATCTTTATCGACATAATATTTGTATAATTTCTTATATGATTGATCAGTAGTTCTGAAATAGATTACATTTTTTTCGCCATCCCACTTTGCAGATGAAATTTGCGGATCGAAAATTTTTGTTATTGCTTTTACTTCGTTCGATTCAATATCGAAAATATATGCTTGTGTATCATAGTCGTTTGGTAGAATTCCTTCAGGAACGTTTTTTCCAATTTCTCCAAATGTAGTAGGTCCGCCAAGAACTAATAATTGTTTACTATCCGGTGACCACGAAGCACCAGCTGAATAATATAATGACATTATCGAATCTGCTTTAACATTTACGAGGTCAAGAATGTAGTAATCCGATCTTGAGTAAGGACGCTTTTCTTCGCCATAATAAGTTTTAGTAAATAGTATTTTTTTTGAATCTGGACTAATTTCACCAAAGCTGAATTTTTGATCAGGTTCAGTAAGCTGCTGAGTCATTTTACTTTTTATAAAAACTCTGTGCAGAGAGGTTTTATTTTTAAAACCGGGCCATCTGTCTTCAGGCAAATCGTACTTCTTAAAATCTTTATCCGAAGGTTCATATTTTTCTGATGTAGTATAAGTTATGAATTCACCATTTGGCGCCCACTCAAAACCGCCCATTCGTTCGACATTTTCAATTAATGGTTCGGTTGTTCCATGTTCAAGATCAACAATCCACAACGTTTTGTTTTCGTCCGAAGTTGTGGTGTAACAAAATGATTTTGAATCAGGCGCCCAATCAACTTCGGGCACGCTCATCGCCCCGCGGAAAGTCCAAACCGAACTACCATCACTCACTTTATGTAATTGTATCCAATTTTCATATTCATCTTTAATATCATTTCTTTCTTTAATTCCGAGTGCAACAAGATCACCGTTTGGTGATACGGATATTGATGTAACTTTTTTATTATCGAGTAAATCTGAAACAGTAGTCGATCGGGTTGGGTAACTAGTGATTGTTACTTCGTTTTCCGTTGTGATGCTTGAACTAAAACTCCATTCTGAATTTTGTGATGGATCGAATAATAGTTTGACTAAAATAAAATGTTTTCCGTTTTCTAACTTTAAGTCGGAAGAAATTTTACCCGCTTCACATTCATCGTTTCCGTTTTCATTAAAAGAAGTTTTGTCGCCTTGCTTTTGACCATTCAAGAATAATGCTGCTAAGTGACAAGTTTCTCCTTCAATTTTTATCTCGCTAAACCGATTTACGTCAACGTAGAATCCCACATAATAAATTGAAAGTTGCTCCGTTTCCCTTAACTCAAGTCTGCTACTCTCTTCAGCTTTCCAAACTAATTTTTGACCGTCATAAACATTCACTGCATAATCTTTGGATGGCCACCAATCAATTATATTTAACTGGCTATCAGATAATAGCGTTTGCAATTTATCATCCGGTCCTCCGATTGGTTTATTTACTTCCACGGGACCAAGTATTAGATACTCATCAACAATTTGAGTTGTTTTGTTCTCTTCTTCTGCCGTAATTCCTAATGCAATCAACAGGATCAATATTAAAGAAGCATAATTTCTTTTGTTCATTTGATTTCCTCATTTTGATAAAAAATTCATATGGAATCTAAATATTTTGGTTATAAATTCGAAATTTGATAAGCAGACATAATGGCTTAGTTTATAACAACTTAGATAACTTGACATTCGAATTTGGTTATACTATTTTCAAAATCAAAATTTAAGAAAATATGCTCACTGAATTCGGTAAAATATTCATCTTTTTGTTACTTGCTATTGGATTTGTTGGAATCGCACTCTTTGCCGCTAAACTTATCAGACCAAGCAGACCCTCCAAAGAAAAATTATTAATATATGAATGTGGTGAAAATATTGAAGGTTCACCATGGGTAAAATTTAATATCAGGTTCTATGTAGTCGCATTGATCTTTTTGATCTTCGACGTTGAAGTTGTTCTACTTTTCCCATGGGCGCTCACCTATCAAGAATTTGGATTCTACGGATTTATGGTCGGGATAATTTTCTTACTTGTACTTGGTTTGGGAATGGCTTACGAATGGCGGAAAGGTGATCTCGAATGGGACAGAGCAAAACCGAATATTCCCGAGCTTTCGAAAATTTTAACAAACAGAAAAATTGAAATCGAAAAACAAACCGAGAAAGTGAACGACTAATGAGTTTACTCGATAGAGAATTTTCCGACAGTAACATTGTGATCACAAAAGCAGAAGATTTGATGAACTGGGCCCGCCTTTCATCCCTATGGCAGCTTGGCTTCGGTTTAGCTTGCTGCGCTATTGAGATGATGGCAACTTCTGCATCACATTATGATCTTGATAGATTTGGAATGATACCACGACCTTCCCCGAGACAAAGCGATGTAATAATAATCTCCGGTACAGTTACACTCAAAATGGCTCTCAGAATTAAACGACTTTACGAGCAGATGCCGGATCCGAAATATATAATTTCAATGGGAAGCTGTGCAAATTGCGGCGGACCTTATTGGGAGCACGGTTATCACGTTTTAAAAGGAGTTGACCGAGTTATTCCCGTAGATGTTTACGTTCCCGGTTGTCCTCCAAGACCGGAAGCATTGTTAGAAGGTTTATTAAAATAACAAGAAAAAATAAGAACCGAAACCTTACGCAAGAAAACTGCATGAAAAAAGCTGAAGAAATTTTCGAAATAATAAAAAAGAATTCCCCGATTCAACAATCGAGATCGATTCTGAAACACCCTTTGAACCGGTGATTTCAGTCCCCCCAAAAGAAATTTACAAAGTCGGATTATTCTTAAGAGACGATGAGGAATTACTTTTTGACAGCTCTGATGTGCCTTTCCGGAGTGGATGATGCCAATGGTGAAAAAGTAAAAGATGAAGATGATTCGGAAATTATTAAAGGTGGGACACTAAGCGTTTATTATCACCTGCACTCGACAAAATTAAAACACAAAATTACAATAAAAGCTTCAACCGAGACGAGAAAATCCCGAAATTGAATCGGTTGAACCAATTTGGAAAACAGCAGACTGGCACGAGCGTGAAGCATACGATATGTTCGGCATAAAATTCTTGAATCATCCAAACCTTATAAGAATTTTAATGCCTTATGATTGGGATGCCGGTTATCCACTTAGAAAAGATTACAAGAATCCTGAATTCTATAAAGGGATGAAGGTTCCTTACTAGATGTGTACGCAAGATGTGAGATATTGAGACGTGAGAATCAAGAAATTAGTTCATTAACAAAATGAGAGATATCAAGATTATGCATAATTTCAAAGAGTTAAAAGTCTGGCAAGACTCTAAAGAATCTTGTAATTGATATTTACGAAGTACACCGAAATTTTCCTGAAAACGGAAATGTTTGGGTTCACCAAATCAAATCAGAAGAGTCATCTGTGTCCGTTACCATCCAACATTGCTGAAGGTTGCGGACGAAATTCAAATAAAGATTTAGACAAGGTTTTTGGATATTGCAAATGGTATCATCATTTGAGTTGGAAACACAACTCATAATTGCCGAATGAACTTAAGTTTTTGAATGATTCCAGTTTCAATACACTTATTAAGAAAATAGATGAAGTGCAAAAAATGATTTACGGATTTAGAAACAGTTTAGCAAAATAATAGGAATAAGTGAGTATTTGGTCTCGATACTCAGATCTCAATACTCACATCTAGATACTTATGTCTCTAAAAACCGAAGAAATGGTATTAAATATGGGTCCGCAGCACCCGTCAACTCACGGTGTGCTTCGGCTCGAATTAATTTTAGAAGGTGAATTAATTGTCGATGTAATACCACACGTCGGCTACTTACATAGATGTTTTGAAAAGCATTCCGAGGCAATGACTTATCCGCAAGTAATTCCCTACACCGATAGGATGGATTACTTGGCTTCAATGTATAATAATTTTGGTTATGCTGTAGCTGTTGAACGAATGCTCGATATTGAAGTACCCGAAAGAGTCGAATACATCCGTGTAATAATGGGTGAACTTCAACGAATTGCTTCTCACTTAGTAGCCATCGGCACTTATGGTCTTGACATCGGAGCTTTTACTCCTTTCTTGTATTGCTTTAGGGATCGTGAGAAAATTTTAAGTCTCTTTGAAATGACATGCGGCGCTCGTCTCCTCTACAATTATATTTGGTGTGGGCGGACTTTCACATGATATTCATCCCGATTTTGTTAGACTAACCAGAGACTTTTTGGAATATTTTAGACCAACCATAAAAGAATTAAACAATCTGCTTTAGCTTCAATAAAATTTTTATCGAGAAGAACAGCAAACGTTGGTGTTCTTCCATTAGACACTGCAATAAATTATGGAATGACCGGTCCAAACTTACGGGCTAGCGGTTTAGCTTTTTATCTTAGAAGGGAAGACCCTTATTCGATATATGACAGATTTGAATTTGGTATTCCGGTTGGTGAAGGAACTCACGGAACAGTTGGAGATTGCTGGGATAGATACTTCGTCCGAGTTCTTGAGATGGAAGAGAGCATAAAAATAATTGAACAAGCACTCGATCAATTACCCGATGGTGATGTTACATCTGCAATTCCAAAAGAATTAAACCACCCAAAGGAACAATTTACACGAGAGTAGAAAATCCGACGGGGTGAACTCGGTTACTTTATTATAAGTGACGGAACACCGAATCCATTTAGGGTAAAAGTAAGAGGTCCATCCTTTGTTAGTTTAGAGTTGATGGGTGAACTCTGTAAGGGGCACTTAGTGTCTGATGTGGTTGCTGTTTTAGGTAGCATTGATATTGTACTCGGTGAGGTTGATAGATAATGTACGAAATTTTATACGATATTTTCGGTAGTGAAATTTTAGCTTACATAATTGGCGCTGCTTTACCACTATTCGTTTTCATTCTGCCCTTCGCGCTTTTTGCGGTTTACTTGGAAAGAAAAGTTTCCGGATTTATGCAAGACCGGCTCGGACCAATGCGAACAGGTCCATACGGACTTCTTCAAACCATTGCAGACATCTTAAAACTAATCCAAAAAGAAGATATTACGGCTTCCGATACAGATAAAAAGTTTTTCAATTTAGCTCCGTATTTAGTTTTTGCCGGAAGTTACGGAGCGTTTGCTGCAATTCCCTTTTCGGGTATTTATATAGGGAGCAGTGCAGATGTAGGTATTTTCTTTATAGTTGCAATTTCATCCCTTGTTGTAGCAGGTTTGTTAATGGCCGGATGGTCTTCCAACAATAAATATTCACTGCTCGGCGCTATGCGTTCAGCAGCACAGATAATCAGTTACGAAATTCCGACTGTTCTGGTTATTTTAACAGTAGTAATGGTAACCGGTACACTTAGTTTAGAAAAGATGACAGACATGCAAACCGCCTACTTCTGGAATTGGATGATATTTGGCGGTGCCGGGTGGACACTGAACAAAATTCTGCTTATTCCTTTTATGTTTGTTGCATTTTTAATTTTTTATATCAGTTCATTAGCCGAAGTAAACAGAACGCCATTTGATATCCCCGAAGCAGAATCAGAATTGGTTGCCGGATATCATACTGAATATTCCGGGATGAAGTTCGCAATGTTTTTCTCAGCGGAGTACGCAAATATGTTTGCAGTCTCCGCAATTGCCGTGACAATCTTTTTGGGTGGTTATCAATCCCCTTTCGGTTACTTAGGCAACACGCTTGGTTGGACATGGCTCGTCCCAATCGAACAACTATTCTGGTTCACCGCTAAAGGTATTTTCTTTGTCTTTGTTCAAATGTGGTTGAGATGGACATTACCACGACTGCGCGTTGATCAGCTTATGGCTGTCTGTTGGAAATATTTAATACCATATGCATTTATTAATTTAATAATAGTTGGAATAATAACTTTACTTTGATATGAAGCAATACCTTAAAAATACATGGGAAGGACTTTACACTGTTTTTGTAGGAATGGCTATTACTTTTAAGCACCTATTTAAACCGACTGTAACAATTCAATATCCGGATGTAAAAGTTCCGCTTCCCGAAAGAGTTAGAAATAGATTATACGTAAACATGGATGACTGCATCGGCTGCGACCAGTGCGCTCGTGCTTGTCCGGTTAACTGCATAACAATAGATACAGTGAAATCTCTGCCGGAAGAAGATCTTGGTAAAACTTCTAATGGAAAAAAGAAAGCTCTTTGGGTCACAAAATTCGATATCGACATTGCAAAATGTTGCTATTGTCAACTCTGTGTTTTCCCTTGTCCGACTGAATGTATCTACATGACGGATGTATATGAATTTTCTGAATTCGAAAGAGAAAATTTTATTTATAACTTTGCTACTCTAACTAACGAAGAAGCAGAAGAGAAAAAAGCCAATTACGAAAAAATGATGGCCGAAAAACAAGCGAAGAAAGAAGCCGCCGCAAAAGCAAAAGCCGAAGCTGAAGCTAAAGAGAAAAAAGAAGAAGATAACAAAGAAGATAAATCAAAAGACGATAATTCTGATAAAGAAAAAGGTTCGGAATAAATTAGATGTCAATTTATGATGTAATATTTTATTTGTTTGCGATACTTACCGTTGGTTCGGCTTATCTTGTTGTAACCAATAAGAATATTGTCCATTCTGCATTTTATCTACTGTTCACTCTTTTTGGTATTGCTGGATTTTATGTTTTACTTGGCGCAGATTTCCTGGCAATTGTACAATTGATGGTTTATGTCGGCGGTATTTTAATACTTCTCCTGTTCGGTGTTATGCTCACAAATAAAATTACAGATGTAAAATTAAGAACCGGAACTCTGCATATTCTTCCGGCTGTAGTTGGAACCGGTTTGTTCATGGGTGTTTTAGTTTCAATGATGCTTCGTACAAATTGGAAATCCGAACCGGCTGAGATTCCAATGACCACTCTTTACGGTTTAGGAAGATTTTTACTTACGGATTATGTTTTGATTTTTGAATTACTCGGAATTTTATTATTGATTGCTCTTATCGGGGCAGCATCAATTGCAAGAAGAGATAAAGAATAATTAGGAGTTATTGGTGATAGAAGTTGGATTACATCACTTTTTAGTAGTTAGTGCGATACTATTTTCACTCGGTATTTACGGTGTTGTTACCAGGAAAAATGCAGTTATGGTTTTGATGGGAATCGAATTGATTCTTAATTCTGCCAATATAAACTTTGTCGCATTTTCCAAATACGGCAATTTTGGTTTGGGCGGACAAATAATGGCACTTTTTGTAATAATACTTGCAGCAGCCGAAGCCGCTATTGCACTCGCTATTGTACTTAATCTTTACAAAACATTTGCAAATGTAAACGTAGATGAAATTGATAAACTAAAAGAATAGCATATGTCGGAAATGTCAATTATAAATAGCTCAATTATTATTCTCTTATTACCGCTGATAAGTTTTATACTTTTACTCTTCTTCGGTAAAAGATTCCCCAAATTATATATTGCCGGCACAGCAATTCTTTTTGCAGGGCTCGGTCTTTCAATTGCGGTAACTTATTCGATGCTCACTTCATTTTCCGGTGAAACAATTTCTTATTCTTTTACTTGGATTAATTTTAATAACGTTCCCGGAATCGGACCGCTTACAATTGACTTAGGAATTGAGATAAATAGTATCGCTGCATTGATGCTCATTGTTGTTAATTTAATTAGTGCCCTTGTTCACCTTTATTCAATTGAGTATATGCACGGCGATTCCCGCTTTACAAGATACTTTGCATATCTTGGCATATTTCACATTCTCAATGCTTGGCATTGTAGTCACCGACAACATTTTGATGATGTACATCTTCTGGGAATTAGTTGGACTTTCTTCATATTTACTTATCGGATTTTGGTACGAAAAAGATTCTGCAGCCGATGCCGGTAAAAAAGCGTTTCTAGTTAACCGAGTCGGTGATCTAGGGATGTTCATAGGAATTTTAATTTTATTTACACATTATAAAACATTCACATTCTCCACAATTTTTGAACAGATTTCACTAGGAAATTTACCTTTCGATAGCACAGGTGCTTTAACAGCAGCCGGAATTTTAATTTTTATGGGAGCCGTCGGTAAATCGGCTCAATTCCCTCTTCACGTTTGGCTTCCTGATGCAATGGAAGGTCCAACTCCGGTTAGTGCGTTAATACATGCCGCAACAATGGTTGCCGCGGGCGTTTACTTGATTGTAAAAATATTTGTAATGCTAACCGCAGATGCAATGTTAGTAATAGCAATCGTTGGCGGAGTTACGGCATTTGTAGCTGCTACTATTGCCCTAACTCAAAACGATATTAAAAAAGTTTTAGCTTACTCAACTGTTAGCCAATTGGGTTATATGGTGCTTGCTGTTGGCGTCGGCGCATATGCATTTGCATTTTTCCATTTGGTCACTCACGCGTCTTTTAAAGCTTGCCTGTTTCTCGGTTCCGGTTCTGTTATTCACTCAATGGGCAATGAGCAAGATATTCGTTACATGGGCGGATTGCGGAAGAAAATGCCGATAACTTATTATACCTTTTTAATCTCCACGTTAGCGATCTCCGGTGTTCCATTGTTCTCGGGATTTTTAAGTAAAGATGGAATTCTTGCCGGCACATTTGCCTTTGGTGAATTAACAGGCCACTGGCTGCTTCCGTTCCTCGGATTCTTTGTTGCTGCATTGACGGCATTTTACATGTTCAGATTGGTGATCATTACTTTCCACGGTGAACCGCGTGATAAGGAAAAATATGATCATGCTCATGAAAGCAAATGGTTGATGACAGTTCCTCTTGTTGTTTTAAGTGTACTTTCAATTTTTATTTTTTATACGCCGAATCCACTTGCCGCAGATGCCGGCTGGTTCTTAAATGATTGGGTGAGAACGCCTCAAACAGTTGTCCCGGCAGAGGCAAGTTTTGACTTTATGCAATCCGGAATGAATGCCGAAGAGGCAAATTTAGCTCATGATTCCGGAATTGTTCATTCGACACAATATACCGAAGCAATGCATCATGCACATTATCCGGCAATGATTTTATCACTTGTACTTGCGGGACTTGGAATTTTGTTCGCTTTCCTCTTTTACCAATGGAAGAAAGTCAATGTTGAAAAATTAGCAGAAAGCATTAGACCACTATATAAGTTTTCATTAAACAAATGGTATGTCGACGAATTTTACCACGCAACATTCATCGGTGGTACTCTCGAAGGTTCCAAAGCCCTTGCTTGGTTTGATTACTATATTATCGATGGAATAGTAAACGCAAGTGCATCCGTAACTAAAGTGATTTCAAATCTTAGCGGGTGGTTCGATCATTACGTTGTTGACGGGTTTGTAAACTTCACTGCATTCTTCAGTGGTTTTGTTGGATTGTCTTTTAGAAGATTGCAAACAGGTAAAGTTCAAACATATTTGGTTTTTGTTGTGTTTGCGGTCTTGGTTTTACTCTTAATTTTCAGACCGTTCTAATAAAGAATTAATAAAAATAGGTATTTATAAATGCTTGGATTTCCAATTTTATCTTTGATAACCTTTCTGCCGATAATCGGAATGATTATCATACTTGCCATGCCGAAGCAGAAAACTACAGAAATGAAGTACATCTCTCTTATTGCTACCGGACTTCAGGTTGTTTTGGCAGTAATACTCTTAGGCAATTATGATTATTCCGCCGGCGGTATTTTTGAGGAAGGAAGCTTTCAATTTATTGAAAAGTTCAGATGGATTGAGATAACCGGTCTCTCATGGATAGGAACCGTAAAAATCGATTACTTCATGGGTATTGACGGTTTAAGTACGCCGATGGTTCTTCTTACTGCATTGATAAGTTTCATCGCGACAATCTCTTCTTGGAACATCAAACATTCCATTAAAGGATACTTTGCTTTATTCCTTTTGCTTGATACCGGAATGATGGGTGTTTTTGTTTCTCTCGATATGTTCTTGTTCTATGTGTTTTGGGAGTTGATGCTTCTTCCAATGTATTTCCTAATCGGTATTTGGGGCGGACCAAGAAAAGAATACGCGGCTATAAAGTTTTTCATCTATACTTTGTTCGGTTCGATTTTCATTTTAATTGTCATGATAGGTTTATACTTCAGTGCTACCGAACTTTTACCTGGCGGTGAAAAAGTATTCACTTTTAATATGCTTGCATTGATGGATCAAGCAAATTATAGTCAAGACGGAATTTTATCACCCTTTAATCCAAACAATTTACGGCTCATAGCATATATTGCATTGTTTGTTGGATTTGCAATAAAAATTCCGATGTTCCCGTTCCATACTTGGCTGCCGGATGCGCACGTTGAAGCGCCGACACCTATTTCTGTTATTCTTGCCGGTGTACTTTTGAAAATGGGTACTTACGGAATATTAAGAATCAGCTATCCAATGTTCCCTGATATCACACGAGATTTGATGTGGTACATTGCATTATTTGGAATGATCAATATTATATACGGTGCTCTTGTTGCACTTGCACAAAAAGATTTCAAAAAACTTATTGCCTATTCATCTATTTCACATATGGGTTACGTACTACTTGGAATGGCCTCGCTTTCATCAGTTGGGATTACCGGAGCGGTCTTTCAAATGTTCAACCACGGAACTATTACTGCGATGCTCTTCTTGATTGTCGGTGTTGTTTATGATAGAGCACATACTAGAGGAATTAATGATTTCGGCGGACTCGCAAATCAAATGCCCGTGTATACCGGGTTTGTTACAGTGGCATTTTTTGCAGCACTCGGTCTTCCGAGTTTAAGCGGGTTTATTTCTGAGGCATTAGTCTTTGTTGGTGCATTCGGTGAAAGCAGTATCAGAATTTTAGCTATTATTTCTACACTAGGCATCTTGTTAGGCGCTGCATATATGCTTTGGACATTTCAAAGAATTTTCTTCGGCAAGTTAAACGAAAAATGGAATCAACTAACAGATTTGAATGCTCGTGAGTATGTGATGTTTATTCCATTGACTATCATAATAATTTTCTTAGGTATTTATCCTTCAGCAATGTTAGACATTATGAATACATCCATGAATACTTTAATTGAATTTATGATGAATGGCGCAACTAATTTTACATTGAGTGGTTTATAATTTGGTGAAATAATGACAAGCGATATTCTAAATTATATTAGTTATATATATCCCGAACTCGCGGTTTCGGTTTTCTTGGTGTTAATCGTTCTATTTGATCTTATATTTCACACTAACAAGAGAGTCATCCCCTATATTGCTGTTGGCGGTTTAGTTGTTACAGGTTTCACTTGTATTGGAACAACTCGGTTTAACAGGTCATGCTTTCACTCCTCAGTTATCCGAAGCCAAGACATTCGGCATGATTGCAGTCGATCCGTTTGGATCCTACTTTAAATTACTTGTCATAGTTACCACGATATTAATTGTATTCTTCTCGTCAGCATCAGAGGAAATTGAAAAGATAAAAGACCGTCTCGGTGAATACTACGCGTTAATCTACGGAATGGTTCTCGGAATGATGGTAATGATTTCTGCCTCCGATCTCATTTTGGTTTACTTATCAATCGAGTTGTTATCGTTATCTTCGTATGTGCTTGCCGGATTTACAAAATTAAGAGACCGTAACAGTGAAGCTGCATTGAAATATATAATTTATGGAGCTGTCTCCTCGGGATTAATGCTTTTCGGAATTTCTCTAGTTTACGGAATAACCGGAAGCACAAATCTTTTCGTAATAAATTCGGTAATTCAGGGTCCTCAAATTAATTTGTTTACCTTGGCATTTTCTGCAGTATTAATTTTTGTTGGAATAGGTTTCAAAATTTCCGCTGCACCGTTTCATTTTTGGACTCCCGATGTTTACGAAGGAGCCCCTATCTCAATTACTGCATACCTATCCGTTGCTAGTAAAGCTGCTGGATTTGCAATATTAATAAGATTTATACAGACCGGTTTCACAGCATTTATCTCTGAAGACGGTTATTGGACATTGATAGCTGCATTTGATTGGCAAGTTCTTCTTATCGTCATTTCAATTCTTACAATGACTCTCGGAAACTTTTCAGCGCTTTGGCAGGATAACTTAAAAAGAATGCTCGCCTATTCAAGCATTGCCCATGCCGGATATATTTTACTTGGGGTTGCAGTACTCTCAAACCAAGGATTGATTGCTGTGCTTATTTATTTCTTCGTTTATATGTTGATGAATCTCGGAGCTTTCTATGTTGTAATGCTGATAGCTAACCGAACCGGTTCAGAAAATATTGACGATTACAACGGTCTCGGCGCTAAAGCTCCGTTTTTAGGTGTTGCCTTTGCAATCTTCCTGGTATCATTAACCGGGCTTCCACCAACAGCCGGCTTCATCGCTAAGCTTTATCTATTTATTGCATTGGTAGATGCCAATATGATCGGCGTCGCTTTTATAGCTTTACTCAACACCGTTGTTTCACTCTATTATTACATTAGGGTTTTGAAACATATGTACCTCACTAAACCTGATCGAGAAATCGAGCCAATTCTTCCTTCCGCCGGAAATCTTGCTTATGTATTAGTCCTTCTTATTCCGATACTAATTTTTGGCGTTTATTTCACTCCTATTGTTGATTTTGCAAAAACATGCATAACTCTTCTCGGTGTTTAATTTTTATAAAAGCCCAACTTCTTCAAGAAGTTGGGCTTTTTAATGACCACTCTTGACATTATTACCCTACTTTATTAGATTTTATATCAGACTAAATTAGTCGTATATAACTATGTTAAAAATTGCCAAATCGGTTGAATATTCAATTCTTGCTTTGAGATATATTGCAAAAAATCAAGAAATTGAATGTATAAGTACAAAAGAGATTGCGGAAAAGGAAAATATTCCGTATGATTTATTAGCAAAATTAATGCAGCGTTTGGTTAAGCATAAAATTATTGTTTCTAAGCAGGGCAAATTAGGCGGATATTCTCTTAACATTAAGCCGGAAAATTTAACAATAAACGATTTGATTTTAGCGGTCGATCAGAAAATTCAGTTAACTGATTGCATGGTAGTTAATCCGACTATCGAAGATTGCGGCAGAATTAACGATTGCTGTCTAAGAAATCCGCTCAGCAAGATTCAAGATAAAATTGAGGGCTTATTTCAGAATACTACACTGAAGGAAATCATCAACTAAATTATGGAATAGATAAATGATCCATCTCGAAGAATTAAAAAATAATCAAGAAATCTTTTTCAATTTTATGAAAGAGAAGTATCCAATTTTTTACAATTCGAATATTTTTGAACGTGACCTACAATATGCGATAAAACAATATTTTGAGAAGAAAGATATTTTTATCACCTATCCTCAGGCAGAAAAATTAATGAAAGAGTTTTCAAGCTATCTTGAACAAAATGGTGATCTACTAAGATTGAATTTTAATTCCTGGAAAGTGAATTTTTTCAAACCGAAAATTGTTGAAGAAGAAACAACAGAAGCAAAGGAGTAAGTTTATGAGTAACCAAACCGCAGCACAAGAAATAAATATTACAGAACAAGCCGCAATCCAAGTAAAGAAAATAATGGAAGAAAATAATGTTGAACCCGGTGCCGGACTCAGAGTTGGCATTAAAGGAGGCGGTTGTTCCGGGATGACTTATCAACTTGGGTTTGACGGCGAACAAAAAGACGGCGATACTACCATTGAACAAAACGGTATAAAACTTTTTGTAGATGGAAAAAGTCTCTTTTACTTAATGGGTACAACCCTCGATTTCAGTTCCGGGTTGAACGGTAAAGGTTTTACATTCAATAATCCGAATGCAACAAAAACCTGCGGCTGCGGCGAGTCGTTTGGTGTTTAGTTTAACAAAATTAGGAAAAATATTATGGACAGAAGAAAATTTATTTATTCAATGGGACTCGCAACTGCTGCAATTCCATTGAGTCAAGTTAATGCAGTTACAAATAATATTAGTTCAATAAAATCAAGGAGTGTTAACAGTATGAGTAAATTTGAATTGCCAGAATTACCTTATGGTTTCGATGCATTAGAACCGCATATTGATGCGAGAACGATGGAAATACATCATGGCAAACACCATGCAGGCTACGTTTCTAAATTAAACGGTGCAGTTGAAGGCACTGATTTAGAAGGTAAACCACTTGAAGAGCTTCTTAAAGATGTTTCAAAACATCCTGTTGCTGTTCGAAATAATGGCGGCGGACATTATAATCATTCACTTTTCTGGACTGTTATGGGTCCAAACAAGGGTGGAAAACCAACCGGCGATCTAGCCGAAGCAATTAATAAAGAATTTGGTTCATTTGATAAGTTCAAAGAAACATTTTCTAATGCGGCGGCTACTCGTTTTGGTTCTGGTTGGGCTTGGTTAGTTGTAAAAGAAGACGGATCAATTGCCGTAACTTCTACTCCTAATCAAGACAATCCTTTAATGGATGTTGCCGACGTAAAAGGTACACCTATTTTAGGTCTTGACGTTTGGGAACATGCTTATTACCTGAATTACCAAAACAGAAGACCTGATTACATTGCAGCTTTCTGGAATGTGATTAATTGGGATCAAGTAGCTCAAAACTATGCGGATGCTAAATAATTTCAGCATTTCTTTAGCAGAATTATTAGCCCGGAATTGTTAAAATATCCGGGCTTTTTTATATTATAACATAACTAAACTCATAAATAAAATATGAATTCTCGAATACCAATATTCCCGTTAAATCTTGTAATGTACCCGAGTGCAATATATCCTCTTTACATTTTTGAGGAAAGGTATAAAAAATTGATCAACAGGTGTATATCCGAGAATACCGGATTCGGAGTTGTTTCTAAATTGGATGATACAATTTCAACCGTCGGAAGTTACGTAACCATTTCCGAAATAATAAATACTTATGAGGATGGTCGTTATGATATACTAATCAAAGGTGAAGAACGCTTCCAAATAATTTCAACCGATATACATGAAGATGGCTATTTACTTGCTGATATAACTCCCTATATTGACGAAGATCGTTACACTCCCTCACACTCTTTGGAAGATAAAACATTAAATAAATTTAAAGCCCTTCTCAACAAAACAGAAATTGAATTGGAAGAGAGATTTTGGGATAAATTTTATCAAGCAAATTTAAAATCTTTTAAAATCGCCGAAAAGGCAGGATTGAACCTCAAACAACAGCAAAGTCTTCTTGCACTTAGGAACGAAGATGATAGATTGGAATTTTTATTCGAACATTTCAAAGAGATTGGAAGACTTCCTCGAGCAAGATGCAGTCTTGAGAGAAATTGTTGCCGGCGATGGTTATTTAAAACTAAAAAAGGGATCAGCAGTTAACCAATCCCTTATTAATCGAAATTTTTCAAAAAGAACTAAAATCGTTTTTTCTTTATACTCAATCTATTCAAAGCCCGTTTAATGCAACTTCAGCTCTGGCAAAATCTACATCTTTATCATGCTTTTTTAATCTTTCTTCGGCTCGTTTTTTTGCCTGCTCTGCTCTTTCGGCATCAATATGTTCGGGGCTTTCAAAACTTTCGGCTAAGACTAATACGTTATTATTCATTACTTCTGCTGTTCCGCCTCCTACAGCAAAGAAACTCTCTTTGTCGTCAAGGTCAACAACTTTTATAACACCAATCTCCAATGAACTTAAAATTGGTGCATGATTATAAAGAACTTGGAAAGACCCGAGTGTTCCGGGTAATGTTACTGATTTAACTTTACCGGAGTAAGCTTTCTTTGATGGAGTGGTGACTTCTAAGTTAATTTCTTTCATTCTTTCCCTACTTCATCTTTTTAGCTTTTTCTACAACATCTTCAATTGTACCGCAATACATGAATGCTTGCTCCGGAAGATCGTCATGTTTACCATCTATAATTTCTTTGAAACTTCTAATTGTATCTTCAAGTTTCACATAAACTCCCGGATATCCGGTAAACTGTTCCGCAACATGGAACGGCTGACTTAAGAAACGTTGAATTCTTCTTGCTCTACGGACAACCATCTTATCTTCTTCGGATAGTTCATCCATACCAAGAATGTTTATAATATCTTGGAGTTCTTTATATTGCTGTAAAATTTCTATTACTGCCAGAGCGACTTGATAATGTTCTTGCCCCAAAATTCCGGGTTCAAGAATTCTCGAAGTAGAATCAAGCGGATCCACAGCGGGATAAATACCAAGTTCGGAAATCTGACGACTTAAAACTGTTGTAGCATCTAAGTGAGAGAAAGTCGTCGCCGGAGCCGGATCGGTTAAGTCGTCTGCCGGTACATAAATTGCTTGCACGGACGTGATAGATCCTTTATCGGTAGAAGTAATTCTCTCTTGAAGTTCACCCATTTCAGTTGCCAAGTTTGGCTGATAACCAACCGCCGAAGGCATTCGTCCAAGAAGTGCAGAAACCTCAGAACCTGCTTGAGTAAATCTAAAAATGTTATCTATAAAGAGGAGCACATCTCTTCCCTCTTCATCACGGAAATACTCAGCAATTGTTAGTCCGGTAAGTCCAACTCTTAATCGCGCACCGGGTGGTTCGTTCATCTGGCCGAATACAAGAGCAGTTTTATCTAACACACCGGATTCTTTCATCTCTAGCCAAAGATCATTTCCTTCGCGAGTACGTTCGCCGACACCTGCAAAGACTGAATAGCCGCCGTGCTCTTTCGCAATGTTGTGAATCAACTCTTGGATAATAACTGTTTTGCCGACACCGGCACCGCCGAATAAACCGGTCTTTCCACCTTTTGAATATGGTTCAATCAGATCAATTACTTTAATACCGGTTTCAAAAATTTCATGTTCAGTTGAGAGTGAGCTGAAGGCGGGTGCGTGTCTATGAATCGGGTATGTTTTTTCACTCTTAATTTCGCCTTTACCGTCAATACCTTTACCGAGAACATTTATTAATCTTCCCAGAGTTTCGGGTCCAACCGGAACTGAAATCGGATCACCGGTATCGAATGCTTTCATACCGCGAACTAATCCGTCTGTTGAATCCATCGCTACGGTACGAACTCTGTTCTCACCGAGATGCTGTTGAACTTCAACGATCAATTCCTCTTTGTTGCCTTCCACATCTTCTCGTGGAATTTTAATTGAATTATAAATTTCGGGAAGTTTTCCTTCTTCAAAATCAATGTCAACTACAGGTCCAATTACCTGGACAACAACTCCCTCATTTCCGTTCATTTTTCTCCTTCAGATAAATAAAATATAGAATAACAAAATTAGTCAATACCTCTTAATATTTCAATCAATTTTGGGGAAAATTTGTTAAAGTTTTGTGAAGGGGCTTTAAAACAAAGATGGCATCTTTTGAAAGATGCCATCTTTAAGTTTTCTTAAATTAAATTATGCAGCTACTTCTTCAACTAATTCCATTCCTCTTCTAAGAGCTTTTTCGTTAAGAGGGAGTAAATGATGATATCTTTCGGGAAGTACTTGTTTCAATCCTTCAAGTACATTATCAAAATCAAGGATCGGTTTTTTCTTTAAGAAAGCGCCTAATACAATCATGTTCATAACTTTCGGATTTTCCAACTTTGTTGCTTCGTTTGCTGCTTCGATAGGTACTATTTCTATATCATCTCTTGTTGGGGGTTTTAAAGCAGTGCTGCTTTCGTACAAGAGTAATCCGCCAGGTTTTACAGCAGACTCAAATTTGTCAATTGACGGTTGATTTAATGCAATCACAGTATCGAACTTTGTAAGGATTGGAGAACTGATTTTTTGATCGCTGATAATAGCAATACAGTTTGCAGTTCCACCTCTCATTTGGGTCCGTAAGATGGCATCCAGCTAACTTCTTTTTCTTCTATAACACCAGAGTAGCAGAGTATTTGTCCCATCGATAGAACACCTTGTCCGCCAAATCCGGATATAATTATTTCTTCAGTCATTTTACTTTCCCTCCTTCTCTGGAACTTTGAGGTCACCAAGCGGATAAAACGGAATCATATTTTCTTCCATCCATTTATTTGATTCTACAGGTGTCATCTTCCAGTTTGATGGACAATTTGAAACTATTTCTACGAAGCTAAGACCTTTTTCTTCTTTTTGATATTTAAAGCCATTCATTAGAGCTTTTTTAGCTTTTCTTACATTTTTAGGATTGTTAACTGCAGTTCGTGTACAGTAATAAACTCCTGGTAGTTGAGCAATTAATTCGGTAATCTTAAGAGGATTACCCATAACTTTAATATCTCTACCAAAAGGAGTTGTTGTTGTTTTCATTCCTTCCAATGTAGTTGGCGCCATTTGTCCACCGGTCATTCCGTATATTCCGTTGTTGATGAAAATTATTAAAATATTCTCACCACGGTTGCAAGTATGTAAAGTTTCGCCGGTTCCAATTGCGGCTAAATCGCCATCGCCCTGGTACGAAAAAACATATTTTTCGGGAAGGACTCTTTTTATACCGGTAGCAACTGCAGAAGCACGACCGTGTGCTGCTTCTGACATATCAATGTCAAGATAGTTATATGCAAATACCGAACAACCAACAGGCGCAACACCAATTGTATCTTGTTGAATCCCAAGTTCTTCAATTACTTCGGCAATTAATCTATGCGCAACACCGTGCCCGCAGCCGGGACAGTAATGCATTGGTGTATCGAGAAGAACCGATGGTTTATCGTAAACTAGATTATCGTTTATACAGATGCTTTCTTCTTCGATCACTTCTTCGTAATGTTTTTCTTCATCAATCATTTTTTTCTCATTCATGCCGGAACTCCCACAAATTTTTCTTCAATTTTTTCTAATATTTCTTCGGGTGAAGGTACTATACCGCCCATTCTTCCATGAAATTCAACAGGAATTTTTCCGTTCACAGCAAGTCGAACGTCTTCAACCATTTGACCGGAGCTCATTTCCACATCTAGAATTCCTTTTATTCTATCCGTATAAGATGCAATTTGTTTTGTCGGGAACGGAGAAACTGTTTGTGGTCTGAAGACACCTACTTTAATTCCTTTTTCACGTGCAAGCATTGCGGCTTTTTGACAAATTCTTGCAACTAAACCATATGCGGTAATCATGTATTCCGCATCTTCCATTGCAAATTCTTCGAATCTAATCTCTTCTTCTTCGATCTGTTTATATTTTTCTGCAGATGAATATTTATCTCTTCCATCTTATCAGGTTGGATGTGAAGAGAAGTAATAACGTTTCTTTCACGATCTTTAGTTTTACCGATTGTTGCCCATTTTTCTATATCTTTTTCAGTGCTTCTTTCTACTTGTTCAAAGAGTTCAACTTTTTCCATCATTTGTCCTAGAGCACCGTCGGTTAACATCATTACCGGGTTTCTCCATTTGAATGCTAACTCAAAACCTAATTTCACATAATCAACCATTTCTTGAACAGTTGAAGGTGCGAGTACGATCATTTTGTAATCACCGTGACCGCCGCCTTTAACCGATTGAAAATAATCGCCTTGTGATGGTTGAATAGTTCCGAGTCCGGGACCTCCGCGTACAACATTGACAAGTAAACAAGGAAGTTCTGCGCAAGCGATATATGATATGCCTTCTTGCATTAAACTTATTCCGGGTGACGAAGATGAGGTCATCACCTTTTTCCCTGCACCGGCAGCACCGTAGACCATATTGATTGAGGCAATTTCACTTTCCGCTTGTAAGATAACCATCCCGGTTCTTTGATTTGCTTCTTTTGTAAGATATTCGAGTACTTCTGATTGCGGGGTTATCGGGTAACCGAAATAAGCATCGGCGCCGGCTCTTATAGCGGCTTCCGCCATTGCTTCATTACCCTTCATTAATTTCAATTCTTTTTTCATTCGCTCACCGTAATATTTATGTCTTTAGAAACATTTGAAATTGTAGCAAGTGATTCTTTTTTCTTTTTGTCCACTTTACGGTAGACTTTAATAACACCTTCCGGACAAACAAGCGCACAATTAGTACATCCTGTGCATGTATCTTCTACTTTTACAATGTAGTGATATCCTTTGTTGTTAATTTTCCGTGAAGCTTCTAATGGGTCCTGCGGACAAGCAGCGATACATAATTCACACCCTTTGCATTTCTCGATGTCAATTAATATGTCCCCTTTAACTTTTGCCATACACAACCTCTTTTAAAATGAGATTTATTATCTTTTTTATTTCAGACAACTAACACTTATTTAATAGCAGAGAACGTACCAAAAATTACTTATTTCATATCTTGGTTTAATCTACTTAAACCAAACTTTTGAAATTCGATTTTCCCTTAATTTTCAATAATGAGAAGAAATATTTTAGTGAAGGGAAAATTAGTACCAAAGGCTCCTATTTATAACAAAACTATCGGTTTAAGAAAACAAGCAACCTTGCTAAAAAATTGCGACTTATCTCTAAACTGTTTCATGTCACTCGAATAATTACTGAATTCTTTTGAAATATCGGAAAGGGGTTGCTATGAATGAATCAATAACAAAGTTAGTACTATTCGTAGCTCGGTTATCTGCACAATTAATGATTATCTCACTTAAGAAAATTGATGCTCGGTTACACAATGTGATTAAGGAAAATCTCCGCAGAGAAGCGATCAAGATAAAATTTTGCTTACTTCCAAAGAGATTGATATAATTGAATCTGTAGATGGCGACGGGCAGAAAGGTTTATGGAGTTGCATCTTTGCTGAGCAATTTTTTTATATCTAAAAAGCAAAAAGTTTCCAATTAATTCAGTTTACGGAAATTTTGTTACTGCCAGATTAACAGCAAAGCAAATTGTTGAAGCTGCAGAATTAGATGAAGTTCCTAGTTTTACTACACCAGGTGAAATTTACTACCTGACCAACGACTTGTGGCAACGGGATTGATTGGTGAGGACTAGTACATGATGGATACATAAATTCTACATCCTATGAAAGGTCAAAAGTGTAATTGTCTGCAGATAGATGCGGGTATTGATTGGTAGCATCTCGATTTCAGAGATCCAACAGTATACCAAAAGTTCCACCCGTCTACCGTGGGACCAAACTGAAACTACGGGCAGTACACCTCAGATAGAGATGGAACCGATTTTTCAGGGTTAGATTCCGGTGTGGAACGACACAAAAACTGAAATTGAAGATGAATTAGATGGAAGTGTGCCTGGTTGTTCGAAGATATTGACGGACATGGTACTCACGTCGCAGGAACTGCTGCAGGTAATGGTGCTTCACTAGCTTCTCGAGAATTTGCAGGTATTGCACCAAAAGCAGCTATATTTCAGTGCGTGAATCAGGTGACGGTTCTTTTTCAACCTCCAATCTAGTTGACGCTCTTACATATGCCAGAGAAGTTGCAGAGGACAAGGAAATTCTACTTGTTGTAAACATAAGTCATCAAGAGGCCGTTCAACTGCACATGATGGCACGAGTTTAGAACAAACAGTAGATAGTTTCCTGATGCTGGAAGAGTCGCCGTTATTTCAGCAGGAAATGAAGGAGATGAATCTATACACATTAGCGGAACACTACCCGGAAGCGGAAATAGTACGATCAATTTTAGTGTCCCATCTTATACTCCTACTTCAGGAACCGATACGGACTATTTTTACTTTAGCGTCTGGCTCGACTAGCGGGACAGATGTGACTGCCGAGGTTACTTCTCCAAATAGTGTGACCTTGCTCCAGATCTGCCGGTACATCAGGAACAGGATCAGACGAAAGTGATAGGGCAATTTACTATTGAAAATTTTATTGATGGAAATATCACCTTCTAGATCGTTGCATAACAGTCATAATCGATGATCATACAATCGGACAGTGCGCCTAGACGGGCACATGGACGCTAGAAATAACAAACAATTCTGTTTCCAGTGTTGATTACCATGGTTGGCTCTACTCCAATTCAATTGGGACAACATTGACCGGCGGCGACTCTGACTATACTGTCGGAAGCCCGGGCAATGCAGCAGAGGCGATTACAGTTGGAGCGTATATAGGCCAAGATGGTCGGATAGTGGTGGTAGTTTATGGGCATCCGGCTATCACCGAGCATGCAGATTGTGATATTCAGTAGTATTGGACCAACTCGAGAAGATAATCAAAAACCTGATATTACCGCACCTGGGGATAAAATTGCTTCTTCAACCTCAACTAATTATTCACCCAGTAGCTACACGCAATAGCACCAGGCGGATTCCATCACTTCAACCAAGGTACAAGCATGTCAGCTCCAGTAGTAACTGGTACCGTTGCACTTTACTAGAAGAAGACAACAATCTTGATGGTGCAACCGTAAAAACTCTATTAACCTCAAACTTAGATACAGATACTTTTACTGGAGGAAGTTTGCCGGATTATACATGGGGATATGGTAAAGTTAACATTTTCTAAAGCACTTGCAGAATCAATAGAATCCATCTTGGACACGAGCAAGAAATTCTATACTATGATGGGTGGGGTGGCGAAACATTTACCACATTATTCTCCAACTGGAATATGCCGGTAATTTACCCCATCTATCGATGGTCTCGTTAACGGTCGTTTTTCATCATTTACGCTGATGTTGATTTTACAAGTGATCTTTCATTCGAAATATGGAGTGATGGAAGTAACGGTCCTGATTTTAAATTGGGTTCAACGGTGAGCTTTCCAAAGGATAAAATTTTTAGTAAATTCACTGGAATTATGTTGATCTGACTGGCACTGGTGTCGATATTTCAAGTAGCACTGATTACCACTTAGTGACATATTTTTCAACTGGTACAAGCTTAGATTTACTAATGGAGAGTGGGTCGAGTGATGGAAGATCCGAGGTGAGAACTCTGGCGGTGGAACTGGCTCTATACTCACAGATTTACGATTACGTGCAGTAGTTTCGAAGAAAGCTCGGCTCTTGCCTGTCGAAGCTAACAATTGAGGGTCAAGTTAAAGATGGTACAAGTTGATGTAGAATGGGTTATGCAACAAACCAATTTTGGTTTTGACGTGTCAGCGTAAAATTGCGGACAACCGATCCGAGTGGACAACAGTCGAATTTCGTTGCATCGTAAGCGGTAATATCCTCATCGCCAAGATTTATAGTTTTGTGCATTATAGTCCCCCCATACGCTCGAGTACCTAGCTCAAGCAGATCGACTGACGGGGCTTATGAATATTCACTTCACGCAACGGTTGATGTCAACGATAACCGGTGCCCGAAGTAATATCCTTCTGAATTTGCCTTACATTAGAATTATCCGAATCCATTTAATCCGGCAACAAAAATTAAATTTGATATACCTGAGAAATAAAGTAAAAATTGACATTTACAATGCACTTGGTCAGCATGTTGGAACAATTGCAGAAGGTTTCTTTGATCCAGGGTATCATGAAGTTAGATTTTAATGCCACGGACGATCAAATATCTACTTCTATCGGATTGAAGCTGAAAAGTTTGTAGAGACAAATAAAATGGTGGTAGCTAAAATAATTCAAAGCCGGCACTCAGCCGGCTTTAATTTTACAATAATCTAGCATGCTTATCAGCATGATAGGAACTTCTAACAAGCGGGGATAATTCAACTGCTTAAATCCTAATTCCATTCCGAAATCTTTGTATTCTTTAAATTCGTCAAGTGTTACAAATCTATCTACCGGCAGGTGATTTTTTGTCGGCTGCAAGTATTGACCAATTGTCATAATATCACACCCGTGATCGAAGAGATGTTTCATTAATTCAAATACTTCTTCTTTCTTCTCGCCTATACCAACCATGATGCCGCTTTTTGTGCGCAGCCCTTTTTCTTTGAACCAAGTTATTAATTCGAGACTACGAGAATATTTTGCTTGAGGTCTTACGGCGTGATAAAGCCGGTTTACCGTTTCCAAATTATGATTCAAAATATCGGGTGGATTTTTCATTATGATTTCAAATGCATGTTCTTCACCTTTGAAATCCGGGATTAGAATTTCAATAGTTGTTTCGGACATCTTTTCACGAATTAATTTAACGGTTTCTCCAAATATCGAAGCACCGCCATCGTGAAGTTCATCTCTATTAACGGATGTAATTACAGCGTGTCTCAACTTCAATTCCTCAACAGACTCAGCAACTCTTCTCGGTTCGTCCAGATCTAATTCGTTAGGCATACCGGTATTCACATTACAAAATCCGCAGCTTCGCGTACATGTTTCGCCGAGTATCATAAATGTCGCTGTTCGTGCGTTCCAGCATTCAGCAATGTTTGGGCATCGTGCTTCTTCACAAACCGTATTGAGTTTAGAATTGCGCATTAAACTATGAACATCTTTATAATTTTTTCCGGTGGGTAGTCTTACTTTTAACCAATCCGGTCTCTTACCTAATTTCTCTCTGTTCTTTTCAGCTGTTTCAGCAAATTTTTTCTGATGTTGGTTAATCATAATTTTCCTTTACTTTCTTAATCTTGCTCTTACATCTTAATCTTCACATCGACTTTAATGCTGTCTCAGGTATTAAGGAGCATGGATATCGATGACGTTAAGACGTCCGCTGTCAAAGAGCGGGTCACAAGTTCTAAAAAATCGATGTATCAAAATTTTCTAATGTTTCTTTGACCGATTTTAAGAATTTACCGCCAAGCATTCCGTCTACTAAACGGTGATCATGACTCAACGATAAATACATCATCGGTTTAATTGCAATTGAATCTGCTCCGTCAACTTCAACGACTACCGGTTTTTTTGTCACAGTTCCAATTCCGAGTATACCGACTTCCGGTTGATTAATTATCGGTGTTCCGAACAATGAACCGAACACACCATAGTTTGTGATAGTGAATGTACCGTTCATTATATCATCCGGAGTAAGCTTCTTGTTTCTCGCTTTGTCGCCTAATTCCATTAATGATTTGGTCAATCCGCGAATATTTTTCTCATCGGCTTTTTTAATATTGGGTACAATTAATCCGTTTGGTTCAACTGCTACTGCAATACCAAGATTTATGAACTTCTTAATTACGATATTTTTACCGTCTATAGAAGCATTAACGTAAGGATGTTCCTTCAACGCCTTAATTACAGCGTGTGAAATGAAAGGCATGTAAGTAAGTTTGAGTCCTTCGCTTTCTTGATATTTCTGTTTATTCTTTTTGATGAAGTTATAAATCTTAGTCATATCTGCTTCAATTACAGCTGTGACGTGAACCGATGTATCGCGGCTGTTGACCATGTGATACATAATTCTTTGACGGATATTATCCATCGGAATAATTTCAACACCTTCACCCGCTTCCCAAGTCGGGGCAGCAGTTTCTTTCGGTGTAGATGGTTTTCCTTCGGGTTCTTCGTGAGAAGGTTTTTCTTTTTTCTTTGCCGGAGCTTTACCACTTTTTCGATCTTCTATGTAAGCGAGGATATCTTTCTTGCTTACTCTTCCTTTAATTCCGGTACCATCGATTGATTCTAATTCATCGAATGAAACACCTTCTTTTTTAGCAATGTTCATAACTAATGGTGAGTAAAATCTATCGGAGTCCGAAGTGTCAACTTTTTCTTCTTTTTGCTTTGGCTGCTCTGATTTTTCTTCTTTTGGTTCTTCGGATTTTTCCTCTGCTTTTGGTTCCTCGGATTTCTTTTCTTCTTTCTTTTTAACTACTCCTCCGCTTTTTGAAATTCTTGCTACTACCTCACCGACTTCAACTGTTTCATTTTCTCCGGTTATTATTTCAGCAAGCGTACCATCTTCGGGACTTGGTATTTCAGTATCAACTTTGTCTGTACTTATCTCAAAAAGGATCTCGTCTTTTTCAACTTTGTCGCCTTCTTTTTTATGCCACTTAATGATGGTTCCTTCCATTACGGATTCGCCCATCTTCGGCATTTGAATATCTTCAAGTTCACCACCGACTTGAGTTGTGGAAGATTCTTCCTCTTTCTTCGTCTCTTCTTCTTTTTGAATCTTCTTCAGCAGCATCACCATCAGTTTCAATAATTGCCACTACTTCATCAACCTCAACCGTTTCGTTTTCGTAAGCTTTAATGTCAACTAAAACACCATCTTCGGAACTTGGTATTTCAGTATCGACTTTGTCGGTGCTTATCTCAAATATGATCTCGTCTTTTTCAACTTTGTCGCCTTTCTTTTTGTGCCACTTAATGATTGTACCTTCGTTAACACTCTCGCCCATCTTGGGCATTACGACATCAACTTTCATTTTTATTTTCCTCTGCTATTCAATTTTTAGTAACGAATTATATTTCTGATTGATTCAACAATATTTTGTCTTGTTGGAAGAACTGCCCTTTCAAGATTCGGATGATATGGAATAGGTGCATCTTTAGCACCAACTCTGCGAACCGGTCCGTCTAAACTTTCAAAACAATTTTCAGTTATTTTTGCTGCGATCTCTGCTCCGAATCCTGCTGTAAGCGTGTCTTCATGCATTACGATTGCTTTACCGGTTTTACGAATTGAGTTATAAATCGTTTCTTCATCGAGTGGATTAATAGTTCTGATATCAATCACTTCAATGGAAGCGCCTTCTTCATCTTCAATTGTTTTAACGGCAAATTTTGCTTCGTGAACAATTGCTCCCCAAGTGATCAAAGTGAGATCGGTTCCTTCTTTTACAATTCTTGCTTTACCAAACGGTAATAAATACTCTGCTGATGGCTCGGGAGTTGTTGAGTGACTTTGTCTGTATAATCCTTTGTGTTCAAGGAACAGAACGGGATCATTTAATCGAAGTGCTGTTTTTAATAATCCTTTTGCATCGGCGGCATTTGAAGGATAAGCAATCAGCAGTCCGGGCATGTGAGCATAGAAACCTTCAATATTCTGACTGTGATAAAGTCCGCCATGAATGTAACCTCCGACGGCAACGCGCGTAACAACCGGTGCTTCAAATAAATTATTTGATCGATAACGATACATTACAGTTCATCACGCATCTGCATGAACGCGGGCCAAATATAATCACCGAACTGAATTTCAACACATGGTTTAAGTCCGGTTAATGCCATACCAATTGCAGTACCCATTATGCTTGCTTCGGCTAACGGTGAATTAAAAACTCTGTCATTACCAAATTGAGTTGATAAACCTTTAGTTGCAGAAAAAACACCACCCTTTCCATCGGCAACATCTTCACCAAAGACATAAATTTTCTCATTGCGTTCCATCTCTTCACGAAGCGCATGATTTATCGCATCAACCAATACAACCGGTTTACCGTCAACTTTTCCTTTTTCATATTCGAGCTTATCACGTTTACCGCTTTCATCCAATACATAGCGGCCTGCTGTTTCCGGTTTTGGATCTTCTTGCTTTATTGCCCAATCGGCAGCTTCGTTAACGTGATTTTTTATTTCCTTTTTGAATTCTTCGTAAGCTAAGTTCAGTGAGTATTCCTTTATCGATCAATTTCTTTGCGAAGCTTTCAATCGGATCTTTCTTTAAATCATCTTCAAGTGATTCCGCCGGACGGTATTTCTTCTGGTCATCTGAAGAAGAGTGTGAAAGCAAACGAACAACATGCGCTTCAACTAAAGCCGGTCCTTTACCTTGTCTTGCATACTTAAATGCTGATTGCGCAGCCGCGTTTACTTTTAAGAAATCGGTTCCGTCAACTTCCATTCTAAGTAGATTCTCATGACCTTTCATCATTTCCGCAACGGAGTGATTTCTGCCTGAGTTTTGGTTATCAACCGGGACCGAGATTGCCCATTTATTATTTTGAATAACAAAAACAACAGGAAGTTTCTCACGGGAAGCCCAATTCACTGCTTCATAAAACTCACCTTCGCTTGTAGTACCTTCACCGGCACTTACATAAACGACTGCATCTTCACCTCGTTTGCGCGCAGCAAGCGCAGCTCCAACTGCTTGTAAAAATTGTGTTCCGGTTGGACTTGATTGCGTTGGGACGTTTAGTTCTTTTGAACTCCAATGGCACGGCATTTGTCTTCCGCCTGTCATCGGATCATCTGCTTTAGCCATTGAGGACATAAAAACATCTTCAATCTTTGTTCCCAAAGCAAGCATGAAAGCCATATCTCTATAGTAAGGGAACGCCCAATCTTTTTTTGATTTCATTGCTAGACCAAAAGCAACTTGTGTTGCTTCGTGTCCTGAACCGGCAATGTGGAAAAAGACTTTACCTTGACGAAGCAAGTTCATCAATTTAGTGTCGGTTTGACGACCAAGCCACATTAAGCGAAGAATATTCATCAATTCATCTTTAGTCATTCCACCAAAGTGGTCAATCTTCCCGGTAGGAGCTTTGCCGTTTCCTTTACCTTTTTTCGTTTCTTCGTTTACAGTTTCAGATTTGCTATCTCTAGCCATTTATTGTACCCTCTTTCTGATTTCTTAATATTTTTTCGACTGAATCTTTCATTGCAACATTATGCATATCATAATCAAATCGTTTCTCAAATTTTTCAACTAACTTTTCTTTTACTTCTTTAATGTCAATTTCTTTGCCCAATTCCTTTTGAAGAGATGTTACCGCTTTATCCGTAATTCCGCAAGGGACAATTCCGTTAAACAAATCCAAATTTGTGTTAACGTTAAAAGCAAAGCCATGCATTGTCACCCATCGTGAAACTTTAATTCCCATAGCAGCAATTTTACGGTTTTCAATCCACACACCGGTTAAACCCTCAATACGACCGGCTTCCACACTATAATCAGCGCAGACATCAATAATAACTTGTTCAAGATTTCTCAAATATAAGTGTGTATCTTCTTTCCAATCACTTAATTTAATAATCGGATAACCTACAATCTGACCCGGTCCGTGATAAGTTATATCACCGCCGCGATCAATGTCGTAAACTTTTATATCATACTTTTTTAAGAACGCTTCATTGCTTACCAAGTTATTTTTATTTGCAGTTTTACCGAGAGTATAAGTATTAGGATGCTCAAGCAAAAAGTAAGTATCTTTTATTTCATCTTTAGTTCTTAACTTGAATACTTCTTTCTGTAAGTCCCATGCTTCATCGTATTCGATAAAATCTAAGTCGATATAATCAAATTCTCTATATGTGGATTGATTCGCCATATGCGTTTCCTGCTGCTTCCATTACCATTTCGGCCAAAGTTGGATGCGCGTGAACGGTTCCTAAAATTGTTTCGTAAGTAGCTTCGAGTGTTTTAGCGATACCAACTTCTGCAATTAATTCAGTTGCTTCCGCACCGATAATATGAGCGCCGAGTATTTCACCATATTTTGCATCAAATACAAATTTAACAAAGCCCTCTTTCTCACCGATTGCACCTGCTTTACCGCTTGCTGTGTAAGGGAACTTACCGATTTTAACTTCGTAACCTTTTTCTTTTGCCTTCTCTTCTGTTAATCCAATGCTTGCAACTTGAGGTTGGCAGTAAGTACAACCCGGGATTGATTCATAATCAACAGCGGGATGATCAATACCGTGAATTTTTTCAACACAGTGAATACCTTCGTGCGATGCAACGTGTGCAAGCCAAGGTGGTCCAATTACATCACCGATTGCGTAAACACCGTCAACTTTTGTTTTGTATGTGCTCTTATCAACTTTGATATGGTTCTTTTCAACTTCAACACCAATATCTTCCAACCCAATTCCTTCAACGTTGCCTTGAACGCCAATTGCACTCAACACTTTATCTGCTTTTATTTCTTCCTTCTTTCCGTTCTTTTCAATAGTTACAACAACTTGTTTTCCTTTTACTTCGGCTTTTTCAACTTTGGTACCGGTGTGAATTTTAATTCCACGTTTTTTGAAACTTCGGGCTAATGTATCGGAAACTTCTTTATCTTCAATCGGAAGGATTTTATCCATCATTTCTATAACCGTCACATTCGTACCAAGTACACTGTAAAAGTATGCGAACTCGATTCCGATAGCGCCTGCACCTATTATAACTAAATCTTTCGGTTGCTTTTCGAGAGACATTGCTTCGGTACTTGTAATGATATTTTTTCTGTCGATCGGAATTGCGTCAACCGAACGCGGTCTTGCACCTGTTGCTATGATAATATGGTCAGCTTCAACTTCGTCAATTTTCTTTTCATCTTTATCGAGTATTTCCAACTTATTCTTTGCAACAAACTTTCCGAATCCTTGGATGTGTTCGATTTTGTTTTTCTTCATTAAGAATTGAACACCCTTTACAATCTTACTAGAAACATCTCTGCTTCGCTTAATTATTTTTTCGAAGTCGAATTTCAAATCGGTGAAAGAAAGTCCAAAATCATCGGCGTGATTTTTTGCAAGATCATAAATTTCTGCGTTTTTCAGAAGCGATTTTGTGGGAATACAGCCCCAATTCAAACATATTCCACCGAGGTTATCTTTTTCGACCACTGCGGTTTTGTAACCCAATTGAGCTGACTTAATTGCCGCAACATAACCTCCGGGTCCGCCGCCCAAAACTACAATATCATACTTTTTACTCATTCAGATTTCTTCCTTTAGATTAGCATTTTCGATTAGATTAAGATTTTAAATATAATGAGAATAGTATACAAAATAAAACAACGAATCTTATTAAAAAGTGCAATAATGGACTGAAATATACGATTCAGTTATGACATCACGATCAAAATTACACCGGCGAACATTACAACAGAACCAAGTAATCTTTCACGAATGTTTGGTTCTTCCAAGAAAAAATAACCCAGGAATACCGAAAAAACTCCGGACAATCTTTTCATAGCTACAACATAAGCAACAAGTGTTAAAGATAAAGCGTTCATGTGAAAGAAAAATGCTAATGCAGTAAAAAAAGATACTGAAAGAATTCCCTTCTTCCCTTTTGATATCTCATCGGTTTTGAACTTACCTTTTGCAGCTAAGATAATCGTCATCGAAATAAAGATGAATAGATTCATAAAAATGATGTGCTGGTAAATTGATGATGCTTGAATAGAAAGTTTGTCAAAGTTTGCCGAAAGACTCCAAATAAAAGAAACGATAAACATATGCCGAGTTCCCTTATTCTTAAAGAGTGATTTAAATGGAGCAAAAATTCCCGCAGAACGTTTTGACAAATTTAATAAGTATGATCCTCCAACAACCAAAAGTACTCCAAACAAACCCATTGCATTAGGGAATTCACCAATCATTATTGGTGAGGTGATCAATAAAAATAAAGGAGTGAAACTCATTATCGGCATAACTTCGGAAATGTCAGCTTCTGAAATTGCCCGCATATAAAGTATGACCGCAGTTACATTTATTATACCGCTTCCGATAACCGCATATGTAAATTGAAAATTAAATTTGAGATCGATGAAGAATAAAAACGGAACAAAAATTATTATAGGAATTATATAATTGCCCCAGGAAAGAATAAGCGGATCGATTGTACGGGAAGATTTTTTAATGAAGAGACTTCGGAATCCCTCAGATAAAGGATTTAAGGTTGCAAATAGTACCCACATTACTTTTTCACTTTTCCGAGTTCAACATTATCGAGAAGCATAAAATCATTTTTCTTATATGCCTTTTTGATTTGCAAATCTTTCTCTTCATATTGACAGATCTTAACTAAAGGACAAATTCCACAACTTGGATTTTTTGGTTTGCAAACTTCTCTACCGAGCCGTATTAAGTTTGTATGAAAAGAGTGAGCAATTTTGGAAGGAAAATTATCATTGAGTTCTATAAATGTCTTATCGGGTGTTTTCTCATTTACGATTCCAATTCGATTTACTGTTCTGTGAACATGTGTATCAACGGGACAAACATTTTTATCCATTGAAAAAAGAAGTACACAACTCGCAGTTTTAACTCCGACTCCATTATAACCGGTTAATTCATCGATTGCATCACCGTTCGGCATTTTGCTTAAATAGTTAAGTGAAATTTCATCTTTCTTCTTTTGAATATCTGTCAAAAAGTTTTTTATTGCAGCAGATTTCTGTTTGCCAAGTCCGTGCAACTTTTATCGCGCTTTCAATCGATGTTCTTCGTGCATTGGCAACATCTTTCCACGTGTCGAATTTCTCCCTAAGTTGACGGAACGCTTTATATGAATTGTTATCGTTTGTATTTTGAGATAAAATGGTTGCAATCAACATATCAACCGGATTAGGTAATTTTGCATTTCGTTTTGGAATTCCGAAATGTTCTATAAGAAGTTTATTTACTTTTTTGATGATATCATTTTTATTGGGCATGAGCTCATAGTATCTTTTTTGAAAATCAAAAGATAACGATTTGGCTTAGACTTATGTTCCTCATAAATTCAACAGCTCATTACGAGTGACTTCTTATATCTGTGCCCATTGTGCCTTCCTTGTGACCTTAGTGGTTTTATTTATTATAACCACCAGCGACACTCCCAAAGGGATGGCTATGCCAAAGAGTATCACAAAGTACTCAAAGATACATCTAATGATTTCTTAATCACTTCATGATTTGACATTCACTTTTCAACTCATATTCAATTGTATTATCTTTGAAAAGATGAAAAATAAAAAGGAGAAAAAATGCCGACATTGATGGTAAGCGTTTCAGGAATTCGCGGAATTGTTGGAGACGGACTTGACCCACAGACAATAGTAAAATATACTCAAGCTTACGCAGACTTTTGCGGAAAAGGTAAAATTATTATCGGAGCTGACGGAAGAATTTCCGGAACAATGGTAAAAAATATAATTACCGGAACACTATTAGCGAAAGGAAATGATGTAGTTGATATCGGTATAACGCCTACTCCAACTGTGCTTTATAATATCAAAAAGATGAATGCAGTTGGCGGAATTGTTGTTTCTGCCAGTCATAATCCAAATGAATGGAATGCGTTGAAACTGCTTAATAGCGACGGCGAATTTATGACACCCGACCAAAACAAAGAGATGTTAGAATTACTTAATAAACAGAATGAACTCGCAAAATGGAATGAACTCGGTAAGTTGGAAGTTTCGGAGGAAGCATTAAATAATCACATGAATGATGTGCTTGCATTAAAGTACATTGATGTTGATGCAATCCGTAAAAGAAAATTTAAAGTGCTACCTCGATTGTGTTAATGGTGCCGGAAGTTATGTAATGCCGCAGCTCTTGGAAGAACTTGGCTGTGAAGTTATTAAAAATTAATTGCGAAAAGAATGGAATCTTTCCACGTCTTCCTGAACCGATTCCCGAAAACTTGACAGAAACAATGAAAGCAGTTAAAGATAACAAAGCGGATTTGGGAATTGTCGTCGATCCCGACGTAGACCGATTGGTTTTGATTACTGAAAAAGGTGAACCATTCATCGAAGAAAATACAATTACACAAGCTGTTAAATTCATATTAGGCAAGGAAAAAGGTGACGTAGTTGTTAATCTTTCGACAACTAGAGCGGTTGAAGATGTGGCTTCTGAATTTGATGTTAAAGTTCATCGTTCTGCTGGTTGGTGAGGCAAACGTAGTTAAAAAAATGAAAGAGGTAAATTCAATAATCGGTGGTGAGGGAAGCGGTGGAGTGATTTTACCTGAATTGCACTACGGCAGAGATGCATTAGTCGGAACGGTTTTAACTCTTCAGCATTTACTGGAGTTTGATGGTACAATGAGCGAGCTAAAAGCAAGTTTACCACAATATCATATTGTGAAAGGAAAAGTTGAAACCGGTGATCGTCAACCGGATGAAGTGATAAATAAATTGATTGATAAATACAAAAACGAAAACATCAACGAAGATGACGGACTTCGAATCGACTTTGACGATCATTGGGTGCACTTTCGTAAATCAAATACAGAGCCGATAATTCGCTGTATTGTTGAAGCAGACTCAAAAGATAAAGCAAAAGAATTGATGAAAGAATACTTCAGCTTATTAAAGAAAGACTAACTAAACTCCTTAGTGACCGTTGTGCAACCTTCGTGCTCTTCGTGGTTAGCTTCTTTAACCACAAGGGACACCAAGAAGGCACGAAGTTCACGAAGAATTTTTCTTATTATAACTGTCCGTTTATCACTCTTTTAATTCCACCTTTTAGTAGCGCCACATTAAAATTAATCAACAGTCCAAGTTTGGTCTCGCTTAATTTGAGATAAGTTAAAATTTGGGCTAGATGAACATCATTCAATGCCTCCACAGATTTAACTTCAACAACAAACTTATTCTCAATAAAGAGATCTATTCTATACCCTACATCGAGAACTACCTCTTCATAAACCAGAGGTTGAGGTTTTTGTTTCTCTACTTCTAAATTCATTTTCTTGAGTTCATAGAATAGACATTCCTCATAAGCGCTTTCAAGTAAACCAGGACCAAGCTTTTTGTGTACTTTCAAAGCAGCATCGAAAACAATTTTTTGCAATTTCATTTTCGTGCATAGTTTACCTTTAATTAAATTATAAAAATCAGTCCTTGTATGAACCTAGAGATACCTTCGTGCTCCTTGTGGTTCACTGCTTTTACCACAAAGTTCACGGAGAAGGCACGAAGGACACAATGCTTATAATAATTTAACAAGACAAACTATCTTATAAAAGCCTGCTACGTTTCTTTATAAAACTTAAGAGTGCAGTATCGAAAGGTTGTGTGGTGTTTATTAAGTTATACTCAATTCCAAAGCTCAAGCATTCTTTTTTAATTCTTTCCAAGTAATCAGCAAATGAATCTGCATATGCTTTTTGAATTTGGTGGGGTTGTGTAGTGAGTTCTTCGTCTGTTTCCATATCGATGAAAACAGCATTTTTATCGAACGCAAAACTCTCTTCAATCGGATCTAAAATTTGAAAAACAATCACATCATTTTTTTTGTAATGAAATCTTTTCAAGACATTCAGTACAGAATCAATATCATCAAAAAAGTCAGAGATAAGAATTACTAATCCCCTTCTCTTAATTTTTTCGCTGATGGAGTTCAGACACTCCGCAGTATTTGTCTTGCTGGACGGCTGAACATTATCGAATTTCCTTCGAAGTGTTCTGCAGATAAACGCGCGAGGATTTCGGGGGAGAAAACTTTCAATTTTTTCAGAGTACAATCCCAAACCAACCGCATCTTGCTGATTGATAAGTAAATACGAAAGAGATGCGGCTAAAATTTTACCGTATTCTAATTTTGTGATTTCGCCTTTGTTCTTGAAGTTCATCGACTTGCTGACATCGAGAAAAATATGCGAGATTAAGTTTGTCTCTTCCTCATACTGCTTAATATAAAAGCGGTCGCTTTTACCGTAAATTTTCCAGTCTATATCCTTTAATTGATCACCTTGCATATATGGTCGGTGCTTCAGAGAATTCGACGGAGAAACCATGGTAGGGACTCTTATGGAGCCCCACCATAAAACCTTCAACAACTGTACGAGCTTTTAATTCGAGGGAGGCAAGTTTTGAAACAACAACCGGATCTAAGTACTTGCGATATTCTGCTGCTCTGGTTGCCATCTTATTCCGGTTTACTTACGGCTTTTTCCAAAATTTCTTCAGGAGTTAGACCTAAATTATCTAATTCAGATTGTGCGTGAAGGGGCTAATTCATGATCGGGATAATTTTCTAAGAAATAAACTGTATAAGTTTCATTAGCAGCTTCAATATCATTAATTTCATTTGCTTGTAAAAATCCGGTCATGAACATTGCGCCGGGCGCTTCTTCCATTTGAGAATAATCATTATAAACTTTCTTATAATATTCAATTGCTTTTAGGTAGGAATTTCGTTCGGTTACATTTTTCAAAGCCCTGCCTTGATAAAGTTTAGCCATTTCCAAATATGCATATCCGGCTTCTTCTTTACCCGGGAAATTTTGCACTAACTCTTCATAGGTTTTTACGGCTTCCGCATAATTTTTTTCTTGAAGCTGTTGAGTGCCTTTTTCAATCAAATCTTTTTCATTTTCAGTTGAACATGCAGTAAACAAAAGCAGGAATAAAGTCATTACTAAAACTAATTTTTTCATTCTTCTCACCGGTTTAGTTTCCAAAATTACAATTGATTTTACAACGGAAAATGAAAGATAGTTGCTGCAGTTAAGAAATTCCAGAAATAAAAGTATAAATATATCTGCCCATATTTACGGGCTTATGGATCATGGGATTATTAGCGTGTAGACTTAATAAGTAAAAATACCCCGCCTTCGTCTTTAATTCGACTTCGGCGGACAAGTACAATGGTCACTGTGGGAAATGTCATTATTTTTCAGTTTATTCAATAATCATTTCCTTTTGGGAATTATTCAATATTCCGTTAGACGACTTTTACTGCCGAAAATTTATGTGAATTGTTTTACGAAGAAATTGAAGAGAAACTTTTTAACGTATCACCCTTTGAAAAGGAGATATTTCTACCGAGGGATTCAACCGATGTTTTTAAGCTTTTAGAGAAAACCGGACCAGGTTTCAATTGATTATTTCGGTTGTATTTAGACGGAGTAAAGTCAGTGAGTATCACATTTGCGCCGCAACTAAGCGATTCATTTTGTTTAATATTTTCCTCTTTTTTAATGATATTGAGATTATGTATATGAGTGTTTTTCAGCACAATCCTGCTTACCGCGAGAGATTTTAGTGTAAGCAAATAATTTCCCGGCTTCTGATTTTGATATGGAGTAAACGGGTAAGGTATAAATTGATTGATATCAACAATATCTGCTGCCATTTCTCTCAGTAACAAAATATCGTCGGCTATATCTTTGGTCGTTTGCAACGGTAAGCCGATTATATTTCCGCTTCCAATTTGGTAACCTAATCTTTTCAAATACTTTAGATGCTGTATTCGGTCAATTAAGAATTTTTTATCACGATAAATTGAATATAATTTTTCATTACAAGTCTCATGTTTAAGTAAATAGCGGTCGGCTCCGGCAATTTTCCATGCACGGTATTCATCAAATCCGCGTTCACCGAATGAAAGTGTAATTGCTACATCGACTGAATTTTTAATTGAATAAATTATATAGGAAAGAATATCAACATCAATCGTACTATCTTCGCCTGATTGCAGAACGATGGTATAAATACCGGATCTCGCAATTTTCTTTGCCGTTTCAATTATTTCATCAGGTTCCATTCTGTAACGGGGAAGTGAAAAATTTTCCTCCCGTAAAGCGCAATAGAGACAATTCTGCTGACAGTAATTTGAGATTTCAATAACACCACGAAGATGAACCTCCTCACCGCAGCAATCCTTACGAACTTGATCTGCTCTTTGGAAAATTTTTTCAACGGATCTTTGGTCATCTATTTCAAGTAAATAGATAACATCCTCTCTGTTCAAATCTTCTTTGAATAAAATATTTTGCAATTTGGCTTGGCTCATATGCATCAATTGTGTTTAGGCAATAAGCATACCAAATGGTTAATTGTTGGATTTCCGATTAATAATGAATACTTCTAATTAAATTTTCTTAAATAAGAGAAATAAATAAGGAAAGCATTCTAATAGGTAGGTAAATTAAGACATAGAGTCATCTCTTGTATTACAAACATCAACACTGCACAGATTAGAAAATCTTTCTACAATCACCGGTAGCACAGACATTCTTGTCTGTGCACTAAAATAAAATATAAACTTTACACCAGCACAGATTGGAAAATCTGTGCTACTAAATACATTATTCAATATCAAATAACTCTTTATTGACATAGGTAAATTTCCAGTCTCGCCAATTTTCAACTAAACCCGCTTTAACAGGATTCATAAATACATAATTCATATCACGATAAAATTCATCCTCATCTCTTACAATATGATCAAAACTTTCGGATTGCCAAATTGATCCTTTACGATTTAATAATTTATTTATTTCTCTTGCTGAAAATCCTTTTATTGATTTCATAATTTTGTCTATGCTTCTAGCATTTTCTAACTGTCTGAATATAATGTGAAAATGATTTGGCATTATGCAGAAACAATAGGCAAGATAATCTTTTTTGTGATTATGTAGTAAAGAGTTGAAAACAATAGTAGCCACGCTATTATTTGACAAAATATTTTCACCAAATTTACCTGTATCCAGCAATTCATCGTAGTATTTGAAAAGCAATCTGTCCTTATAATATTTATCTGATTTTGATTTTGGAACCGACTTAAGGCGAGGTCGGTTTTTTAACTCTTGAATTTTAGTTACAGGTAAACTATCCTTTAGTCGAGTTGTAATGAAATAAATACTTTCATCCAAATAAATGTGGGGTAAATTACGTTTGTGAAAATGTGCTTCTTTCATGATTAAAGTTAAAAAATATATTAATCATATGTAGCACAGACATTCCTGTACTGTGCATCAAAGCAAATTGCAAATACCAGCACATGCACAGATTAGAAAATCTGTGCTACATCCCCCAGGTAGCACAGACATTCCTGTCTGTGCACCAAAGCAAATTGCAAACATCAACACATGCACAGATTGGAAAATCTGTGCTACAAGTATGCACAAAAAAAAAGCCGGATTTTTTCAATCCGGCTTTTTTGTGTAGTAAGAAAAATCTTACTTAACAAGCAGCATTTTCTTAACATCGGTAAAGTCTTTACCGTCAACGCCGTTTGCTTGAATTCTATAGATGTACATACCTGACATCAAGTTAGAAGCGTCAAAGTTAACAGTGTGGAAACCAGCTGTCATATTTCTGTTAACTAATGTTTTTACTTCTTGTCCAAGAATGTCAAATATCTTAACAGTTACATCTGATGCTTGTGGATAAACCGAACTTAATAGTAGTAGAAGGGTTGAATGGATTCGGATAGTTTTGAGCTAAGCTGTAAACTGTAGGCATCAGCTTCGTCAGCAACATCAGTTGTCGTGTTAACTTCTTTAGAGAATACTTTGTTACCGCCGTCATCAACAACTTCGATTACATAGTAGAATTCGGTGTTACCATCGTAATCAGTCGTCGTTGTAACGAACTGAAGTAGCGTTAGTTTCTAAAGTAGCAATTAAGTTACTTGATGAAGGAGTGAAACCTGATTCATCAGCTCTATAAATGTTATAGAAAGCTAAGTCAGAAACACCTTCATTTCCACCACCGTAATCAACTTCAGCACCTACGTCAACGCCAACGCCTGATTCAGGAGCTGCAGTATATTCAAGATCGAATTTAGGAGCTAAGTTGTCATAAGATTCGCCTGTACCGGTTGTACCAAAATATGTAGCCAGAGGTACAAAATAACCCATTGCATTATAGTCACCTAAACCGATTTTAGTTTTGACTCTAAAAGTAGCAGAAGCACTATCGAATAGAGTTGGAACTTCTACTCTATAGTTGTAGCCATCACCCTGGGTTGCCGAACCACATCTAATTGAGCTACATTATCCCAATCGTTACTAATGATATTTTTTCTTCTTTCAACTTGATAACCAACAGCTTCAGCGCCCCAACGACCAAAGTCAAATGCGTTTGCACCACTTAATTGATCTAATTCAGAACCGTCAAATTGAACTCTAACTTTCTTACCTTGATCACCAGCAACGTCTTCAATCAACATTATGTTGGCTTCAGCTTGCAGTTTATCAAGATACATTGTATAAGCACCTTGACCAGGTCCTTGATCAGTTAAGTTAAGCAAGTAACCTGATGTTTGAGGTAATCTAAAGATGATTCTGTCATAAGCTGCCATGTCATCCCAAGCAACAAATTGACTAGGTACATAAGCGCCAGTTGAAGTATATAACTCAAGATAAGTATCTACACTAGAGTTATCGACATAAACGTCAATCCAGTCACCTGCTTCACCTTCAAAATACCACCAGTCGGTTTCGCCGGCTGGGAAGATGTTAGCAAATTCTGACATAAATCCATACTCAATTAATGATGCTGTGTCAGGATCATTCGTTGTATTCGTAAGGATCGTTCTTTTGAATAACTTCAAAATCGTCAACAAATACACTTCCAGGACCGAAATCACAACCACCGTTTGATGCGAATAAAATACCGATACTGATATCATCACCAATATATTCAGTGACAGTCTACACATAACCGAAGTTATCGCAAAGAAACAAAGTCACCATCATCACCGAACGCACCTGTGTAAACGAAATCACCAAGAAGTGCTATGGAAACTGGACGACGTGCTCCAGTTGACTAGGTATAGGAGCCCAATAATCAAAGCCACCGTCGGCAGCAGCACCGGGCATAGTTGAGTAAACGTTAAAGTCAAACCAAAGAGGTGCGGAAGCATTACCACCAAGAACAGCTGAGCTGGTACGTCAACGTCAAAACCAGCCCAATAAGCAGCACCCGGAGGGTAGGTACCTGTCAACAGCATGACCGAGACTCCGTGTCAGCCACTTGCAGCTTCAACGTCTGTTAACTTCCCATAAAAATGGCGCACCATAAGTCGCCAACTGATTGGACATACCAACTTCAATGTGTCGCCACCGTCAGTTACTAATTCAGTAGTACGCCGTTTCTCTACAACATAAAGATTTTTCAAATGAAGAAACCACCCGGATTGTCGATTGAACCGATTGCACCATCTTCACTGTCGAAAGCACCATCGGAGATCAAAACAAAACGGAAAGTGATGTATTTACCGATATAGTCTTCTAGAGTTAACAGTTAATGTTATCGACCCATTGACCACCGGTATCGCCTGACCAGCATTCTACCGCAATCCCAGGGTGACGCCGCCGTCAACAGATACTTGCAGATGAACTCCGTCCCAACCTTCTTCGACGTTATAAAAACCGTCAAATCGAACATCTAGCAGTAGACAATCCACCTTGTAACTGGTAGGAGATATTCGTTGTGTCGTAAGCAAATACACCCAAACCGGCGCGCGTAACCCGGCTGCAAGAAGCTAGGATCGTTATCACCAAACCACCAGACTTGATTCCCCACAGTACCATGGAGCATTAAACGTAGTCGTTTGAGCTACACCAACCTGTTGACCAGCACCGAGAGTTCAAGCCCGTAAACCAGCGGTACAATTCCTTCCAAGTCCTCCGACCAAATACGTACCATCGTTATCTGAAGGTCCGCGCCTACGCAGTTTGAGCTCTGTCTGACCCTAATTTGCCGAGCTCTTTTTTCTTATTATAGAGGATTTCGTTCATTCCTCTTGCTTTTACATCACTTGACTTAACTTCGTCAAGCATTTGCTTTATAACTTCTTTGTAGAGTCTTAGGATCTGATGCTCACGCAACTCCTGAGCAAAGAAGTTTGAAGCAAAAAGCAAAACAACTACTAAAGTGAGAAGCTTTTTCATGTAACCTCCTTAAGGTTATTGTTAATTAATTAATTTGTTTTCCTGATAGTTTATTACAATACTCCGGTTTCCGTTATTTCGATGAATCCTCTTGAAGCATTTAATTTTGTTTTCAATCCAATTGGCAAAGTAATAATGTCATCAATGTGTCCATGTTCTGACATTGTAAATTACAGGAATTTTTTAGATTTTTGAAATAGTTCACAATAATATCATTCAGTGAAAGTGCATATTTTTTGTTTTGTCTGTTTCATAACAATTTACAAACCTGCCCAAAACAACACCATTAATATAATTAAGAATATTAGATAAACGCAATTGATTTATCATTCTGTCAATTTTATATGGTGGTTCGTTAACTTCTTCTAAAAACAAAATTGAATTCCTAAAGGTCGGCAGATATTTACTGCCGAATAAAATGAAACTCGTATTGGATGATAAGCTACCGCCAATGAAGTTTGCCCTCACCTCTACCTTTATTCAACACAAAAAATTTCTCATCTATTTGAATTTTTCAACTTCCCTGATTTTTACGATTTTTTTGTGATAAAATCCCAAAAAATTTCTTCGGAAAACCGAGTTCATTTTACCCGCAAAGTTTACAGCAACCATATGGTCCCGCGAAACTAACTATTCCCGCATGTCGAGAGAATGCCATTTGCGAAACTGAAATATCGCTAAAGCCGACAAAATATTTTATTATTCTTTCTAACAAGATCATAATTAATTTTATCTACCAATCTTGCAGTAACCATATCCTCCCCGTCACTAAACTGAAAATTGCTTTAACATGTTTATTCTTGAATATTCGTACTCGTAGATCTTCTAATACGCCTCTTTATCCCGAATTCACAGCTAAGTAACGCTTCAACCTTTCCCAACCGACTTACCAACTTCAACTTTAAAAGCCGAGCCGCTCGAGATAATTTACACCTTTTTCGAGAAGTGTTCTTTAATCTTGTGGGGACTGAACCGGGAGAGAATCCCGATAACTTCGCCTTTTTGTAATCTTTTAGGTTTAAGAATTTTCATTAAGCTCAATAGAAAAAGTGTCGAAAAAGAGCATTTTCCAAATTTTTCGACATATATGAATTAATATAATTGTAAGTATTAAATAAAACAAGAAAAAAGTTAATTTTTTTCATAACAATAAGTTAGTGTGATTTACATTACATTTTACTTTACTGTAGTGGATACTGAGGGTGAACCAGGAAATTTTTGCGTATGAAATTTTTTATCATGAGAAAATCATTGAATACTTTCTCGTGGCATGCAAAAGGTACATCCCCCACAACCACAAGAGGGAGGAGAGAGAGAATTTCTACTTGACCTCGAAAGTAGTCGTCTTTCATTTGAGGTTACTTTCTACACTAATTTTATTTAAGTCTTAATGCAAACGGTGTAGCACAGATTTTCTAATCTGTGCGCCTGCTTAACTCGAAATCTTTCGGGTGCACAGACAGGAATGTCTGTGCTACAACTGTAGTAGCACAGATTTTCAATCTGTGCTACCGCATTGCTCGGAAACTGTGCTACCGTTAAAGTTTTCATTTTGCTCTGGTGCACAGACAAGAATGTCTGTGCTACTAGCCGAAAAATTATTTTTATTTCAACAAGGTCATCTTTTTTGATATTACATTTGAACCAGCTTCAAGTCTGTAAATGTATAAACCTGAAGATAGCTGCTCTGCATTCCAATCTACTGTATAAGTTCCTGCTGCTCTGAAGCCGTTAATCAATTCGGCTACTTTTTGTCCCAGCACATTATAAATCGACAATTTTACATCGCTTGCTTGCGGTATTGCAAATTTAATTTTTGTTGATGGGTTGAATGGATTAGGATAGTTTTGTGATAAATCAAAACTAGCTGGAACTGATCCCTCGTTTTCTTCTTCAACATCAACAACGGTTGAAGCAGTTAATCCATAGAATGATGCGGCAGTCCAGCCCTCAGTCCATAATCCGTCAGCAGGATTAAAAGCGCCTACATAATCAACATCAGCAAAAAATGAGTCACCAACAGATTCAAAAGTAATTCCTGACTGCGGTCGTGGATCTAAACCGTCGTCGTTAGTTCTGCTTATTCCTCTTAATTGGGGATCAACTATTTGATTTCCGTTTGCAGCTAAATGATCTGCAGCCCATTGATCACCCGATGCTATCGTTAATAAATCACTGCCCGCTCCAAAGCCGAACCAGATGTTATTCGATAATACTAAGTTTCCGTCTTCCATCTGCTTACGACTGTCTTGTCCGTCTATGTCTTCTACCTTTAAGCCAACGCCTACATAATCTGTGAATATACTGTTGTAATACTTGCCGCCTGCATTATCTCTGAAATAGATCGCTCTATCGTTTCCGTCGCCGCCAACGCCCGCTGAACTTGCGCCCGAGCCAATCCATGTTGCATTCGATACCATCGGTATTGCGTATGGCTGTCCGGTTTCATCATCATCACCGCCATCATGTTCGCCGCCTCGTCCGGCTTCATCATCGCCTGCCAATGCAAACCAAAACTGGTTCTTGCCTCTCCAGCCTTGATCGTAATCAAATGCGTCATCGCCGCACATTATTGCTGCTAAGTATCTTGTATTTACCGTGCCGCCGAACCATTCATAGCCGTCGTCAAAGTTTGCAAATACTTCTATATATTCTATTGTTGTTTGATCTCCGACTGCGCCCATCGTCAATCCGTTGACCTCATCACCCGGTACACCGCTTATTGAAAATCCGCCGTGACGGATTGATACGTATCTTACTACTCCCGAGTTATCGTTATCATCGCTTCCGCCGTATCTTGCGTTGAATGTATTCGGAATACCTTCAATTTGGTTTTCATCTGTCGGTTGATTTGTTACGGCTTCTCCTAAAATTATCACACCGCCCCACAATGCTCTATCTGTCATTAATAGATCATCCGGGATTGTTACGTCATCCAGCTCACTTGTGAAAATGATCGGGCTTTCAGGTGTGCCTTCGGCGAATATCTGTGCACCGCGTCTTACTATCAATGCACTAGCTCCGTCTCCGGTTGTTATGTTTGATTGAAGTTTTCCTTTTACTACTGTTCCGGATTCAATCGTTAGTGTTGATAATGTATCGACGAAGATCAATCCGTCCAATATGTATTCATTATCAGATGTCCAGGTTACATTCCCGGTTATGTCGTTTGTTACTACTACTTGTGAAAATGTTGTTGTTGCAAAAAGAAGCAGTAGTAAAATGGTGAAAATGTGTTTTTGCATCTGTTCTCCTTTATGATTTTATGATATGATTAGATTAAAGTTCATAACTAAATCCTACAGAATATGAAATACCATTTGTGTACTCGCGGTAAGTATATTCTTTGCCATTATATTTATATGACTCAAAATGACTGGTGTTAAGAATATTTTTAACGGAAAATCTCATAGTGAAGTATTCGAATAATCTTTGCGATACATTAAAATTCAATCTTGGTGCGGGCTGTTCAAAAACATCCGGAGTTATATTTGCCGAGACTTTAGAAAGACGTTCGCCGAATAAATTATAATCTAAGCTGGCTGTAGTACCACTCGATTGATTAATGTAATTAAGTCCCAGGTTGATTATGAAAGGTGATTGCCCTTGAAGCTGACGCACGTTACTTGCGGTGGAATCGATATTAATTCTTTGTTCTAATTCTGCGCCGGCAATATCAACGGTTGAGTTAATAAGTGAAAGGTTTCCGTTAAAGAAAAAGTTAGAAAGAAAATCGCTGATATATCTTAGTCCCAATCTAGCTTCAAACTCGGCGCCCAATAAAGTAGCTTTCGGCACATTCACATAATTTACAATCGGGTTTGATCTTACAGAACCTTCGGCAAAAGCTAACTCAATTGGGTTTTCCATTTCTTTATAAAAACCGCTAACCGCTAATATTTCGCCCGGGTTCAGAAACCATTCCCAACGTAAATCATAATTGGTAATAAGCGTTCTCTTTAATGCAGGGTTACCTTGAAGTTCAACATCATTTACAAACTCTTTTGAAGAAAGGAGCAATTTCTCTAAATGTTGGTCTTGCTAAAGTTTTAGTGTAAGCTGCACGTATGTTCATTTCATCATTCAAGCGATAAACCAAATTCACCGAAGGAAGCAAATCATCTTCACTGATTTTTCCTTCATCAATATTTGGATCAGCGCTGAGGATTGAAATGTCTGTAGTTTCATATCGTGCACCGGCAATTAAATTTAGAGAAGCAACAATCGGCAAGTTCAATCATCCCGTAAAACGCAGTTACTTTTTGATCACCTGTATATTGATTTCTTAAACGCGTGTTATCTTTAACTGTATTACCAAAATTGTATCGAAGTGAACCGTTACCGAGAGTATCAACGGATGTAATGCCCATATACTGCTCAGAGAAAACCTCCGTTATATTTCCGTTAAGTTCATTGAAGAGATGATTATTAATTCTATATGAAAATATTCTTTCCTTAAAATCTCTGTCTGTTTCTTGATAAAAAGCTCCAATCTTAAATTCTGATTTTTTGCTATCCCACTGTTTGAACGGCAGTTTAATATTGAAACTGTATGTATTACTGTTGTCATCAAGATTTCTAAAATATCTGGAAGGATCGTCAAAGCCGGAACCGGTAATGATGTGATTAGTTTGTCCGTTAACATCTTGAAAAGCAGAAGTAATCAATCTTCTATCCGGTTCAACTTGAGTTGTTTTTGCTAGGGAAACATTCCAATCGAAGGTTATATTAAGAATTGGTTTAAGAAAATGTTCACCGCTAAATTGTAATGACCTGACATCTCTCTCTGTATAAGAAAGGACACGGTTAAAGTATGTTGGCGCATCCGGACCTATGCCGAATTCCTGCGGCCAACCACCTTCCATAAAACGTGATTCAGATGTACCGCTTTTGTTATAAAAAAGATTTGTATGTATTTGATGATAATTTGAAAATTTATACGAGAGATTAGCAAGTGCGCCTAAGTGTGATTCTGCAGTTGAACGAGTATCATTAAGCAATAAGTTTGGGGTTAACTCTTCTTCCCGGCGCCGGTTAAAATATATCTGCCAATCTTTCCATCATCGTAAAAACTAAAGTTTCTTGAATATGTAAGACTGCCAAGATAACCGAAAGATGATTCTTCACCTGTTGATAAATCTTCACCTATTGAAAAAGAAAAACTTCTATTAAGAGGTGCGGTTTTTCTTTGGAGGTCCATCACGTTATTAAAAGATTTACTTGCTTTATCAAGCTTCAATGCCAGCTCTTCGTCAAATCTTGCCTGTTGTTCAATCGGTATTTCTATATCGGGATCGGTCAAGAAAGAAGGGATATCGCGTAAGCCGGTATCAAACCCTAAAAAATCACCTTCTACACCTTCATATGAAATGTTATTTTCATTAAACGTTGCAAAAGAATTCACAGAACTAGAAGTTGAAAACTTAAGTGTAAATTCTTTTGGAAAATTTTTGGTACCGATATCAACTATACCACCGCTGAAGCTACCGGGTTTATCGGGGGTAAAAGTTTTGATCGTGACAATATTTTCGAGAAGGTTTGTCGGGAGTAAATCCATATGAAATGCTTTTCGGTTCGGATCAGAGCTTGGCAGTTCTGCACCGTTAAGCTGAGTTGAACTGTAGCGATCTCCCAGACCTCGAACAAATACATACTTGCCGTCAACAACCGAAGCGCCAACAACTTGTTTCACAGCATCGGCTGCATTTCCGGCTCCCGAGCGGCTGAATTGTTCTGAACTAATTGCATCGCTTACGGCATTTGATTTCTGCCTGCTTATCAATAGCCCGGCTTCAGTATTTTTCGCTGCTTCTGCAGTGATAACAACTTCATCAGTTTCAAAGCTTTCAATGGGTAGAATAATATCAATTTTTGTTGCGCTACCGGAAATAACTTTTACATCGGTTACGGTCTTCTTAGTATAACCGACAGATGAAAAAACTAGATCATAAGTTCCCGCAGGAACATTTTTAATACTATAGGTACCTTCAATACCCGCCGCTGCTCCCATTGTGGTACCATCAATTAGAACGTTGCAGCCAATTACAGCTTCACCGGTTTCTGCATCAACAATTTTACCGGTAATCTTACCTGTCTGTGCAAAAATTGCAGCGGTAGAAATAAGAATAATTAAAATTGTGTGAATTAAGTAACGCAAATAACTCCCACCAAAGTTTTGTTTGGTATTGTAATACATTTTCTCTCTCCTACGTGTGGTTAAAACGTATTACGAAACTAAGGGTTGAATGTTAACTGAGGATTAAGCGAGTGTTAAGGAATTGTTAAGAAAAGTAAATGGCTAAATTGCCAAATTGTCTCATGGTCAAATTGCTGAATGCGAAAATAGTCGAAAACAATTTAGCCATGTAGCAATCGAACAATTGATGAAAAGAGATTTGTGAGAAATTACATGCTATAAAACATACTCTTCTCTACCCCACTCTTTCAATTTGGTTTGAATAAATTCAATTACTCGTTGATTTTCTTCTGTACCGTTTGTTTCTACTTTGAAAGGTTCGCCGAAAGCAAAGTGTACTTTTTTGGAAAGGTCAAGCGGACCAAATTCTTTAATTATTTTTCCGTTCATCCAAGCATCGGTAGCCAAGGCAAGAGGAACGACATAAACATCATTTCGCTTAGCTAATTTAACTCCGAGTGAGTTGAATTGTTTTGCATCAAAATAATTGCTTCGAGTTCTTTGCGGAAAGATTATAACACTTTTCCCCTCTTTTAATCTGCTTGAACCTTCGTTCAGAACAATCTGTAAATCTTCGCGAGGATTAGCTCTGCCGACTACTATGGGATGACGTGCCTTTGCAACATCTCCAAACAGCGGATAGCGAGTCAGTTCTTCTTTGATTACATATACCACCGGTTTAATCGGTTGAATAAATGTAGGAAGTGCAAGTGTTTCAAGTGTGCTCATATGATTGCCAACGAACACTGCTGGTCCATCAAATTTTTCTAGATTGTCCAATCCCTCTACTTGAAAATCCAGACCGGCTTTTTCCATTGATCGAATTGTATAAAGTGAAGAAGCGACCCAGTTATATCTATTGTAAAGATTCTTCTTTGTCATTCGGTTGCTATCAAAAACAATTTTTATAAGTCGAGGATAAAATAATCTTCTGCCAATAAAGCCGCTTTTAATTTTCGAACGGTCGGTTTTATATTCGCTCTTACCGGCGAGATTTATTGGGTAGTCTTTATGATTTTTCATTTTAAAAAAATTGTGAATCAGAAAATATGAATTTGGTTTAAAAAGAAAAACTGCACATTCAATATGGACAGACAGGAATGTTTGTGTTACAATTGTAGTAGCACAGTTCCAATCGTGCCTCTGCCGGAATCTGACGGTGCACTTTCCGTCATCTGCATTCGGAATCTGTGGTGGCGTAATGTTTTCATTTTGCTTTGGTACACAGACAGGAATGTCTGTGCTACAAACGGACCCACGGGGATTCTCACTTAGTGATCCCTTCGGGAGAACCCCTATTAACGGGGTTCGAGAATTCTTTCAATAAATCAAAATTGCAAACAACTAATGATACTAAAGATATTTGTGACCCCAAGGGGATTCGAACCCCTATTACCGCCGTGAAAGGGCGAGGTCCTAACCATTAGACGATGGGGCCAGGATTTCAAGTAAAAAGTTCAAAGTATAAAGGAAAAAGTAAAAGGTAAATTACTCAGAACTAAAAAACTTTTTCAAAACTTCTATGAACAGTGTTATAACTAATACTTCTTTGAATCTATAAAAAAGAGCGGCAGATAACCGCTCTTAAATTGGTGACCCCAAGGGATTCTCAAATGAGTGATTCCTTCGGGTGAACCCCTGTAACGGGAATTCTAAAATTCTTTTTCAATAAATCAAAAAAAATAATAAGCGCACAGACAAGAATGTCTGTGCTACATTGTAGCACAGATTTTCCAATCTGTGCACCGGCAATGTTTTCATTTTATTTTAGCAAACAAACAAGAACAGCTTTTTTTTGTGACCCCAAGGGGATTCGAACCCCTATTACCGCCGTGAAAGGGCGAGGTCCTAACCATTAGACGATGGGGCCAGGATTTCAAGTAAAAAGTTCAAAGTATAAAGGAAAAAGTAAATCTAATTCATTGGGTGAGTGATGGGAATTGAACCCACGACCTTCTGGGCCACAACCAGACGCTCTAACCAACTGAGCTACACCCACCGTGTAAATCAATCTCTAAATTCTAATTTCTAAATACTAAACTCGAGAATTTAGAGAGCTAGAATTTTCTCGTGTACGCCAGAGTGGACTCGAACCACTAACCTACAGCTTAGAAGGCTGTTGCTCTATCCGATTGAGCTACTGGCGCAGCTAAACATAAAATTAAGAACAAATTTTGTCGGGGCGGCGGCAAGGATTCGAACCTGCGACCTCCTGCTCCCAAAGCAGGCGCGCTAACCGGACTACGCTACGCCCCGAAAGAATAAATCTTAAATGCTAATCTCTAAATTCTAAAGAATGTTTTTAAGATTTTGAGACTATAATCAACTTGTAAAAAACAAAATCGCAAAAGGACTTTTGATGTGTTTCGCCTTTTGCGAATAAATTTCAAAACGGCTAAGTAAAATATATTTTTGCCCTCTGAATGTCAATTTTATATTGACTATTTTTGTTAACTTAATAACAAGATTTCAAACAAAATATGTCTCTTCCACTATTCATAGCGCGCAAATATATTTCCAGCAAACAGGGGTCAAAATTTCTCTCCTTTGTCTCGGTAATCTCTATTACAGGGATTGCAATCGGAACCGCTGTTTTAATCATTGCACTTACAATTCTAGACGGTTATGAAAAAGTAGTTTCCGAAAAAATAGTTGATTTTAATTCACATATAAAAATAACTGCTTTCGGAAATAGAAACTTACCCGATTCCGAAACAATGGAAAATGAAATAGTTAAAATCACCGGAGAAGATTTCGACAGCATCTCAAAATTTGTTGCTAAGCTCGGCATAATAAAATCTAAAACACTGTCCGAGGGAATAACAATTTTCGGGATTGACCCTGAATCAGACAACAGCGATATTGAAAAATTTTTAGTCGAAGGATCATTTACTTTACGGAATGATAACAATTCTAAAATTATTCATCGGAAAAAAGTTAGCAGAAAAATTAGATGTAAAAATTAACGATAGAATAACTCTATTTTCATTAAGGAAAGATGAAATCCCAAGCGCTGTAAATCCACCTGTAATTGAACAGTTTTATATCAGCGGAATATTCGAAAGCGGCATGGCGGAATACGATGACTTAAATGTTTACATCAACTTTAACAAAGCGCAGGAAATGTTTGAAACACAGAACAGCATTTCGGGTTATAACATTCGGCTCAGTTCTTTATTAAACACTGAAGAAATTGCAAAAACTCTTCAGGATGAACTTGGTTATCCATATTATGTTAGAACTATATTTCAAGTACATCAAAATATTTTTACATGGCTTGAACTGCAAAAAGAACCTATACCAATAGTACTCGGGCTTATAATTGTTGTTGCAGTATTCAATATTGTGGGCACACTTTTGATGATTGTTTTGGAAAGAACAAGTTCAATCGGTGTATTAAAATCATTAGGATTTACACGTATAAAAATCATGAAGATTTTTTTCTACCAAGGAGTTTATCTTGGTTTACTTGGAATTTTAACCGGCGTTATTATTGCATTAATACTCAGTATTTTGCAGCAACAATTTCAAATCATAACACTGCCGGGCTCTATCTATTTTCTTTCTGCAGTGCCTATTTCGATAAGCTTAGAAAACTATTTACTTGTAGCTATAGTGGGCTTCTTATTGACAATAATTGCTGCATTAGTTCCAAGTTTTATCGCAGCAAGATTGAATCCGTTAACATCAATTAGGTTTAACTGATGTTTGAATTTTTCATTGCAAAAAGATATCTCCGGTCAAAGCATAAGATTAACTTTATAACGATCTTAACCTTCCTTTCAACTATGGGCGTGACTATAGGAGTTGCCGCATTGATTGTTATGCTTTCCGTGTTTAATGGATTCGGTTCTTTAGTTACATCCCTATTAGTAGAATTCGATCCACATTTACGAGTCACAAATATTGAACATAATATTGAGAGAAATACTATTGTTTCGAAAGTCAATCAATTAAAAAATGTAACGAACGTCGGTTTTTATGCTGAAGGGAAAATAATTGCTGTCAATAAAAAGTCTTACGAAATATTAACTCTCAAAGGAATAGATGAAAATTTACAGAGCGATGATTGGGGAGTTAAATCAAAAATAGTTTCGGGAAAGTTTGATGTTTCAAGTCAGGGAAATATTGATAAAATAATTTTAGGTCTTCCAATTGCACTTCGACTTTCTGCGCGAGTCGGTGATACAATATTTGTGTCTTCCGCACGATCAATTGAGCGATCGGTTCTTTCATTATCGACACCCAAATCAAAACCCTATATTGTTGCCGGTCTATTTGAAGCAAAAAGCAAGGAGTATGATTATAACTATTCCTTCACTTCTTTAGAATCTGCTCAGGAAATGCTTGCACTAAAAAATAATGTAACGGGTTTAGAAATCCGTTTAACAGAAATTGACCAAGCCGAAAAATTAAAGCCACAAGTCGCCTCAATTTTCAGCGAGCAAGCGAGTGTTTACAGTTGGTATGACCTACATGAAGATCTTTACAATGTTATGATGATTGAAAGATGGGCAGCATATATACTGCTTGCGCTTATTATAGCAGTGGCTACTTTTAATATTCTTAGTTCGTTAACGATGTCTGTCATCGAAAAGAAAAAAGATATTGCATTGCTGCGTTCAATGGGTGCAACTAAAAAATCTGTTTTAAGAATTTTTATGTTTGAGGGTATTTTGATTGGATTGATTGGTACCGGGTTAGGAATGATAATTGGTTATGTTATTTGTTGGCTTCAGATTAATTATAATTTTTATCCGCTCGATCCAACAAAATATATCGTAAATTCACTTCCGGTTTTAATACGAACATCCGACTTTTTTGTTGTTGGTTTCGCTTCATTTATTTTAACTTTTCTAGCATCACTCTACCCGGCAAAACGTGGTGTAAATATTTCGATAACAGACGCAATTAAATGGGAATAATTTTAATATGATTTTGGAAGCCAAAAATATATCGAAGACATTTAAAAACACGAAAGACCAAAAACTCGAAGTACTCAAAGGGATAGACCTTACTGTTGAAAGGAAAAACATTGAAGTGATCATAGGTGCATCTGGTGCCGGTAAGAGTACATTACTTTATTTGTTAAGTGGATTAGATAAACCGGATGAAGGTACCGTTAAAATAAATGGTACAGAAATATTAAAATTGAGTGATGAAAAAATCTCAAAATTCAGAAACAAGCATATAGGTTTTGTTTTTCAGTTTCATCATCTGCTTCCTGAGTTTACCGCACTTGAAAATATTTCTATTCCGCAAATGGTAAATGGTACATCATTAAAAAAAGCATCGATACGTGCGGAAGAATTACTTGAAAGAGTTGGAGTCGCTGAAAGAAAGGATCACAAACCAGCCGAGCTTTCCGGTGGTGAGCAGCAACGAGTTGCAGTTGCGCGTGCCTTAGCTAACGATCCGGATATAATTTTTGCGGACGAACCTTCCGGCAACCTAGATTCTAAAAACAGCGAAATACTTCATCAACTTATTGTTGATTTACGAGATGAATTAAATCAAACTTTCCTTATAGTAAGTCATAACCCCGAACTTGTTAAACTCGGTGATGTTGTTCATGAGATCAAAGACGGAATAATTGTTAAGTGATTTTATCTATTCTGCAAGTAATCAATAATTAATCTCACACCAAAACCGGGATGCCATTTCTTTGTATAATTATTCAAATCATTAGCAAGTGCTACACCTGCAATATCGATATGAACCCAGGGAATTTTCTTATCGACAAAATTTTCTAAAAATTTTCCTGCTGTAATTGCGCCGCCCCATCGCGGACCTAAATTGCTTACATCTGCTATATCACTTTTTATTAATTTGTTGTAATCATCCCAGAAAGGCAGCCGCCAAACTCTTTCATAAGTTCTCATTCCGGCTTTGTATAAATCATCCGCCATTGAATCGTCATTTGTAAAAATTCCGGCGGCATATTCACCGAGTGCAACCATTATCGAACCGGTTAAAGTGGCAAAGTCAATAATTTCATCGGGATTTTGTTTTGACGCATATTCAAGAGCATCGGCTAAAATAATTCTACCTTCAGCATCAGTATCTTTCACTTCAATTGATTTGCCGGAAGCGGTTTTTACAACATCCCCCGGTTTATATGCATTACCGGAAATTGTATTTTCAACTGCGGGTACTATTCCGATAATTTCGTAAGGGAGTTTAAATTTTGCAGCCGCTTTCATTATCCCTATTGTTGCTGCTGCTCCTGCCATATCGGCTTTCATATCGATCATGCCGGAAGTTGGTTTTATTGAAAGACCGCCGGTATCATAAGTTACACCTTTGCCTACGAGTGCAATTTTCTTTTTCGCTTTTGCTTTTGGTTTATATCTCATTATAATTAAGCATGGATCATTTGGTGAAGCGGAACCAACCGAAAGAATGGCATTCATATTTTTCTCTTTCAATTGCTTCTTGTTAAAGACTGTTACCTTAACGCCCTCTTTTGTTAATTCAGCTTTGGTTCTTTTTGCCAGTTCTTTCGGTGTCAAAGTTATTGCAGGTTCGTTGACTAAATCTTTTGTGAATTTTACTGCATTAATTAAATTAATTGCAGTAGTAATTCCCTTTTTAGCGGATTGAATTTCATTCGTGATAAATTTAACATCTAGTTTGGCCGGTTTGCTTTGTTCCGATTTATAATTATCAAAATTATAGTTACCTAATAATATCCCTTCTGCATAGGTTTGGAAATAATAAGTATCATCGGTAAAAATTTTGTTGACTTCCATTGGGTCTATTGTTGCAATTGAGAGTTCATCAATATGTTCTTCTCTTAGCGATTGAATAAGTCCGGCAAGTTCATTTCTAAATGTATCGGCAGAAAGTTTGTCTTTTTTTATCTTAACGATTTTCACAAACGAAACTTTTTTATCAGTTGAGTTAGCTTGAAACGATGTGATTTTTTTGTCGTTATATTTTTCAAATAATGTTTCATTAATAACGAGCGAATAGTTATCCAAATTTTTATTGAGTTCACTTTTCTTAAGATTATCGAGAATAAAAATTACAAGACCATTCTGCTTGGTAGTTGATTTTATACTCTTCTCAGCGGTAAGTTTTAAGTTAAATAACATTTAGTTTTCTCCCCCTAAATATTTTTCTGCTGCATTTACAATTTGTTTTTGGTAATCATTCAGGTCAGCATTAAAGAGTCTTGTACCCGCTGCATTAAGGTGCCCGCCGCCTTTAAATTCGGCAGCTAATTTATTAATCGGGATTTTCCCTTTTGATCTGAAACTTACTTTAATTCCATCTTTCAATTCAAAAAAGAGCAACCCAATTTTTACATTTTCAACAGCTAAACAATAATTAACAAATCCGTCAACATCAGATTCTAATGCACCGGTTTTCTCAAGCATTTCTCGAGTTATTGTCATGTATGCAATTTCGCTTGATTTGTTTAACCTCATTGTTCCCAATGCGAAACCGAGTAGTTTAATTTTTCCGATGGGTGATTGATCGTAAATTTGATCAAAAACGTAAGACGGCTCTACGCCATGTTCAAGCAAATCCGCAGCGATGTAATGAACCCTCGGAGTCGTTCGATCATACTTAAACGCTCCAGTATCTGTAATTATAGCGGCATAAATATTTAGCGCCATATTATAGTTTAATTTAATTTCCTGAGACTGCGCAATAAAATCATATATCAATTGTCCCGTAGCTGAAACGTCAGTATCAATTAAGAAATGATCGGCAAACTCCCCTTTGTCCGGATGATGATCGATACAAATTTTAATTCCGGAACTCGCGAGAAAATGTTTTTCCATACTGACCAATCGATTGGATTGATTGAGATCGAGTGCAAACAATACTTCGGATTGTTCAATTACTTTTGCGTGTTTTTCATGATCAAACTTTTCGACAATATTATCTTCATCGAGGAACTCTAAATTGTAAGGTGTTTCACTATGATTAATTACTCTAACTTCTTTTTTCAATTCCTTTAATGCATAATATAATGCAAGTTCTGATCCGATTGCATCAGCATCGGGATTTACATGTGCGGTAATTAAAAACGTATTATTCTCGTCAATAACTTTATTTAATTCTGAAAAATCCATATTTACCTTTAAAAAATCGAAGGGGTAAAAATGCGAAAAATTCCTATCATTTCATAAAGAAGGTGTGACTAAATTTTTGGGAAGGGAGATTGGAATGAAATAAAAAGTGCGGGACACAAGCTATGCGTCCCGCAAAAAAATAATTAATTGACTTTCCAAGTGTTTCCGCTGAAAAGAACTTTTTCTAAATCACCTTTACCTTTTTTCTCGGTAATATGTTCAATTTGTTTTTCGATTCCGCCGTCATAAGTTTCTTTTTCCGTTCTGCGGAAAACTCCAATTGGTGTTGGCATTTCCGGGTTATCGGTTAAATGAGCAAGAATAAAACCTTTAACCGGATTTTTATCAGCTTCATCATGAACAATTAAATCACTTTCAGAGTGTTTACCATCTTTTAAATCTACAATTACCGGTTTCAATCCTTCTAGTTTTATTCCTTTGTCTTTTTCTTTACCGAATACCATAGGTTTACCATCTTCAAGATAAAGCAGATGATCTTCTTTAGTTTGTTTATCCGTTAATACTGAAAAAGCACCGTCGTTAAAAATATTACAGTTTTGGAAAACCTCAACGAACGAAACACCTTTGTGATCAGCAGCTTTTTTAATTAACTCTTTTAAATGCTTCGGTTCTCTGTCGATTGAGCGTGCAACAAAAGTTGCATCGGCGCCCATTGCAAGAGAAATAGGATTGAACGGATAATCAACACTTCCGTATGGAGTACTTTTTGTTACTTTTCCCTTTTCTGATGTTGGTGAGTATTGACCTTTTGTCAATCCATAAATTCTATTGTTGAACATAAGTATGTTAATGTCAATATTTTTTCTGCAAGCATGAATAAAGTGATTTCCGCCAATACTCATTAAGTCGCCGTCACCGGTGGCAACCCATACGGAAATATCCGGACGAGCAACTTTTAATCCTGTTGCAATCGCAGCAGCTCTACCGTGGATTCCATGCATTCCGTAAGTGTCCATGTAATATGGGAAACGGCTTGAACAACCGATACCGGAGATCCAAGCAATTTTTTCTTTAGGGACACCGATTTCCGGGAAAGATCTTTGAACTTGTGCAAGAATTGAATAATCACCACAACCCGGACACCATCTCACATCCTGATCAGTTGCGTAATCTTTTGCAGTTATCTTTTTTTCTTTCACATCTATTTTTTCATTATTTGCCATTGCTGCCTCCAAGTAATTCGGATATCTTATTTTTTAGATCGAATGATTTGAATGGTAGTCCTTTGACTTTTGTATAAGATTCAACTTCTATCAAATATTCGCCTCTTATTAATCTTGCCAATTGTCCTAAGTTCAATTCCGGAATTAATATTTTTTTGAAACTTCTCAACACTTCTTCTGTATTTTTTGGCATTGGGTTGAGATATTTTAGATGCGCTTGAGATACCTTCAATCCTTCTGCGCGTGCTTGACTAACTGCTTCGATAATTGCACCATAAGTACCTCCCCAACCTAATACAAGTAATTCACCTTCATCATCACCGTCAACTTCAAGAGGTGGAATATCGTTAACAATATTTTTAATTTTTTCTGTTCTTAAACGTACCATATAATCATGATTATCAGGATCGTAACTAACGTTACCGGTAATGTGAGCTTTTTCCAAACCGCCGATTCTATGTTCGAGTCCGGGTGAACCGGGAACAGCCCAAGGTCTTGAAAGATTTTCATCTCTCATATATGGTTCAAAGTTTTCCGGATCGGTTCTCTTTTCAACTTTAATTTCAGGTAGATCGGCAACTTGCGGTACTTTCCAAGGTTCTGAACCGTTTGCGATGTAACCGTCACTTAAGAGAATAACAGGTGTCATATATTTTACAGCAATTCTTGTTGCTTCAAGCGACATGTAAAAACAATCGCTTGGAGTTGAAGCAGCAATAACCGGAATATGTGCCTCGCCGTTTCTACCAAAAATCGCTTGATTTAAATCTGCCTGTTCGGTTTTTGTCGGCAAACCTGTTGAAGGACCGCCACGTTGAATGTTAATAATTACTAACGGAAGTTCAGTCATTACCGCCAAACCCATAGCTTCGGATTTCAAAGCCATACCAGGACCGCTAGTTGTTGTTATTGCAAGTGATCCACCGAAAGATGCACCAATTGCAGAAGTTATTCCGGCTATTTCATCTTCCGCTTGAAAAGTCTTCACACCAAAATTTTTGTACCGAGATAGGAAGTGAAGAATTTCGGAAGCCGGAGTAATCGGATAAGACCCCAAAAAAAGTGGTAAACCCGATCTTTCCGAAGCAGCTAAAAAACCAAGTGAGATAGCTTCGTTACCCGAAACATTTCTATAAGTTCCTTTTTCTAATTCAGCCGGTTCAACAGTGTAACGTGTAGTAAATATTTCTGTATGTTCCCCAAAATTATACCCGGCTTTAAGTGCTTTTTTATTTGCATCAACATATTCAGGATTGTCTGAAAATTTACTTTCAATCCATTTTTGTGTCGGTTCAAGAGGTCTATTAAACAACCAGTACATCAACCCAAGTGCAAAAAAGTTTTTACATCTTTGAACATCCTTAGGTGAAAGAGATGTTTCCTCAAGTGCATTACTAGTTAATGATGTAATAGGAACTTGAAAAACTTTATGCCCGGTAAGAGTTTCATCTTCGAGCGGGTTTGCATCATACCCGGCAGTTTTCAAGCTCTTCAGATCAAATGCATCCGAGTTAACAATAATTACTGAAGTTGGTTTAGTATTTTTAAATTTGTTTTAAGTGCGGCTGGATTCATTGCGACTAACACATCGGGTGAGTCCCCCGGTGTGTGAATATCTTTTGATCCAAAGTGTAATTGAAATCCGGATACACCGTAAAGTGTTCCGGCGGGGGCACGTATTTCCGCTGGATAGTCTGGTAAAGTACTCAAATCGTTACCAACTATAGCGGTCGTGTCACTAAACTGTGTTCCGGTTAACTGCATTCCATCACCTGAGTCACCGGCAAACATCACAGTTACATCAGAAATCTGTTCAATTTTTTTTCCGTTTTCTTGTGCCATTGGGGGTTCAACTCTTTTCTTTTATTTGTACATATTTAGTTAAATTAATCTTTCTAAATTAGAAAAGGTATTAAGCTAAAGCAATGCAAATAGAAATTAATTGATTTCGGACAAAATGTCCAAAAATTCATCCGCATCTACAAATCCGGTTATGCGTTTAGCTTCGTTACCTTTTGAATCAATAATCAATACAGTCGGCATTCCGACTATATTAAATTTATTACGAATTATTTCAGTTTCTTCACTCATCGTTTGAGTCATATCTATCTTAAAAGACAAATACTCTTTTGTTTCATTAATTACGCGTTCATCCGAAAAAGTCATCGCATCCAACTCTTTACACGGAATACACCAATCCGCGTAAAAATCGATTAATATTTTTTGATTGTTCTCAAGTGCAGCTTCATATTTTTCTTCAGCTAAACTCCTGCCAATCCGGTGATCCTTTATCCGATGGAATTAGAGCATAAACAGAAATTGCTATCACGAGAATTGAAAAGATGTATTTAAAAATTCTAAAACCTTTTATTTCATTTCCCTTTTTATCGAAGAACAATAAAATCACTCCGGTTAATATTCCGAAGATTGGAAGTATATAAACATTAATCTCTTTCGGAATCAATGGAGCGGCAAAATAAAGCGCCATTCCTAATTAGTATAAAACCAAAAATATGTTTGACGGCTTCCATCCAAAAACCGGCACGCGGAAGTTCTTTGATTTTACCGGAGAAAATTGCGAGAAATAAATATGGCGTTCCAAGACCTAATGCTAAAAAGAAAAACATTAAAAATCCGTAATACGGATCACCTTTTGCTGCTACAAAAGTCACCAACCCGATTACAAACGGACCAATACATGGAGCAGCAACAATGCCCATTGTGAGTCCCATAAATAATGCACCGCCGGCACCCGATTTTGCGCTTCCGGCTTTTGCTGCCCAACTATCGGGGAGTTTAAATTCATAAACTCCGAACATCGATAGTGACAAGGCAATAAAAACTGCAGCGATGAATAAAACAACAATCGGATTTTGAAGAAGACCTCCAAAAACCGCACCGCTAAGGGACGTGACTACACCGATCACGGAATAAGTGACCGACATACCAAGCACATATAAAATCCCAAGCACAAAAAGTTTGCTTGTACTTCCCTCACTCTGACCGCCGAAATAACCAATAGTGATTGGGATGAGCGGATAAACACATGGAGTTAAGTTTAAGGCGAGTCCACCCAAAAAGACTAATATCAAACTTATTATTAATCCGCTTTCTTCAAGTTGTGCTCCCAATGAAGCTTCTTCTTCGGCTGATTCAACAACATAAGATAAATCAATACCGGAAAATATTTCACTGTTCTTTTCGGTGATTTGAGTTTGATTGTCAACAACTTCAACTCGTAAAGTGTCGTATGTAGAATTCGGCGGCATACATGTTTGATCATCGCATGCTTGATAAATAAATTCAATTGGGATTTCGTAGAAACCTAACTCGGCCTTGTCACTTACTTCAATAATTCCGCCAATAAAAACTTCACCTTCAAAAACACTCACCGGCAGATCGGAAAAACCAAAGTTGTATTCATGCGCTTCCGGAAATACGACATTCAACAAATCAAAATTTCCCACATCATCTACTTTTAATTCCGATGCGATCAAAAAATCTTCATTCGGTTCATTCGAATTTATATGCCATTTCTCTTCGATATCTAATTTCAACGCAAACTTAAATTGACTTCCCGGGTGAACTTTTTCAAATGATTGATAGAGTTCTGTTTTCACTAAATCTACATCGGGACCAAACTGTGCATTAATCGAAATAAATAAAAATATAATTGACAACAATAATTTCTTCATTACTTTCTCCATCCTTGAACAATAGGGAATCTTCTTCCGTAACCAAAAGCTTTTGTGGTAACACGCAATGCCGGAGCGGCTTGTTTCCGTTTAAATTCGTTGAAATCAACTAAACGTAAAACTTTTTTAACTGTTTCGGCATCGTTGATTACTTCGTTGATTTCGTTGAACTCTTTGTATTCTTCGAGATACATTCTCAAAATTTTATCAAGAACATCGTAAGGCGGCAACGAATCTTCATCTTTTTGATCATGTCTCAATTCCGCTGATGGCGGTTTTTCAATAATCGCATTCGGTATAATTTCTTTTTCACGATTAATATACTTAGCAATTCTATAAACATCTGTCTTGTAGACGTCAGCTATGATTCCTAGCGCTCCTGCCATATCTCCGTAAAGCGTTGCATACCCAACAGCAACTTCCGATTTATTCCCGGTAGTACAAAGCATATAACCATGCTTATTCGAAAGCGCCATTAAATAGGTTCCGCGTATTCGAGATTGAATATTCTCCTCAGCCACATCTTCCGGTTTACCTCTAAAAGCTTCCTTCAACTGTTCTTTTGTTTTTTCAAATACAGGTTGAATAGAAATTGTTTCGGATGAGATGCCGAGATTTGAAATAAGTTGTACAGAATCTTTCAAACTTCCTTCGGATGAAAATTCGGAAGGCATCATTACAACATGAACATTTTCTTTACCGAAAGCTTTTGCCGCGATGTACGTTACCATCGCTGAATCTATTCCACCACTTAAGCCGACAAGCGCTTTCTTGAATCCGGTTTTAACAGCATACTCCCTTAACCCAAAGATCAAACTGTTTAGAACTTCTTCTTCGAATTGAGCTTCAAAATTTGTGGTCTTTTCATACTTCTTTTCTGTATCATAAATGAAATAATCTTCTTCTAAAACTTTCCCGATCATTTCAAGTTCACCTTCGGAGTTAAAACACATACTCGCACCGTCAAAAATTAAATCGGTTTGAGCGCCGACGGTACAAACATAAGCGAGCGGAAGTTTGTCGGTTTTTGTGAGAGTGGACAACATCTCGTAGCGCTCTTTTCTTCTGCCGTAAGCATAAGGACTGGCGGAAATGTTTATTAAAATCGATGCTCCTTTATCAACTAATCGTTGAACCGGATCGAGTTCGTATCTTCTTTTTTTCCAATAATCGGAATCGTTCCAGATATCTTCGCAAATTGAGATGCCTAGTTTTTCACCGCGGAATTCATGAACATAAACATTTTTAGCCGACTCAAAATAGCGTACTTCATCAAATACATCGTAATTTGGGAGTAAAGTTTTATTTTGAACAAATTGAACTTTGCCATCATAACAAAGTGCGGCAGAATTATAGACTCCTGTACCGATGTTATCATATTCTTCGGTGATAGTGCCAAAAATCAAACCGGTTTCTTTAGTTTCGTTGGCAATCTCATTGGAAGCGTTAATCACCGCTTCTCTGAATTCTTGTTTTTCAACGAGATCTTGTGGTGGGTATCCGCAAAGGAAGAGTTCGGGAAAGATAACTAAATCAACTTTATCTTTTAGTCCCTTTTTATAACCTTCTAAAATCTTTGCTTTATTTCCATCTATGTCGCCTATTATTGGGTTGGCTTGACACAGAGCTATTTTCATTCTTTAATAACTAAATAATTTTGATATCAAAAAATAGACAACTTATTCTGATTTATCAATGTAAATAGAGAACCATTGTACAAATTTTGTTAAATTTTTACGAGATGACACTATAAAATTAATAGACGTCTCCTCTTTTTATTTTTTAGTGAAATCTTTTTATTCGTGATAAAACATTTTGGACACAATTGCGTCTAAAAAAATGAGACCAAAAGAAAGTGAGGATAAAATGGCTGAAAAATTGTATAGGTCGAGAAGAAAAAAAATGATCGGTGGAGTTTCTGCCGGGCTGGGCGAATATCTTAATGTTGATCCCGTTTTGATCCGAGTTCTGTTTGTGATTTTAACAATAATAAATCCACTTACATTACTGGCATACATAATTTTGTGGATTGTTGTTGAAGAGGAACCATATCGAAATGAAGCTTTTGAAATGGGAAGCGGTGTGGAAAACCAACAAACTAATGACACCGGTGAATCGAGAAATGAAGAAATGGGAACTACCGGTGCGGGAACAAAATCTCAGCACTCAACTCAAGTGAAAGAAGGTCGGGGTAAAACTATAGCCGGAATTATTTTAATAGCAATTGGCTTTATCTTTTTAGCCGAACAGTGGTTCCCACGATTTGATTTCGAGGATATTTTCCCTTATGCATTAGTTGGAGTTGGCGCTTGGCTGATTTATCATTCAATGAACAAAAATAAGAGAAGATAAAATGAAAGCTGGAAAATTATTTTGGGGCTTTTTTTTCGTCACCATAGGTGTTTTGATCTTAGCTGCAAAGTTCAACTGGTTCTATTTTGATTGGGATCTTACTTGGGATCTCTGGCCACTAGTTCTGATTTTATTTGGGTTGATTATTCTGGCTAAGCAATCATCTTTCAAACCGATCCTAGCAACAATTACCGGAATTGTTGCGGGATTAATTATCTACGGCTCAATTGCTTCAATCGGTAATTTTAATTTTTGGGACGGGAGATGGCACCGCGACAGAAACGTTGAGATGCGAAGCGACACAAAAAATTATGTAATAGATTATAATGACGATGTTAAAAAAGCTTATCTTGATTTAACCGCAGGAGCTGGTACAATTGTCATAAGAAAAACTACTGATGATCTACTCTATGGTTTTACGAGAAGTGATAACGTTAGATATAATTTAGATTACAGATTATCAAATGAAACTGCCTATATCGATTTCAATATGAATGACAAAAAATTTCGCCTTAGAGATGAATTTGATAATAGACTCGAGTTACGTTTAAATGATGAGCCTGTTTGGGATATGGAATTTAACATCGGTGCAGCTAAAGGAGTCTTGGAATTAGATGAATTCAAAATTGAAAATCTAGAATTAAAAACCGGTGCAACTGATATTGATCTACGATTGGGTGATGAAATAGATAGAACAGATATAAAAGTTGAAATGGGTGCAGCAAATTTGGAAATCAAAATTCCCGAAGAAAGCGGCTGCAGAATAACCGGAAAAACTTTTTTGATGGAAAAAGATTTTGAGGGATTTACAAAAATTAATGATGCCTATGAAACAAGAAATTTTGATAGAGCAGAAAATAAAATTTACATAGATTTAAGCGGTGCAATTGCTTCCGTGGAAATTATGAGATATTGATTAACTAGATAGAGACACGGCAATGCTGTGTCTCTACAACAATTTTCAAAAGTCATTTAATGAATTCCGGTTTCCAAAAATATTTCTCCATAAGAACACAGTCATCCTCATCAAACTCAACACCTTCTGAAAGCAACAGATCTTTCATCAAATGCGAATCGCCGAAATGCATTTTACCGGTAAGTGCGCCAAACCGGTTTACAACTCTGTGTGCAGGTAAGTTTGAAACTTTTGCGGAATTCAATGCCCATCCGACAGTTCGTGCAGAAGACTTTAATCCACATGCTTCTGCAATCGCACCGTAAGTTGTCACCTTCCCTTTAGGGATTTTTGCGGTTAGTTCATAAACTTTATCAAAAAAATCTTTGTTGATTTTAGTCATATTTTCTCTTTGCGTTCTTAGCGGAATTCTCTGCGCCCTTTGCGTGAACGCGGCATTTGTTTCTCACCAAGATCGCAAAGATTAACGCAAAGATCACTAAGTCTAATTACTTCTTCACATTCTGCATTTCCCATAACTTCATGTAAGTTAGCATATTAGTTGTCGCGTGAATTAGTGAGATCATCAAGCCGTGAACGCCATCTTTGTAACCTTTCCGGGAAATAAAGTGATTTAAAAATGCTGCAATCGGATGAGTAATAATCTGGTGCGATTTCACTTTTTTTCTATCAACTTTTTCTTCGGCTTCTAAAGTTGAGTAATGATTTATCTTTGAAATTGTTTCCGAAATGTTTTGATGAGTTAAGTGAATAAGTGGACTACTTAAGTTTTCCACCTTTCCATCAACAATAAATCCTTCGTGTACTTTTCTTTCAGTTACTACCGTTTTGCTTTTTCGAAAAAGCCGAAGTTGATAATCGGGATACCACCCGCAAGATTTTATCGCTTTGTTAAGAAAATAATTTTCACGCGGAATTTTATATCCATCAGCTTTCGGCTCTTCATTTAATAACTCTTCAATTTCTTTACGCAGCCCTTCGGAAACTCTTTCATCGGCATCAATACTTAAGACCCATTCATTAGTTGCTTTTTCAAGAGAGAATCTTTTTTGTACGGAAAATCCTTCCCACTTTTTTATAAAGATTTTATCTGGTGAACTCTTTTGCAATCTCTACGGTTTTATCACTGCTACCGGAATCAACAAGAATTATCTCATCGCACCATTTAACACTTTCCAAGCATGGACGAATATTCTTTTCTTCGTTACCAGCAATAATGATTGCAGAGATTTTTTCTCTCACTTTTTATTCACCCATAACTTTTATGATGGCGCGTTTTCTACGTTTGCCGTCAAACTCAGCATAATAGACTTGCTGCCATGGACCAAAGTCCAGCTTACCATCTGTAACCGGAATTATAACTTGATGATGCACAATAAGGTTTTTCAAGTGTGCATCCCCGTTGTCCTCACCGGTTCTGTGATGGCGATAATCTTCTTTAAAAGGAGCTAACCCTTCCAGCCATTCATCGATGTCCGCAATCAAACCGTTTTCCGCATCGTTGACATAAACACCTGCTGTAATGTGCATTGCAGAGACGAGGATCATTCCTTCTTTAATTCCCGATTTTTGTAAAGCTTTTTCAACTTCACCGGTGATATTAATATACTCTCTTCTTTTCTCGGTGTTGAACCAAAGATATTCTGTGTGGAATTTCATTACTTGCCCAATTATTATGAAAATGCCGTCGGTTTCAAGCTTGTTATAACTATGTTTCAAAATCCATAACTTTTATGTGCCCCACTTTTTGCCAGAATCCATGGAAATCGGTTTAGCTGCAACTATCTTGGGCTTTTGAAGGATCTGTGAGCTCCATATCAGCATTTAATGGACTAAAGTCATTTAGTTAGGAGCTATTTTCCTTCCACGAAGTGGACGGCAATAATGACTTACGCAACACACTCTCATCAACGGCAATACGACCTATCATATAAATTAATTACTAGAAAACTTCAATAAAAACTGTTTGATAAAATTATTCAGATCACCATCCATTACACTTTGCGTATCGGACGTTTCAACATTTGTACGGTGATCTTTCACCATATTGTAAGGATGAAAAACATAAGAACGAATTTGACTTCCCCACTCAATTTTCATTTTTCCTTTTTCTATTTCATCCAGTTCTGCTTCTTGTTTCTCAAGTTCTTTTTGATAGAGTTTTGCTTTTAAGAGTTTCATTGCATTAGTTTTGTTTTGAGTCTGTGATCTTTCACTCTGACATGCCGCTACTTCTCCGGTTGGAACATGAGTTATACGCACAGCTGTTTCAACTTTGTTCACGTTCTGTCCACCTTTGCCACCGGCACGATAAGTATCGATTCTCAAATCAGCAGGATTAATATCTATCTCAATTGAATCATCTACTTCAGGTATGACGAACACGGATGCAAAGGAAGTATGTCTTCTTTTGTTTGAATCGAAAGGTGAAATTCTTACTAAACGATGAACACCATTTTCGGCTTTAAGGTAACCATAAGCAAAGTCGCCTTCTACTTCAATTGTAGCAGATTTTATACCGGCGCCATCTCCCTCAAGCATATCGAGTAAAGTCATTTTATAATCGTTTTGTTCACCCCAGCGGAGATACATTCGCATCAGCATTTCCGCCCAGTCCTGTGCTTCGGTACCACCGGCTCCTGCGTGAATTGTCATGATACAGTTTCTTGCATCATCTTTGCCGTTAAGCATATTTCGAAATTCAAGTTCTTCAAGAGATTTTGTCGCGGTTTTTAGTTCACTTTCAATTTCATCGGTAAGGGTCTCATCTTCTTCGGCTTCAGCAAGCTCAATAATATCTTTTAGATTAGTCACTTTAGTATTAACATCATCCCAAATTTCAACCCAATCTTGTAGTGATTTTATTTTTTGTAAAACTTCCTGAGCTCTCTGTTGATCGTCCCAGAAATTTGGTGCTTGTGTTTCCTCTTGGAGGGCTTTTATTTTTTCTTCTTTTTCATCTAACTTAAAGATAACCTCGTAATTGAGTCATTCTTTTGGAATACTTTTCTACTTGTTTTAATTGTTCGTCGAACATTCAATAATCTCCTGTAATTTAACTTAGTTCTTTTTCATCAACTTCAAGTTCCATTCTTAGCATTGCTGTAGCAAGAGTTTTCCCTTGAGCGTCATGTTTTAATGAGACAGTTCCGCCACCGCCAAGCGTGTTATTTAATACAAAATTCAATGCTCGGATATTCGGGAGTTCATATCTCTCAACTTCCCCGAAACATATGCCGGCAAAATGTTCTTTAACTCTTTCTTGTGTTAAATACTTTTGAATGATTTTCCATCCTTTATCATCGTAAGCGATAACGCCAACATTTCCGGCATCTCCTTTATCTCCGCTTCTACCGTGAGCTATATCTATTAGTTTTACTTTCATTTATAACTCCAAAATTTTTACTTCGGGTTTCATTAGTTTTTTAGGAATAAGTGCCGGCCAATATGCAACAACTTCGCTCGGTTTTGGTCTTCCACCGGAAAAACCGGTTACCGACGGCGGACCGGTTAGAATCAATGGAGCAATTTCTTTTCCGAACCTTTCAACCGCATCGCGGTCATTTGAACGAACACCAATCTTTAAGACAACCTCATTTATGTCGTCTTCATCAAGCTCTTTTGATAGTGGTCCGTGACAAGAATTATAACCGACAAACTCAGTGTTTATTTCTTCAAACTGCAGACCTAATTCTTGCAAGCGTTCACGTAAAATTCTATCAGCGGCTTGAGCTTTTGTTAATGCTTTAGGCCAAGTATAAGTTAACTGCCCGGAAGCCGCATAACCATCTGCAAAGGAACAAGAAACTTTATAAAATTCTGTTTCCGGTTTACCTTTTATGTCATAAACTTTAACTCTGTTTTCACCAATCTCTTCCAATTTAACAGAGGTAAAATCAGCAACACAATCGGGAGTAATGTATTCTTCAGGATCACCAATTTCGTACACAAGTTGTTCGGCGACGGTTTCATAACTCACTTTACCACCAAGTGTTTCGTGCTTTGTGATAACAACTTCTCCATTGGGATAAGCTTCCGCTATCGGGAAACCGATATCAACTAAATTAACTGATTCCCAATCGGCTTGAAGATTACCACCCGATGCTTGTCCACCGCACTCAAGAATATGTCCGGCAATAGTTCCTGCAGAGAGTAAATCGTAATTGTCCCATTCCCAACCGAACTCATAAATCATTGGTGCTAAAGTTAGACCGGTATCGGTTGTTCTTCCGGTAATTACAATATCGGCACCATCGTGAAGTGCATCAACAATTGGTTTAGCTCCGAAATAAACATTGGCACTTAGAATGCTATCCTTGTAGGGAATAATTGAAGCGCCGGTTTCCATGTTGTTCAATTCACAGCCGGAAATAATTATTTCATCCATTCTATCTTTAATGTTGTCCCCTAAAACGACTGCAACTTTCAATTCGTTCATTCCGAGTTTATCGGCAACTTTAATTATTTCTTGAGCACATGCTTCGGGGTTGACTCCCCCGCCGTTTGTGATAACTTTTATACCACCTTCTTTGCAGACCGGTAAAATTCTTTCCATCAGTGCGGGGATATCTCTAGCGTAACCGTGCTGAGGATTTCGATTTTTCTGTTTCTGTAAAATCGACATGGTGACTTCAGCAAGATAATCCATAACCAAATAATCAATTGGCCCTGCAGTAACTTGTTTTACGGGCGCATCTATTAATCGCCCCAAAACCCTTGACCAGATGCTATTCTAATTTTTTCTTTCATATAAGATCTTAATTGTGAGTAGTGAAACAAATATATCTATAAAGCGGCTTTACTTCAAACATGGAAGAGTATTCATCAACAGAAGTCAAAATAACTGATGCCAAAATAAGTTACTCAAGAAATTTGAGTTTAGTAAAAATTGACTTAACCACCAAGGTCACTAAGATTTCACAAAGGGCACAAAGATATAGTTGAAATTAATTTTTAATTCAAAAATTATTTACAGATGTGATAGAATTTTCCGTTTGGCGTTTATTATCTTCTTCATTTTCAATTTCGATCCATTTGATTCTTTCATCTTTTCTGAACCAAGTTAGTTGACGTTTAGCAAATCGGCGGGTGTTCCTTTTAATAAGTTCAATTGCCCTTTCAAGAGTGATTTCATTTTCTAAGTAACTAATTATTTCTTTGTACCCAACTGTGTTCAGCGCATTTATATTTTTTGAATAACCTTTTTCTAAAATGGATTTCACTTCATTTACCAAACCGTTTTTGATCATTTTATCGACTCGTTTATCAATGTTTTGATAAAGGACTTCTCTTTGCCAGTTAAGTCCGAATTGTAGAAATTCATAATCGTAATTGGGAGTTTGGGCTTCATGTAAATCTAAAATTGATTTACCGGTCAACTGAAATACCTCGATTGCACGAATTACTCGTTTCCAATTCTGCGGCAGCATTGTTTCGGCTGCTTTCGGATCGAGTTTTTCCAGTTTGTTGTAAATGTATTCATTACCAAACTTTTCTTTTGCAGCTTTTAATTCCTTTCTCAAATCATCATCAGAATCGATATCAACTATTCCATCAATTATCGATTTTACATAAAGACCGGAGCCCCCGACAACTATCGGGATTTTATTTTGCCGGGTTAAACTCAGTATAATTTCATGAGCTTCTTTTTCGTACAAACCAACATTGTAATTAACCTCGGGTTCAAGTGTATCAATGAAATGGTGTTTGCTTTCCTTTAATTCTTTTGGCGTTGGTTTTGCTGTGCCTATTGAGAGATGTTTATAGATTTGCCTGCTATCGGCTGAAACAATCTCTGTTTGCAGATCTTTCGCAAGTTCAATACTTAATTTTGTTTTACCGGAACAAGTTGGACCGACAATAACAATTACCCGTTTTTCCATCCTTCCTTCCCAATGAGGGGTACGAATGCAAAATGTGGTCGTTCTGTTATCTTAATTTCCTCATCACCTTCTTTATCTAATACCTTTAGACTTTGTGTCGTTCTATCACCCACCGGAATCACCATTTTTCCGCCAACTGCAAGCTGCTTTAATAATTTACTTGGGATTTCTGGAGCTCCGGCTGTTACCAAAATTTTATCAAAAGGTGCATATTCTTCCCAACCGATAGTACCGTCACCGCAGCGAGCAGCTACTCGAATTCTTAATTCGATCAAATAGTTTCATTGTTCTATTGTAAATAACATCATCTCGTTCGATTGTGTAAACTTTTGCGCCCATTTCATATAAGATTGCTGCTTGATAACCCGAACCCGTTCCGATCTCTAAAACTTTATCACCGGGATTAACCTTTAGCTCTTGAGTCATGTAAGCAACGGTGTAAGGTTGAGATATAGTTTGTCCTCTTCCGATTGGCAGAGCATTATCATTATAAGCAAGGTGGACCATTGCATCCTGCACAAAAAGATGGCGTTCAACTTTCATCATCGCGGAGAGAACTTTTTCATCTTTAATTCCGCGTTTTCTTATGTGATCTATTAATTCTTTTCTTTCCGCTTCTTTCATAATTAATTATAATAGTGGTGCTCAAAAATATAAATTATTTATCTAAATTCTTATTAAGCAGGTAAAACAATGTTAGAAGTAATTATTGGCGGCGTAGCGATAATGTTAATGCGTGTTGCTGATGTAACGCTAGGAACATTTAGAACTATTTTGGTTGTGAATGCTAAGAAAATTCCGGCTGCTATTACCGGTTTTTTTGAAGTTCTTATTTGGATTTTTGCAATGCGGTATATTGTTGAACATATGGATGAAACTGTTAACTTATTCGGATATGCAGTGGGGTTTGGTTTAGGGAATTTGTTAGGAATTACGTTAGAGGAAAAAGTTGCCCTCGGTTATGTACAGTTGAATATTATATCCAGACATTTAACCGATAAGATTGCAGATGACTTAAGAAGATCAAGGTTTGGGACTACTATTCTTCCGGCTGAAGGCGGCAGCGGTGGAATGGCAATTTTAGTTGTCATTATTAGAAGGCGAGATCTAAAAATGGTACAAAAGATAATCGACGGAATTGACCCGAAAGCGTTTGTAACTATTCAACATTCAAGACCTTACCGCGGCTTCATTCACGGTTCAAGGAAATAGAAAAAAGTATTGCAAAAGAAATCAAAGCACACTATATTTGGTATTCAATTTGAGAGGAGTTCTTAAACAGATTGAAAAACAATGCGGAGTAGCTTCCGCCTTCGTCTCAAAAACGACTTCGGCGGACAGGCAGTTGGTTAATTGTCGACTCCAAACACGTTTTGTAAAGCGAAATATTTTTGTTCTAATACATACTGCGGGAGTAGCTCAGTGGTAGAGCGCAACCTTGCCAAGGTTGATGTCGCGGGTTCGAGTCCCGTCTCCCGCTCAAAAAATCCACTTTAAGTGGATTTTCTTTTTTGTAGTATTTGTTTTTATTTTTATTATACTAGTTTACTGGTGGAGTAGACACCTCCTGCGGCGGGCAGGAGTGGCCTAAGGCGAAGGTCTGCAACCCGCCTGAGGCGGGCGACTCCCACCGAAACTTTTTTACAAATTTTGTGTTCATACTTTACTGGTGGAGTAGCCAAGTGGCCTAAGGCGAAGGTCTGCAAAACCTTTATTCGTGGGTTCGACTCCCACCTCCACCTCTGAGGTCTGTTGATTTATTCAGCAGACTTTTTTTATTTTTAAAGCATCTTAAAAAAGCCAGGCAACAGATGGTATTCACCGTGTATGTTTTAAGAAGCTTAAAAGATGCTAGACGTTATATTGGAATGACTGAAAGACCTCTTAAAGAAAGAATCCGCGAACACAACTCAGGTTTAGTCAAATCCACCAAAAATCGAAGACCACTTGAATATCGTTATCACGAAGAATTTAACACCAAAAAAGAAGCGATGCAAAGGGAAAAGTTTTTCAAATCCGGCAAGGGCAGAGAGTATCTTAAAGAAATTCGGAAATAGGCGAGGAACTGGACCCTCCTTAGGCGGACGCCTTACTCATGCGCAACTCCACCTATGTCTAAGGTCTGTTGATTTATGCAGCAGACCTTTTCTATTTTAAATGAATCAGAAAGCATTTGAAGAGTCTGTAATCTGCAAGCCAATGCAGTCAACTTTGGGAATGAGCGCCAGCGCCAGATGGCTCCTGAAAAATTGGATTCATACGATTAAATCAGCGAAAATTAGTTTTTTCTGCGTAATATGTGTTATTTTTTGAATAGGTTGATTATTTTTATACTTCAGCTCATACAAATCAAGTCGCCTATCATTCCAATTCGAGTTGTTCCGTTTATTCTCGCCCGTTTTAATTCTTCTATATCTACATCATGAACAACAACGGTTTCTACGTTAGGTGTACATTCTGCTGCAACTCCATCACGTGCAAAGGTAAAATCGGATGGCGTGAAAATACCGGATTGTGCATACTGAATATCCATATTTTCAACTTCGGGCAAGTTACCAACTGTCCCGGCGACGGCAACATAAATTTGGTTTTCAATACAGCGAGCTTGTGCACAATAACGCACTCTTAAGTAACCTTTTCTCTCATCGGTACAGAAAGGCACAAAGATAATTTGTGCTCCTTGTTCGGAAACAATTCTTCCTAGTTCAGGGAATTCAACATCGTAACAAATTTGGATTGCTACTTTACCGACATCGGTATCAAATACTTCAACTTTGTTCCCCGGTTCAACTCCCCACCATTTTCTCTCATTCGGGGTGATGTGAAGTTTGTATTGTTTATCAATCCTGCCGTCTCGATGAAAAAGGAAGGAGACATTAAACAAACGTTCGTCTTCATTAATGAAGTGTGAACCACCGATTATATTAATGTTATACTTTATTGCAAGATTCGAAAACATCTCAAGGTATTGATCCGTGTAAGTTGCTAATTCTCTTGCGGCTATACCGGGACGTTTATTCTCAATGAAAGATAGAAGCTGTGTGGTTAACAATTCGGGAAATAGAACAAAATCACTTTTATAGCCCGAGGCAACGTCAACAAAGTATTCGCACTGGTTCGCAAATTCAGCATAATTATCGATCTTTCTCATTCTATATTGAACGGTACAAATTCTTACCGGTCTGCTAATTTCCCATCTCTTATGCGGGTGAGGTTGGTAATGAATGTTCGACCATTCTAATAAAGTTGCATATCCTTTTGATTCTTTATCACCGCTCAGGTAATCGGTAATAATTCGTTTTAATACAAATCCGTTCGAAAGTTGTGTTGTTAGAACCGGATCGTAAATTGCTTTATGTTCTACTTTTTCAACAAATTTTTCAATGGAAAGTTTGTCTGCGTGTTTTTTATAATTTGGAACTCTACCGGCAACAACAATTCTCATAAGATTATATTCTCGTGCAATCTTCTTTCTTGCGTCATAGAGCCGGCGAGCTAATTTCATCCCACGGTAATTGGGATCAACCATTATTTCTATACCGTATAGCGTATCACCTTCCGGGTTATGATTAGATATGTAACCGCTCCCGGAAATATTTTTGAATGAGTGATCGTCACCGTAAATATCAAAATCAACTATTAAGCTGGATGCAGAAGCAATTATCTTTCCGTTAAACTCAACACAAAGCTGTCCTTTTGAGAAAGTTCTAATTTGACTTTTAAATTGATCCTCACTCCATGGCTGCATACCGGGAAAGCATTTGAGTTGAAGCTCACGTACACTCTTGTAGTCTTTTATTCTTAATTGGCGTACTTTTATTTTTTTTCGAAATTGGTTGAGTTCAATTCCGTCCATAAATTTTCCTTTCTCTTAAAATTTGCACAGAGAAATTAATAGAATTGCAGTTAATATAAAAACGATCAGCTCTTAACGAGGTAACGTTTTATTTTTTGTGTGGTTGTTTTTTGGAATTCATCTTCGCGAATATAAAATTTACGTATTTGTTTATATGAAGAGAGCTGCTTGTTGGTCTTCGCCACTTCTTCTGAAATAACTTTGTTTATCATTTCATCATTAATTTCCACACTCTCTTTTTCCGCAATCGCAATGAATGCTTCTGCGTCAACCACAATTTGAACAGCTATAATTTCATCTTGTTTTTGATCTTTCTCGCCGTAGACCATGCACTCAAGAATGTAGGGACTTCGATTGAGTACATCTTCAATTTCTTCGGGGAATACATTTTTTCCACTCTTTGAAATAATTACATTCTTTTTTCTACCGGCGATATGCAAGAAACCTTCTTCATCAAAGAAACCTTGATCACCGGTCTTGAACCAACCATTTTCAAATGACTCATCGGTTAACTTCTCATTTTTATAATAACCGATCATTACGCTTGGGCCTTTTGCCCAAATTTCGCCTATGCCGTCTTCATCCGGATTATTTATTTTAATCTCAACCCGAGGTAATGGAATTCCGGCTGCGTTATCTTTGAATTTATCCAATCGATTAAGTGCAAGTATTGGTGAAGTTTCAGTTAAGCCGTAACCTTGAATAAATGCGAAACCCAATTCACGTAAACCTTGAGCTACGAGTGGATCCGGTGCAGCGCCGCCAGCAATAAAAATTCTAATTGCTCCACCAAATTTTTCATGAAGTTCTTTGAATATTTTTTGTTTTAGTCCTTGCACACCCAATTTTTTTAACATTGTTGTAAGTTTCATTAGCGGAGGTACAACAATCGATTTAACTTTATCTTCGCCAATTCCCTTCATGATTTTCTTGAACATTTTATCAAATAGTAATGGAACACCAAGTAGAATAGTTGCTTTTACTTTTTGAATATCATCAACAACAGTTTTTAGCGAACGCGCGTAGTGAACAGATGCCCCGCAATAAAGTGGACAGAGCATCCCGCATGTACATTCATACGTGTGATGCGTTGGAAGTACTGATAAAAACCGGTCTTCTTTCGTAATTAAAATCATACTTACCATATCAACCAGATTTGCTGCGAGATTACCTTGACTTAACATCACACCTTTTGCTCTTCCAAGCGAACCGGAAGTAAAAATGATCTCAGCCAAATCATGTGAATTTATTTTTGGTAAATCGGCTTTACTAGCGTTTTCAACATCATTGATAACATCTAACATGTTTAAGAACTTCGGATCTTCCCGTGTTTGATCCATACAAATAAAATGTTGTAATTTTTTTAAGTAAGTATGGCTGCCCGAAAATGTTGAAGAAAATGATTCAGAAAAGATTATAGCTTGTGCATCGGATTCGTGAACAATATTTAATATTTCATTTGAGTTAAGGTTTTTATCGATTGGAACAATTACATAGTTAAAACACATAGCAGTCAAGTAACTAATTGACCATTGAACTCTGTTCTCACCTATCAATGCGATATGTGCTCTTTCTTCAAGACCGAGTTTTCTTAATGCGTTACCAAATTTTAAAATGTACTTTAAGAGTTCTTCAAATGTGACAGATTGGATTGGTGTTGGATTAAGATCTTCCAACGCGATTTTGTCGGAATACTTCTCAGCGCTTTCTAATACCATTTGCTGGATTGTTTCAATTTGCGGTACGTCGTAAAGTTTTAGATTTGTTTTCATTTTCCGTCTATGTTTTATTAGATGATTTTATCTGTTTTTGTAACATATCATTTTAAAACAAAAAAGGGATAGTTTTTTGCTATCCCTTTGGAAAGAATTATGTTAATTCTTTTTTGCTATGCGTTCCAATATTCCGGCGAGTAGTTTGTAGAATTTTTCTACATCTTCGATGTTCACTTTTTCATCCGGTGAATGTGCGCCTTCTATTGTAGGACCAAAAGAAACCATATCTAAGCCGGGATATTTATCGGCAAGAATACCGCACTCCAATCCGGCATGAATTGCTTTTATTTCCGGCTCTTTACCGAATGTATCCTTTAAAAACTTCTTTACCGAGTTTCAAAATTTCCGAATCCATATTTGGCTGCCACCCGGGATAACTATCAGCATCATTAATCGTATCAATTTCACCTAAGCGAAAGATAGATTTAACCATTCCGGAAATATTCATTTTTGCTGCATCAATAGAACTTCTTTGACTTGTGCCGATTCTTAATTTATCACCTTCGGTAAATATGGTTGCTAAGTTAGTTGATGTTTCAACGAGATCCGGTATGTCCGGGCTCATGGCCATAATTCCGTGCGGCATAGCGTGAAGCAAGATCAACTACCTTATCCGATAAATCTTTTCGTAAATACTTGGTCGAAAGAATTATCTTTCTTTGTCAGCGCGATTTCTAATCCACCATCCTTTGTTTTGAATTCAAGAAGAGCTTCTTCAACGAAAGCATCCGCAATTTCTTTTACCTTAGGTTCATCTGCTTCATTGATTAAAATAATCGCTTCGGTCTCACGAGGAATTGCGTTTCGTTTTGAACCACCATTTATCTCAACCAATCTGTAATCGATATCGGACATCTTTAACAATAATCTTGCAAAAAGTTTAATTGCGTTTGCTCTACCATTTGCAATATCGAGTCCGGAGTGACCACCTTTTAAACCATCCAACATCAATTCATATGGCTGCATTCCCGAAGGAGCGTTTTCTCTTTTGATGTCATAAAGACCAACAGTATCTTGACCGCCCGAACAGCCCACATAAAAAGCGCCGTCTTCTTCCGAATCACAGTTCAATAATATTTTTCCTTCAAGCAAATCTTTACCAAGATTATTAGCGCCGGTTAAACCGGTTTCTTCGTCAACAGTAAAAAGTAATTCGAGAGGACCATGTGTTACGGAATCATCATGAACTAATGCAAGTCCGGCAGCAACGCCAATCCCGTTATCAGCCCCAAGTGTAGTGCCATCTGCAGCCATCCACTCACCTTCCCGGACTAGTTTAATGGGGTCATTGTCGAAATCAAATTCGGTTCCTTTGTTTTTTTCACAAACCATATCAACGTGTCCTTGAATAACAACGGTTGGTGCCTTTTCATATCCCGGTGTAGCCGGAACTTTCATAACGATATTGTGAACATCATCTTCCTTTGTTTCAAGATTATTTTCTTTTGCAAAATTCCTTAAATATTCTAATATCTTTTCTTCCTTTTTTGATGGACGCGGAACTTGACTAATCTCGTAAAAACGTTCCCAAACCAATTCCGGTTTCAATCCTTCAATTACTTCTTTTGACATAAAATTCTCCTTTGCTTTTAATTGTGTCTAATGTTCAATATATCACCATCTTTTACGATATACTCTTTACCTTCGAGCCGCCAAACACCGGCATCTTTACATGCGGCAAAAGAGCCGTGCTCAACAAAATCATTGTAATGTACAACTTCTGCTCGAATAAATTTATTATAAAAATCTGTGTGAATTACTCCCGCAGCGTCTTGTGCAGTGTAATTCTTTTTGATTGTCCATGCTCTGCATTCATCTTCTCCCACGGTAAAGAAAGAATGGAGCCCCAAAATTTCATAAGATGTTCTTAAAATTTTTGAAAGAGCAGATTCTTTTATACCGTAATCATCCATAAAAGAATCACGGTCTTCTTCTTCCATTTGAGAAAGTTCATATTCAATCTTCGCGAAGAAAGGTATTACTGCAACAGATTTATCGTTCAATCTATCTTTAACTTCTGTTACAATTTCATCAACTTTATCGATTGAATTTTCATCGCAGTTAATAGCAATTGCTAATGATTTTAATGTAAGCAATTGATAACCGGCTAAGATTTTTCTATCGTTTTCATCCAAAGTGAGAGTTCTAAGAGGCAGCTCTTTTTCAACGTGTTCGTAGCATTTTTCCATTAATGGAATTTCACGTTTAAGTTTTTCGTCTTTATTCTTCATTGCTTCTTTTTTAATTTTTTCGAGCCGGTTTTCGAGAAAAGCCAAATCGGAAAGAAGAAATTCTGTCTCCAAAAATTCAACATCACGTTTAACATCAACGGAGTTCATCGGGTGCGGAACCGATGGTTCTTCAAATTGACGTATTACATAGAACAAAGCATCATTGTTCTTTACGTTATTCAAAAAACTCGTCGTTATTTTAACTTTCCCGTCATCCTGCATTTGTAGACCGGGTATATCGAATACTTCTATCGTTGCGTTTACTTGCTTTTTGGGATTAAACATTTCGGTAAGTTTATTTAATCTTTCATCGGGTACTTTCACAACTTCAATAACAGCTTCTTCTTTTCCGGTCGGGACCATTTCTGTTTGAGCTAATGTGTTAAAAAGTGTCGATTTCCCGGAAAACTGTAATCCAACCAATCCAATTTGCATAAATTTCCTATAGAATTAAATAAAATAATAGAATACAAATATACAGAATTCTCGGAGAATTTTTAGGATATGATTTGAGTGTGAAGTTCGATTTCTTCTAATACCGAGCTAACTTTCAAGCATTCGGGTAACGGTCCGTGGAAAACTATCGCTTTTCCCTTCACATGAACTTCAAAAGTTAGGTCACGTGCTTTTTCGAAGGAACAATTAACTGCTCTAACAATTTGATTAATGACTTCATCAAACGAATGCCAGTCGTCATTATAGAGAACAACTTTGAAAGGGAGACCTACACTGGTTTCTTCATCAATTTCCGGTTCTGTTATGCCGGTTGGTTTTTCTTCTAGCATGAGTGGTTTCATATCAAAAAGAAAGTTATGAAATAATGTTAATAAAATAAATTAGTCTAACTAATTTTGTAATTTTAGAAACGTATTTATATCTTTTTCAATCTATTTAGATGAAATTAAAGGAGGAATGATGAAAATAGCAGTTTGTGTGAGTCACGTACCGGACACTGCAACAAAGGTTAACGTGGGATCAGACGGCAAATCGATTGACCCGAACGGTGTGACCTATGTGGTTAATCCTTACGATGAGATTGCCATAGAAGAAGCTTTAAAAAGTAAAAGAAGCCGAGGACGGTGAAGTGGTAGCAATCAGTGTTGGACCGGATGCAAATAAAGAGTCGCTCCGTAAAGCGCTCGCAATGGGTGCCGATTCAGCTGTTTTACTGAAGGACGACAATCCAAGAGATTCGATCGGCGTTGCAAAAGCATTAGCCGAAGAGATTAAAGCACAAGATGCAAAGTTAGTTTTCTTCGGAAAGCAATCTGTTGATTATGACAATTCAATTACAGCACAATTAACTGCTGAACTTCTCGGTTATAACTCTGTATCAGTTGTAGTTGATTTAAAAGTTGAAGGCGAAAAAGTTACTGCGGAAAGAGAGATTGAGGGCGGACGTGAAGTTGTTGAGACTTCCCTTCCTGTAATAATCGCCGCTCAAAAAGGATTAAACGAACCACGCTATGCTTCGCTGAAAGGAATTATGCAAGCAAAGAAAAAAACTATTGAAGAAAAATCGCCCGAAGCACATGAAAATATGGTTGAGGTAGTTTCAATGAAGAAACCTCCCGCTAAACAACCCGGTAAAATTATTGGTGAAGATGCCAGTGCTGTACCGGAATTAGTTAAACTGCTCAGAGAAGAAGCGAAAGTAATTTAAGGGAGGATAAAATGGCTAACAAAATTTTAGTTTACTTAGAACAGAGAAATGGTAACATCAAAAAATCATCTTACGAAGCTGCCAAAGTTGGAAAAAACTTTGCGGAAAAATTAGGTGGAGAGATTGAAGCGGTAGTAGTTGGTGGTGAGGTAAAAGAGGCAGAAAAAGTTGGCGGTTACGGAATATCAAAAGTAACTCATCTCAAGAATAGCGATTTGGAACTTTATTCATCATCTGCCTATGCAAAACTCGTTTCTGAGTTTGCAGAATCTGCCGGGGCTGATACAATCATTACAGCCGCTACTGCATTAGGAAAAGACTTAGCGCCACGAGTAGCAGTTAGACTAAATGCCGGTATTGCAATGGACTGCGTTTCATTCGATTTTGGAGATGATGTAGTTGCAACTCGACCAATTTATGCCGGGAAAGCATTGCTCGAAGTAAAACTAAATAGTGAACGAAAAGTTTACACAATCAGACCGAATGTATTTGATGCCGGTGAACCAAGCGATGGAAAAGCTGAAGTTGATGTTCAGGAGGTAACCGATCCTGATCTTTCGATAAAAGTTGCACAAATAAATAAGTCGGAGGGTAAGCTAGACGTAGCCGAAGCAGATATAATTGTTTCGGGGGGACGCGGCTTGAAAGGTCCCGAAAACTTTAGTATGATAGAAGAGTTAGCCGAAACACTCGGCGCAGCTGTTGGTGCATCACGAGCAGTTGTTGATGCCGGATGGCGACCTCACAGAGAACAAGTTGGTCAAACCGGTAAAACTGTTACTCCATCATTATACGTTGCTGTGGGAATTTCCGGAGCAATACAGCATTTAGCTGGCATGCGTTCATCAAAATATATCGTCGCTATTAACAAAGATAAAGATGCACCGATTTTTAGTATTGCTGATTACGGTATAGCCGGAGATGCATTTGAAATTGTTCCAAAATTAATTGAAGAAATCAAAAAGATTAAGTCAGACTAAATTATGAATAAAGTTCAAGTAGAGATATTAGGATTATCAGCAAGCCCCTCGGCAGGAGGGGCTTATGCTCTTTTATTAAAAGAAACTTATGGTAACAGAAGACTCCCAATAATAATTGGATCCTTTGAAGCACAGTCAATTGCCTTGGAGTTGGAGGGCATCAAACCTCCCCGCCCTCTTACGCATGATTTACTCAAAAATATGATCGATCATTTGGGAGGAACTATAACGGAAATCATCATCGATGAATTAAAAGAAAATACTTTCTTTGCAAAGATTTGTCTTGAAGTTTCATCGCTTACAAGTGAGCTTGATTCGCGTCCAAGTGATGCAATAGCATTGGCAGTTAGAAGTCAAGCACCGCTTTATGTTTCCGAAGAAGTAATGAAGAACGCAGCTTTTATTCCTTCAAGCGAAGATGAAGAGTTAGGCGAAGAACCGGAAACAAAAAGAACCGGTCAATCAATGAAGGAATCAAAAACGGGTTCGTTACAAGATCAATTAAGAGAAGCAATTGAAAAAGAAGATTATGAAAGAGCAGCGAAGCTAAGAGATCAGATCAATAAGAGAAAAGGGAGTAATAATTAATTAAATACTCTCTTTCCTATTTCGCATTCCAAACATTTTTCCTTTGAACAGTAATTACGGAATAGTTCAATCATACCTTGAGAAAAGATTGTTCGTTTTGAAAGTTTACCTAAGTTCAATCCGTCGGCAACATCACGCACAATTTTGTTATCGGTGCGCTGATAATAGATACTGTAAAGTTTGAAAACTTTTTTCCCCATTTCTTTATCGCCAAAAATATCGAAGTAAACTGCAAAGAAATGGGATCACAACATTAATCACAATTTCGTCTGCTCTCCCCGCACCAACAAAATATTTTATTTGCGAGTTTGCTTTAGAATCAAAGACATAATGGTTTTGCCAAAAACCATCCGACCTAATTACAAATACTGAGCGTAATGAATTCGCAAGCACATTTAAGTTTCTTATTTCTTTTATTTTTTTGATGAGGACAGAGATTAAATCACCGTTTAATAATTCATTTAAGAATCTCGCACCACCGGCAATTCTGACAGTCGGGAAATTTTGTGGACGAAGCCTGAAAAAATTCCAATCGGTTTCCGAGTATGTTTCACCGTCATAAGTTTCTTTAATTGATGACCACTTTTCATAAATATCTTTTGTGTAATCGGAACTTTGGTTATCCGGTAACTTTTCAGCTTCAGGTAACAATCCACTAATACCGAATAACGCTGCTTCAATTTGTGTAACACTATTATCGCTTGATGTCAACGAATTAAGAAAATTTATATCAGTCGATTGAGCCAACCTCAACATGATAGATTTGTTACGTGAATAACCAAGCGCCTCAAAAACATGCTCATAAAACAATTGCTGCCAAAGTTCTTTTGCTTTGAAATCTTCATGAGTAAAAGTTCTTTTATGAAATTCTTCATTTAATTCATAAGAGATTACAGGTTCTTTCAGATTAAGTTCGCTTATAAATTTTAATTCCTTTAATCGCGAATACAGTTTAGAGCATTTCTTCTTAAATCTATCTGTACCGAAGCCGGTTAATAAATCGCGTTTTACTTTGAATTCAACTTCGTTACTTACTTCATCACATCTTAATGAACTTTCGTTAGAATTGTTTCTATTATTTTTCTTTTGAAGTGTTTTTAGTTGATCGGACGAAATGAAATCAGATAGTTTTATCGAAGGGACTTTTCTACCGTCCTTTGTATAAACATACGGCTGATTAAATTTATTCGAGAGACTTGCATGGAGAACAACCTTATTATACTTGTTGTTCATGTGGTGACCGTGAGATTTCCAGTCACGGTAGTCCGGATCAATTTCAATGTCACCGACAAAGGTCAGGTTGCCAATTCTAATCCGAGCATTCTGGAAATCGGGTCCGCTAATGTCAGAATTTTGAAGACCGCTATCGAGAATAGCAATTTCACTTCCGTCTAATGTTTCAAGTTCCGTTTCGAATTTTTGATCAACCCAAATATCGTACAGGTCTTTTTCAAAAATTTTGCCCGAATTACTCATAAAGCCCTCGTGAGTAATTGAAAAAAATTATTTTATATCACACAGATATGAATTTAATAAATAAATTAATATTTCTAAACTTTTAATCGGAAGTATATTTATTCTGATGAATTTCTTTGTTGAGTTGTTCAAGTTTAGCGGCAGTGACTTCGGCAAAATTTTCTGATGAATCGGCGTAAATTAATCCCCTGCTGATATTGATCAAATAATTTTCGGAACCGTAAGATGCAAATGCTTTAACAACATCTTCAAGCGAACCGCCTTGTGCTCCAACACCCGGCAAAAGCACGGGTAGATTTTTGATGTGACTTAAATTTGATTTGAGTTCTTCGATATTTGTTGCACCAAAAACAATTCCACAATTTTTATTTTCATTCCACTGATGCACTTTGCTTAATACTTCTTGATATAAAAACTTACCGTTACTTAATGAGAGTTTTTCGAAATCTGAATTACCCGGATTAGAAGTTAAGACTAATATGAAATTTAATTTTTCGTTAAACTCTAAAAATGGCTGCAAAGAGTCTTTGCCCATATAAGGATGAAGTGTTGAAGCATCAAAACTAAAATGATCAAAGAGAGATTGTGCATACATTTTACTAGTGTTTCCTATATCTCCTCGTTTTGCATCTCCAATTGATAAAATTCCACGTGGAATCATTTCAAGAGTTTTTTCTAATGATCTTAGACCTTCCAAACCTCTGCTCTCGTAAAAAGCTAAATTTATTTTATATGCAGCTGCTTGAAATGATGTTGCTTCGATAATTCCTTTATTAAATTCATAGATCGGATCATCGCTCGCGAGCAAATGCTTTGGAATTTTATTGATATCTGTATCAAGTCCAACACAGATATGATAATTTTTCTCAATTCTATTTGAAAGTTTTTCTTGCGCTGTCATATTCAATCAAAGAATTTTCTGTTTTTATGAATATTCAAAGCTATTCCGATAAGCGTCATTTTAACAATTAATGAACTACCACCGTAACTTAAAAACGGAAGTGGTAATCCAATAACCGGTGTTATGCCAACATTCATTCCAATATTAATTGCAAAATGAATAAACAATATTGCTAAGATACCCATAGAAACCATTTTTGAGTAATCATCTCTTGCGGAAATTGACAACTTAAATAGCCGATAAAAAAGTACGGCAAATAATAGAATTACAATTATACTTCCTAAGAATCCGAACTCTTCGCCAACAACACAGTAAATAAAATCTGTCCACTGCTCCGGAATAAATCTTAGCTGTGTTTGGTTACCTTCCAAAAATCCTTTTCCGAACATTCCTCCGGAACCGATAGCCACTTTAGCTTGAAGCGCATTATACCCTGCTCCAAGCGGATCGGCATTGGGGTCAAGAAAAGTTTCGATACGCTTTTGTTGATGAGGTTGAAGAACTCTATATAAATAGTCGAAGAAAAATCCTGCTGCAATGTTAATGACAAATACTGTAGCGCTGACAAAAAGATCTTTCTTGAAGTAGATCAAAATTGCAAGGACTATTACTAAAGTAATTATTAGCGGAAGTGTCCCAAAGAGCGAAGAAAACATGACAGCGCCGGGAGATAGCACAACAAATAATCCGAATAAATTTATACCTCCCCAAAAAATGAGAAATAACGTAATCAATCCTAAAACAATTGCTGTACCAACATCGGGCTGCATCATGATCAGCGCTATAGGAATAAATCCGATTACAAGTGCCAAAGCTAAATCTTTAAATGTGTTAATATCTGTTGTTCTTCTCGTCAACCAATACGATAAGAACAAAATTAAGCCGACCTTAGCGAATTCCGATGGCTGCATTCCGAGAGAACCTATTCCAAGCCAACTTTTCGAACCATAAACTGTTTTACCAACCACTAAAACTAAGATCAGTGATAATAGTGAGATAAGATAAACCGGTGATGAGAAGAACTTGAAGGTTTGAGGCGGTAAAAAATAGACCACTACCATCACACCCACCGAAAGTAGAAACCAGTAAAATTGTCTTTCAAAATTACCATATGCCGTTGGATGATTGATAGTTGCACTATAGATAGCAAGTAACCCAATAATTACGAGGGCAATACTCGGTAAGAGTATTCCGAGTTCAACTTTATCTTGAAGTTTTGCTCCGATCCTCATCTAATTATTCACCTTCACTAAGCTTTCGGATTTACTTGCGTTGTCTTTTTGTAAATACGCCTTTATTACTTCTTTAACAATGGGCGCTGCATGTGTACTTCCATAACCAACATTTTCAACAACAACCGCAACAGCAATTTGTGGATTATCAGATGGTGCGTAACCAATAAAAACTGCATGATCTTCACCAAACGGATTTTGGACGGTTCCGGTTTTTCCCGAAATTGGTATGTCAGCCATTCTGATATTACCGGCTGTACCGCCCGGTTCGTTTACAACTTTGAACAAAGCTTCTTTCACTAAATCAAAATTCTTTTTAGAAATGTTCGAAAGAGAAATTTCATCAAAATTCAGCTTAATAAATTCGCCGGAATTTTCATCTATATAACCTCGCACAATATGCGGCTTATAGCTTTTTCCATAATTTGCAATTAGTGCAGTATATTTTGCCAATTGTAGAGGAGTTGCGCTTAATTCGCCTTGCCCGATTCCTAAGCTGATTAGATAACCACGAGTCCACTTATTTTTTCCGTAAACTTTATCATAGTAAGCTGAGTCCGGCACAATTCCGGCGATCTCCTCCGTAATATCGATTCCCGTTTTGCTGCCGAATCCAAATGTTTTGGAATATTCAGCCCATTTTTCCAAACCGAGTCTCAGTATAAGCTGGTAAAAAAATGTGTTACATGATTTTTTGAGTGCCGTAACAACATCAATACTACCATGTACGTGCAAACATTTGAAAAACCGGTTTCCGTATTGTAAGCCGCCGGGACAGTTTATTTTAGAATGTTCGGTAATTACACCTTCATTCAAGGCAGCTATGGCAGCCAGCATTTTATAAGTTGACCCCGGTGGATAGATCGATTGGGTTGCTCTATTGAACAAGGGTTTGGTCGGCTCAGTTTTTAACGAATCCCAATAATTGGCGGAGGTAACCGAAGCTAGTTTTGATAGGTCATATTGAGGTGAACTGACCATTGCAATTATTTCACCGGTTTTAGGCTCAATTGCAACCATTGCACCCATTTTACCTTCAAAAAGTTTTTCGGCAACCAATTGTGCGTCGGCATCAATCCCAAGTACTAAGTCATTACCCTTTTCCGGCAGCACATCTTCATGCCCTTCACGATATTTACCGATAGTTCGTTGTCTTGAGTCAACTAGTGAAAGTGAATATCCTTTAGTTCCGCGCAATAATTTTTCATAAACTTTTTCAATTCCGCTATGTCCAATATAATCGCCCATGTCATACCGTGACTTTAATTGCCGGTATTGATCCGGCGAAAGTTCTTTCGTATAACCAAAAATATGTGAACCTTTTATTCCGTATGAATAGTCTCTTTGAAGTTCTATCTCATAATCAATTCCGTCAAGGTATTCTTTATTTTCTTGAAGCCATGCTAAAAATCCGAAATCCGAATTTCGTTTTATCTTTACCGGTGTAAACGGTGAATACCTTTTGTTTTTATCCAATACATTTGAAATGTATCCGCTTTCAACTTTCATCACATTTTCAATAATTGGAGTATTTTCATGGTCATATTCAGAAGGAATTATTTCAATTGAAAAAGCGGGTTTGTTACTTACGATCACATTAAAGTTTCTATCAAAAAAGACTCCTCGCGGAGCCGGTATCAAAGTTTTCTTTACACTGTTTTCAAACGATTTTTCTTGGTAGAAAAAGTTTTCCATCAACTGCATTTTAAATAATTGGAAAACCACGAGTCCTATAAATCCGAAAATAATAATCGAAAGAATTCTCTTTCTTAAACCCGAGTCTAATATCTTATCGCTCATAGAAACTTTCTTCCTGGATTAAACAAAACCACAGCTAAACTAATGACTGCAGTATAAATTGCTGGAAACATACTCCGCTCGAATAAAATATAAATAACACCAAACTCTTCCATCCCGGAAAGAAACCCACTAAAAAATGAATCAATAAATGCCGCCAAAAACACGATCAAAGGAAAATTGAGTGATGAAACATTGGTATCTATTTTATTTTCATTATAAAAATATCCGGCAATAAATCCAGCCAAAGTTTTGGAAAACATCGTTACACCCAAAAGCCCACCGGAAGCTAGGTCAAAAATTAGCCCAAATAATCCACCAAGCAATGCACCATAAAGTTGACCTCGTATCAAGGTATAGTAAACCAATAAAATCAAAATAAGATCCGGAGTAAAATAACCGATCGAAATTCTTGGTATTACTGCAACTTGAATAACAAGTAATACAATAAAAATTATAATAGCTATTAAGTATTTCTTTTTCATTTATCCCTTTGCATCAAACTCATCTTAAGAGAATCTACTTGCTTACTTTCTAGAACCTGCAGCACGAATAAATATTGAATGCTAGGAATGTCAGCATATGGATTTACAAAAATATTACTCAACAATCCGGAAACTTCAGTCTCTTTTTCTTCAATTACACCTACCGGAATTGAAGGTGGAAAAATTGAACTAAATTCCGAAGTCTCTATGCGATCGCCTAATCTCATGTCGAATGTTGTGGGTATATGTTTAATTACTAACCTTTGACCATCCCAGCTAAGAATACCGTCAACCCCGCTTCGTTGATTTGTTACTGCAATATTTAATTTAGCATTTTGTAATGTTCTTACAATGGAAAAATTCTTCGCTGTATTAATTATTATTCCTATTAATCCTTTATCATTAATAACGGGCATACCGTTTTGTACGTTATCCGAATCACCCCGGTTAATAATATAATTACCATCCAATGTTGATGGTAACTTTGAAATTATGCTTGCGGTCAAAAGTGGATAATCGGAAGTATCTGACAAAGCAAGTAATCTGCGTAAGTCACTATTTTCCAGAGCATGATTGCGTAATTTGTTGAGTTCCAACATCAAGCGGGCATTTTCTTTTTTGAGTTGAATTATTTCTTCTTCAGGTTTGAATAAACCGAGGAATGAATCTATACCGGAAGTTACATACGCGAAAGTTCCAAAAGCATAAGATCTAAAATTTTCGATTCCCGGTTTATTATTGAGCGAGATCAGAAAGAGACTTATAATTAGAAGTGTTATAAGGGTTATATATTCTCTAAAATTCTCAAGTAAATTTCTAAAGAATCTTACCATTAGTAACTTCGTTTACGAATAAATACTTTTGAATATTTTGACATGTGTTCAATAGCTTTTCCGGCACCTCTTACCACAGCGGTCAACGGATCGTCAGATACATGAACAGGTAAATTAGTTTCCATTCGTATTCTTTCATCGAGACCTTTTAACAAAGCCCCGCCTCCGGTGATCATTACTCCGCGATCAAGTATGTCGGCTGAAAGTTCAGGAGGAGTTCTCTCCAAATTTCGCTTAACAGCTTCAACAATCTGAACAATATTTTCATTAAGAGCTTCACGAATTTCAACAGAACTTACTTCGGCTGTTTTAGGGATACCACCGACTAAATCTCTTCCTTTAACTTGAATTGTAATTTCTTCTTTTAGAGGAACGGCTGAGCCAACTTCACATTTAATTGATTCTGCGGTTCTTTCACCAATTAATAAGTTATAATTCTTTTTGAAGAATTGCATTATGGCATTATTCATTTCATCACCGGCAATTCGGATTGATTCTTCATTAACGATTCCCGATAAAGCAATGACAGCAATTTCCGTCGTTCCACCACCGATATCAATTATCATATTACCAACTGCGGCGTCAACGTCAATTCCGATGCCAATCGCAGCTGCCATTGGTTCTGCAATTAAGTGAACTTCTTTCGCACCGGCATGTTCAGCACTGTCACGCACGGCACGTTTTTCAACTTCCGTTACACCACTCGGCACGGCGACAACAATTCTTCTACTGGAGAATCCACTGGTGCTAACTTTTTTAATGAACGCACGAATCATACCTTCAGCAATTTCAAAATCGGCAATAACGCCGTCCCGCATCGGTCTTGAAACTCGTATCTCTCTATGCTCGCGTCCTTGCATTTCTTTTGCCTCATTACCAAGCGCGATTATCCGTTTCGTACTTCTATCAAACGCAACAATGGACGGCTCGTTAAGAACAATACCTTTACCTTTTATATAAATCAAAGTGTTAGCGGTACCTAAATCAATTGCAATATCGGTTGAGAAAAAGTCAAAAATTCCCATACACCCTCTCAGTGTTTAAAATTTCTTGTTCCGGTGAATACCATTGTTATTTTTTTGTCGTTTGCTGCTTTAATTACTTCTTCGTCTCTTACCGACCCACCGGGTTGAATAATTGCAGTTGCACCGTTATCGGCAATAATTTCAACACCATCGGGAAACGGAAAGAAAGCATCCGAAGCAGCTACCGACCCAGCCAAATCGTGACCAAATTCTTTTGCTTTATCCGCTGCAAGTTTTGCAGAATCCAAACGCGACATTTGTCCGGCGCCAACGCCAACTGCTTTGAAATCTTTAACATAAACAATCGCATTTGATTTTGTGTGCTTGCAGACAGTCCAAGCAAATTTTAAGTTCTTCAGTTCTTCATCATTATAAGTTTTTTCTGTTACAACTTTCAAATCAATTTCGGAGATTTTTGAATTATCGTAATCCTGAACTAGAATTGAACCGGGCATAGAGCGGATTTGCAGTCTATTTTGTTCAAGTGGTTTAAGCGATTTTAATAACCGTCTATTTTTCTTTTTCTTCAAAAGTTCCAGTGCGTCATCTTCAAAGTTAGGAGCAACAATTATTTCTAAAAATATTTCGTTTAATTTTTCTGCAGTTTTCAAGTCAACATTTTTATTAAATGCAACAATACCACCGAATGCCGAAACCGGATCACACGAAAGGGCTTTTTCGTAAGCTTCAAAAACGTCTTGGCCTAAAGCAGCGCCGCATGGATTTGTATGTTTAATGATAGCGCACGCTGTATCTTCAAAATCGTTTACGAGTTCAAACGCGGCTGTTAGATCAACAATATTATTAAACGATAATTCTTTACCGTGTAATTTTTCAAAATAATCTTCAAAGTTTCCGTAAAGAAATGCTTTTTGGTGTGGGTTTTCACCGTAACGTAATTCTTCTTTTAATGGAACATTTATCCGTAATTCGGATTTGGGTTGTTGAAATTCTGTTTCGAAGAAGTTTGCTATTAATGTATCATAATATGCAGTATGAGCAAATGCTCGATATGCTAATTTTCTTTTTGTCTTTTCGGATACTTCCCCGGTTTCAATTTCTGTCAAAAATTCTTCATATTGTTCGGGATCAGTAAGTACGGAAACATATTGATGATTTTTTGCGGCAGCACGAATCAAACTCGGACCGCCGATATCAATGTTTTCAATTTTTGTTTGTAAGTCTAAATCGGGTTGGTTGACTACTTTTGGAAAGGGATAAAGATTTACACAAACTATATCAATCGGGCTAACATCGATTTTTCTTCTGCTTCTTTTTTATCGGATTGATTATCCCGTCTCATTAAAATTCCGCCAAAAACTTTCGGTTGAAGCGTTTTTACACGTCCGCTAAAAACTTCGGGAAGGAAGCGAAGGATTCAATCTTGGTAACTTTTGTTCCGGATTCTTCAATTACTTTTGCGGTGTTACCCGTTGCAATAATTTCATAACCATGTTTAGATATACGTGAAGCAAATTCTGTGATATTTGATTTGTCTGATACAGATATAAGGGCAAGTTTCTTCAATGTTTCTCCTACTGGTAAACTACTCTATTTTCAATAATCTTTATTTTGTCTTCAGCAAATAATTTTATCACACGCGGCAGCAAACTATGTTCAACTTTCAAAATTCTTTCGGCTATTTCTTCGGGTGATTTTACGTCACTGATATCAACAGCATCTTGTGCAATTATCAAACCCTCATCATAAATTTTATTAACGAAATGAACTGTTGCCCCGCTGACTTTTGCGGAAGATTCATAAACCGCTTTGTGAACATTCATTCCATACATTCCCATACCACCAAATGACGGCAATAAAGCCGGGTGGATGTTTATAATTCTATTTTCGAATGCATCAACAAAATCATCAGGAATTTTTTTCAAAAATCCCGCAAGAACAATTAAATCAATTTTCGTTTCGTCCAATTTTCTTTTTAACTGATCGTAATCTATAAAATCAGAACCGGCTTTTGAAGAGACAACATAAGTTGGAATAGATTGCTGTTTGGAATAATTTAAAGCCGGACAATCAGATTTATTACTCACAACCGCTAAAATTTTTGCATCGAGCCGGTTCTCGTCAATATCTTTAACGATTGATTTTAGGTTTGAACCTCTGCCTGAGACAAAAACTGCAAGTTTGATCATAATGGAAAAAAATTAACTTAAAAAGTTATCTAAATCGACGATAAGAATCAATTGAGAATGGGGCTAAATCTCATACATTCAACAACTTACGGCAACCCAATCATTAATACTTTATATTTTTTACTTACTTAATTTATCTTTCTTATAAACTACGGCAGCTTTTACAAACTCTCTAAACAATGGATGAGCTTTAACAGCTCTTGATTTTAGTTCAGGATGAAATTGACAACCGACAAACCAAGGGTGATTTTCGATCTCAATCATTTCAACTAAATCGTTTTCCGGGGAAACACCGCTGATAACCATGCCGCTTTTTTCAAGCGTTTCTCTGAATCGATTATTTACTTCATACCTGTGGCGATGCCGTTCGGAAATATTCTCCTTCTTATAAGCGGCTCTTGCCTTTGTACCCTTTTTGATTACACACGGATATGCACCAAGCCGCATCGATGCCCCTTTCATCTTTACTTTTAACTGTTCCGGCATCAGATGAATTACATTCGATCTATTTTTAACAAATTCGGAACTGTTTGCTTTTTTAATTCCGCATATATTCCGTGCGATTTCTATTACGGCACATTGTAAACCGAGACAAATTCCGAAAAAAGGTATTTTGTTTTCTCGAGCAAATGTGGTCGCATTGATTTTTCCTTCAATTCCTCTTTCTCCAAAACCACCGGGGACCAAAATTCCATCAATATGTTCAAACTTTTTTTCATCAAAGGAATCTTCAAATTCGGAAGAATCTATAAATTTGAGATTGACTTTAACATCGTTTTCTGCACCGGCATGCATGAATGCTTCGTTAATGCTTTTGTAAGAGTCTTGATAGTCGGTATATTTACCGCAGATCATAATGTTGACTTCATCACTGGGGTTTTTTATTCGTTCAACAAATTCTTTCCAGTCGTCAAGTTCAATATTGATGTCTGGTAGCTTTAATCTTTTTAAAACAATCCGGTCTAATTTCTGCTCAAACAATACAAGCGGTACTTCATAGATACTATCACAGTCATAAGCAGAAATAACCGCATGATCATCAACGTTGCAGAAGAGTGCAATTTTTTTTCTAATATCTTTGGAAAGCTTTTTCTCGGAACGGCAAACTAAAATATTCGGTTGAATACCATATTCTAAAAGATTTTTTACGCTGTGCTGAGTCGGTTTTGTTTTTACTTCACCTGCTGATGCTATATAAGGAACGAGTGTAACATGAAGATTGATTGCTTTTTTGCGTCCGAGTTCAAGCATCATTTGACGAACTGCTTCAATAAAAGGTAAACTCTCGATATCACCAACCGTACCACCAATCTCCGTAATTATAATATCGTATTTACCTGTATTTCCGAGGGCTGTGATACGTGATTTAATTTCGTCGGTGATATGCGGAATAACTTGAACAGTTGCACCGAGGTAATCCCCTCTTCGTTCTTTAGTGATTACTTCATTATATACTTGACCGGTAGTAGTATTGTTGTCTTTAGACATGTCAACGTCAAGATATCTTTCATAGTGTCCTAAATCCAAATCAGTTTCGGCACCATCATCGGTAACATAAACTTCTCCGTGTTGAAACGGACTCATTGTTCCCGGATCAACGTTAATGTAAGGATCAAATTTTTGGATAGTTACGCTGTAGCCGCGTTGTTTAAGTAGAAGTCCGAGAGATGCGGCAGTGATACCTTTTCCGAGGGATGAAACAACGCCACCGGTTATAAAAATATACTTAACTTTTTTTTTCAATTTCATCAACTTTTGGGGTGAGTGAGAAGATTCATTTGGGGATTAAATATAAAAAAAGTTTCCCAGAATTCTATGAGAAACTTTGTAGAATGCGAAACTTTTCTAAAAAATAATAACGTAAGGATTAATTAATTAATTTTGCAACTCTATCTAATCTGACCGATCCAAGCAGATCGAAGAATTTTGCGAACGGTATTTCTGAATTCCAGCTCCAATAAATTATTATTGGTGTTCCGGTTATGTGCTCGCGCGGCACAAATCCCCAATAACGGCTGTCAAGACTATTATCGCGATTATCACCCATCGCAAAGTAGTAATCTTCCTGCACGACATATTGATTGGTTTTTTCACCATTTATGTAAATATCTTCGTTTACAAACTTGACAACATCTTGTAAATGCTCACGATTAATAAATGTCTCCCATTGTTGAATATTCTCACGCGAGAGTTCGATTATATCTCCCTTCTTGGGGATAATCAATGGACCGTAGTTGTCAGCATTCCACCCGCTACCTTTAGGAAAAATATATGGGTCTTCAGCGCCAGCCGGCACTAAAGTGTTATTATAATTTATTTTGGAAGGAATTGGAAACTCCTCCCCATTTATAAAAACTACTTTATCAATTATCTCAAGAGTATCACCCGGTTCGGCAACGCATCTTTTGACATAATGCACCAATTGATCGGATTCGATTTGATCACGATGACCTGGATACTTAAAAACAATTATATCATTCCTTCGTGGTTCTCTAAATGACGGGAGCCGATAATGAGGAAGTTCAATTCCGGTTAAAGGAATATAACGAGGAGTAGCCGGACCGTACAAATACTTATTGATCAACAGAAAATCACCGGCTAAAATCGTGTCCTCCATAGAGCCGGTCGGAACACGAGATGCCTCAACCACTGCAGAAATAATGATCAACAAAATTGCAGCGGTTTTCAACAAACTTATAACATTATCAACTACTTTATCTTTTATTGTTTTTTGTTCTTTTTCTTTTTTGCTCATACTTCAATACAAATCTCTTCATTTTAGGATCGTGTAAAATAATAATTTTATTTGTAAGTTAATTTAAATAGAAAAATAAATCTGAGGTGAAAATGCTGCCTAATAAGAAGATGAACATAAAATGGAAAAATGGTGATGTTTGGGAGATGCGGATTGATGGCGCCCTTTGGTATTATAAGGACGGGGAAGATTTATACAGATTATTTTTAGATAACAACGGAATCTGGCTTGGAAAACGTCAGAAAAATAAGTTGGATAATTTTACTTGGGTAAAACAAGATGGTTTCATACTTGAGACAAATGAAGGGACACTGAAATTTTAATTATGAAAAAACTTCCATCTTAGAATGACCATGTAAACATATTAATAACGTTAATCCAAAAGAACTTCTGAAAAATCCTAAATCCGAATTTCTAATCTCTAAACAAATACAAAATTCTAAATCGGAAATTCAAAACCTCAGTTTACAAAAAAACCGTCGTTTGGGATTTTGAATTTTGTGCTTTGAATTTGTTTAGTATTTCGTGTTCGGATTTAGGATTTACTCAAGTATATCATTATTCTGCTAATTGATTTTGCTCAACCAATTCACCGTCAGCAATTTTATCTTTTATCTGCTCGAACATCAATTTATAGACTTTCATTCATTCTTCTCTATACTAACCCTTTGCGGAAAACAAAAAGGGATGCCGGAGCATCCCTTTTTTATTGTCTTATTTAACACCTGCAATATCTTCCAACATCTTAGTTGTAAGTGATTTTGGTCTTTCAAGAGGATAACCGAGAGCACGATCCCAAATTATATTTGCCGTAACACCAATTGCTCTTCCGACAGAGAACATGACCGTATAAAAATCATATTCCTGAACTCCGTAATGCCATTGAATAACTCCTGATTGTGCGTCAACATTAGGCCAAGGATTTTTTGCTTTGCCTTGTTCAACTAATATATCAGGTACGACTTCGTAGAGTAAGTTGACATATTTGAATATCGGGTCATCGGGTAAATGTTTAAGACAGAATTCTCTTTGAGCTTGATAACGCGGATCGGTTTTGCGCAATACTGCGTGACCGAAACCGGGAATTACTTGACCTGAATTCAAAGTATCCCAAACAAATTGTTTCATTTGTTCTTTAGTAGGATCGTTACTTCCAACCTTTTTCATTACATCTTGCAGCCAGCTTAATACTTCCTGGTTTGCTAAGCCATGCAACGGACCGGCTAAACCGTTTGTCATTGCAGAAATTGAATAATAGATATCCGACAAAGCACTTGCCACTAAATGGCCTGCGTGTGCACTAACATTCCCGCTTTCGTGGTCGCTGTGTAATATGAAATATAATCTGGATACATCATCATACGGTTTATCAATTCCCATCATATGTGCAAAGTTGCCGCCCAAGTCTAAACTTAAGTCAACAGGAATGATATCGCCTTCTTTGTATTTGTAACGGTAAATGTAAGCTGCAATCTCTGGAAGTTTTGCAAGTAGGTTCATTGAATCTTCATAAGTAGGATCCCAGTACTCCATTTTGCTTAAACCTTCGTGATACTTTTTCGTAAAGATTGATTCTTTCTGCATGGCAAGTACAGCTGCAGAAAACATAGTCATTGGATGTGTATCCTTTGGTAAAGCATTGATAACATCAAAAACATATTGCGGAGCACCTTTACGCTTGTTGAAGTCTTCGGTGAAGTCTGCAATTTCTTCTTCAGTAGGAATTTCGCCAGTGAGCAAAAGATAAATGTGCCCTTCAACATAAGGCATCTCAGCGCCTTCCGGTTTGGGAAGTTTTTCTAAAGCTTCAGGAATGGTATAACCTCTAAAACGAATACCTTCCATTGGATCGAGGTATGAGATATCGGTAACTAAACTCTTTACACCTCTCATTCCGCCAATAGCTTGTGCAATGGTAACTTCTCCAATCTTAACATCACCATATTCTTTCAAAAGTTTTGTGGTTCGCGGTCGCCAACCTTCAATTTTTTCGGCTAGTTTTTCTTTGATTTTTGACATCTTTTCCTCCTAAATAATCAGATGTGATTGTAGAAAATTATGCTTGTTTTAAAGTATTAATAAAAGAGGATAATAATCAACTTAAATCGAAATAATATTTACAAATTTTGAGTGAATGAGGATATTATATCCGATGCCGCCTCACCACTTTTAACAGCACTTTCTATTGTTGCCGGCAACCCTGTGTTTGTCCAATCTCCGGCTAAGAGAATATTATTATAATTCGAGTTCAAGCTTTGACGAGCGACTGAGTTTTCAATTGTGGGTTTAAATGTTGCCCGTTTCTCTTTTATAATTAGATGATCCATAACATAACCGGATTTAAATTCTTCAAAATATTCGGAAAGTTCTTTGAAAACCAGCTCCAGAATTTCTTCGTTGCTCATTGGGATAAATTCATCGGCAGCGCTGGTTACTAATGTAATGTGTTTACCTTTATTAAAAAGCCAATGAATTTTTGAATTGATCAATCCATAAAATCTTTCGTTGAATTGATTTTCACTCAACCAAAGATGAATATTTAATATTGGAGAAAACTCATAATGAGGCAGATTAAATTTTTCTGTTTCGGGTAAAATCCTTTGCAGTTGATCCGGAGGAATTGCTAATACCAAATAATCAAATTCGGTATAGCGATTTTTTGAAGTGGTCAGCGCTTTTGCTTTTCCGGACTCATCAGAAAACTCAATTTTTATTAATTTTTCAGATAAAGAAATTTCCGCTCCTTTCCCTTCTAAAAATTCAGCTGACCGATCACAATACATTTCACTCAATCCGACTTTCGGCAGAATAATTTTTGTTGAGTCATTCACGGTGAAAAATATTTCTTTGAGAACACGTATAAAAATTGCCGCACTCGATTCTTCCATTTTACAATTCATCGTTCCTACATGAATAATTTCCCACAATGCATTAATTGAATTTTGCGTTTGATGATTTTTTTCTAAAAACTCTTTACTCGAAATCTCTTTGTGATGTTTCGGATTGCAAACCGCAATCTTGAGAAATAATTTGACGACCGATGCTTTTTCAGATTTTGAAAGTGCATCGTAATCTTTAAGAGCAGTTAATATGTTGAAAGGATAAGTTACGTCACCGGTATCGAGTTTGTACTTCTTTCTTTTGTCTATCGACAAAATTAATTTCTAAGTGAGGTTGTACATAAATTGAATCGAGCGAGTTAATCAATTCCAAAAATTCAAGAGTGAACAAATAACAACCCATCATAATATGTTGACCATTATCAATGATTGTATTTTGTGCATCGTGTTTAAATGAATAAGCACGACCGCCGAGCTTTGGAGACGCTTCTATCAACTTAACTTTGTGGTTATTGTTTGCGAGATGAACAGCAGCGGAGAGTCCGGCAAATCCACCACCTATTACAATGCAGTTTGCCATTAGTAGACTAATTTATATTTTGCCCAAACACCAAGCGCTAACGCGGTTTTATCAAATTTTGAAACTTTTATTTTCTTTTCAAATACATTGAAGTTAGCTGCTTCTAATTTTTGCAGAAGTCTAAAATAAATATGCTGCATTGCGCGGGCTGCGAACATTGCGGGTTTATCTTCAAAGCGAAGAGATTTATCGGCAAGTTCAAAATAGTGTTTTGCTTTATCTGCTTCATGGCGCATTAATAAAACAAAATTTTCGTTATAGACATTTTTTAATAGTTCTGCCTCAGAGTAGTTAAAATGATCCATATCTTCTTTTGGTAAATAAATGCGTCCGTTTTCTGCATCGATCTTGACATCACGAAGAATGTTTGTTAACTGCAATGCCATTCCAAGATTTACTGCAAAGTCTTTTGTACTTGGATTTTTGTAACCAAATATTTCTATACACATTAATCCAACCGTAGAAGCAACTCGATAGCAATATGTTTGAAGATCACTAAATGTAAAGTAACGTTTATGCTGTAAATCCATTTCCATTCCAAGTATGAGATCAAAGAATGGATCTAGCGGTATGCTAAAATTTTGAATGCTTTTTGAGACTTTGTTTAAGATCGGGAAAGATGATTTGAAACGAAGTGCTCTCTCAAGTTCAATTCGCCATCTTCTAAGTTTTTCGAATTTTACTTCGTCGGATTCGTTTCCCTCATCCACTATATCATCGGTAAAACGGCAGAAAGCATAAATGTCATTCATCGCATCTCGTTTATCTTGCGGCAATAAACTAAATGCATAATAAAAACTGCTCTTACTTTCTTTCGATATTTTTTTTGTGTTCTCTTCCATCACTTAAAAAGTGTTCCTACAAGTGCTGACAAATAATCGACTTTGCTGAGTGTCGGCCTGTAATTTAAGACATCGTAGTTACTTTTACTAATTTTTTTCAAAATTTTTCGTCCGCCGTTGATCGTCCAGCCAACTTGTAGTCTCAATCTATACGGAAGAAATTCCAAAATTTTCTCACCTTCAATAAACAACCGATCAGTTCGCTTAACTTCGTATTCGATTATTTGACGTAACACTGGCGGAGTTTGTTCTGCTTTTAGACATTCACTATTAGAATTAAATTTTTCGAAATCATCGAGGGGGATATATATACGATTTTTGTGAATATCAATTTTTACATCCTGCCAAAAGTTTGTTAATTGCAGAGCAGTGCAAATTTTATCGGAATAATTAACGATTTTTTCACTTTTGATTCCGTAAAGTTCGAGCATTATTCTGCCAACCGGGTTTGCAGAGTTTTTACAGTAGCCAAGTAAATCTTCAAAAGTTTCGTATGATTTTTGTTTTAGATCCTGTTCGAATGCGGTTAATAAATTTAGAAAGTGCTGCGGGTTTAATTGCTTTTGAATAATCGTCTGATGGAGCAGTTCCCAAAATTTATTTTTGTAGTTGCCTTTCAAACTTTCTTCAAAGTCACTGCGAAATGAATTTAGTAAATTCAGTTTTACTTTATCATCTTCGTCACCTTCATCAACAATATCGTCGGCAGTTCTTGCAAAGCGATAAATTAGAGCTACATCTTTTCTGATTCTTTTTGGAAAAATAAATGAAGCAACAGGAAAGTTTTCGTAGTGGTCTGACGCTAGCTCTAAAGATTGGTTGTAAATTTCTTTGTTATTAAATGTAGTCGATACCATCATACATTTGGTTTGGGGATAGTTATAGAAAACTTACTTCCTTTTCCAGGCTCGCTATCGACTAAGATTTTTCCACCCCACTTTATAACTAGATCACGAACAAGTATTAATCCCAAACCCGAGCCTGCTTCCTCGTCTGTACCGGCAGAGGAACTGGAATTGCCTAGCTCAAAGAGTCCGCTAAGTTTTTCTTTTTCGATGCCGACACCATTATCAATAAAGTCTATTTGATAATTATTTTTTTCTTCTTTCATTACTACTTTAACTTCACCATTGGTTTCACTAAACTTAATCGCATTATGAATTAGGTTTCGAGCAACGAGATAAAAGAAATCCGTATCTGTGTAAACTTTAGAATCTGCCGGCATATCAAAATTAACTTTCAGATTTTTATTTCTGATGTTAGATGAATAGAGATCGACGACATCGTCAATTGCTTTTTTCACCTCAAAGTATTCCGGCTCAAATTTTAATGCTCCAATATTTGCTCTTGCCCAATCGAGAAGGTTTTCAACGAGCAGTAATAATTTTTTTGAGGATGAATTAAAATCCTGAATTGCTTCGTGTTTTTCCTCTTCTGTCATCTCATCAAAATCTTGAGCGAGCATTTCCGAGTAGCCGAGTAAATTATTAAACGGGTTCTTTAAATCGTGGGCAATGATTGAAAAGAATTTATCTTTCGTGGCATTTAATTCCTTAAGCTGTTTTGTGAGCTTTTTGTTCTGATAATACTTTGTGATACCATAAGAAATAAAAATAATAAGCACTATAGCAAAGATGATTAAAAATGTATTCTGACGTGATCGAAGTTCGTTCTCCTGAGATAAAATTTTATTTTCTTTATTTGCTAAATCGACTCTGTGAATAGTTTCCATCAAAGCAATAGCATCGATTCTTTGGTCTATTGCAACCGAATCTTTTAACTGAGTATGGCGCTTAAAATATTTTAGGGCGTTTTCATAATTGCCGCGAATTCGATTATACTCAGCTTTATCTTTATAATGCTCTATTAGGAATGAAACATTTTTTGATTCTGAACTAATCTTAAAAGCTTCGTCAAGATATTCATCTCCCTCTTCAAACAAATTCTGCTGAGCTGAAATGAGTGCTAGTTGATCTAAATTATTTATTATCCCTTCCGTATTTTGAATTTGTCTCTGTAAACGGAGCGCCTCTCTTCTGTACCGTTTTGCTTCGTCATACTTTCCTTCTAAATACTTAATGCCACCAATACCTCCGAGAACAGATGCAATTCCTTTGGTGTCGTTTAAATCTTCATAGAGTTTTCGCAGTTCTTGATAACTTGACAGAGCTTGATCCAGTTTATGCTGATCATAATCTATTTCAACAATTTGATTTAGGGCAAGTGCCTTTCCAAATTCATCACCAATTTCTTCCCGTATCGAAAGTGTGCGTTCGAAATATTCTCTGGCTAAATCAAAGTTGCTCTGCTTTCTGTAAATGATTCCGATATTTATAGTACAGTAGGCAACACCTTCGGGCATATTAAGCTTTTCAAAAATTCTAAGGGCATGAAAAATATTTTCCAGGGCGAGAGTGTAGTTGTGCTCAAGACGATATGCGCCGCCAATGTTATTATAAGAGTAGGCAAGTTGAACGGAATCACCGATTTCTTCTGCCAACTCAAGCGCGGTGTTGTAAAATCTCAAAGCGTTTACATAGTTGCCTAAATTTCTGTGAATAACACCCATAAAATTATTTAACTCAGCTTCAGAGGATTTGTTATTCAATCGCTTTGCAACCTCAAGCCCTTTCTTTCCGCACTCTAATGCATATTGCGGGTTTTTACTTCGGTTGTTCCAGCATTCATCACTTAGAATTTCTAGTTGTTTATTTAGCGGGAAGGAATCAATAGCGGTGAGAAGTGAGTCAAAGCTCTGAGACGAAACTGAAACAGTAAATAAAATAAGTAACGGTATAACGAACCGAATTTTCAAACGTATCTCAAGTAATTATAAACAAGTCAAAAAAGTTTGTGCCCGGAACAGGAGTCGAACCTGCACTGGCTTGCGCCAACTAGACCCTGAACCTAGCGCGTCTACCAATTCCGCCATCCGGGCGCATCTCAAAAATAATTAATTCATAAGTCAAAAAGCATTATTCAATTTCTACAGCTCTGTGCGCATTGCTATCGGGTGCTAAATACTTATCGAAAATTTTAATTGTTGTATCACGTTCTGCATTAAATACCGGTGGTATATCTTTTAGTTTTATGATGTCAGAATAAATGCCTGTGTTACAGTCTTCCGAATAGAGTCTTGGATCACCCAATTCAAAAATTGACTCCGAGCAGAAGTTAACTCTGGTAACATTACCGTTATCGGGCATTGGAAAATCTTCAACGGGAATTTCAAACTCGTCATAAACATCTTTCATGAATCTTCCCCAAACCGGAAGCGCTGCTTGTGAACCCTGGCCATAATTTCCCGTAAAGGTAACTCGTCTATCATCAAATCCGATCCACACACCTGCAGCGTATTGCGCAGTGTAACCGACAAACCAAGCATCGGCAAAATCTTGTGTTGTTCCGGTTTTGCCTCCCGCCGGTCTTGTAAATTGAAATTGAGATCTAATTCGTGCGCCGGTTCCCGCATCTACTGCGGTCTGCAACATATCAGAAATAATATACGCAGTTTCTTCGGGTATCGCTTCTCGCGCATCGGATGCAAAATTGTCAATTAAAATTCCATCTTTATCTTCAATTCTCAAAATCGAGATCGGTTCGTTATAGATACCATGATTTGCAATGGTTGCAAAAGCCGAAGTGAGTTCAAGCGGTGTGACTTCAGAAGCTCCCAACGAGATAGCCGGATAAAGATCAAGCTTACTTTTTATTCCCATCCGATCTGCATAGCGCCCAACTTGCCAAAGTTTAACATGGTCTTCTATTATTAACCTGCCTGAAACGAGATTGAGTGAACGCCTCAAAGCATCACGCAAGGGTACAAATCCGGATGTACTTTTATCGAAATTCTGTGGTTCCCAACCTTCATAATCGAAAGGTTGGTTTAATATTGGGTAAGCCGGATAGAGCCCATTTTCAATTGCAACAGTATAGATAATAGGTTTAAATGCCGAACCGGGTTGACGCTTGATTTGAGTTACGTGATTCAGACCACATTTAAAATTCTGATCCCGTCCTCCGACCATTGCTTTTATCTCACCGTTTTTTACATCCATACAGACAAAGCCGGCTTCAATTCTTTGATAAAATTGCTGCACTGAATCTACAAAAGCGACATTTTTACTCAGCCGCTCATAAACCTCATTCTTAGCTTCACGAGTTGGAGCGCTGACATATTGCATTCTCTTTTTAATTTCTCGATCCAATATTTCGTTGAATGCTTTTCTATTACGGTTCCAATTCCATCGTCTATCGAATAAATCTTGATATTCTTCCAAATGTGATTGAACTGCATTAACAGCAATGCTCTGCATTTTTGTATCTAACGTAGTATAAATTGTCAGCCCGTCTTCATAAAGATCGAAGCCATAATTCTGTGCCATTCTGGAGAGCTGCTGTCTTACATACTCAATAAAATGCGGCGCGGAATTACTTCTGGAAACCCTCGGCAGTTTCTGCAACTTTCAAATCAATTGGATCTTCATTGAGTTGTTCATATCGTTCACTGCTGAGATGACCGGTTTGCACCATATTGTAGAGAACAAGATTCCGTCGTTGGATTGCATTATTATATCTTCGTATCGGATCATAAAGTACGGGTGATTTCAACATGGCGACAAAGAGCGACATCTCTTTCAGATTAAGTTGGTTTACGCTTTTATTGAAATAAGTTCGGGAAGCCATCTCAATCCCGTAAGCGCCTCTACCGAAATAAGAGATGTTGAAATACATCTCAAGAATTTCTTGCTTTGTGTAGTTGCGTTCAATTTGTACGGCTGTTATCCACTCTCTGATTTTTCTTACTATCACATCAAACTCAGATTCGCGTCCGCTCCATAATCCATATAAATTTTTAGATAACTGCTGTGTGATTGTTGAAGCTCCTTCACGTCTGCCCAAAAAGATCGTTTTGATCATTGCTTTAAAGAGTCGTTCCATATCAACTCCCCAATGATCAAAAAATTTACGGTCTTCGGTAGAAATCAAAGCATCAACAAATTCCGGTGGAATATCTTGTAGATCTATCTCAATTCTATTTTGGCGGAAGTACTGTCCGATTAATTCACCGTCGGCACTGAACACATTGCTGGCTAATTGAGGTTTTGGATTTTCAAGCTGTTCTAGAGAAGGCAGTCCGCTCGTAACATAATCAAAGAAAATAAATGCAGCTATTAAAAAAAGAATAAAAAATGAAGTTAAGACTGATAGAATTATTTTCTTTTTAGTTTTCGGTGATGAATTGTTGGATTTCTTCTTCGAATTCTTTTTGAGCATTTTACTCCCAATCTATTATCTCGAATTTATCATTTTCAAATTTTCCGTAACAAGGTTGAGTTAACCATGTACCCAAATTTACGTAATATCCTTGATTATATTTTTCAAATCTTCTTCTGTGTGAATGTCCGAACATCACATAATCGGCACCATGATCAATTTTCTTTTTTGCCACTTCAAAAAGACTGTCGCTCTCACCGTAATCTTTTGTTTTTGTGTAATCTCTGGATTTTTTACTGGTTGAGCTTGCTAATTTTATCCCGAGATCAGGATGAATAAGCGAAAATAGAAATTGTAAAAATTTATTTCTCAAAACTTTTTTTAGAATTTTATAACCGAGATCATTGCTGATCAAACCGTCACCATGTCCGAGAAAAAATTTCTTTCCATTCAGACCAATTGTGAAAGGATTGTAGTATAAAGTTGCACCAATATCTTCGGCAAAAAAATCACGATGCATAAAATCATGATTACCAATAATATAATGAACTTTTACTCCTCTTTCCGAAAGTTCTTCTAAAGCAGAAAGTGTCTTAAAAAATCCCTTTTGAATTACTCGGCGATATTCAAACCAATAATCGAATAAGTCACCAAGAATAATAAGTTCATCGCAATTTCTAGATGCAAATTGTAAAAAACTTACTAACTTTTGTTCCTTTTTGTGTTCAAGTTCTTTTGACTGTAGACCAAGATGTACATCCGATATAAAAAAGTATTTTTTACTCATGCAACTCAATAATTATTTGAGTACCAATTTAATCATAATAGTTAAATATTTTTTGATTTTTCCGTCTTGTTAACAATTTGATTTTTTGCCAATTTATCCTTTATTGAATATATTAATACTAAAACGAATAGAGAGAATAATATGTCATTTACTGGTTCATCATTATTACGCGGAACTTTAACCACGATTCTTGCCGGCGGGCAAGGTGAAAGACTAAATCCACTCACATTGCACAGAACAAAACCATCTGTCCCATTCGGAAGTAAGTACAGAATTATCGATTTTGCTTTGTCGAACTGTTTAAACTCCGGATTACGCAAAATTTATTTGCTTACTCAGTACAAATCCGATTCACTGAATCAGCATATTTACGAAGCGTGGAATATTTTCAACTATGAACTTGGCGAATTTATATTTTCTATTCCACCGCAGCAAAAAATTAGTAACAATTGGTACACCGGTACAGCCAATGCAATTTTTCAAAATCTAAATTTAATTAAAGAAGATCAATATGACCGCGTGTTGATTCTTTCCGGTGATCATATTTACAAGATGGACTATTTGAAGATGCTACAATATCACACAGAAAAAGATGCGGACTTATCAATTGCAAGTATTTACACCCCAAAAGATCAAGCATCCCGTTTCGGTATATTGGACATCGATAAAAATTATAAAGTAAAATCGTTTGTTGAGAAACCAAAAAATCCACCCGAAAGCCCAGACCGTGCAGGTTACTCATTCGTCAATATGGGCATTTATATCTTCAATGCAAAAGTACTTAAAGATGTCCTCAAAAAAATGAGTCAAGAAAAAATAACAGCGGATGATTTTGGTAAACATGTCATCCCGTTTATGTTGGAAAACAATAATAAAATTTACTCTTACAGATTTATCGATGAAAATAAAAAGGATGATCCTTACTGGGTGGATGTTGGAACGATCGACAGTTACTATGTAGCAAGTATGGACTTGATAAATGTAAGTCCCCATTTCAATTTGTACGATGATAAATGGCCGATGAGAACTCGACAAGTTCAGCTTCCGCCGGCAAAAACGTTATCGCACGAGGGTGAACGTGTAGGGAGAGCATTTAATTCATTAGTTACAGATGGAACAATTGTATCCGGCGGCTTGGTTGAAAGATCAATTTTAGGTCCCGGAGTTAGAGTTAATAGTTATTCCTACGTAACCGATTCAATAATCATGAACAATGTAAACATCGGTAGACATGCTAGAATAAGACGTGCAATTATTGATAAAAATGTTGAAGTTCCGGAAGGAACCGAAATTGGTTTTGATTCCGAAGAGGATAAAAAGAAATTTACGGTTAGTGAAACCGGTAATAGTAGTTATTCCAAAAAATTACAAGTTTTGATGCAGAGTTTTTGAGATAATATTGTAAAATTGAGGACTGGCAATTCGTCAGTCCTTTTTCACTTTAAAGGAACATTTTTGATTTTATTTCGTTAAGAGAATTATGAATTCTGATTTACAAAATAAACTGAGTAATCTGCCGCAAAATCCCGGCGTTTATCAATTTAAAAATGATAAAGGGAAAGTAATTTACGTTGGTAAAGCAAAGAACTTGCGTAACCGTGTGCGTTCTTATTTTCATTCATCCGTTGACAGTCCTAAAACAAAAATCATGATAGCAAAAGTAAATGATTTGGAGTTGATTGTTACTGATAATGAAATGGAAGCGTTAGTTCTCGAAAATAATTTAATAAAGGAACTTAAACCACGTTACAACGTGAACTTAAAAGATGATAAATCGTTCCCGTACATCAGAGTTACTAATGAACCATACCCGCAAATATTTTCTACAAGAACAGTTATTAAGGACTGGCTCAAGATATTTCGGACCATACACAGATGTAAAAAGTATGAAATCATCTCTTCGAATGATCAACAAACTCTTCAAGATCCGCAGCTGCAAATATTGGATTGACGATGACGTAATTGCAAAAAAGAAAATTAAAGTCTGCTTAGATTATCATATAAACAAATGCGACGGACCGTGCGAAGGATTAGTAAGTGAAAAAGATTACAACGTAATGGTCAATCAAGTAGTAAAATTACTGCGCGGCAAAACGGTTGAATTGATTTCTGAAATGAAAGACGAAATGGATGATGCCGCAGCAAATCTGCAATTTGAAAAAGCAGCCGACCTTGCGTGATAAAATTGAACATCTAGAAGTTTACTCATCAAAGCAGAAAATTGTTACGCAGACAAATGATGATAAAGATATCATCAGTGCGGCAATTGAAGCAAAAGATGTTGCAGCTACAATTCTTAATATTCGCAATGGCAGACTTGTCGGCAAACGGCAGTTAAATCTGACATCCGAAAAAGAAGACGAACTCGAAAACATTTACAACGCGGTAATCAAATTTTATTATAACGAGTATGTCGATATCCCAAAAGAAATAATATTAGAAACCGAACCTTCCGATCACGAATCAATTCTTGAATGGTTAATTAAGAAAAGTGAACATAAAGTAAAATTCGTTATTCCGAAAAGACAAAGTGAAGCCAAATCACTGCTGAATATGTGCAAACAAAATGCAATTCTACAATTAAAAGAAATACAATTACAGCGGATGAAGAAAGAAGGCAACATTCCTTATGTTCTTTCTGCATTACAAAGAGATCTAAGATTGAAAAAATTGCCGAGGAAGATCGAATGTTTTGATATCTCAAATCTCCAAGGAACTGATACGGTTGCAAGCATGGTAGTTTTTGTTGACGGCAAACCAAAGAAAAGTTTATATAGAAAGTTTATCATTAAGGAGGTTGAAGGTCCGGATGATTTTGCAAGTATGCGTGAAGTTGTTAAAAGAAGGTACACAAAAGTAAAAGAAGAAAACGAAGAGATGCCGGATTTAATATTAGTTGACGGAGGTAAAGGTCAACTCTCTGCATCGTTATCAATTTTGAAAGAACTAGATTTTAAAGAGCAAGAAATAATTGGACTTGCAAAAAAACTGGAGGAAGTTTTTCTACCGGAACATTCCGAACCACAAAGTATTCCTAAAACGTCATCCAGTCTAAAATTGATTCAGCATATCAGAGACGAAGCTCATCGATTCGCAATAACTTTTCATCGCAAACGCCGTGATAAGCGCACATTCCAAACTGAACTCACCCAAATACCCGGCATCGGAGAAAAAATTGCCGAAAAATTATTGATCAATTTTGATAGTCTAGAAAAGATTAAAAACGCAACTGCCGCAGAATTAGCAAATGTAATAGGAAGATCAAAAGCTGATGCGATTAAAAACTTTTACAAGCAATCTACGGTCAACTCTGATTAGCTTCCGGTACTTTCTTTCCGAAGAAATATAACACCGCTGTTAATACTAAAAAGATCAGCGCGATAGAAATAAACGGATTTAATCCGAATGCGGTTGGAATATCTCCTAGCAGCATACTAGCTACTCCAACCAACATTGCATAAGGCAATTGTGTGTTGACGTGATCGATGTGATTACATTGCGAAGCCATTGAACTAAGAATTGTCGTATCAGCAATCGGTGAGCAATGATCACCAAAAACCGAACCGGTTAAAACAGAACTGACGACCCCGACAATTATCAAATGAGTTTGAGAATCCGGAAGCGTACTAACTTCCACCATTTTTGCGGCTAAAGGAATAACTATAGGCATAACAATCGCCATCGTTCCCCAACTTGTTCCGGTTGAAAAACTTATCAACGCACAAACTATGAAAACGAGAACCGGCAAAAATCTTGGATCGATTGTATCGCTTAAAATTGAGATCAAATAATCAGCAGTTTTCAATTGATTAGTTATATCGCTTATCCCCCAGGCAAAAATTAAAATGATAGCGGCAAGGAGCATCATCTGAACTCCCTTGTGCCATGCTTTTATTGCTTCATTCAAAGTGAGGATTCTCTGGGCAAAGCTCATTATAATAGCCACAACACTTGCACCAAAGCTAGCCCAAAGCAATGATGAGTAAGAATCGGAATGACTGATTATATTTTGGACCGAGTAATCAGTGCAGCCTGCACTTTGAATCGACAGTGTTCCGGTATAAACCATTCCCCCGATAGTACCGAAAAGAATAACTAAGATGGGAATCACCCCGTTATACCATCTCGCTTTATCACCGGAATAAATTTCAGATTCATCTTCTTTCAAACCGTCAATCTTAACTTCCGAGTTTGACAGCTTTCCGGTTAAACTTGCTCTTTTTTCTGCTTTATACATCGGACCAAAATCGCGCCGCATGTAGGAAGTCAGAAACACAAAGAAGAGTGCTGCAAACGGATAGAATCTATATGGTATTGTTTGAATGAAAACATCGTAAGCATTAGCATCGGAACCGATACTTTTCAATCCGTCATTTATCAAACCAAGCTCGTATCCGATCCAAGTACTGATCAATACAACGCTTGCAATCGGTGCAGCAGTTGAATCAACAATATATGCTAACTTCTCGCGCGAGATTCTGAGTTTGTCCGTGATCGGACGCATCATGTTACCGATAATCAATGAGTTGGCATAATCATCAAAGAAAACAACTAATCCCATCAACCAACTTGAAAGTAATCCCGACTTCGCTGTTTTTGCATATCGAGTAATCAAATTTGCTAAACCGGCGGTACCTCCGTTTCGCGAAATAACTCCGACTACACCTCCAATCATAAGAGTAAAAACTATAATAAACGCATGATCCGGGTCAGTTAACGATTCGATAATAATTGTGTCCGTAAAACGAAGAAGTGCAATAATAGGATTATAATCATAGATAAAAATTGCACCGAGATAAATACCGGCGGCAAGCGAGACCAAAACTTGTCTGATTATCAACGCTAATAAAATAGCGAGCAAGGGTGGTATTATACTAAGCCAACCGGGGATAATCCGGATTGAGGAAATCGTCTGCTCTTCCCCATCTAATAAAATCTGATAATTACCCGGGCGCACAATTTTAATTTCTTTTTCAAAATCTTTAGAAGTGATAGTAGCTTCATCAATTACATTTTGATCTGCGTCAATTACCTTTAATGTGGTGTGAATTGAATCAACTAAATTTGTTATTTTGATTTTAAAATTTATATCGCTCAGAAAAAATTTGGGATGATCAATTTCCTGAGCATTCAGAAATGATAAAAATGAAAAAAGATAAATTATTATACGAATCGTCTTCAATATCCGGAAGTATTTGTAATTGGATGTCAGCTAAAATAAAATTGTTTATTCTAAATACAAAATTGAAATAATAAGAAAGGAGATTCATGTACAAGCTTCAGATAATGTTCAAAGAACAGTAGACGATGATTTGATAAAAACATTTGAAGAAAATGTGTTAATTCACCTTGAAAATGCAAGCGGTCAAAAAGTAAACTTCGGTGAAATTGTCGGTGCAAAATTGATGGAAGAGCCATATCATAAAAGCTGTGAACTTACTGTTTCAAGCAAAGAAGAAATGGACAAAATTCTGGCAACAGCCGAAGGGAAAAAATTTAACCGGAGTGTTGCGAGTTTATCCGCTCATGTTTCGTTGTTCTTCATAAACTATGGAGATATGAATTGAAAATTTACATAATGCGGCATGGTTACGCGGATAATAATACACCGGATTTTGAAAGAAGATTGACCGAGGCGGGCAGACAAAAAATTTCAAAAAATCTGCCGCTCTTAAAACAACACGCAAATAAACTAGATTATGTGATATCCTCTCCGCTTAAACGGGCAGCCGATACTGCAGAATTAATCCACAATGAATTTAATGTTGAAAACGAATTACTTTTTGATAAAGCTCTTGAACCCGGCAGCACAATTGAAGATATATTAGTATTGCTCAAAACTCTAAAACCGGAAACAGTATTACTTGTGGGTCACGCTCCTGATGTCTCTATACTCACGCTCAATCTTATAAAATCTGATTTACTTCAACTGCCGTTTTCACCGGGAAGTGTTGCAGCTGTTAAAATCAATGGTGAATTGAAACTCGGAACCGGGGAACTAAACTTACTTTTGCCGATGGAATAAACTAAAAATTTGGGCTAGATAAAAAGATGCCGGGCAGAGCGCTTACACAAATTGAGTACTGACCGCTGCTTCCTTCCGGATCTGACGGGGTTGGGTACCAATTCGTTAAACGATGCCCGACGTGTAAAATTGAAGGTTGTAAATATATAAAATTTGTTTCCTCTTAGCTAATCTTCAGCAGTTTCAAAACTTCACTCTTTACTTTCTCAACACTAATTCCACCTTCTCCTTCAAACGTACATTTTTTTGGGTCACCGGGGCATTTAATTTGACAATAATTTTCCGAAGGTAAAATTTCTGTTGATTCATTTCCTAGCGGTCCCCACAACTTTGGTGACAAAACATTCAATGGGCAAAACATTGCAACTGTCTTGATATCGAGAGCGGAACATATGTGCATCGGTCCCGTGCTGGCAGAAACTAACAGATCAAGTGAATTAAAATTAACTATTGATTCACGAAGAGTTTTATCAATGTTTGGAAATTTTAGTTCCGCGTTCGTTTCCAGAGCTTTTGGTTTTTCATTGTCCGTTACGACAATTTCAATTTCCGGTATTTTGTTTAGTTCTTCTATTAATTGGACATAACTTTCAGTAGTCCAATTTGGGGCAGACTTTCCGCTGCTTGTATGAATACCAACTAGTAACTTCTTATCACCTAATAATTTCTTTTTTATTTTAGCAGACTCTTCTTTTTTCTTCACCGCTTAGAAATATTTCGGGTTTAAGGTTATCAGTCTTTACACCGATTCTTCTGGCCAGATCCATGCAGTAATCTGCTTCATGTCGCAGGGGAATATATTTTTTTCTGCTAACACTTTTAACTCCGGTGATAAACTGATAAAACTTGTACCCAACACCGACACGTGTTTTTATTCCGGCTAGAAAAAGCAAATAATTAATTCGTTCGTTTGGCAGCAGCATCAATGCGTGGGTGAATTTGTACTTTCTTATTTTCTTAGCACAATTCAAATACATCTGCTTTTGATCCATTTAAGATTTCATCAGCTAAAATAATTTCATCAACGTGTGGGTTATTCAGAAAGATCTCTTTTGTGTAGCTTCGTACTAACATTGCAACAAATGAACCCGGATAAGTTTTCTTGATCTCACGTGGAATTGGTGTGGATAAAACAACATCTCCAATTCTATCGGGACGTGAGATTAAAATTCTATGTTGTTTTTGTTTAGCCAAGAAGTTTGTCTTTTACTTTTTCAAATTCTACATCCCAGTTCAATTCTTGAGCGGCTTTTTTACAATTATCTTTATATGTTTCTAATTTTGATTCATCCGAGAGCATTTCATTTAAATCATTTGAAACATCTGTAGTTTTTTCAAGATCAACACAAACTCCTACATTGTATTGCTCTACTATCTTCTTCATTTGCGGAAGCGAAGAAGATATCACCGGAATACCAGCCATTATATATTCAAATAATTTATTCGGAAGTGCGTGGTAGTAACTGATACTAATATTTTCAATTAGACAAACTCCAACATCCGCAGCAGCGGTATAATTGATTAAATCATTTTGCGGAATTGTTCCAAAAAATAAACTTTACTTTCCACATTTTTTTCAAGAGCAAGTTGTTCCCACTTTTTTCTTCTTTCGCCATCACCGAGTAAAACCAGTACTGCATTCTCAATTTTTTCAAGTTGATCAATTATCAACTCAATTCCCCTTCCATCTATCATTACACCTTGATAGAGCAAAATTTTCTTTGAGCGATCAAGTTTCAATTTTTGGTGGAGATCAATTTTTGCATCCGGTAATTGAAGTTTCGGGATATTTCTGATCACCAAAGTATTATTGATACCGTAATAATTATGAAGGAATTCAGAGTCCATTTCACCGGTTGTTAAAACCAAATCAACTCTCTTGATAAAGAGCCGTTCGATTAATTTAAATGCCATTTGTAAATATTTGCGGTTACGCAAACCGCCGAGAAATGCATAAAGCTCACGACTGTTATAATAAATTTTTCCTTTTCCAAAAATCGTCCGGATTTTTACAAGCGGTAAAGAGAATATCTCTTCGGCAAAAAATATATCAGCTTTGTTTTTGAAACAGTTCTTTTAACAAGAGCAGTTTGAATTTACCGTAAAATAGAATTGAGAATTTGGTTTTGCTCAATTTGAAGACAACGGTATCATCATCCCGGTAAGTTCTGAAAGTTTGGAGTAGTCCAATCAAACCCGATTACCTTTACATCACAATTATTTTGTTCAAGGGAAGTTTTTAGGTTTGTAATTCTCGAATCGTGAAAAGGATTTCCGAGAAAAGCGATACATATCTTTTTGCGAGTGATCATTAAATTACAACTTTATGTGAAGTGTATTTCTCATCACTGTTTTTGCATCGAACTTTTCTTTAAAAGTCTATCTAAGCTCATTTGCGGTGTCATCGGGTCATCGGCAGATGTGTCTTTGAGAAACACCTATATCAACATACTTATAACCGGATTCGGTAGCATCCTTGACAACTTCGTACATTACTCGTTGAATTGGTTTATACTTTTCGTACTCATAACGGAGCATGTTATAAAAACAAAGTGCAACAGTTTCATTAGGATAAAACATCACCGAGCCGGCAATTGGTTTATCTTCGTGATAAACCATAAATAATTTTAATTGCTCAGGTAAGAGTTCTTTCAACTTATATAAATCTTCAAGTGAGTGAGTTGGCTTAACATTGTGCTTAGCTTTGTTATCAAGAAGAATCGGATAAAACTCATCATACTTTTCATTTACTTCAACTCGAACACCCTCTTTAAAACTCTTTCTAATATTTCTTCTAATAGTTGCTTGAAATCTCGGGATAATTTCTTGTTGCGGATCTAATTTTATAGCGCTTGATATGTAGTGAAGTTTATAACTAAACCCTTTCCACAACAATGCAAAATCGAGATTTTCATTTTGCCATTTTTCATAAACTCTGGGGGCTGATGTCAATTCAATTTCTTTCCATCCTTGCTTCTTTCCATATTCGAGAAGCGCAGTAACATAATTCATCGCATCGCGAAATTTCAAGTCGCCGGTTACAATTGATCCGTAACTTGCACCAATCGGTGATTCAAATCTGTTGTCAATTACTGCACCCGGCAGCAAGGCAGCTAACTTACCGTCATCCAAAAACATCAAGTGATCGAATGTAAATTTTCCCGGTTCATGATAATCAAAAAACTTTTGCATGTGAAACATTGTTCCGTTATTGGAACGCTTTACAAACTCATCCCACTGTTCTTTCCACTCTTCGGTATAAGGTACAACTTCAACAGACATAATTTCCCGCTTAATTTTAAGATGTAAAAATAAAGAAAATTAGCCGAATTCCGAATTACTCGATTTTTCTATAAATTTCAAAATCGCTGTACTTTTCTATCATCTTGAATTGCTCTGTCTTCAATGACTCATAATTAGGCAGCGAATAACCTTGCAATTGCAATTCATTGACAACACCTTCATTAAAAATTACTAATGAATATTTGGGAAGTTCACTTAAGAGCGTTGGCTTATTCGATAACGAAGAAACCACTACGTTCTCATCATATCCTCTAATTAAATCAACAGCATATTTTGTATGATGATCTGTAAACACAAATTCATCATCCATTCTATGAATAAAATCTTTGAATTTATTTTTCTCTTCAATGTCAAAAAAGTTTTGGTATTCAGTTGACATATACATACTTCCGACAAAAAGAAGAATAATTATAACCGGTAAATATTTTTTGGTGTATCTGATAACAGTTTCACTAAAAATTATTATTGCCGGGAAGAAAAGTGGATAAGCATACCAACTCATTTTTAGATCTAGTGGTTTATAACTTGTTGGTGAAGTTGTAAACCCGAGCATTAAGATTGCTAACCCAAGAGACCAAAATACAAGTCCGGCGTTTCTTTTCTGCTTTATGAATAAAAAACTGCCGATCAACGCAAACAATGGAATCAAAAGATAGAATCTACGCAGAAATAAATTTTTAGTGTTCTCAACAAAAATTTGTTTTAGCAATCCCCAAAAATATTCAAGATTTGTGTATGAATCTCCCAAAACTGTGTAAGGGAAAAAATTATAATAGGTCGATTGATAATTTGCTTCTAAAATTTGGAAGCGGTAAAAGTAATTTCCGGTTTTTGCTCCGATTATAATTCCTTCTATCACCAATAATAGCAATGGAATTACTGCAGAAAGAATTAATCCTATGCTTATCTTTTTATTTTTTTTCAGATACAAAAATGCCAGAATCAAAATTAAAATACCGACGTAATAAAAACTCATTTTCGCAAAAATTGAGATAGCAAAATAAAGCCCCGCGAAATAAGCATATTTCATCTCGGAAGTTTTTATAAACTTAATCACATAATAAATTCCAAAATTGATCAAGAACGCTGCGATTAAATCAGCGAAATTGATTGAAGCAAATATTATATCTGTGGGTAAAATTGCTAAAACAAAAGATGAAAAGAGAGAGACTTTTTTGTTTCCCGTTAATTCATAAGCGACAAAATAAATTAGAATAATACTTAATAAAGAAAATAGAAATGGAAAGAAAACCGTTGCAAGTTCCCCTTCACCAAAGATCATGAAAGAGAACATCGTAAAGAAGATCATTAATTTTCTTACGAGATGAATCGGGTAACCGAGGAAATCTGAACCAAAATTTCCTTCGCTGTAAGTGTGTGCAAGATGTGCATAATAAGAGTCATCAGAAAAAATGTGTCCGTTAAAAAAAATAATCCTCAACACTGCTGCAAGGATTATAATTATAGGCAATAGATATTTTGGTTGTTCAATTTTCTCTAATAATTCTTTCTTCAATTTAGATCGAATTAAAATGTGTACATTAGCGAGATAATGTGTGACTCTCCAAGTCCGTAATCAAACGGCACAAATGCATAGTCGAAATTGATTGAGTTCCAATGTAAACCAAGTCCGGCTGTCAGACCTTTGGAATCGTATCCGCTCATATAACCTCCGCGGAGTGCGATCAAATTATCGTAAAATATTTCAGCGCCAAAATGAATATGAGTGTCATCTGTCTGGGTATATTTTTGAATACCGCCGGTTATCACAACATCGGATTGAATTTGAGAAACATTAAAATTATAAGCAGCTCCGACTCTCAAATCAGATGGTAGTTCCGTAGTTTCATTTCTTAACTTATTCATTGAACCGACATTACTGTATGATGCGGCAATATCAAAACCTTCGATAATATCTTTGTATCTTAAGCCAAAATCAAAACCCCATCCGGTTGCATTATCAGAAAAAAGTCCTTCGTAAAGATACTTCACAGTAACACCGGTTGATATTTCATCCGTGAGATAAAATCCGGTTGAAAGACTTCCGTAAAAATAGTGCGCATTAAAAGTAGATTGTGCTTCACCCGGGTCGTAGTTCTTACTTCAATTTCCGAAATGGAAGTTGTATTAACACCTAATGCAAAAGGTAAACCAAGGGCTTTAAACTTGGCACCAAAGTTTTCACTATTTACATCTTGGATCCAAGCATTATGAGTGAAGGTTAATTGCGGAGTTGTGTAATCTGCAATTAAAGCCGGGTTGTAATAAAGAGCGCTTACATCGTTTGCGGTTGCAACACCGAAGTCTCCCATTGCGATATTCCGCGCGTTAAATCCGGTCTTTAAAGTGAAAGTCCCGAAGAACCCGCACTCTGTGCAAAGGAGATTGAAGCAATAAATAAAATCAAAAGTGTTTTTTTCATAGAGTTAAATTAAAAATTAATATTGAGTCCGACAATATGTTGATCATGTGCTGAGTATGGTTCTATTACAAACGCATAATTAAATCCAACCATGCCAAAACCTAGTGGGTAAAAATACGAAAATCCGGCTGCCGGGCGAACCGGTTCGTCAAAATTACTTATGTTAATTCTGTCGACTCCAGCGCGCAGGTAGAGATTTTCATAGAGATTATATTCCGCACCTAAACGGAGGTAATTAGTTTGTACATCACTATTTTCAAATTCAACGGCAGCGATAATATTTGGGTTATCAAATTTGTAAGCAACGCCAATTTTTCTGAGCAACGGAAACTTGTCAGTTGTTGATCTTCCACGGGTACCGTAAATTTCCGAAGTATCCCACTCGTATTTGCTGTTGATATCCGATATCATTAAAGAAACAGTAATATTTTCGGAAAATTTATAGAGTGCGCCGATATCAAAACCTAAACTTGAAGCAGTGATTTCTTCGAACAATTTGTAGTAGTAGAATTTGAATGAAACACCGATCGAAAATCTTTCTGAAAATCTATTTGATAAACCGAGAAAGAACTGGTTTTCCGAAGTAGATAACTCGTCACCTTTTCTTCCTTGATTATCGCGCGCATCAATTTTATCAACACCGGCATTGATCACTCCGATTGTAATCCCCGGAATTGCTCTTCCCCCTTCACCGTCACCAAATTTTCTAGTGAAGTTCACGAAGTTTAAATTTCTATCCAAAGAGAGAAATGAGTAAGATGTTTGAAAAGAATTTCCTTCTTGAAATGAGCTTAACGCTGGATTGTAGTACGAATTAATTTCGCCAACCGTCACAGCCGACATAGCATTTCCCATTCCAATTCCTCTAGCGCCAAATCCCATTCTGCTGAATGCGCCCGGTTTACTTGCGATACTGCTGAACTCCGGTTGTGCGTTGAGCGTAATAGCGGTAATAAATAATATTAGAATAAATTTTCTTTTCAATTGTAACCTCTACATTAAAACCATAATTTTTCCAAAGATCGGTTCATCTGAACCAAGATCAATCCGGTAAAAGTAAACTCCGTTTGGTACAAGATCGCCGTTTTCATCTCTGCCGTCCCATGCATCTTTTTGTTCGGCAACACCACCGCTGCGTGATGCGTTTTGGATGACGGTTCTTACCAAGTTCATACCGAAATCAAAAATCCTAATTGTTACATCAGTATCTTTACCACCGGTTGAGTACTGAATTGTTATGCGTCCATCATCCGGTGAAAATGGATTAGGGAAGGCGAATGCTTTTACGTCACCGGATAACTCTTGTGAAGCTATAAAAACAGTCCACTCACCACCCCAGAAAGAAGTTGAACTTTCATTTAATTTCGCTAGTCCCCCTAGTGACCCAAGCCAAATATCAGTCGTGAAGTCAGCTTTATAAATTGCATCGATTGCTCTAAAACTTGAGCTTTGTAAAGTAACACCGGACTCAGAGTCAATTGGATTTGGATTTGCAATCCAAGTAGTACCGGAATTTGAGGTTCTGAAAACACCGGTTTCTGTGGCGATTATCGGCTCAGAGTATGTTGGGTTTGCGCCGGAGAATCTGTACTTGAACCCAAAATCATGAGCACGAGAATCAGGCAGATGAGTTTGCCAAGTTTCCCCGCCGTCGCTCGATGAACTTACGGCCCAATATTCTGCCAAATCATTTGCTTTCCAAGTTGCAGCCCAAATAGTATTAGTGTAGTAATCATAATCAAGTTCAACTATAAAATTACCGGAAATCGGTTTGTCCTGGTTTTGATGATTGAATTTTTTCCAGCTTACTCCACCGTCTGTTGATTTATTTATTCCGCCTGAAGTACCGACAAAAATCAAATTATCATTTACAACTTTGATTGAGAAAACTCGGTGATTAAAATTTTCTTCGAAACCTAAGTTGCCGGCGCTCGGTGAGAGATCAAAATTAAGTGTGTCATCAGGATGAATTTCATCGAGATAATCCGGTGGTAAAACAACTTTCTGCCAGGTTTCACCCATGTCAGTACTTTTTCTTAAACCGCCGGCAAAGTTTGCCGTCCAAATTGCATCGGAAGTAAAATCAATATCATACGGCATATTATTTATTTCAACAGTTACCGGAAGATTGCCGAGCGTATTATCGCCATATTGAATAGTAAGATCGTTCGGATCATCAACCGGTTGTGGAATTGTAACCCATGTATTTCCATTATCGGTTGAGTATCGCAAGCCGCTCCCTTCGACTTGTGATTCACCAAAAACTTCTACAAAATCCCATGTTCCGGCCCAAATTAGTTCCATTATGATAACCAACTTTTGATACTTTCTTTATTCCAAAAGCTTCCGTTTGATAATAGTTAGTCCAGTCTTTACCATCGTCAGTTGATTTACTTAAACCGCGTGAAGTAGCAAGCCATACTGTTCCGTTATCATCTACAACAATATCTTCTATCGTATTACTTGCCGGATTTGCCGCACTAGCTTTTTTTGCTTTGTTACTTTCCAGCTCAAAAGTAAAAGGAAGTGATTGAGCAAAAGCTATAGAAACAATTACAAATGTTAATACAAAAATTTTCTTCATTATTATTCTACTGTTAATGTGTGAATAATTTTATTGCTAATTTCACCGACTCTGTCAACGGCTTCAAATTCAAATCTATAATCCCTTTTTGATTTGCCGGAGCTATTTCAATGATTCTTGAATAAACTCCGTCACCCGCTTGATCATCTCCGTTACCCTCTTGACCATCATCAAACATGCTAACTTTGTTTCCGGTTGACGATCCGGGACCGAATACATTGAAATAAACTTCGCTTATATCGAGTAACCCATTCGGATCTGAAACGGTTATGTGAAGTTCGATTAGCGAACGAGGATCCTCAACAACAATTGTATCGGGTGCAACCAGATTGCTGATAACCGGCGGTGAGTTTTGCTGCCCGCTTAAAAAGCTCAGAGTATGTGATGCAACTCTACGTACTTTATTATTACCGGCGGTGACATTATCTTCAACAAAATAATTAATTACATATTTACCGGTTGCAATCTCTTCTCCAGTATTGTTCTGCCGGTGTAAATTCCATCGTCTGCTTGATTGTCTCCTGAGCTACCGCCTCCGTCATCCGTCATTGAGACATTTTGCTTAACAGTGGTTACACCATCTTCGGTAAGAAGGTTAAACCAAACTCGCGCTATCGTCTCCGCTTTTTCGAATTCAATTGATGTTGTAAAAACTGAATCTTGATCGGAGTAAATAAATTCTGAAGGTGCATTAATGTTTACAAGTTGATAGTCAACATCAGCAGTATCAACAACTCCGTTCGGAATGTCATCGCACGAAATGAATATAAGTGTGATAAGAATTGACGCGATTAATAATTTTTTCATATGCTAATTTTCCAATAAAAAAAGGGATTTACCTATTTAGAATCCTACCGCATTAGTGAATCCGAATACCAAAAAATATCCTTTATTCGTAGCTCAAAAATACAGTAGAAATTTCTCTATAGATGAATCCCTTTATTAGTTGTTCAAAATCTAAACATTTCCAAAACACAAAGTCAAGACAATATTGCGTGCTAAAGTGAAACAATAAAAGGAGTTGGTGAAAAAGAAAGCAGCAAAATTAATAAACTTAAGTATCCTAACGCCATTCTTTTCGGATCAAGTTTTTCAAAATCTTGTACAGGCGGATGTTTAACTTTAATAAAAAAGAACAAAATGAATCCCCAGAAGAGCCATCCTGTCCAGCCAATTTCATAACCGAAGTCTAAGAATGAACTAACAAAACCGAGCGCTCCGAAACCAAATAAGAAAAGCATTGAAACACTTGCGACCAGCTCATGAGTTTTCCCGCCGAACATGCTGTAAACTATGTGTCCGCCGTCTAACTGTCCAACCGGAATCATATTCATTGCGGTGACAAATAACCCAAACCAGCCGACGCATAAAAACGGGTAATGATAAATTTCTGACATTGGCGGAACAAATTGTCCCGGACTAGTTAATGCTTCGCGTAAAAAAGCAAAGAGAATAGTATCACCGAATTCTAAACTCAATGCACCTTCACCATATTCCGGCGTAAAATAGTCAGGATGGATTTGAAGTATATATTCTTCCCCGGTAAGTTTAGGAATCCATAAACAAGTAAAATCAGACAAGCTTATAAAAAGCCTGCAATAGGGCCGGCAACGCCAATATCAAACATCGATTTATTTGATTTAACAGGTGACTTAGTTTTGATTACAGCACCAAATGTACCAAAGTGAAAGAATCCCGGTATCGGCGGAAATGGAATAAAAAATGGCAGAGTAGCTTTTACTTTATGAAATTTTGCGGCAAAGTAATGACCGAACTCGTGAGTTCCCAGCATAAATAAGATTGAGAGCGAATAAGGAAGACCTTTGGCTAAAATCTCAAACTCGTAAGGTCCCATTGTGCCTGTAGTCCACTCAACACCGGCAATAGTAGTGGTAATAAATGTTATAAGAAATAAACCGAGATGAAGTAGATGATTGTCTTTCTTCACTTTTGGCGAGAATGAGCTTTGAGGTTCGAAAGCGGAATATTTTATCTCGTCATTCATTATAAATCTAGATTGATTCCAATTGCTGAATATATTTTGCTGTAATCATAATACTCACCGTGAATGCTCTTGCCGAGAAATAATTAAAATAGAGACTTAATCCTTTACCGTTAGGTTTACCGAATTTAATGCCCGCATTAAATGAATTTGTACCGGAATATTCGTTCAAGTGTTCCAACCGGAAATCATAACCAATAAAAGGTGTAATCCCTTCGGAAATAAAATTGTCGGCGAAATAATCAAACCCAAGTTGATAAATATCTTTTCCGAGATGAGACGGTGTTGTGTTTATTAAATATGTTAACCCGGCATAAACTCTAATTTGATCAAATTTTACGAATGGCATCAACTCAAAAAATTCGCGGCTGTATACTCGCGGATTTCTACCATCGAGCCATTGTTGATTTACATTATCGTAATGTCCGTCAACAAAGTGAGCGCTGATGTGACTGAATCTTAATCGAGCGCCGTATTTAAAATTATCATGATTATTAACATAACCGAAATTAAATCCAAATAGATAATCGACTGCATCAACGGGAAAATGAAAATCGGATTCACCCCTGAGCAGAGTGTAAGTAAATAAATCCGCACCAAATGATAGCGTTTCATTTTCAGTGAGCGATAAACGCATCACATCAATTGAATTACCGATATCCAACCGTAATTCATTGTTTCCGATTTGAAAAAGAAAGCCAAGTTTTGGTTCAAGCATATTTGCAGTGTATGGTTGAATTAAAAGATCGTCTGCAAAAAATTTAATTTTATCTTGAGCTGATATAAAAGAATTAAGCAGGATAATCAGTAAAAGTAATTTCTTCATTATAATTCCGTTCAATTATAAACTCTTCCCTTCCATTCAACTTTTTGGCTCGGCAAAGTCATAAAAGGTAGAGCGATCACATAAAAAATGAAATATATTTCCCACAAGAGAAAATGTTTGAAGTTGAGTTTGAGATTCAGTTTTTCGTGCACACCTTTCAGTGAAAAATAATCAACTCCAATTTTGAAAAGTGACAAATATAATGAGAGCGGTGTAGAAAAAGAAAGGTGTTAAAAGCATCATTAAATGAGTAACAAATCCGGTTGCCATAACTGAATAACCGACTATATCGCTTTTCAATCCGCCTACGCCCCATCGTTTCTTTTGTTTTAACAATAATCGTAAACTATCGCATGGTTTTGACGTGACCATTCCTTTTGGAGAGAGCGGATAAATAATTTTATATTTTTTTAGACGATGCATCGCCATTAATAAGTTGAAATCTTCGGTTACAGAAAATGGCAGCGCCTCATATCCGCCGACTTCACGGTAAACAGATTTTCGGAAAGACATGTTATTCCCGATACAACTTAATGGCTTACCAAAATTCATCACTCCGCCGGCTATCATAAGTAAATAGATAAAATCAACCGACTGCATTCCTCCGAAATTTGTATCACTTACTTGATCGGTGTACCCGCAAACCATTGCAACATCGTCTTTGTAATACGAAGCAAGTTCTATTGCCCAAGTTGGAGAAACAGTACAGTCCGCATCTGTTGTCATAATAACTCTTCCGCTTGCAATTTTTATCGCATTAGCAAGAGCATTTGTTTTTCCCTTCAATGAGCCAATTTCTTTTTCGGGTTTGATCAGAATAAATTCTTCTTTGTCTGCGATAAATTCACTTATTAGTTGATTTGTTTTATCGGTAGAATTATCATCAATTATTATTATTTCTATTTTTTCTTCCGGATACTCTAAACTTGAGAGAGATTCCAAACAATCGATTATATTATCTTCTTCATTCCTTGCGGCAACCAAAATTGAAATTGAAGGCAGATTTGATTTATCTATTTTTTTAAATTTTTCTTTGAACCAATTATAAACAATAAAGTTTGGAGAGTATATATCGATATGATAACAATAAATATTATTTCAAACATTCGTCAGGAGTTCCAAATTTATAATTTCTGTTTGATGCTACCTCAACTAAATAATCGATCGATTCTTCAACAATATTTTCAGTTTTTTTAGAATCATGCATTACAACAATAGAATTAGATTGAAGATAATGCTTAATTGAAAACTTTACTTTATCTAGATTAGATTGATAATCATAAGTTAATAAAGACCACATCACGGTCGTCATACCTAACTCACCTATTTTCTTAGTTTGATATGGGAAAATTCTTCCGTAAGGTGGACGAAATAACTTGATATCGTAGTAATAATTTTCTTTAAATTTTTTGTTGAACGACAAGAGTCCGGTATATCGTTCTTCCCTATTATAATCTCTTAATCGTTTATGGTGCCAAGTATGATTTCCGATTGTGTGTCCTGAGTCCAAAATTTGTTGGGTTAATTCGGGATGTTTTTGAAGTTTCTCACCTACACAAAAAAAGAGGGCTTTGATATTATGTTCATCCAACTTTTTTAATATTTTGTTTGTCGTTGTGTCCGAAGGACCATCATCAAATGTTAAAAGCAGCTTACCGCAATTCGTCTCCCAAACAGTATTGGTGAACATTGCTTTTAAAATTTTAGGAGGATTGTAAAAATATTTTCTCAACGATTAACCCTCTCTCCTTTCCATTTAAAATTTCCAAAAAGTCCGGAAACTCCTGAATAAATTATATAAGGTATTTGAAAAATCTCTGCAATGAAAAAAACACTTAATATTTTTCGATCGTATATGGTTTCAGCGCCATATTTGATAATAAAAAACTCGAATATCATTTTGAAAATTATAGATATTAAAAATAAGTAAAGAAAAGCTGTGTCAACCAAAATTCCTAAAACCGGTTGAATGACTAAACCCAAATAAAATAAAGCCAACAATAAAATTTGTGCAACCAGAAATTTACTTTCATAAAAAAGATTTTTGCTCGCCCACCTTTTACGCTGCTCCAAAAAATCGGTTACATTTTCCTTTGGATTTGTTCTGACCATCGCATTTCGACTTAATGCATATTTTACTTTATATTTAGTCCTGGATGCAACCTTCTGTAAAAAAAGATCATCATCACCAGAACTAAAATTCAACTCGGTTTCAAAACCACCGACTTCTTCAAAAACGTTTTTCCGGTATGCGAGATTTGCGGCTGAACAAATAGTTGGTTTTCCAATTCCGATTAAACCGGCACCTGTTAAAATCAGTCCGGCAAATTCTAATCTCTGAAATTTCTTAAACAACTTTTTATCTGCAATATAATCAACGGGTCCGGCTACTATACCGGTATCTTTTTCAAAATAAGTTAAAATTGTCTCAAGCCAAGTTTTACTATGTTCACAGTCTGCATCAGTTACAACAATAATTGAGTTTTGTGCAGAGCTAATTCCTTCCATAACCGCTAGCTTTTTTCGTCCGGTCTCACCCGAAGAATCTGATTACTGAAATAACTCTTGCGTTCACCGGTTTTATATCGTTCCAAATAATCTAATGTATTATCGGTAGAATTATCATTTACAAAAATTGTTTCGTAACCATTAACATCGAGAGTTTGTGAAGTTAAACTCTCGCATAATTTTTTTACATTATCTTCTTCATTTCTCAAAGGGATTATCAGAGATATTTTTTCGAAAACTTTTTTAGATCTTGATTGCAAAGGTAATTTCTTAAGTCCAAAATAAACTTTGGTAAGGAAGTAAATGTAGTGGATTAATAGTAAGGCAAATAAAATAAAAATGATCGTCATTATTTATTCTTTTATTAAAAATATGAGACCAAACAAAGAAGGAATAATTACATTAATTATGAATAAAACTAAAGCCGCATTAAAACCGGTAGCAGCCGGTAATCCCAACAACACAACCAAATATGATGCGGCTCCTTCTCTAACACCAATATCACCAAATGAAAACGGTACAATAACCGTGGTTGCAAATAAAATTAAAGAGGCAACAAACATCATCTGAGTTATATCTACCCCACCGTAAAAGGCATTTGTCAACAAATAAAATTGAAAAAGAATAATAAAATAGTAAGCAATGTTTATCAAAATTATTTGCGCCTTTTTACCGAACGATATTCCGAGAAAATTTTCCACCACTGAAATTTTTGATGTAATCTTTTCATTTTCCTTAAATTTTTTCTTCACGATTGCTATCAAAACACCTTTGCTGAAGAAAAGGTACACGAGAAACGCAAACAATGTTGTAATTACTACAAGCAAAGGTATATCTACATAAAAATGAGAATGATTAACCACCCGGTTAAAAAGCACCGCAGAAACTGCACCAAAAAAAGTAATAACGAGTACATTAATAATTTTATCGACGAAAGACATCAGAGTAATATCAAGAAAGTTATGATTCTTAAGAGGGAGTGCTCTACCAATAAACTCGCCAAGACGAGCTGGTGTTGATAACCCCGAAGATACGCCCGCAAAATAAGAAGCTATTGCTTTCGAGTATTGTACTTCGCCTACCGAACCTGACAAAACAAGCTTCCATTTGATCGCTTGTAATCCGACATTTATTGTTGACAGTATTACTGCATAGACAAAAAAGTTTATGTTAGCTGACTTAAAGGCGGCGACAATTTCTTTTAAGGAAATATAATTGATCAGAAAGATCGTAAGCGAAATTGCAATTGCAATCTTTAAAATGAAATCGAATGGTTTTCCGGTTCGACAAAAACTTGTGATATATTTTAGAAACAAACTCTAGATTCAAAATTTCAATAATCCATTTGATAACTATTTTATTTAAAATTGAATTATAGTAAAAAAAGAGGCAAAATAACATTGTCAAATAATCATAAACCTTTAAAAAGATTCGGGCAAAATTATCTCGTCGATCAGAATATTGTCAAGAAAATCATTTCTGAATTTGATCCGAAAGAAGCTGATCAAATAATTGAAATTGGTCCCGGTCGAGGAGTACTTACAAAACACTTAGCCGGCTCGGGTGCCAATATTAATGCAGTGGAAATTGATAAAAGAGTTATTGATGAGCTGCGGGAAAAATTTCCAAGCATCACTTTCATTAACGAAGATTTTTTGAAAACCAATATCAGAAATATTTTTATTGATAAAAAAATGAGAATAATAGGAAATATTCCCTATAATATTACATCACCAATTCTATTTAAAGTTAATTGACAACCTGGAGATTATAAATGATGCAATGTTCATGGTGCAATATGAAGTCGCAAAACGAATTGCTTCTAAACCAAGAACTAAAGATTATGGTATACTCGCTGTGGTACTTCAGAAATTCTTCGATGTGAAATTTTGTTTCAAAGTACCCTCTTCGGTTTTCTATCCTAAGCCAAAAGTCGATTCGGCAGTCATAAGTTTAACTCCAAAATTAACTTCAGATTCGTTTGATAAAAAATTATTTATTAGTATCGTTAAAGCTTCATTCGGAAATCGCAGAAAAAATTTGAAAAATTCACTAAGTAATAGTATATTTAAGACTTACGACTTAGCGGCATTCCCCGTCGATTTAAAGAGAGAGCAGAAGAATTAAGTATAAGTGATTATCAAAAAATTTACGAGCATCTAAAACAAATACAATGAACAGCCAAGCAGAAAATAAAGACGTTCGTGATCTCTCTAAATTTGATTCGGAGATTTACGAAAATATATCCACTTTAATTGAGCATGAAGAAAACACCAACTTGATTAATTTACTCACGGATTTGCACCCGGCTGACCTTGGTGAGATTATAAATCACTTAGAATTTGATGATGCAGTCTATGTTTTCAAACTGTTTGATCATGAATTAGCTAGTGAAGTTATTACCGAGTTGGATGAGAATCTTAGAGAAAGACTTCTCGCAGAAATTGACCCTGATCAAATAGTAAATATTGTCGATCAACTTGATACCGATGATGCAACCGATATTGTAAGCGACCTCCCCGAATTAGTTCAAGAACAAGTACTCGGCAGAATTGACAAGGAGTATTCCGAAGATGTAAAAGAGCTTCTTTAAATACCCGAGGATTCAGCCGGCGGTATAATGAACAGCGACTTCATTTTCGTCTATGAAAACCAGCTTGTTCGCGAAGCAATTGAGGAAGTTAGAAAACACTCGGAAGAAATTGATTACATTTATTATATATACATACTCAAAGAAGATCACACTTTAGCCGGAATTGTTTCAACAAAATCACTGCTAATCAATCCACTTGATACACCGTTAAACCAAATAATGGAAGAAGACCTGGTTTACGTTACTCCCGATATAGATCAGGAAGAAGTAGCAAGGATGATTGAGAAATACGACTTGGTTGCAATTCCCGTTGTTGATGAAAATAGAATAATGTTAGGCAGAATTACGGTTGACGATGTTGTTGATGTTATTAATGAAGAAGCGTCAGAGGATTTGCAGAGAGTTGCCGGACTTTCCGAGGAAGAAGAATTCAGCGACAGTTCTTTTAGAATCAGTAAAATTCGTCTGCCATGGCTATTGGTAGCATTGGTTGGTCAAATTTTGGGAGCAGGGGTACTTTCCTCTTTTGAAGCTTCAATTGAAAAAATGATAATTGCCACTTTTTTTATACCGATAGTTATGGCAATGGGCGGAAGTACGGGAACTCAAGCCGCAATTGTTATGGTTAAAAGTATCACGGAAAGTGAAATGTGGATGAGCGACAGTTTTAAACGATTATTTGAAAGAATTCAGAGTCGCTTTAATAAATGCAAGCGCTTGCGGTGTTGTCCTTTTATTGGTATCACATTTCTTTTTCAAAACGAGATGGCTTTCACGGCTGTACTTACGGTAGCACTTTTTATTATTATGACTAATGCAACAATGGTCGGCGCCGTAATTCCAATCGGTTTTAAAAACTTAGGGTTGATCCTGCAATTGCAACAGGTCCCTTTGTTACAACAATGAACGATATACTTGGTTTACTAATTTATTTGAGTTTAGTCTCTATATTCCTGATTCAATGAAAAAAATTAAATCCTTTCTAATAAATCTTAACGCTACAGATCTTTTAGTTGTATCTTTTACAATTTTTTTGTCTCTGTTAAGTATTATTTTCAGTTACAAAGTTCATTACTGGCTCGAAATTGTAATCGTTAATTTAGCTCTGCAATTGTTCATCTTCACCTTGGCATACTTCGATGAAAAAAACCGGAATATGTTTACTCATCAACTTCGTTTTTGGTATTTGGTGCCGATGATCTTGCTTGTCTTTAAAGAACTTTACTTTCTCGTTGATCCAATTCGCGGAGTTATTTATGATGATCTGTTAATTAAAATTGACCGCTGGATTTTCGGCTTTGACCCCACTATGGTTTTATACAATATTGCCAACCCATATTTAACGGAACTACTACAAATTGTATACGGAACGTTTTTCTTTTTACCGATAATTTTAGGAATAAGTCTATTAAGACGTGATGATAAAGAATCGTTGAGATATTTGGCTTTTATATTTGTGCTTGGATTTTTTCTTTCTTACATCGGCTATTTATTATTGCCTGCCATAGGTCCACGTTTTACGTTACACGAATTCGAGTTAAAAAATATTGAATTACCCGGATTATTTTTAACCGAATTTCTAGAGATTGTAAATGCAGGTGAATCGATTTCTGCCGGAACACCAAATCCCGCAGAAGTTGTTCAGCGTGATGCCTTTCCAAGCGGTCATACTCAAATGACATTACTCACGATGTATCTTGCAGTAAAATTTAAAAGGCGGAGCGAGATATTTCCTGTTACCAAACGGAACCCTTCTGATATTTGCAACTGTTTACTTAAGATATCATTACGTAGTTGATTTGATCGCCGGATTATTATTTATGCTGCTGACTCTTTGGCTCGGCAAGCACCTTTATAATAGCTGGATGGAAGTCCGTGGTGATCAAAAATATGATATCAATAATATTTAGATCACACCGGCGTCAACTTTTTTAACAGTTTCCACAATTAACGGGAAGTATCTGTCAAGTGAACAATTTGCATCTTCACGTAGATAACAGTGTTCAGCATCTTCGGAAGTTCCACATTCGGCACAAACAGTATCTTTTAATTTTTGATGATATTCTTCCATGTTTTCGGAATCTGTGGAGTGAATGACTTCTAAAATTTTTGGCAGATAATACTCAACGGCACAAATTTCTTTATTTGTGAGGGTACAGTCACCTTCATCGGTTGAGTCAACACAAATGGCGCAGACATTTTTTCGGATTGCATCTATGTATCTTTGCATTTTTTCCCTAATTTGGTTTGAAAAAATTACCAATTAACTATAGCTTTTTCAAGTGAACAAATTTTGAGTAAGATGGATAAAAAAACAAGAGTAAAAAGAATTTTTGACGATATATCAAAAAGATACGATCTGTTAAATCATCTTCTCAGCGCCGGTATTGATTTTTACTGGCGGAAAAAATCTTTGAAGCTTACCAAAATTACTGAGAATGCTAAGCTTTTAGACATTGCATGCGGTACGGGTGATTTTGCAATTTCCGCAAAAAAATTGGGTGTGAGAAAAATTATTGGCGCCGATCTTTCTTTGAACATGTTAAAACTTTTCAATGAAAAGAAAAATTGGAGTCGCGGTAATATAGTTCAAACCGTAGCGGAACACTTACCGATCAAGGATAATTCATTCACAAATATTACAGTCGCCTTTGGAGTTAGAAATTTTTACGACATATTAATGGGGTTTAAGTCATTTTTTCGTGTGCTCGATATCCGGGAAAAGTAACCATACTCGAGTTTAGACTTCCAAAGAATAGACTCGTTAGAAAAATTTTATCTTTTTTATTTTAATAAGATTTTACCGGCTATCGGTAGAATGATATCAAAAGACAAAGAAGCATATACTTATCTCCCCGAATCGGTTGAGGAGTTTGATAAAGAAATAAATTTACCTGAACTATTACAAAGAGCTGGATTTTCAAACATCGAAACGCACTCCATGACTTTTGGAATAGTTCAGGTAGTTATCGCCGAAAAGTTGTAATTACTCAATCGTATAATTCACTAAAATTTCGGAAACCATTCCCCCTTCATCTTCGAAATCAAGTTCGCCGCTTCCAAAAGCACCAAGTATTAATCCGGATCCTTCGATTTTAACTAAACCTACATCTTTTACAAACCAAGCGTTTGCTGACAATGTTAGAGTCTCTGGATTAGATATATCATCTATAGATTCCGGGATTTTGATTGTGGCAATGTATTCAATTTTTTCAGCAGTCATTGCGCTTCCCTGAACAGTGACTTGTTCTTGCCCGCGATAATTACCCTTTAGTTCAAACGATTTAAACTTACAAGCCCACTTAACGCACTTACTTTTACAACAAATGCATCCCATGTCGGGGTATCGGAAAATGGATATGCAATTAATCTTAGCTCGGGGTCTGCATCAATATCAACGGAAATTCCTCCTGTATCGATGGAATCTAATATCTCAGTAAATACCGTTGGATCAATATAAATGAACATTCCGGTTGCAGAGGTTCTAAAAAGAAATTCGCCGGTAGTAGAAGAAGGGCCTGCGGTGATTACATTTGTCTGTAAAATATACTGCGTATTGTTTTCAGAACGAGTTTCGGTATAGGTTGCTTCCCTTTGATATGGAGTTTTAGTATTGTTTGTATCGGTAGCTTCACCTTGGTAGGTAAAGTTGCTGCCAACCCCGCCGGGATAATATTGTTCGGCAGTGTCGCCGTCAGTTGGTTCAGTAGGGTCTTCATCACTTTCACTACATGCGGTAAAAAAAACAAGTAATGAAATTGTAAGCAAATAAAATAATTTTTGTTTCATGTTATACCTCTTCCTTTAATAAAATTTCTTTTAACTCACCAAAAGCTTTAGCCCTATGACTTATTTTGTTTTTTTCTTCAATGCTCATTTCTGCAAGAGTTCTGTCAAATCCTTCCGGTATAAAAATCGGGTCATATCCAAAGCCGTTAGTTCCCTTCAATTCTTTTATAATTTGTCCGGGAAGCTCGCCGACTGACTTTCGGATTATTCTGCCATCGTAATATAATGCAAAACAAATAAATTTGGCACGATGAGGTTCGGTAAATTCTTTAAGTTCTTCAATTACTTTTCTGTTATTGTCATCAAACGAGCAATCTTCGCCGGCATAACGTGCGGAATAGACGCCCGGTCTTCCACCCAATTGTTCGATCGATAAGCCGGAATCATCGGCAATTGAGGGAAGTTTGAATTTATCATAGATATATTTTGCTTTTATCAATGCGTTCGCTTCAAAAGTTTTTCCGGTCTCTTCAATATCTTCGATACCCCCCAACTCGCTCATTGGGATGATTTCATGCTTTGTATTAGAAAATATTTTTCTAACTTCCTTAAGTTTGCCTTCATTGCCGGTTGCAAAAACTAATTTTTTCAATCTTTATTCTCCTTTTCAGATTTATTCTCCGGTAAAAGTTCATCCATCTGTTCCATTGCAAAACGTAAATGAGGAATTACAATCGAGCCGCCAACAATTAAGAGCAATATTGAAAGATTCAAGCAATTCTTCTCTTTCGACTCCCTCTTCGATTGCTCTGTCGAGATGGTATAGAATACAATCATTGCACCGAAGAACCATCGAAGCGACCAGCCCCATTAATTCTTTCATCTTTGAAGGGAGCGCTCCGTCAATATAAGCTTTATTATCTAGTGCAAAAAACTTTTTAAAGTCTCTGAAACCGGAGTTCAAAATTTTGTCGTTCATTTCTGATCTATATGCTTTGAATTCGGTCAAAGTGGTTTTCATTCTCTCCTCTTATTTTCTATTTAATTCTTTTCGTAAAAACTTTCCGGTTAAACTGGTTTTAATCTCAGCTACTTCTTCCGGAGTTCCGGTTGCAATTATTTCACCACCGTGTTCACCACCTCCGGGACCTAAATCAATTATATGATCCGCAACTTTTATAACATCCAAATTATGCTCAACTATTATTACGGTATTTCCTTTGTTGACTAATTTTTGAAGAACATTTAGCAGAACATTAACATCGTCAAAATGTAATCCCGTTGTTGGTTCATCGAGTATATATAGAGTTTTACCGGTACTTACTTTACTTAATTCTGTCGCAAGTTTTACTCTCTGTGCTTCTCCGCCGCTTAAGGTTGTTGCTTGCTGCCCCAATCTAATATATCCTAATCCAACTTCATACAGCGCTTTAACTTTTCTCTTTATTCTCGGATGATCATGAAAAAATTGCAAAGCTTCTTCAACCGTCATGTTTAATACATCGGAAATGGATTTGGTTTTATATAAGATTTCGAGAGTTTCCCGGTTGTATCTTTTTCCGTTGCATGTTTCACAGAGGACGTAAACATCCGGCAGAAAATTCATTTCTATTTTCTTTAGTCCGTCGCCTTGGCAGTCTTCGCATCTTCCGCCTTTCACATTAAAACTGAATCTGCCGGGTTTGTATCCCCTTACTTTGGATTCCGGTAGTTGTGCGTAAAGATCCCGGATAAAAGTAAACAACCCGGTATAAGTAGCCGGATTAAATCTAGGCGTTCTTCCGATCGGAGATTGATCAATCTCTATAACTTTATCAACATTTTCTAAGCCGTGTGATCCTTCATACGCCAAAGGCACAACTTTGGAATTATAAAACTTACGCATTAAAATTTGGACAAGCGTTTCGTTTATCAAACTCGATTTACCGGAACCGCTCACACCGGTAACACAGGTAAAAGTACCAAGGGGAATTTTTAGATCTACTTCTTTAAGATTATGACCGGCTGCTTTCGTTATTTCGATAAAATTACCGTTCCCTTTTCGACGCTCTTTGGGCACCTCAATCTGTTTATTGTCTTTCAAATAATCTAAAGTGATTGAAGAGAAACCGTTTTGTTTGCCAAGGAAATTTTTTGTCTCTCCCGAGAGACAGACATTTCCGCCGTCAACACCGGCTCGCGGACCAAGGTCAATCAGATAATCCGAGCTTTCAATTGTTTCGCGGTCATGTTCAACTACTAAAACTGTATTGCCTAAATCACGTAAATTTTTAAGTGATTGAATTAATTTAATATTGTCACTTTGATGAAGCCCGATACTCGGTTCATCCAGCACATAAAGCACTCCCGCAAGCTGCGAACCGATTTGAGTGGCAAGTCGAATTCTCTGAGATTCTCCACCGGACAACGAACGAGCGCCTCTATCCAATGAGAGATATTCCAATCCAACATTCAGTAGAAAATTAAGCCGTTCTTTAATTTCTTTTAATATTTGTGATGCAATAATCTGCTGTCTTTCTTCTAATTTAAGTTGGTCGAAAAATTCTTTACATCTCTCAATAGAAAGTTTTGTTACTTCACTTATATTTTTTCCACCAATTTTAATTGCCAGCGATTCTTTTTTCAGCCGTCCGCCGCCGCAAGTTGAACATGTTTTAGTGTTCATGAATGATTCTGCCCAGTCACGAATTTTATTAGAACTGGTGTTCTCAAAATAGTGCCGGACGTAATTCATAACGCCGGAAAACTTGTGCATATATGTAACATGCTTTCCACCGCCGAATTTGTACTTGAAGGATATTTTATCTTTGCTGCCATTCAAAAGTACATCAAGTTGTTCTTCGTTTAATTTTTTCAGAGGTGTATCGAAATCAAAGTTAAATTTTTCGGCAACGCCTTCCAGTTGATTGAAAAACCAGATATTACGCGGTTTACCGAGGGGCTCGAGTGCTCCTTCGTTTATAGTTTTATTCCAATCGGGGATTATCAAATTAACATCGAGTTCTTTTTTCTCACCAAGCCCGTCACAATCATTACATGACCCGTAGGGGAATTAAACGAAAAAGAGTTCGGTGCTAAATCCTGGTAACTTATGCTGCAATGATGGCAAGCCAAATTCCGGCTATAGATTTTATCTTCACTTTGGTTTTCTTCGGTGACAATAACATTACCGTTGCCGTAATTTAACCCAACCTCTATCGATTCACTTATTCTAAATCTCGATTTATCAGTCACTTTAAAGCGATCTACTAAAATTTCTATGTTATGTATTTTATAGCGATCAACTTTATATCCTTTTGTAAGTTCGATTACTTCGCCGTCAACTCTTGCACGTAAAAATCCGTCTCGCATCATCTCGTCAAATAACTCACGGTAATGTCCCTTTCTACCGCGGACAACAGGCGCAAATATTTGTATCTTTTTATTTTTGTATTGGCTCAATATTGAATCAATTATTTGATCTGATGATTGTTTCTCTACAACTCTTCCGCAGTTATAACAGAACGGTGTTCCAACGCGTGCATAGAGAAGGCGGAGATAATCATAAATTTCAGTAACGGTGCCGACTGTTGAACGTGGATTACCGGTTGTTGATTTTTGCTCAATAGAAATTGAGGGGCTAAGCCCTTCGATCAAATCAACGTCCGGTTTCTCGAGCATATCTAAAAATTGGCGTGCATAAGCGGAAAGCGATTCAATATATCTCCGTTGACCCTCGGCATAAATTGTATCGAATGCAAGAGAAGATTTTCCCGAACCTGAGAGCCCGGTAATCACCACGAATGAGTCACGTGGAATTTCGAGATCAATATTTTTTAGATTGTGCTCTCTGGCACCCTGTATAATAATTTTATTTGTGTTATTCATTGAGTAGTTTTGTAAAAATCCAAGTTTGTATGTTACTACTTGAGCAAATGAAAATCAATTTTAATTTGGGTAAATTTTTCTAGTGGAACTTCCTGATAATATTAAAACAATTAAGTCAAGCTGCGAATTCCAATTTAAAGAGAAAGGGTCTTTGTTCATTGGATACGCTGCACCTTGTAAAAACGATGAAGAAGCCGAACAAATTCTCGAAGGAAAAAAGAAACAGTACTATGACGCCACACATAATTGTTACGCATATAAAATTCTTCCAGAGTCTATCAAATATTTGGATGATGGTGAACCGAGCGGAACAGCCGGAATTCGTATTCTAAACGCAATTCAACATTTCGACTTAACTAATTTAATTGTGATCTCGACGAGATACTTCGGCGGGACCAAACTAGGAGTAGGCCCGCTTGGTAAGGCATATTATAATTCCGCACTACTTTACACTCAAAGATGCAAAGATTATAACTAAGACCAATTATTCACTTTTTGTTTTGTATTATGATTTTGAATTCACTAAATCCGCACATCATTTTTTGAATCTTCACGGTGGAATAATAAAAGAAAACGGTTTTGATGAACGTCCAACAATCACTTTTCTAATTAAACCGCAGGACTTCCCCACCCTCAAAAAAGATATTAGAAACGCTTCAAAAGATAGATGCAGTTTAAAGAAGATCGAAGAAAATTTATTTCTCTAGTTCGGGAACTTATTATTTTACAATAGGTTAGGAGTTACGGCAAATAAATCTTGACAAAAAGTTCTCTTTTACTTAATTTTAATTAAGATATAAGACTCTCAAATAACCGTTTTAAAATTTACTACTAATTAACAGGGGAATAGAATGATTTATACTAAAACCGGTGAATATGCAATTAGAGCTATTCTATTTCTAGCTCGCCAACCGAAAGATGCACTAATTATGTCATCTGAAATTGCAAAGAGCGAAGAGATACCTGCACATTACTTAGCGAAAATTTTGCAACGTATGGCTAAATACGGATATGTTGATTCTTTTAAAGGACGCGGCGGTGGATTTAAGATTACGGAATTGGCAAAAAAGAGCTCGATACTTGAAATTGTCGAACGAGTTGAAGGTCCCGTTATTAATCTTAAGTGCGTTACCGGGTTAAAAGAATGTTCGGATGAAAATCCTTGCCCTCTTCACGAAGAATGGGCAGAACTGCGAAACAGAATTTACAACTTGATTTCAAGTAAATCTGTTCAGGAAGTTGCCGAAAAATATTCCGAAACATTGAAACGAAACGCTTAAAAAAGTAGGGGCTGCCTCAAAAGTTTATAAACTAATTTATGATTCTTACTTCTGAGGCAGCCCCTATTTCCGCAACTGCTTAATCTTTTCTCTTTATTTCATTCAAGTACATTTTTATCCAGCTCAAATCCTCAATTAAAATTTTTAGATTGCTCATGCTTTCATGAGTCATACCTAAATATTTTTCCTTAAATATTCCTTGAATAAACGAAGATGATTGATTTATTACTACTTCCAAATTAGAACGAATCTTTTTTATTGATTCGGCATATTCGTTTTTGATCTTTTCAAAATAATCCTCTTCGATATCGCTGCTTCTAGTTTGGAAGATTGTCATCAATCCTTGTGAATATTTGGCAGTAAATGAAAGATCCTCAAGTAATTCGAGATTATCCTCTTTAAATATCACTTCAACAATGCGATTTAAATCCTCTGAATTTTGGATTTTACCTTTTGAAAATTGATCAACTTCTTTACAGAATTTATTTGCTTCTTCTTTGTGATTCTTTTCATTCATTTCTAATTTACCTTAATACCTAAACCGATACCGTCACCAATAGGGAGGATAGTAGTCTTTAAATCTTTCCGCTCTACAAATATCTGATTAAACTTTCGGATACATTCAGTTGAGCGTTTATAGTTTGCGGGTACTTGTGATGAAGCCACATAGCCATGCCACAATAAGTTGTCTATGAAAATTATTCCATCTTTTTTAAAAGTGGAAGAGCGTAAGTGAATAATTCTTCGTAATCTTCTTTATCCGCATCCAAAAAAATTAAATCATATTTCTGTTTTCATCTTCGGCATCACTTTTAGCGCATCACCCTCGATAACATTTATTTTATTCACTAAACCGGAGTCTGTAATGTTTTTCATAGCAAGCTTAATATTGTCTTTGCTTAATTCTATCGTATCGACAACTGCATTATTATTTGAGGTTGCGAGCAATTCTAATAGTCGAATAAGCAATTGCGGTTCCAATCTCTAATACTCTTGATGGTTTGCTGATGAAAATCATTTGCTCAAGAAATTGTGCGGCATCTTTGTTTAATATCGGCACATTATTTTTTCAGCAAATTCTTCCATTCTTTCGATCAAAGAATCGTCTTTCTTGCATTAGCGAGTCTAAATATTTTTTCTGCGATGAATGAAGAATGTTGTTCATGTTTTGGTTTCTTCCTTATTTGAGGAGCATCATTTTTTTAGTTTGGACACTTGTCCACCTAAAATTGCTTGATAAAAATATGGTCCCGAAACCACCGGTCTTCCAAAATCATCTGTTCCATCCCATGTTAACTTTGTTATACCTTTCAAGATTAACCCGGAATACAGTTCTCTTACTTTTTGCCCGAGTACATTGTAGATAATAAGTTTACCAATACCCCCCTCATTCGATCTGATTCTTATTTTTGTGCTGTTGTTAAAAGGGTTTGGATAGTTTTGAACTAACTCAAAATAAGAAGGTAAATCATTATTAAAGCCGTTGGTATCAGTCAATGCAGACATGGTAAGAAGATAATTTGAATTTTCCGGTTCGGTCACCATTGAATTACTATTATCGAAGTAAGTGTAATAAAAAGCTATCTGCTCTCCGGTACTAAATTCAGTCGGAATATCAAAAGTGAAGTAGCCGTTGTTCTCAGTCAAATCAACTGAGTGAGGTTGTCCCTCCAAGGTCAAAATAGTTTATTGTAACAGTTTTAGTTAAATCAATATCCTTTCCGACAAACAGTTTATTTATTTTATAAAAGCCGCCGTCGTTCCAAATATTCGGATAATTAACAGCTCGTTGAGCAGAAAGCAAACCATAACCTACATCATTATTTGGATTGTCAAAATTATCCCCGGCTCTTAAAACTATATCGCGCACTTGGGCATTTGTTAAATAAGGGAAAGCGGAAAGAAGCTGCGCAGCCATTCCGGCAACCATTGGCGCAGCAAATGAAGTGCCGCTTCCAATGCTGGAAGTATGTACCAAATGAATTTGCTCGATAGTTATTTGTACCCATTCCCGTTACTTCCGGTTTTATTCTTCCGTCAGCCGTCGGTCCCCTGCTGCTTGAACCTCGTAAAGTTCCGGTAGTGTCGACATTGCCTACCGCCAACACATCAAAAGCATCAGCCGGTGAAATAATATGTCTCCAACTTGAATTGCCTTCGTTGCCGGCCGCGGCTACGGTAACAACACCAAGCTCAAATGCATAATTATATGCACGCGCAACGAGAGTGGTTTTTCCATCCATATCTTGATAAGTGTAAGAACCTTCACCCTCATCAAATAATGAATATCCGAGCGAAGCAGTAATGATATCGGCACCCATTGCTTCAAAATCTTCTACCGCTGCTGCAAAGTTATCTTCCTCAACTTTTTTCTCACTCCCGATATCCTCGGTTTTTGCTAACATGAAAGATGCACCATAACCTGGACCCACTAATTCTCCTTCATCAAAACCGGCGGCAATAGAAAAAACTGATGTCCCGTGTCCATCTTGTCCGGGTACGTCCTCAGATTCGTTAGCTGTGTTCGGATCGTCAAAAACATAATCATATTCATAAATAACTTCTAAATTTCTCAAAGCCGGATGTTCTTTCCAATCAAACCCGCTGTCGAGAAAACCAATTATTTTTCCTTCACCGTTAAACCCGGCGTCATGCACTATCGGAATATCATGGAGTTCATTTTGAGGCAATGAGTTTCCGTAATCTAAATTATAAGTTGATATTCTACCGACACTACTCTCCTTCTCAAGTTCGTCATGAATTCTGTCTACTTTGAACGTCTTAACTTTTTCAATTCTATCAACAAATGGAAGCAACTTGAGACTAGCAATCTGATTATCATTCGCATAAATTGAAACAGCGTTAAACCATTTTAAAATGTTATCAACTTTAATTCCGCTTGATTTCAAAGCATCAATATAGGATTGGTTAACCGGAAAGTCTTTAAATGTGATATAATTATCACCAAGTTTTTTCTTTCTTCTTTCAATTGCCTGTTCGGAAAGATGTGTTGTTGCAGTTTTATAAAATCTCTGCGGATTTTCATTGAATTGTTCTTCGCTAATACCTTTGTCTTCAAAGAAAATCAAATATTTTTCTTGTGCAGTAAGCGAAAATGCTAATATTAAAAAAAGGATTATTTTTTTCATTGTTTTACTTTTTATTATAAATCAAAGACGGTTTAATTTCAATTGAAAATTGAATACCTAATTTACTTTCGTTCCGATTCTTTCCCAGCGGATAGCTTCCCAAAATGATTTTTGTTTTATTGACCCTTCACTTTGATCAATTGACCAATAAACCAGGAGTGGCTTTCCAATTATCATTTCTTCGGTACAAATCCCCAGTATCGGCTGTCAAAACTTTCGTCCCGATTATCACCGAGAAAAAAGTAGTAATCACTTTTAAACTCGTATTCACTCAACTTTTCCGAATTAAAAAAAAGATCATTATTAATTATGGAAATTTCTGCACCGGGATTTTCGTATTTGATAATATCAAACCAGCGTTGATGGTTTCTCGAAGAAAGTTTAACAGCTTGTCCTTCTTTGGGAATTAAAATTGGTCCGTAATTGTCTTCATTCCAATCCGAATCGTTTGGGAAGATCGATTGATTAGGCACACCAAATAATTTTGATTTATTTCGCGAAAATTTTATTGTGAGAGGGTTCTTCAGATCTTTTCCGTTTACAAATAATTGTCGATTAATAATAGTGAGTGTATCGCCGGGTAAAGCCACACATCTTTTTATGTAATTCGCTTTATCATCGATTAAATCACCTTTAAGAATGTTCGGGTATTCGAAGACAAGAATTTCATTTCTTTCAATTGACGAGCTCATTGGGAATGCTACTGAAGGGATTTCAATTGACGTAAAAGGTAAATATTCCGGGGTTCGCGGTCCGTAGAAGAGTTTATTTACTATAACATAATCTCCGGCAAAAAGCGTATTCTCCATTGAAGAAGTTGGAATGCGATAAGCTTCTGCAACAAAAATTTTCGAAATAAACGCAAGCAGAGCTGCTAAAACTAAAAGCCGTAAAAATCTCCGTGAGGAGAAAGATTTAATTTTATCCTTTGACATCTTCTTAGGTTGGTTTAATCATCAATTTGGAGAACCGCTAGAAATGCTTCTTGAGGAATTTCAACATTGCCGACTTGTTTCATCCGTCGTTTACCCTCTTTCTGCTTTTCAAGTAACTTTCGTTTTCTTGTAATGTCACCACCGTAACATTTTGCAAGCACATTTTTCCGCATTGCTTTAATTGTGGTTCTCGAAATAACTTTAGAACCAACTGCCGCTTGAATTGCAATTTCAAACATATGTTGTGGAATTAGTTCTTTTAATTTTGAGCTAACTTTTCTTCCCCACTCGAATGATTTACTTCTGTGAACAATCATTGAAAGAGCATCAACTTTTTCTCCGTTGAGCATTATATCAAGTTTCACAAGATCAGAAGCTCTATAGCCGATATACTCATAATCAAATGATGCATAACCTCGCGTCATCGATTTCAACTTATCATAAAAATCAAAAATTATTTCCGACAGAGGAAATTCAAAATGAAGATCTGCTCGTGTCGGGTCAAGATAATCTGTGTTGATATAGTTACCTCTTTTTTCCATCCCGAGCTGCATCACAGCACCGACATATTCGCTTGGACAAACAACTTGCGCTTTAACGTACGGCTCTTCAATCGATTCAATATTTCCGACTTCCGGCATTTCGGAAGGATTATCTACAATAACTTTTTCACCCTTTTTAGTATAAACAATATACTCAACGTTCGGAAGCGTGGTTACAATTGATTGTCCATGTTCCCTGTCTAACCTTTCCTGAACAATTTCCATATGAAGCATACCGAGGAAACCGCATCTAAAACCAAATCCGAGTGCGGCAGAAGTTTCGGGTGTATATACTAATGATGAATCATTCAGAGTAAATTTTTCCAATGCATCGCGTAAATTTTCAAAATCATCCGAGGTTACCGGGAAGATACCACTGTAAACCATCGGTTTAACTTCTTTATAACCGGGCAGCGGTTTTTGAGCTCCGCCTTTTACGGTAGTTACCGTATCACCGACTTTTGTTTGACGAACATCTTTAATTCCGGAGATTAAATAACCAACATCGCCGGTGGTTAATTCTTTGGTTTTCACTCTACCTAATCTCAGTATTCCGATTTCTTCCGCTTCGTATTCTTCGTCATTTGCAAAAAACTTGATTGCTTCTTTTTCTTTCAGGTGGCCGTTGAAAATTCTGATATAGGCAACGGCGCCTCTGTACGGATCAAAAACCGAATCAAAGATCAATGCTTGAAGTGGTGCGTTCTCGTCTCCCTTGGGCGGCGGAACTTTAGTTACCACTGCTTCTAAAATTTCATTTACGCCAATTCTATCTTTTGCGCTGGCAAGGATTATTTCAGATTCATCGCAACCAATCAAATCGACAATTTGTGATTTCACTGCATCAGTCATCGCACTTGGTAAATCAATCTTGTTAATTACCGGAATAATTTCCAAACCGCCTTCAATTGCCAAGTAAAGATTGCTGATTGTTTGAGCTTCAACGCCCTGCGCTGCATCAACAATAAGTAATGCCCCTTCACACGCAGCGAGTGATCTCGAAACTTCGTACGAAAAATCAACGTGTCCGGGTGTGTCAATTAAATTCAACGTGTATAAATTTCCGTCGTTGGCTTTATACTTCATTTTGATGGCGTGGGACTTGATGGTAATTCCACGTTCGCGTTCCAAATCCATGCTGTCTAGTAGTTGATCGCGACGTTCACGTACGGTGATGGTCTGCGTATTTTCCAACAAGCCATCGGCTAAAGTCGATTTTCCGTGATCAATGTGAGCTATTATGCAAAAATTTCTTATATGTTTCATTTTTTCCAAAAAATAAAGATTTTAAATATATGAAGAGGTCATTCGAATATCAATTTAAACTCATCCGGTAATTATTCTTTAAGCCCTCAAAACCATTTCAAATTGATTTATTTCTGTAGGATTCTAAATTTTTTGTAGATTTGAATCCATCATGAAAACAACCATTAAAATATTTTACTTAATTTTATTCGTTTTAACACTGCAAATAATTTCACTAGCTCAGGATTTGCGTTTTGCCGTAACCGATGGCGTCAGTTTAAATTCACAAGACGGAGTAGAAAACTTCACGAAATTGATTAACACAATTAATCAATTTGAGGATTTAGATTTTGTCGTATTCAATAACATTAAATCCGAATTAAAATTTAACGATCGTGAAACACAAAATTTAATACGTAAGATATCCCCTCCGGTTTATTTCATGCCGTCTCAATATGAATTTCTGTTTGATAGAGGGGCAAGAGAAAAATTTTACGAAACTTTTGGAGAGTTCAATTTCAACAGAAATTTGGATTCATTAAAGGTACTTGGATTGAACAGCGTAGTTTCTTGGACTCCCGATCCTTTTTTCGAAAGAGAAGTTTTTAATTTTCTTAAATCTTCACAAAACAAAAATGATTTTTCTGCTGTTCTGATTTTGAATAACTCACCGACAGATATTAAAAATTTCGATCAAGCTGTTGAACTACTAGACACTACCAAAGTAAAATTTATTTTAGCTCCGCTGAATTCGAATAGAACAATTGAAAAAGATAGAATTACTTTAGTTAATTCAAAAAATAATCAACGAAAAAGTGAAGCGATAAAGGTCATTTCACTTAATTCAGATACGCTTAATGTTATTACCCACAGACTGGATGGAAGTCTAATTGATCAAGAGAAAATTGTAATTAAGGGTCGTGCGTTTACTGAGAGAAACACCAACACAACTTATGATCCTGATAAATTAGAAAAGTGGAGTTTTGATTTGGGTTATTCGCTTGCTTCAAAAATTAGTGTGAATAACGACAGAATCTACGCCGCTGATGTAAGCGGTCAAGTTGTTTGTCTGAACACAAACGGTAAAAAACTTTGGGAATATTTTTCATTTGGATATGTTTACTCTTCTCCAACCGTAAGAGATAATTATCTGGCGGTTGCAACTATTCAAGGTGACCTAGAAACAATTGACTCAAGAAACGGCAAATTACTTCAAACACTAGGTTTTGATTCTCCCATCACTTCCGATCTTGCGAGTTTTGATTTCAACGGTCCAATAAATTTCATGATTCCAAAACAAACCAAATCAGAAGCGGCAGTTTTAATAGGGACCGGAAATGGTGAGTTGTTTTGTTACGATTTAGAAACTTTACAAGAGCATTGGCGATTCAATGAAGCGGGCGGAGCAATTGTTGGAAAACCACTGTTCGTCAAAGATCATGTAATCTTTTATTCTCTCGACGGAAATATCTACTCACTTAATTCGGCAACCGGTCTATTAACTTGGAAAGCAAAACTTACCGGAAAAAATGAAAAAAACATCTACGCTTCTGATCCGGTAACTAATTATGATAATATATTTATAGCACTTTCAAACGGAAAATTATTTTCGTTCAATATACTTCTCGGTAAAAAGAATTGGGAATATGATAAATATAATCTCACAACTTCGTTAAATATTTCAGAGGACGGAAGATTACTCTATGCAAAAAGCAGTGATGATAGATTTCATATCCTCTCGGCTGAACTCGGAACTTGGGTTAAAGAGATATACACGAAAATCGGAAAACATTATACGAATTCCGATATAACAGAAACTAACGACGATATTTATTTTGGGAATGACGTGGGTTTTGTTTATCACATAGATTCAAAATATCGAATTAATAAATTGTATCGAAAAACTAACTCAACGATTCATTCTGTTAAAATTATAGATAAAGATAAACTAATCATCGCATCACATGATGGAATTATTTCACTTTTAAAATGTTGGAAAATGATGCCTCAATTTAAAACTTATGTATTCGACGTAGACGGAACGCTCGCTCACACTAACAAACTAATTTTTGAAACCTTTCGTTATGTAGCTGAAAAATATCTTGAGAAAAAAGTTACAGATGAAGAAATCATTTCACTTTTCGGTCCGACAGAAGATGTGATTTTAAAGGAATGGATGAAAGATCGTTACGACATTGCTCGCAATGATTATTTCGACTTTTATACTAACGAACACGAAAAGATGGTAAAAACCTTTGACGGATTAGATAAGGTTCTCGATGACATAAAATCAAGCGGAAAAAACTTAGCGGTATTCACGGGCAAAGGTAAACAAAGCACCGAGATCACTTTGGAAAAACTTGGGATGAAAGATTACTTTGAATTGATTGTTACCGGGGATGATGTAGCCGGACATAAACCGGCACCGGATGGACTATTTAAAGTCATGGAATACTTTAATAATAAATCAGACGAAATATTGATGATCGGTGATTCACCGCATGATATAACTGCTTCGAAAGATGCTAAAGTACCCATTGCTGCTGTGATTTGGGATAGCTATGCCGCTGATGAAATCCCAGCAATGAATCCGGATTATTTATTCAAGAGCGTTCAAGAATTTAAATCATTTATAAAGTCAACACTCTAAAAATTGAGTGGATATACAAATGAAATTCTCGGCTCAATTTTCTTTTGTGGTTCATAATCCAGCACGTTATTATCAGCATCTCTTATTGGTGTGAACGTCCAATGATAAACAAGAGAAACTATTAAATAAGGAAGCGGTTTATATCCTAATTCAGCAAAGAGATATGAACGATCGTCTAGTTTGAAAAGATCTTTTTCGTTTCTAATATTTACTTTATCATAACCGGCTCTAAAAACATACGGTATTCCTTCCGGCATAATCTCAGTATGTATATGCAAGATTCCAGACTTAGGATCTTTATCCAATCTCTGATAGCTACCTAAAACATCAAAGGTACCGAGCAGTGTAATTAGTAATTCCCCGTACCATCCATTCCCCGCCGGACCGGCATTTTTTAACGCTTGAGCTTTACTCATAAATGTATTTGATGACTTGTCTAATCGGAACCTTTCAATTTCATAAAACGAGTTAAAGTAAGAAGGTATATATTCATCACCGTTAATTCTTCTTTCCAATCTTGTTCGAATGTCAACTAAGCCCAATCCATTTAATGAGAATATAAAACCTGTAGCAGCTCCGTCCCCAAAGTTTATGATCTTGTTATAATCAAAATAAAGATCCAGGTTCAGCATTGATGTATTCACAATTGGTAAACCGATATCGAAACCAACTATTGTGATGCTTCCTTCGTCCTGTGTTGCATTGAATTTATTTTCCGCCGGATCATAATTACCTTGCACGACACCTGCTTTTTGATGGAAATCGGAAACAACACTCACTCCGGTTTCCAGCTGTCCGATAACTGGGACTGAACGTAAATCAGTAAATTGAAGAGGTCGAGCATACCCCCTCAATCCTACTATACCAGCTTCACCAAAAGCGGAGTAAACAGTTTCAACACCGAATGTTGTAAAGTCAACATCAAACGCTAAACCAACTTTACGAGTATCATAACTTAGACTGTTGTTATAAAGGTACATTATGCTGCCATGCCCTAAAGTTGCATAATCTAATGCACCAAGGCGAGCATAAAAAGGATCACCTTTATATCCATAACGGATGTAACGAATGATGCTCAAGTAATCCGAAAACTCGTTGAAGTTTTCTGTTCTCACTTTCCCGTCCGTGCCGTACTCAAGTTTGAAATCGAATCCACACACCAATTTTAGAAAAAGCAAATTCGGGTCGAAGGTAAAAAGAATAAAATGGTTGACCGTCAATCCAAGTAACTCCGAATCCGCCATCCAACATACCTTGGTTTTCACGCAAAGTATAAAGCTGCGCAAAAAGAGTATTAGAAAAGATCATCGAGACAATTACAATAAATAAAAACTTTTTCATTTACTCACCTTTTGGGTAATTGTAATAAATTCAATAGCGAAAGATAGTTGATTTGTGACTATTTCTAAAACGGTAAGTCGCTAACGAACAATTGCAAGTTTGTTGGTAATGGTTACCTTATCTCCGGCATCTTCGCTGATAATTTTGTAGATGTAAACCCCGTTAGCCAGAAGATCACCATCTTCGTCTCTGCCATCCCAAAATATTCTATTAAAATCGAAGTTAAGTTGATCACGATAAACGTTTATTTCCCGAACTAATCGACCTGCAACAGTGTAAATTTTTATCCTTATTTGATCAGGTACTTTTGTGAGTTTTAAAAGTAAAATGTGTGATAGAGTTGAAGGGATTCGGATAATTATAAGGATATAAAATTTTTGATTCATTTGAGACTTTAAAGAAACGTACAAAATTTGAGTTGTTGTCATTGGCTGATCTAAGATCATCTCCCATCACGGAAAGAGTATAATCGCCGTTTTCTAATTGAGGCGTAAAGGATAAGGTCAATCGTTTTTGTTGAGTATCATTCTTTATATCGTAATTGAGATTGACTAATTTGCTTTTGATTTAAAAGCACTCTAACCGAGTTGGTATCGGTTATGTTGAATGAACCTTGATAATCGAGAAAAACATCAATCTGCGGATCGGGAGAAACGTAATCCCCATCATAAATTTCGTATCCGTCAAAACTTGCACTTACCAAAGCTGATGCGACTGAAGTTACTGTATCTTCAACAACAATGAATGGTAATTCAAATTTATTATTGTCCTCGTATAATTCTACCACTTTATTGCCGGCATCTAACTCAATAAGAAATTTAAAGTTACCTTTGCCATCTTCTGCTAACAACGTATATGATAGGTTGATTACTTCAAAAGTATCCGGATTTACGTAAGCGATAATACTATCTAATAAAGTTTTTTGAAAAATATTATCTTTATAAAGATCAACTTTGTTGTGGAAATTAAATGCCCTGCCTTCACCAACATTGCTCACCCTAAAACTTAAATTCTGTTGCTCACCATGCATCACAGTATCTTTTGCGATATTAGCAACTTGATAATTGATAGCAAGTTCGGGTGCATTGCGGTGACTTACACCAATTTCTGAGATAGTTGGAGATTCAGCTTGAGCGTTCTGAGTAAACTTGAATCTCAACTTAGAGTATGGATAAGTATTCGGGTTAATAAAATCCAATGAAGTATATTGTGAACTCAACGAAAAAGTAGAAAGAGTATCTTCTTGCTGACTCTTTCTTATACCGATAGGAATCACATCAATCGAAGCGCCATTAGGTATTTCGTGATTGACGTAAAGTGTATCCCAGCTTGAAACCGGTCCGAGTCTTTCGGTTGTTAAATAACCGGTTTGGTTCGGAACAATGTATTCCTTTTCTAAATAAACGGAACCGTCATAAGGTCCTTTAACTTCTTCAATAATATCCGGGTCGCCCGGCGAAGCGCCTTTGCGACCTATTATTGCCCAGGAACCACGGAATTGTAATTGATCTATAACTTCACTTCCAAGAGTTTTGATAGCAGTACGCAATTCACTTATCAATCGATGTTGACCATCATCGGAAACTCCCATTACAACAATCTTCCCTCCCGGAATATTATTGATTAGTTCAGTAAGAGCCAACGCATTTGGCCTGTTATCAAATAATTGAAACCAAGTGGCGGTATCAACTGCCATTGTAACATCAGTCAAAAACTACCGATACCCATTCCGGCAAAGAAGGAATTGTCAAGCAGGTTTATTCCATTTTTTGCTATAACACATGTTGCTCCGGCGTACCAACCGGCAGAAAGAACCGAAATATCTAAAGAATCTATCGATAGCTTAAGTGATGATTCCGAATATTCGAGTCCGGATAATAATTGGGAACTAAATGCATATTCGTCGCTCAAAAAGAAATTATCACTCTTCATAGTTGAAAAAGATTTAGGAATTGAAAATTCTGTTTCCGGAACATCAATTTTGTAGCGTATCCAATTTCGTTTTCCGGATAAATTAGGCAGCTCAATTTTTGTAACCAAGTTCTCAGCCAAGTCGGTAATCAATTGTGGATCGGAAAAATTAATATTATCTGAAATTTGAGTAAGTATATTAAACTCAGTATTAGAATAAGAAATTGGATTCAATATGTTTAACTGATGTAAAGAACCGTTAGTAGTTGTATAAGGAATTAGGTCCTTAAGTTCGGAAGAATAAATAGTAAACGTATTCGAAAAAATATTATCCGTTTCGTCCAATTCGGATATTTGATTTTCCGGGTCTAGAGTGACACTTAACTTATGTTCACCTGCTAAACTTTTTGTCTCAATCCATGTTGAAATTGTATCTTTATATCCGGGTAATATTCTTGAAAGCAGTCTAGTATTAATCAAATCATCCTCAAAGAAATGCTCGATCTTGATAGTAAATTGTTGTTGATCTGCCCTGCCAAGATTTGTAACAACTATAGATATCTCGGATGAATCTTCTAAATCATTAAACTCAGCATTATCAATTAAAATTGGATTATCATCAAAAGTAAGATTAGGAAAATGCGGTATTTTTAATCTCACCGCAGGATCACCTAAGATAACATTTGACAAAGCGAAAACTTTAAATAGACTTGAGTTGCCAAAAATATTATATAGTCTATTCTTTACATTAATATGTGCATTGCCGACTTCAAAAAGTGAGTCAGTTAAAAATGATTCATAAAAATATTTTGGTGAAGAAACTGCGGTAGAAACAAAACCTGAGTGATGAATTACCAATATAATTAAGAGCTTGACCGTCATTATTAAACAAGAATCTTTCGCCGAAACAGACAATATCCGGCTCCGCGTATTTATTAGTCGAACAACCAAAATCACTGATTATAGGATTACGATTTACATTATTTTTTAACTGTGTAACATCATTTATACTATTATCCCAAGTAGCTGTGCCACTATGACCTACATAAGAAATAAAAACACCGCCATCATCTATTGCATCATTGATTTCAGCCGGAGTGTAAGGTCCAAAATCGGAAATGGGATCTGTAGTTTTATAAAAATGATGATAATTACCCGAAATAGGACGAGGTTCAATTACTCGAGAAATGAGTGAATCATTAGCGGCTTTGAGACGCTCTAACTCCGACGGGTTACTGCCAACTCCCCCGGAAGAAAGTAAATACCTTTTTATTCCATTCCGAAAAATCCGAATTATAGTTGTTTGTAATTTTTTGTAAATAATAGTTGAGATCAGCCACCGATAGCATGGGAATTCTTCCTACTTTCAGCTGCGGTATAAACGGTCCGTCACCCCATATTGCATACCAGTTATCACTCACCGGGTTGCCGAAAGAAGGAATATGATTTTCGCTTAACTTGACTCCTACATTATTATAAATGTAATCTTTGTAGTCATAATTAGCATCCCCGAACAGAACAAGGTAAGAAGGTTTTGGACTACTCCAATTATTAAATGCATATTGCGCAAACTCTTTAATTGATTCCGGGTGTTGGATAACCGTAGCCGAATTCGTTGAAAATGTCTTGAACTGAAATTCTTTTCGTTGTTAAGTCATACAAATCTTCAATTTGGTTGAGATAGTTTTCTACACCGGGAGTAAACGTTTCCGGATTAATAGCTATGTAGTCGGCTGGTGAAGTGTCTGCTCTAAGGTTTGTAAATTGTCCTATGTATTCCATTTGGGGAGTTGCAATTTGATTTGCACCAAAAACCGCATATTCTATCACCCGAACTTACCGTATCAACAAAAGTTAATTCTCCATTATTAACGGAATAATTTTCAATCTTTTTGAATTGCCGGAAACTTTGAATATTTCATATTCGCTTTCGTTGGCATTAGTAAACTTCAGTTGCACAACTTCATTATTAAGACCATCCGGGATAGTAATAATCAATGAGTCATTCACTAATTTATTGTAGCGTGGGTATTCTATTTCGTACCAGTCATAGCAGAAAGTTTGGGAATGTCCCATTTGGAAAATTCTGAACATTGACAGTATTATTGTCGCTTTGTAATAAAGATGCATCAACAATACCGTGCATTAATGCTTCTAATAAAAGTATTTCTCTATATTCTGTGAATCAATCTTTTTGCCGAATTAAACCTAAGCACAACTTGATGCGAATTTGAAGTAATATTGGAACCGGCACTTACAAGTTTGAAGTGATATTTTCCATCAACATTAGGATAGACATCTGACAGATTTATAAAAATACTATTGCCGTGATTATCAAGCCGAATACAGCTTTATTTTTATGCCAATGGGTGCTTGATTTAGTAATTGGTTGTTATTGAAATTTTGATACATAGTATTTTCTTCGGAAATGAATTAAACTGGAGTGATAGTTTAATTCATCTTCAACATCATTTATCATTGAATTGTCGAATTTGATTCTGGCCATATTATTTCTCCCAAGTTAGAAAATAATAAGTAGTATCGGTGTAAATGTCAAGTCATTATTGTATGGTTGATCATCAGCATTGATTGTATGGTGATCAGTTTAAGAATAGTTTTTTGTTCCGTAAACTTCTCTATAGTCATCATCATCAAGGACTCCATCTTCCGTCCGTATACATAAATATCTTGTTCTCTGCCTATCATAAATTTGAATTGTCTGAGGATTTATATTAAATCAGTAATTCCTATACTATCAAGATCATTTGCACTAATTCTGAAAATACCGTTTTCAGCAGACTGCAATCTTTATGTAATTGTTATTATAATTAATGCAGAATTCCAAATTCGTAATTTTAAGATCATCTCTATTTGAACGAAATTGATCTGAAATGTTTTGATTATAAATTATGTCTTTTAATAAGTAGTAAGTATGATTTAATTTCTATTGTTGATGGTTCAGAAATCTTTAAATCATCGCTGAAGCTTATTTTTCAATCTCACTTTTTCGTAAATAATGATTGAATTGTTACTTGGATCAAACTGATGGGAGTTGAACGTTACCTCAACACAATAAAAATCTCTTGCACACCAAAATTTTCTGCCAAGTTCGGCGATAGGCTTTAATCCAGTTTGAAATTGATGAGCAGGTGTTTCAAATTTTACGATAAATGATTGTTGAATCGTTAACACCAACGGCTTCCGGATTAACTGCCGGTATTGCATTTTCAATAACTCTAGAAGTTTTTTTTATTACATTTAACTCGGGTTCGGTATTCCTTGGAATTGAGATAAGATTTCGATGGGAGTTTAAAGTTACCCACCTCAGTAGGGTCTATAAATTCATGATAATCGATTATTTTTATGTTATTTTTATATCCTATTCTTGATTATAAAAATCAGCTTTCATATTTAGATATATACTATTTATACTGCATGGAATTTTGTGCAAAGAGCATATAGTTAGAAAATAAAAACAGCGATACAAAAACCAAAATATTTATATTTTTAGAATTATGGTGCATCTCTATTTAATGGTTATAGATTATTCATCAATTAAGATATGGGAAAAATCGTATAAATTGTTAAATATTGATATAGCAAAAGTTGAGAAAATGTAATCCCAAAGCTAATTTATAATTTTACAATGACTCTTCATCAAATATAATCACATTTAACTTAGATCACCTTCGAATTGCTGATGAAAATAACATCTATAAGCAAATTTGCGAGAATCATAATCTTATATTAGTTGACGGGTTTGGAATTGCATTATCTTAAGAAAAAAAATATGGAGAAAGTACTGCGTATAACCGGTAACGATATATTATTAAATTATTTCAACCGCAGCAAATAAAATATGTACGTATAACAATAATTGATGAAAATGGAATTCTAAGGAAAAATTAGTCAATCGAATTATTAAAAGATATCCCCTTATACAACAAGATACAAGTATTATCACCGGAATTAAATTTTGAATTGACCGAAGAATCAAATTTTATCGTATTTGAAGAAGCAATAAATTATAAACCTGATATTTTAATAATTGCTCTTGGATGTCCGCGGCAGAGGAGTTTGGGATGATCAATATTTAAAGAGCCCAGATCGGAGCAAAGTAAAGCATTGGGGTTGGTGCAGCGGTAGACTATTTTTCTGGAGCACAAAGAAGCCCAATTATTCTTCAAGGGATGGGGTAAGATCAAATTTGGAGAATTGTTAGTTAATCCAAATAGATTATTTATCAAGTATATAATTAAAGACATTCCATTCTATTTTCAAGTGGAGAAATTGATAAAAAAGAAAATTGCTTAATGAGTATAAGAATATTACATGTATTGAAAAGTTTTGACATCGGTGGCGCCGAAAGAAGCACAATTGAATATTCTAACAAATTGGTGCGATTCTGTGATTATACGGGTATTGTCAGAACGACAAGTTTTTTTAATAATAATGATTATATTGACAAAAAAATTGAGGTAATAAATATTGATCCGCCAAAATTATTTATTCCGTGGACACATATAATTTGTTTTCAAAAAATGGTGAATAATAATTAAACAAAAATTAATGTGCTTCACTATCATCAAAGAATTAATTTCATTATTTAGTTTTACTCATTTGGTTAACTCGCGAAAATGTGAAAATAGTATATACACATCATACCATTTTTAATTCGTCTACAAACAATTTTCTTTTTGCTGACAGAGTAATCGCAGTTACGTAAAAATAGCAATGTCAGATTTACCAAAAAGATTAAGTTCAAGAGCTAGAAGTAATTTACCATGGTGTTCCTCCAAATTCACATATTCACAAAGAATATAGAAAAACATTAACATTGGCTATGTTGGAAGGTTCGATTATGAGCGAGGTATTGCTGGAGACAATTGAACTCTGCAAAAGCTTAAAGTACAATGGTAATATAAAATTGCTTCTATTCGAGAAGATTCCTTGCGAAAAATGATAAAATTTATTGAGGGAAAAAATATAATGGGATCTGTAGAAATTAAAGAACCTTTGGCTGATTTAAACAGCTATTTGCTCAGAGATAGATTCACTTGTAATTTATCAAAAAATAATGAAGCATTCGGAATGGTACTGATTGAAGCAATGTCATTGGGATACCGGTTATTGCATCAAATTTGGAATGTTTAGATGAAATTGTTGAACACAAAAAAATGGATTTATTTTACTTTTCAAGAGAAACGATAAAGAAAATATAAAAGAATATTGAACTCAATTAGTGGCAATGAAAGTTATAAATCATATTCACAAAATGCATTAACTACTGTTTCAAATAAATTTAATATTGAATTGACAATACAAAATTTTACAAACAATTTCTTGATTTATTACCGATTTGAAGGCTTTTTCAGCGTTAAAGTAAAAATTTCTCTTTGTAATTTTTAACTTTTTTTGATGTTAACGAATACTTTTATTCTCGGTATCCAATCATATTTCAATATATATATAAATATTTATCAGGTAAAAAGGTTAGGAGTAATGCAGCAATTATCCTCTTGTCTTTCATTATGGGATTTTTCTTGAACCTGAATTTTTAGTGCAATGGATTTCTGACCGTAATAAAATTCCCACCATCCGCTTTCCAGATATTGAGTAGATCTTGAGTAGAATTTGTATAGTTGTATCAATAAATTTGCAAATCTTTAGATTGAATTTTATATGTGTTTAATACTTTCTCTTTAAAATTTCGACGTGATAATGAATCCTTTGACCATCTATACAAAACTAATACTTCATTAAGAGGCTTATATTTTGCTTTTTTAGCTAGTCTTAAAAACAAGTCATAATCTCACCTAACTCAAGTGACTCATCATCACCCCATTTTCCAAAATAAAGTACTTGTTAAAACAAACAGAACTATTAACAATACGTGATGAATTTTCATCATCCCTTGATTAAGAAGTTTGGGTGTATATATGGGAAACAATATTTTATTTTTTCAAAAACGAATGCACTTGAAAGACAATATGACTGAAATTTTTAATTTGCTTTAATTATCTCTCAAGTCTAGAACTTAGTGCGAAATATCATCAGCATCTAACATGGCGTTACCAGTAAGTAACTGCAATTTCTTAAACCATAGTTTAATGCCTTCTTCTGCCAACGTGATCAATTTTATAATAACGAATTCTATCATCGGTAAATGACTTTACAATACTTACTGTATCAATCTGTAACCGTCATCGATAATTATAAATTCAAAATCTGAGATGATTGATTTAGAACACTGTTAATGGAATCATTGAGGTATTATAGTCATTGTATGTAGTCATTAGTACCGATATAAATTCCCGTGGCCGCTAAAATGATGTAATAAATTGGTGGAATGAATCATTTCTTCAATACTGAATCGTTCGCTAGTAATTTTATAAAGACGATCAATTTTGCTAGAGTGATTTTTAAGTTTGTTAGTGCTTTTGTTAATTGATCAGAAAGTTCATCAACATTGCCCGCTCCAAAAGAAGGGAATTTTCATTAATTCAGTACAAAGTCATAACCTCTAAATTTGCTTGAAATAATTAAGTTTTTTGATAAAGCGGCTTCAATTATAACTGTTGGGAATCCTTCTGCCATCGATAAAGTGGGCATTACAAATATATCTGTATCTTCAAGATATTTCTGGAAGTGATTTTCAATCCTAAGAATTTAACTCCTGCATTAAGGTTTTTATTTAACTCTTTTAAGATTTGTTCCTCTTCACCACTTCCTGCTTGCAAAAAATCAGCAGAATCCTTTGCTTCCGGTGGTAACATTGCAACAGCCTTTAGATAGATCTCAAATCCTTTCTCTTTTATTAATCGACCACCAGCTATCACTTTAATTTATTTTTTTTTTTATTCTTTTGTTCAGGATTTCAAAACCATAAGGGATCAATGAAACATTATCTCTTTTTCGTATTTTATTCTTAACTAGATACTCAAGAATATGTTCATTAACTGCGATTATATGATCAGCACTAAAATGATTGAGTTTGCCAATCTAAAATAGAGCCCGTCATTAGTTCGTCTTTTCACTTTGTAAATTTTCGAAACTACTGAGGCAATATTAGCAGCATAATGATGATGAGAATGGATAATATTAATATTATATTTTTTTACAAACCTATAAAGATTTTTGATTCCTTTGCATAGCCAAAAATAGTACGTGATTCATGTTACTTCTAATAGTCTTATCAATAAATACCGGTATTTCTAATTCTCTGAAATTTTCTATAGCATTCCCCGCCAATTAAATAAAATATTCATTATTGGGATAATACTTTAAGTAAGCCTTTAATCAAATGGTAAAGATGTTTACTGATACCATTTACTTGACAAGTTATTTACTAAAAATAGTATATTCAAGATTTAACCTAGAAATTAATCAGTTTTATTCCTTCAAGTTTTCATATTCTGTTCCCAATACTTTGACTCTCTAACTTGATAGTTTGTGCCAATTTAATAATTATCAACATAGAAAAATTATGTATAAGCAATTAATAAATCCCATTCTAACAAAACTCCATATTGTTATATCAAGTTGTTGTGCTATGATTTTTTCAACGATATTTTTCACATTTCGTATAATCCCATATACCTTTTATTGATGCTTGTCCAGGTCAATTGCAACAATTTCTCGCAGCTCATTCTTGCCATGTAATATTTTTTTCTTTATTTTCAGAGAAGGTGGAAGGTATTCATTTCTGATTCAATCCTAAAGAAAAATAAAAACCACATTGATATGAGATATAATCTCTGATAAACCTGTTTCCAAAGTTAAAAAAGGGATAAGACCGGAAGCCACTCCTTCTGCGGCGAATTGGGAGAAGGCTCGTACCTACTTGATAGAATATAAAATATCTTTATCAGTTAAAAAGGTAGCGTATTCTTTTGTCTCAAATTTAGAATGCCAAATTAAGCTCAAATTTGATAAAAATTTAGATTCATTTGCCATATTTCATTGCTAATAATATGCGATTCCGTACAATCTACGTTTTGTAATACTTTCATTAAAAAAATATCCAATCCTTTTTCCTTTCGAAAAATATCTCCAACAACTACTGCCTTTATTCCTTTATTATTTTCTTTTCTTATTATAGTTTTCAAAAAAAATATTATCGATACCATTAGGTATTAATTGAACTCCTGTAGTCAGAAGCAAAATGTATTTTGCAATACTTATCGATTTTTGGGAAAGGAAAACTAAATTGTCACTAAATTTATAAATAAGATATTCTACAATCTTTATCCTTTAAAGATGTAAAAACAGATTTAATTGAATTATATTTTGTACTTAAATCTCATGAGTAATTATTCCATGAACAGTATATACATCGTACACGAAAAACTTTATATAAAAAGAATGACAATTTGGAAGCGTTCAAACTTAACAATATGAATTGTATCAGGTTTATCTTTAGAAGAAATATAAAAAATGAAATCAATCAGAGGCGAATAATATTTAAATTCCTCAGATATAGTCTGTTTCCCGAAAAATTTATACCAATAAATTATATTGTCTCCCATCAAAAAAATATTCAATGAAACAAGTGTCATAATTAATTTTAACAAGCTCATTGAATAATCTTTTAGCAACTTTTCTGGCCCGCTTAAATTTTCAGATGAATTATATCTTCCAACTAACAAAACTTTCATACTAACTCTTTTAAAACAAACAAAAATCATTTTTCAAATTTGCTTTTGTGTTCGGGTATTGATTCAAAAGGGCTGAAGCTGTCCCTAAATTTTTACCCTATTCTTAATGTGAGATTTTTTTTGAGAAAAACAAATACAGAATATTTTCTATGTTCAAAATCTCTGAATTTCTTTTTTCTAATTAAACCAACCTTATTAAACTCAGAATTTGACCAAAAACTTAGATGCCGTTCGTAAGCATTGCCATCTGTCTAGTACCTGCTTCCAATATTTACCAATAGGATATTCAACAAGAAAGAACATTAATTTAGATTTCTTGAACGCTGTAATAAAATTTTTCAGCCTTTTCTTTAGTGATATGTTCAAGAACATCGCCTAAAATGATTAGATCGTAACGCTGCTCCATTTTTACAAATTCTGTTGCATCAGCAACATAAATATTGTTATAAAACTGGCTCGTAATATTTCGATAGCTTCCGGGAATATCTCCACTCCATAGAATTCATAAAACCAATCTTTAGAATTATTCCTCCCTTCCCATACTCTTAAAAATTCTCTGCATAGTATGCCCCATCTGCCAAATCCAACTGCAACATCAAGAATAGATTTAGGATCAATATAGATAACTCCAATCAATAAGAAATTTGTTGCAAGTTGAGTGTTCCCACTAAAAAGTATTCCCTATACTTTAGAATAAAAAGTAGTTGAATAAAAAAGACTAAAAATTCTGATACCAATAGTGCTTAAAACTGCTGCCCAAACACCATATGCTTCGATTAATAGGAAGAGCAAGAGTTACTATAAAGACATACTCCTACTATTGTTCCCATTGCCTGCTCCTTCTGCATATTAACAGCATTCAACAATGTACCGGTAAATTATTAAGGATCAAACCGGGTAGTGCAACAACCAAAATAATTAGATCATTTTAAAAGCTTTCCACAAATTTATCTCATTAAATTATTTTTATAAGTAAGATCAGAAAGCTGTATATCAAAAGCCCAACAACAATTGATAAAATAAATATCACTATACCGATGAATATAATTTGCTTTTTGTCTACAACACTATTCTTGTTAAAAGTCTCAACAATATTCGAAAAAAAAGGAATTAGATTTCAACACCCGGCATTATACTTGGAATTTTATAAATTGAATATGCGACAGCATAAAAAGCTACATGTACGTTACTTAAAAAAGATTGAATTATTACGATATCCACTTATCGTATACAAAAACTGAAAAGATTCCTATTCCCAATGGAAGCGAATTTAATATTATTTCTTCGTCACATTAAGATTAAAGCTAAATTGTATCTTAAGTCCCGTTAAATCTATAAATGTTTTTGATAGAAGGATCTGATAAAAAAATATTCCGACAAATTAGCCTAATAAAACATAAAGTAATTCGAACTAAAGAAAAAGATAGTTCCAATTAATACTAAAAGAATAGCCTCGACACAAATAAAGTAAAAAATGATTGCTTGAATTTTGTATATCCGTATGAACCACGAATTTAGAATTTCTTGAAAACTTGCCAAATAAACTGCTAAAGGATCCATTAAAAATAGGTTATTTACGCCCAAAAACACATTCAAGTAAAAAAACATAATTCATAAAACTGGAAAGTGATATAGCTTTATAAAAAATGTGTTCCCAGTATGTCATTGATCTCATGGCTTCTTAATGAAACTTCTTTCTGAAGGTTAATCCCCAAACCAAAATTCAGAAATGCCGTCGAGTATTTGAAAAAGCGAAAATTATTAATTATAAGACCATATTCAGAAGGACTTGCTACTCTGGCAAGAAGAGCGAATATGATTAAATAGATATTTTTTATTCCGAAGAAATATAAAGTGTATACTGCCCTTTTGAAACTAAACTGAATACGAATTTTAATTCATTTTTAGATTCAACAAATTTACTTCTTTAATTAGTAACAGATTATTTCGGTAGAAAAGTAATAAGTAAAACGTTACATAACGAATTATTTCCTAACCAACCAAACTTCCGGATTTTGGTAGTTTCTTTCATTCCAAATCTCAAAGTGTAAAATGTTGCCCTCTAGACTTTGGTTTACTTTGCCGATATAGTGTGCCGCCGTTTACTTTGTCGCCTTCGTTAATGTGTATCTCAGAAAGATGTCCGTAAACAGTTCTGTAGTTGTTTTTGTGTGTAAGAATTATAACACTTCCGTAACCGGGAATCCACTCAACGGCGGAGACAATTCCTTCTGCTACCGCATAAACTTCTTCTTCTTTTGGTGTTTCAATATCTACACCATAATTCAGAGTAACAGTGTTTAGCTTCTCGTTTCTATTTTCGCCAAAGTTTCTTCTGATCTTACCCGATTTTACCGGCCAATTTAAGCTGCCCTCGAGAGCAGAAAAGTTTTCAAAATCATCATAATTATAATCAAGTTTTACTTCTTCATTGTTCATTCTTGCTAGACGCATTGCTTCTTGACGCTGGTCACTCTTCCTCAATCAAACGTGCAATCATATTTTTGATCTTGATTTCAGCTTTTCGTTTATCGTCAATTTCCTGAAGTAATTTTTCTTGATCTTCTTTTAGAGTTGTGAGAAGTTCCTCTCGCTCAGATTTTTTTTCACTTAAGGTTTTTTGTTCTTTTACTTTTTCTGCAGCAAGCAATTCTTTAGCATTTTTTTTCTTTTCTCTTTGAGCAATTAGATTTTCTAACTGAGCTTTTTTCTCTTTTAAGTTCGTGAGTGTTTCTTCTTTTTCATCGGTTATGTACTTCAAGTATTTGTATCTGATCAGTGCTTGATTAATGGATTCGGAGCCGACTAAAAATTTTAAGAACGATCCTCTTCTATTTTTATATAACCACACAACATATTTTGAATAGTCCTCTCTTAATTTTTCAACTTCACGTTCAAGTTCGTCAATTGAAATTGACAGCCGGTTTATTTCATTTTCTTTTAATCGTTCTTCTTTTTTTAACTGAGCAATCAATTGACTGAGCAGAGTGCTTTGTTGGTTAAAAGTTTGCAGGACTTCGAGTGAGTTTTTTTCTTGTTCGGAGAGTTTATTCAAAGATTGTTGAAGTTGCGTTATTTCAGTGCGGAGATTTTCGAGACGTTTATTCTGCTGTTCAATTTCTTCGCTTGTTTGCGGAAAAATAATTGAGCAGAATAAAAAAATAAGAATTATGCTTTTTGTAAAATGTTTCACCATTCTACTATATCGGCGTCTTCTGGAATGTTAATTGTCAAGTTTGGAAGTGATTGGTTTACTTTAATATTTCTGTACTCGATACTAATTTTTTGATTCATGAGTTTATAATCTATATCAATTTTATAGGGCAATGGTACATCTTCGAACATGTCGAAATCTTTGTAACTGCCTTCCAGAATTATATTTGATGGTTCTTCAATAATTTTGTATTTGGTAATTGCTAGATCGTCTATCAATATTTCATATTGATTTTTTCTGCCGGTCAACTCGTTTGAGTATGTTAAAAAATATGAGTTATCATTTACAAAAAGATCATCCGGTTCACGACGTAACTTATCGGTTAAATCAACTGCCCCGGCAAATGCATCCATAAGTTCGTTAAAGGTGAGATCGACTTTAAATATATTTTTCAATGAAAGATCTTTCGTTACACCGCGATAAACTTTATTATTTATAACATCATAAAAAACGAAATCCCTTTTAGTGGCAACTGCTTGAGCAAGATCAATTCCGAATGGTCCATAAAAAGATATCCTAATTGAATCTGGTTTTTGTAATGCCACTTGGAATGTCGCTTTGGCTGTAAGTTGAGGGCTATCGAGGTTAATCCTTCCGCTTCCGAGAAAGGTTTTAATTTTTCTTCTGTTTGCTTCAAGTTTTTTGATCAACCTATCGGCAGGCAGAATTCGCTCTTCGTCAACCGGTTTTGACGGTACGCATGAAGAAAAACCGATTACAATAAAAGTAAAAATCAATATATAGATAACAGAACGAAAAATGTTTTTTCTCACAGTCTTCCTTTTTCAATTTTTTCCATTAAGCCGTCGCGTCCCGGATCAATTTCGTACGCGCTTTCCCAATATTCTTTTGCTTTAGCATTATCATTCAATTTGAAATAAACATCTCCAAGATGATCCAATACTTCGGCGTTTTCCGAATCAATTTCTAGTGACTTTTCAATATAATATTTTGCTTTTTCATATTCACCAAGTTTAAAATAGACCCAGCCAATCGTATCCAAGTAAGATGAGTTTGTAGAATCAAAAGCGATTGCTTCTTTTGCCATTTGAAGAGCTCTGTCTAAATCTTTTTCTCTTTCTGCAAGTGAGTACGAGTAATTATTCAACACCAATGCATTTGTTGGATTAATTTCTAAAGCTCTTTCATACAATTCTTCAGACTTTTGATGGTCGCCTAAGTTCTCATGTATTAATCCAGCAGTTCCCATTAACGAAACATTTTCGGGATCTTGTTCAAGAGCTCGATTCAGATAAATCAATGCCTCTTCGGATTTATCTAGTTGATTCAAAACCACTCCGTATGCATACAGAGCGGTAAACTCTCCGGGCTCCATTAAGAGAGCTTTTTTCAGATATGGTTCAGCTTCTCTATATTGAGTTTCTTGAGTAAATGATAATCCCAATATAAGATTCAAAACAAATTCATCGGGAAATCTTTCTATTGCCGGTTCGAGTAACTCAATTGCTTCTTCGTATCTCCCCGTATCAAACAGCAGACCGCCGAGACTCATGAAAATCTGCGGATTCCATGGAGCAAGATCAGCTGCTTCATAAAAATAATCTGCAGCAACCGAATCCTTCATTTCACTTAAAGCAATCTGCGCTAAATATAATTTTACTTGCCAGTGAGTTGTATCGCTGTCAATTGTTTCAAAAATTTCTTTGGCACTTTCAATTGATGAACTATCTTGAGATGCATGGCCGAAAAATGCCGCTCCTATTTTAATTTTTGAATTAAGCGACATGTCATCTCTTCGACTCAGTTTTTTATATTCTTTGGAGCCCTCTTCCCAATTCCCGGATTGAACTAGAGCATTAGCACGATACTCTAAAAGATTAGTATCATCGGGATACTGAATTAAAAGTTCATCCGCTTCTTTAAGTGCCTTTTCATATTTATTTGTTTTGAGATAAGACTCAATCAAAAGTTTTCGTATTCTGAGATTCGAAGGATCTACTTCAGTCAACTCCTCAATTGTTTTAATCGTTTCTTCAACGTTGCCCATCCGTTCGTTTAGGTCTGCAATCTCAACTAAAATATTCCACTCCGGTCCAACTAAGTCGATTAACTTTTCATAAAGTTCAAGTGCTTTAATAGGTTGATCTTTTTCGTAGAGTTTTGCCAAGGAATAGTATGCAGTTTCATCGGTCGAGTCAATTGACATAATTCTTTCGTAAATATTGGCTGCCGAATCTCTCTGTGAGGCAGCTTTATAAATATTGGCAAGCAAATAATTATACTCGGAATTTGTCGTATCTGAATTGACTGCTTCTTTAGCATGTTTTAATGCCGGGCTTAGCTTATTCACTCTGTAATAATTTTTCCCCAGTGAAAAATGAATTCCGGGCGATGGGCTTAATTCTAATGCAGTTTGATATTCATTAATCGCTTTGTCGTAATTTCCTTTCATCTCACTTAGTGAGGCAGAAATCACCATTTCTTTTGCACGATTTTCTGCTTCTTTATCAGATTGGTTAGATTGCATTTCATCCTGAGATTGGCTTTGAGAAGATGATCCGCAGCTAATTAAAATTGCAGTGAGAAAGGATATTGTAAAATTTTTTATCATTTTTAATTTCATAAATTGTTCCGCAAAATATATTTTCGAATTGCTAATAACAAGTAATACTAAATTTAAGATCGACTTAATGAATCAAATTTGATAATTTTGATAGAATGATTTTTGATCTCGCAATTTCATATGAATGGATTTACGATATTGAGTTTACACACCTCATTGAAGAAAGGTTCCAAAGAGAAAACCTTTCTACTTTTGTTATTACCACTCATAATTGTAATGAAGTAACAAATTTAGTAAAAGAAAAGAAATTATTTTTCCGGTCCTATCTCGATCGTGCTTCCGATGTGGATGAAAACTTTTCCGAACTTGCTCAACTACTAACCGAAAGTGATTGCAGAGTAATAAACGAGTACGCAAAAGTTGACAGCTCGGTTGATAAATCAATGGCTCATCAAAAGTTAGTGGATGCCGGATTGAGAATTCCGCAAACTATAATAATTCCTTCTTATGATTCCGAACCGACTCTGAATTTAACTGATATTGAATTGGACAATATTGGGAAACCATTTGTGGTAAAACCGGCTTACTACTCCGGAGGCAGTGAAGGCGTTTATAAAAATGTGAGTTCGCTTGATGAGATTCAATTAATTAGGCGAGAAAATAGCGACGATAAATATTTAATTCAGGAAAAGATTTATCCGACCTCAATAAATAACCAGCGAGCTTGGTTTAGAGTCTTTTGGGCTTTTGGTAGAGTTTTACCTATGCTGTGGGATGATAATAAATTAATCTATTCTGATCTAAAGCCGAGTCAAATGGACCAATCGCTTTTAGATGAAATAGGAACTATGATGACCAAAATTTCCTCCGTAGCACAATTGGATTATTTTTCAAGTGAGTTCGCCCTAGACTCAAAAAATGATTTTTATCTTATTGATTATATAAATGATCAATGCGACATGCGATTAAAGTCTAGCCACAAAGATGGAGTGCCGAATTATATTGTAGAAGAATTCATTGATGAGATGATAAAATTTGTCAAGCAGCTTTAGTAATTAACATCATCCTCAATTGTCTCGAGCATTTTTAGATAACTATCATAACGGAGCTCGGAAATCTTGCCTTCGTTTACTGCTTCCATCACGGCGCAACCCGGTTCATGATGATGAGTACAAGTATTGAACTTACAATTGTTTATAAACTCTCCGAACTTGATGAAATAATGTGACAAGTTTTCTTTCGTTATTCCATAAGGTTCAATTTCTCTTATTCCGGGTGTATCTATTATGAAAGTTTCTATATCAACTTTTTCCATTCTCACTGTGACTGTTGTATGTTTTCCTTTGCTTGAGTATTCGCTTACTTCATTCACTTTTAAATTTAATTGCGGATAAAGAAAATTGAGTATCGAAGATTTTCCTACGCCGGAATGCCCCCAGAAAACACTTGTTTTCCCATTTATCAATTTTCTTATTTCCTTTGCCGGAAGTTCTTTATTCGTCACAGATGACAAGTAAGTTTTGTAACCGATCTCTTCATAAAATTCTTTCCAATCAGCTGCGTGATCTTTTTTATCGAGGTCAACTTTGTTGATGATCAAAATCACTTCTACATTCGAACTTTCTCCGGCAACAAGTAACCGATCGATTAAGCGGTGGCTGAATTGCGGCTTTTTAATGCTTGATACAATAAAAAGATAATCTAAATTAGCAGCAATTACTTGCTCTAATCTTTCGCCTCTGAAGCTAGCTCCCTTAACCCTCGGAGCTTTGCGCGACAAGTAATTTCTTCTTTCCGCTATGGAATGAATAACTCCGGTTCCGTCTTGATTCAATTCAAATTCGACTTGATCACCGACGGTAACTATATCCAGCGTAAAAAGTTTGTCTTTCTTTAACTCAAATTCTTTCTGAAATTTTCCGCGAAGATAGCACCGGACTATTTTATTATTTTCATCTAAGACGTAATAATCCTTACTCTCAATTCTTGTTACAATTCCTTTTATAATTTCCTCCTATAAAAAAAGCACCTTAGAAAAAATAAGGTGCTTAGTAAATGAAGTCAATTAATTAATGAATGAATAAAGAGCTAAAATAAATATTTGAGAGTCACGATAAAGTTATTGGTTGAGATGTCTTGAAATGTTCGGGAAACATTAAAACCGTAGTTATCACCGTAGTTTTTCCACCAGCCGTGTGCGTAGGCAAAATCCAGTGAAAGAGTTTTGTTTGGCATAATTCCAATTCCGCCGGTCACATATTTTCCTGTCAAATTCAGAAGGATCGTCTTTATAAGCGGACGGCTGCATAATAAATCCACCGCGTATTGTAATGAACGGATATGGAAGTTTGTATTCAAAACCAAAGTTATAATTAAATACTCTCTTTAAAATTATTTTTTATATCTCTGTTGTTCTGGCTAACTAGTCCTTCGTTTAATCCATCACCAAATTCAATTTGTGTATAATCGATAAAAGTTGCATCTGCAGAAATTGTTAAACCCACTATTTCATAGGCGATTGCTCCGGTAAATTCATACGGTGTTTGAATATCGTATTCAACTTCATTTTCAATTGGATCCATTTCGTAAACTGTTCCGGTACCGAATTCACTGCGTGCTTCAACATAATAATTTTCTTTTATCGTATAATTTGTTGGAAATTTTACTGTAGCTCCAAATTTCAAAAAATTAGGCAGCTTATATAAGAAACCAAGTTTAAAATCCCATCCTTGAATATCCCAATCAATCACGTCATTAAAATAGAAAGTTTCAAAATCTGCTGTTGAAGGTTCGAGTGGATCTGTTCTTACACGTGGCATCATAAAAATCTCGTGTGTCGTCTTCGTAATATCTGCGGTCACTCTTGTAATTTCCGGAAAGAATGTTTAACGCACTACCGACGAATACCCCCGGCGAAACCTCTACCGCTCCGGATAGTGACCAATTGTTAATCTTTCCTTCTTCAATTATATCCCCACTTTGATTTAGATTACCGTTTATAGGAGTTTGCGTTCCCGAGGTATCCGTTAAAAATAATTCGTACAGAAATATCTCCAAAACCGAGCAGTGATTGAATCATTGATGTGTTGGTTGAATTAAACCCGTCGAACTCTAATGCTTTGTTGAAATTTTTTGATTGATTAAATCCAAGCCCAAAGACAAGACTTCCTTGACTCGTAGGCATAGGAAATACAAAACCAACTTGACTCAGATTAGTTACATTGTTTGAGAAAGTTGTTGTGTTTCCGAGAAAATCAGTACTGTTATCAAAGGAATCATAAAGGAATGAACCGCTGAATTCCATTCTTGAAGCTAATCCAAGTCCCGCCGGGTTAAAAAAATGAGCCTGAAAAATTATTACCTACCGCATTGTAAGCATTGCCCATTCCCAAAGCATTAGCGCTTGATCCGATACCCGGAAAAGCTAGGCGGAGTGCATCGTTAATATTCTGTGAATAAGTAACACTTCCGCCCAATAAAATTACAAATAGCATTAACAAGAATTTATTTTTCATCACACTCTCCACAATAGATTATCTGCGTTTTCCTTTACTTGAACTTGATGATGAACTACTGCTGCTTCTCGAAGTAGAACTTGATCTTGTTCCGCTTGATCTCGAAGAAGAACTACTCGGTCTCGAATAACTACTGCTACGACTGCTGCTGCGAGACGATGTGCTATACGACCTGCTATGATGAACTTGAGCGAGAAGAATTATTATAACTTCTGCTGCTTCTAGTTTTCGAAGAGCTAGGTTTTTGATAAGTTCTTGTAGGTTTCATATAAGATTTTCGTTGCGAACTATTATTTGTACTCGGTCTATAAGTTCTCGTATCACGACTTGAGCTGTTCGGTCGAGTATACCTTGAAGAAGAATTTCCGGCACTGCGAGAACTTGAGCCAATATTATATCTTTCATAATTCTTGCTTCTTATTTGACCGATTTTCTTGGCTCTTTCCTCAGCAGTTTTCGCTGTTCTTTCGGTAGCATTTCGAGTTTCCGGTCGTTCTATCTCTTGGTTCATCAACGGTTCTGCCGGTTCTTGGGATTACACCTTTTCTTCTATTGTCAACAACGTCGCGTGATCTTGTGGCATCTAAATCTCTTTCGTTATTTCTGCCATTTTTAACAGTTCTTCCGCCATCGGATGAACCGCCGCGTAATGCGCCATCTGTTGTAATAATTCTTCCTCTGCCGTCATCCTCAACACTTCTGCCGCGTCCGGTATCTCTCAATTTTGTCGTTCGGTTATTTCGCCATTTGTGAGTACTTGGCTGGTAGGCATAACCACCGCCGTAGTAATAACCCGGATAATAGTTATAAGGTGAACTCCAATAACTATAATGGTAAGGATAGTAACCGAAGTATGGTCCAACTAAATAAGGCGAATAATAGTGATCCCACCAATATGGATTGTTCCAATAACTATAGCCGTAACCAAAAGACATATGGAATGAAATTGAAGGATAGTAGCTTGAGTAAAATCTTCTATAATATGGTCTGTAAAAAGGATCATAATCATGTACGATTAATACGTCCGGATCATCGTAGTAATTGCCTGCCTCAGTTTCTTCATAATAATATTGATCATCCTCGTAGTTTTCATCGTAATAAGCATCATCTTCATAATACTCGTCTTCCTCGAAGTCTCGCTCTTGAACCGTATCTCTAACAGCTAATTGTGTATAGCAACCAGAGAGAAAAAATGTTGCTGCGGGAAGATTATTGTTAATCTTATATAAAGTTTCATGGCAATCCTCTCTTCCTTCATTATTGACTTATTTACTATAAATAATAGTACAAATTGTATGCCTTAAAAATGAGGTAAAAATTCGGAATAAACCAAAGTTTTTGAATTGAATGTGTAACTTTCTACACGGGAGTGTATAAAAAATCAGACACTAAAAGATAGATTTGATGTATTCTACAAATATTGCTCGATCTGCTTTGTTGCTGTTAATTTTTTTATTGTCCAACATATCTCTAAAATCTAGACCCATCGTGAATCCGTCACCCACCGACCATCTAATTCCAAAATTCATGTATCCATTTCCGTCACCATAAGCTTTGATGCGAATTATCATTGATAGCGAAATTGTATTCGCCAACAATTGAAATTTTGTCGCCGACGGTCTTCTCAAATCCCACACCAAGGTTTAGATCTTTGTCATCGTCATCTCTTTCGAGTGAGTAGTTAATAATGCCATGTAAACTTAGATAACCGAGTAGTTCAAAATTCTTTGCGGCGGCTACATAAAAACCGGGTGATTTTATTTCAAATCTATTTAACTCCGAGTCATAGAGACCTTTGCCCTGCGAATCAAAACCAAGTGTGAAAGCAGGCATTGATTCGGTTTCATCAACCAAACGGGCTCTAACATTTACGCCGGGCAGCTCGTACCAATCAATTTTCCTGTACCAATTATGTTTGCTCCACCGTAGAGAAATCCCAAAACTAAAATTGTCAAATACGCCGACTTCTATTTTAGAGATCACTACTCCGTATGGAAGTACATCAGCACTAACTCCGACAAATCCTTTTTCTAATATTCCGGCGGATGGCAAATCAATAAGGGAGCGATACTCATATTTTGCGTTTGTTCCTGCAGTACCTTGGGCAAAGGAAATCGACATTGAAAATAAGATTGCAAGAATTAACTTTTTCATATCTCCCTCAATTTTTTGGCGGCAATTCTATTATTGTTTTGTTCTGAGTTTTTTCCGTGATAACCGAAAGCTTAACTTTTCTCTCTTCATCCGTAAGTAGTAATAAAATTTGATTTTCCTCTCTGATCATTTCTCTTATGTTATTATCACCTTCTTCAATTGTAACTTCAGTAATCTACTTCTCTAAAAAGTGCTTTGAAGCCAAATGAATTTAAAGGAACAATTTCAATTTTATGATATCGGCTATCTTCGTTATCTACTAATTTAATACGGACTTCGTAAATATTTAATAGATACATCCAAGATAAGAACAATAAAATTAATAGTGCAAAGAAAAATATTGTTATCAATGTTTTAAATTTATTTTCGTTTGACTGTTGCGCCACTTTTTGTATCTGTTAATTGAAAACCGAGTTCATTTAATCTATCCCTTATCATATCGGCTAGTTCAAAATTTTTATTTTTCTTTGCATCGGAACGGATGTCAATTAGCAATTGAATTAACTCGTCTTCTTTGTTATCTGCTTTTGTCTGTTCGATGGGTTTATCAAATTTTAAAATGCCCAATACGTTTTGAGCCGTTGCTTCAAGAAACTTTCTAACTTCTTTGTAAAATGATACATCTATATTATCATGTTTTGCGAATAGACTGTTTACCGCGCGGACAAAGTCATAAATTATTGAAACCGCTTTCGGCGTGTTAAAATCATCATCCATGTTTGATTCGAATCCGAAATAATAACGGTCGAACTAAACTCAACTTTTTCACCACTCTTATTTTCTGAAATTTTATTGGTTACTTCATCTGCTAAGTTTTGAATTTTCTCGCGTCCGCGCTCAGCGCTTTGGATTAATTCTTCACTAAAATTCAACGGCCTAGAATAATGAGTTTGCCCAAAAAGTAACCGAATAGCTTCTGCGGGATATTTTTTTAGGATATCGCGAGCAGTGAAAAAATTGCCTTTTGATTTCGACATTTTTTCATCACGAATATTTAAGAATCCAAAATGCATCCAATATTTTACGAATGGTTTTCCGGTTGCACCTTGGCTTTGTGCAATTTCATTTTCATGATGAGGGAAAATCAGATCATTTCCACCGGCGTGAATATCGATTGTTTCACCTAGGTGTTTCGTACTCATTGCCGAACATTCAATATGCCAGCCCGGTCTTCCTTTGCCCCATGGACTATCCCAAGCGGGTTCGCCTTCTTTTGCGTTTTTCCACAGGGTGAAATCGAGTGGGTTTTTCTTTTGATCGTTTATTTCAATTCGTGACCCGGAAATCAAATCATCAATTTTCTTTCCGCTGAGTTTACCGTATCCTTCAAATTTAGAGACATCGTAAAAAACATCGCCGTTAACGTTATAGGCATATCCGTTTTCGATTAATTTTTCAATCATCTTAATGATTTCTTTAATGTGCTCGGTTGCCCGCGGAAAAATATCCGCTTTTGTAATATTTAGTTTTCCGGAATCTAAAAGAAACGCATCGGCAAATTCATCGGCTATCTCAGCAGCATCCCGCTTTTCTTCATTCGATTTTTTTATTATTTTGTCATCGATATCAGTTATGTTCATTGCATATTTGACATCAAATCCCTTGTAGATCAGATATTTTCTGATCATATCAGCCATTATAAATGACCGCGCATTTCCGATGTGGAACAGATCATATACTGTTGGTCCACAAACATACATTGAAATTTTTCCGGGTTGTAAAGGAATGAATTCTTCTTTCTGACGAGTAAGTGTGTTATAAATTTGCATAAATACCATTAATTTTTTCGTCAAAATATACTAATAGGTCTTACTTTATTCAAAAAATATTATTATATTTAATAGAGGATAACAGAGACTTGTATCTTTTTATCTATTTATCTGAAAAATTCTTAGAAAAAGTAAAAATTATTTCGCAATTTCTTGAAAATCAGAATTTATTAATGAGACAAGCAAAAATCCCACTAATTACAGAATAATGAGATGGTATTATCTTTGTTACTTTATAAATGTAAAATAACTCATTTCCCCAAACAGGAGGTATTTATATGTTAAAAAGACTCACTATTTTATTCGGTGTTTCTGTTGATGTTTTGCAATTAGCAACGTACAGCACAACCATCACTATATTTAGAGCACATGGTGTTTCTCCGAGAACAGTTGGGTTGGATGAGGCAGATATCTTCGAGTATCCATTTACCGGTTTGCAAAATGTAGGTGTTGGTACAATGGTTTACTCAAAGTTTCAGCTGATCAAGCTTTCCAAAATCCAACTTGGACAATTGCTGAAAGCACCGGATGGCTAAGCAACTGCCGACTTTCGGTGAATCGATGGAAGAAGGTGATAATGTCATCTACATCCAATTTACACCAGACAAAGCTGGTAAGATATGTAATTGAATTTGCAGATTTTGGACTCATTCAGATGCAAGTTACAATTAATGCTGCAGAATATCTTGGTGTTAACGGTGGTCCGGTTACCTGTATGAACTGTCACAATAATTCACAATACGGATTTATTGGCGACAAATGGCGCGGTACCGGTCACTATTCAGATACTGAAAGAGCTTTTAATGGTGAATTAAGCTCACACTTTAGAGAATTCTGTCTCGAGCTGTCACTACAACAGGTTATGACGCAAACCCAACCGCAGTTAACGGTGGTTTTGATGATTATGAATTTGAATTCCCAGACAGTTTATATCCAGGTCAGTGGGATAATTTAGTTCAGCAATATCCTGAAGCAATGGCAATGGGAAGAATTCAATGTGAATCATGCCACGGTACCCGGATCGAGAATCACTTTGGGCAAACTGGTAAGCAACGCAATAGTTACCTCACTATCATCTGCAAATGTGTGCGTATATTGCCATGATGAAGGAACACATCACAACTTCCCTCAGCAATGGGATTATTCTGATCACGCTAAAGGTGAGTTTGTTGGTTATGCTGGTAATAGAAGTGGTTGTGCAAATTGTCACAGTGGCTCTGGTTTTGTTGCTTATGTTAAAAACGGTCAACAAACTCCTGATGAAACACCTGCAGGAATGAACATTACTTGTGCAACATGCCATGATCCTCATGATGCTTCTAATCCGGGACAGTTAAGATTAGTTAGCGCTACACTTAATCAAATGGTTATGAAGTACCATTACATAAATGAAGGTCAGACTATGTATGAATTGCCACCAAGGCAGAAGAGATGCAGTTGATTATACTGACAACTATTTGGATAATCTAAGTTCTCATTACGGACCTCATCACGGACCACAAGGTGACTTATTAACTGGTCAGAATGCAGTTACTTGGGGTTACAATGTACCAACTTTCTCCTCACTTACAAGCAATTGAGAAAGCTTGCGTTGGATGCCATATGGGTGCAGGACCTGTTAAATCGAGACGGTATGCATTTCAATTAGCCGGTGGACATACATTCGCAATGAGAACTGAAGATGGTGTTGCAAATGTTGGCGTTTGTGAACCTTGCCACGGCGATGTTGGTGATGACTTTAACGTGAAAGAAATTATACATTGACGGTATTGCTGATCACGATGGTGACGGTGTTGAAGAAGGTTTACAAGATGAAGTTCATGGTTTATTAGAAGAACTTTATGCACTATTACCTAACGATGGTGCTGGACACTTAGCAATCACTGATTCATCAGTTAACTAAAGTTGAAGCACAAGCCGGATATAACTATTTAATGGTTGAAGAAGACAGATCATTAGGTATGCACAACCCAGAATTTGCTGTTGAATTATTGAAACTTACTATTGGCGTTGTTAAAGGTGAAATTTCTGACGTAGCTCCTGAAGACGGACAAATTCCAGTAAGATTTGAATTGGCTCAGAACTATCCGAATCCATTCAACCCGTCAACTACAATCAATTTCTCAATCCCGAAAGCTAGTGATGTTACATTAACTATCTATGATGCTCTCGGTAGAGAAGTTGCTAGATTAGTAGACGAACAAAGAGCTCCCGGTACTTACAGTGTTGATTGGAATGCCGGAAATCAAGCTTCGGGAATTTACTTCTACAGAATTGCAACAGAACAAAATGTACAAGTTAAGAAGATGGTATTAGTTAAATAAAGAATCGCATGGAATCCCCCTTGATAAAAGACCCGGTTTTTGCCGGGTCTTTTTATTTTAAATCAAGGTCAGTCCATTTCCCTTAGTCCAAATCCTGAAGTAGTTACAAATATCTCAAACTTTTTGCGCTTGTCGGTAAGTTGGTATGCTGCATTACCGTAAACGGTATTAACAAATGGTAAGCTGTGTCCGATATCATAAAGAGTTGTCCAAAGAAAATCTTCCTCGTCTTCGGTTAAGGAGTGAATGGTTGCATCCTTTTGTTTTTCTTCGGCGGTTTTTATATATCTTCCTCTAATTCTGTTTAAACGGTAACGGGTATTTAAACCAAGAAAGTTTGCATAATCTTCCCACTTTAAGATATCTCCTTCAATCATCCATTGATCACCAAAAATCTCAAAACGATATACATTTTGTCTATTCTCTTCAAGCAACTCGGTGAAAATTAGATTTGTTTTTTGTTTCTCGACAGGATCAATTTCTACATAACCGACTGTCTGTTCGTGCGTGAAGGCATTGTAAGCAATGAAAAAGAAACCTAAGAAAAGCAGCATTCCGCCGATAGCTGTTAGCAGTAAAATCGTTATCAAGTTTCTCAGACTACCGAACAATCCGGGCAGTCGTTTTTTTTCTTTACCGATTATTTTGAATATTCTTCTCTTAATGAAAATGAGAATAAAAACAATCCCGACAATTAAACCGGCTAACCCCAGCACTATTAATAAATTTGGATTAAATGCTTCGAAAGGATGAAACATTAATTTTCCTCCTGAATTTTATGCTCTTAAGTTATCAATTAATTTTTGAATATCGGAAGGAAGTCCGGAGTCTAAATAAATTTTTTGTTTTTTAATTGGGTGATAAAACCCGAGTGTTTTTGCATGAAGAGCTTGACGGTCAATTAATTTTCAATAAATTGTTTACTCTTGATTTTATTTTGGGAAGTGAGCTGCCGTAGACAATTGCCTTGCCGCCATAAGTCGGGTCACCAAAAACGGGATGATTAATGTGCTGCAAGTGAACTCTTATTTGATGCGTTCTTCCCGTTTTCAACTTGAGTTTTAATAAAGATGCGAATTCAAATTCTTCAATAACTTCGTAGTAGGTGTGTGCGGATTTACCTTCTGTTTCACTGACGGTAAAAACTTTTCGGTCTTTCTTGCTTCTTGCAATGTTTCCGATGATCTCGCCTTTCGGTTCCTTGAATATTCCCCAGCACACCGCCCAGTATTCTCGTTCTATTGAATGCGAAGCAAATTGCTTTGCAAGTTCCGAATGAACGAATTCATCTTTTGCTACCAACAATAATCCGCTTGTGTCTTTATCAATTCTGTGAACAATGCCCGGACGTGCATTATCATTATACTTACTCAAATTTTGAGTGTGATGAAGTAATGCATGGACGAGAGTTCCGGTAAAATTACCGAGCGCCGGATGAGCAACCATGCCGGCATGTTTATTAACTACTAGTAGATGTTCGTCTTCGTAAATTATATCGAGAGGTATATCTTCCGCTTCAACATGCTCCGGTCTTGGGGAGACGGGAATTTTTAGTGTTATTTTGTCCCCGGGTAAAACAATATAATTTGATTTTACAATTTTGCCGTCAACGGTGACAAGTTCTGCTTTGATCAATTTTTGGATTTTTGAACGGGTGAAGTTTTCAATTATGTTGGCAAGGTAGGAATCTATTCGTGTCTTCTTTTGACCGTTAGTAACCTCAAAGTTCAATATTTTTTCTGTTATCAGTTTTGTCATTTAGATTTTCCGTTAAGGTTTCATCGGGTTTTTCTTCTTTGATTTTATCCTCTTCGTCAACATAAATTCTTCCATGAAATATTAACATCAAAACAACACCGATGGTAACCGAAGCATCGGCAATATTAAAAATCGGCCAAGTTTCATAAGTTTTTCCAAAAAGCGTAAAATCCCAAAATTCGACTTGGAAAAAATCGACAACTTTTCCGTACATAAGAGGAGCATAATTATAGAACACTCCGTAAAAAGCCCTGTCTATAAAATTGCCGACCGCGCCACCAAGAATAAGAGCGATAGAAAGGCGATTTATAAATGACTCATGTCTAATTTTATAAATGTAATAAATTAATCCAATCGATGCGATTAGTGAAAAGAGAGATAAAAAAAGTTTTGATCCGACACCCACGCTTATCCCGAATGCCATTCCGGGATTTTCAACAAATGTAATTTTAAAGAAATCTCCAATTACAGAAAAGCTTTGACCAATTCTCATGCCTTCATAATTGAAGTTTAAAAACGGAATCGAGAATCCTTTAACAAGAATTTTTGTCACTTGATCAACGATTACAACGAAGAACGAAATATATAATACTCTCAATCTTTATCTACCTTGCATCTTCTGTTTAACTTGAAGGCAATGCTGCGTGTGCGGAACTGCTTTCAATCTATCCTTCGGTACTAACGGACAAGTTGGGCATAAGTTCTGCGGCTCGTCAATACAATCAATACAGATACCGTAAGTTCCACTGTCAATTCTTTGAAGCGCTTCTTCAAGGTAAGTTAGGAATTTATTTTCTCTTTGCGCCCACAGATAAAGTTTTTCACGTTCCATTGCATCTGTTCCCTGCTCTGCCATGTGCAGCGAATAAGGTGAACTTTCGTTTACATACTGACCCGTTGTAGGGTCCATCATCTGCTCTTTTAGGGATTGGAGTTGTTCAATAATCTCGTTCCGCTTCTGCATTATTATTTCTTTGAACTCCTCGAGATCTGCCTTTCCGTAACCTTTTACTTTTTTCAGTTTTTTCGATGGTGAAAGAATCTCAACTTCCTGTTTAGTTTTTTTAGCTTTTGAAGTAGATGATTTCTTTGCCGTTGTTTTCTTTTCGGCAGCTTTTTTTGGAGCAGTTTTTTTCGAAGTTGCCTTTTTATTAGCTGCTGTTTTTTTAGTTGTTGTTTTCTTTTCGGCAGCTTTAGTAGTTTTCTTCGTTGTACCGCTCGATTTCTTTTTTACTGTTTTTTTTGCCATTCCCATAATATATCCTCCCAAGATGAATTAATAAGAGGCACGTTCGATAGATATCTTACAATTAAAATCACCTATCTCCCATTCTTCCGAATATCCGTTCTCGGATTTGCCGGAGTTTAACTCATCTGCTAAAGTTTCGTTTGAAATATAATCAGAAAACTTATTAATGTAATTAGATAATTTTTCATCAGATTGATAGTAAATTTTTATTTTATCGACAACGTCGAAGTCAGCATCTTTGCGCATATTTTGTATTCGATTTACAAATTCTCTTGCGTAACCTTCGGCAATTAAATCATCTGTCAGCTCTGTATCAATTCCTACTGTAACGCCTTCTTCCGATTCAACCAACCATCCTTCGATTTCTGTGCTGATAATTTCAACATCGTCAAGGGTCAATTCAATTTTACTGTCTTGGACATCAATTGTTAGTTCGTTTTTTTCTTCAAGTTTTTTAATTTGTTCCTGATCAAGTTTTGCAATCTCACTAGCTAAGCTTTTCATCAACTTTCCGTAACGAGGTCCGAGTGATTTGAAGTTTGCTTTGGCAGATTTGTTAACTATTGCAGAATCATCTTCCAATACTTCTAATTCTTTTATGTTAACTTCCTCAAGTATTACATCTTTCATATCGTTAACAGCTTTGCGTTGATTCTTTCCGACCGATACAAGAATTTTCTTTAACGGTTGTCGAACTTTTAAGTTACTCTTTGCTCTCATTGATCGAGATAAATAAACAATGCGCTGCGCCATATCCATCTTTTGTTCGAGTTCTTCGTCGTAATAATCGATAGTCGGAAACTCAACAAGATGAACCGATTCACTTTCTTTATTGCCGGTAGTATCGTTTAAGTTTCTGTAAATCTCTTCCGTAACAAATGGTGCAAAAGGTGATGCTAATTTTGTTATCGTCAACAAACATTCGTATAAAGTTTGATAAGCTGAGAGTTTACTTTCGTTCATTTCAGATTTCCAGAAACGCCGGCGGCTTCTTCTTACATACCAATTAGAAAGTTGATCTATTGTAAATTCTGCAACTTCTCTGGCTGCTCTGGTTACATCGTAGTTATCCATTGATTTTTCATAAACTTTTACCAATTGAGCCAAGCTTAGAAATTATCCAACGATCTATTTCAGGCCGTTTTTCATAAGGCACCGGTTCTTCCTGAAATTCAAATTTGTCAATGTTTGCATAGAGCGCAAAGAAATTATAAGTGTTTAGAAGAGTTCCAAAGAATTTTCTCTGAACTTCTACGATTCCTTCTTCATCAAAAAGAGTCGGTTTCCAAGGCGGACTTGTTGTTACGAGATACCATCTTGTGGCATCTGCTCCGTACTTGTCCAACAATTCAAAAGGATCAACAGTGTTGCCTTTTGATTTCGACATTTTCAATCCTTTTTTATCAAGTATCAGTTCGTTCACAATCAAGTTTTTGTAAGCAACATTGTCGAACAACATTGTAGCAATTGCATGCATAGTGTAAAACCAGCCGCGGGTTTGATCGATACCTTCACATATAAAATCTGATGGGAAGTTCTGTTCAAACCATTCTTTATTTTCAAATGGATAGTGATATTGAGCAAACGGCATGGAGCCGGAATCAAACCAAACATCAATTAGTTCCGGTGTTTGTTCGTAAACTTTGCCTTCTTTTTCAAATTTAACTTCGTCAACAAATGGTTTGTGAAGATCGATTTCTTCTTCATTAAGTTCGGAAACATTAACCCGTTTTCCGTCTCTTTCGACAAATCCTTCCTTTAGTTCTTCAATACTTCCGACCGCAAACATATCGCCATCTTCTGATAACCAAATTGGTAAAGGAGTAGCCCAGAAGCGATCACGGGAAAGTGACCAATCTTTATTCTCTTCAAGCCAATTGCCGAATCTTCTGCTGCCAACTTCGGGCGGATACCAATTTATGGTTTTGTTCAACTCAACCATTTTATGCGCAATATCTGTAGTACGTATAAACCACGATTCTCTGGCGTAGTAAATTATTGGAACATCATCAAAACGCCAGCTAAAGGGATAAGAGTGGACAATAGTTTCCTTTTTATATAATTGTTTTCTTTCGTGAAGCAGTTTAATAATTCCTTCATCGGCATCTTTTACAAATTGACCGGCAAAGTCCGTTACTTCTTCGGTAAATCTTCCGCCTCTATCAACCGGCTGCACGAACGGCAGATCATATTTTTTGCTTAACTCGTAGTCATCGGCGCCAAAAGCCGGCGCAATATGAACGATTCCCGAGCCGTCTTCAGTGCTTACAAAGTCAGCTTCAACTACGTAACAGTTTTTTTTATCGAAAGAAACATAGTCGTAGGAACTGTTCGTATTCTTGTCCGGCTAAATCTTGCCCTTTATACTCTTCTATTATTTCGTAGTCATTCCGGATTACTTCAAGTCGTGCTTTTGCTAAAATAATGTATGCATCATCGGTTTTAATTTTTACATAATCAACATCGGGCCCAACAGCTAAAGCAACGTTTGAAATTAAAGTCCACGGCGTTGTTGTCCAGACTAAAAAGTAAGTGTCGCCTTCTTTTGTTAACTCGGAATCTTTCAATTTCATTACAACATAAATTGAGGGATCTTTTGTCTCACGATAACCAAGCGCTAATTCATGAGATGAAAGCGGTGTTTCTGCTTTAGGATCTTGCGGAACAATTTTATAATCTTTGTAATATTAATCCTTTGTCGAAAAGTGTTTTTGACGCCCACCAAACTGATTCGATATATTCGTTAGTACAAGTAACGTAAGGATCATCAAGGTTTATCCAATAACCCATCCGGGTTGTCATTTTTTCCCAAAGGTCGAGATAAGTAAAAACTGAATCGCGGCAAGCTTTGTTGTATTTTGCAACGCCAAATTCCGGAATTTCACTTTTGCTTTTTATTCCGAGCGCTTTTTCAACTTCGATTTCAACCGGAAGTCCGTGAGTGTCCCAACCGGCTTTTCTATTTACGTGATATCCTTTAAGTGTTTTGTAACGGCAGACCAGATCTTTTAGTGTGCGAGCCATTACATGATGAATACCCGGCTTTCCGTTTGCCGTCGGAGGTCCTTCGTAAAAAGTAAACGGTTTCTTTGGATCTCTTGTAGTAATTGATTTTTCAAAAATTTTGTTCTCTTTCCAGAACCGGAGAACATCTTCTTCAATTTTGGGATATGAAATATTTCCTTCGTACTGCTTAAACATGTCTATACCATAAATAGAGTGAGAGTAAAATTAGTCTTCTTCGTATTTCTTTAATAATTCTTTTTCAGATTTCAGAAAATCTTTTAATTGTAATTCTACTTCTTTTTTCCGGTTAATCAGTTCAACAGCTTCCTTTTCGGCGTTAGCTAAAATCTCAGTTGCTCTTGATCTTGCATCACGAATTATAATATCTGCTTCTCTCCGGGCATCTTCTGCTGCTTGCCGGTTAAATTGAGATTGGTTTCTTAAGTTTTCGATTTCTCTTTGTGTAATTAATAATTCTGCAACCGTCATACCAAATATCCCGATTGCGCCAATCATAATGTTTCGAAGAGAATAGAGTATAATGTTTTCGGTTAATAAATCATTGATACCGAAATAACCACTAAAGATTGAAACCAGGAAGACGCTCATCACTGAAGTAGCAACAATAACAGCGAATACCAATCTTCCGCCGTGAGTCCAGCCGAGTGTTTTATCAATAATCCACCCGACAAGCAAAAGGCAAAAATAGAAAGAATAAACCAGACCGCAAAATTTAAAATTTCACCGGTAAATAGGTTGGGACTGAGGAAATCTGAGCTGAACATCAGCAATCCAAGTAGAAAAACAGTTCCGTGATATAGCTTTATTTTTATCATAATTTTTTAACAATTTCTTTCATTATTAGGGTCATTTTCGAGTTTCAGCTTCCATTGCTGCTGCAATTATTTCTTCAACATTTACCGGCTGAAGTGTGTCCGGGAACATTCGTCTGTAATTATACTAACGCCTAGGACTTTCATTCCCATGTGGTTGGCAACAATATTTTCCGGAACTGTCGACATACCAACAACATCGGCTCCAATTCCGCGTAAAAATCTGTACTCGGCTTTAGTTTCTAAGTTGGGTCCGGCAACTGCTACATAAACGCCTTTCTGAATTTTTACTTTATGTTTCAAGAGCAATTTCTTCAGCTAATTCAATTAATTTTAAGTCATACGGCTCGCTCATATCCGGGAATCTTGGTCCAAGTTCATCTTCGTTCGGACCGATGAGTGGATTATCTCCGAGCAAATTGATATGATCCACCATTATCATTACATCCCCTCTTTTATAAAGAGGATTCATTCCACCGCAAGCATTTGAAACAAGTAACGTTTCTACACCCAATATTTTTCATAACTCTAACCGGATAAGTTATTTGCTGCATCGAGTAACCTTCGTAATAATGAAAGCGACCTTGCATAGCAACAACTTTTTTATCACCGATTGTAGCCAAAGATCAATTTTCCGTTGTGTGATTCAACCGTCGATATTGGGAAATGAGGAATGTCGGCATAATCAATTTCATGTTCAACTTGAATTTCTTTTACTAAGCCGCCTAATCCGGTACCTAAAATTATTCCGGTCTTGTACTCATCTGATGTTTTCTTTTTTATAACTTTAAGCGATTCGTTTACCATTTCCAGCAATTTGCTCATAAGAGTTTCTCCAAAATAACTTCGGGATTAATTTTTTGATCAATATCTTTTTCTGTCGATTTAAAAGTCTACCTTAGGCGTTTCTTCCAACTTTCTTTCTTTAAAACTAATTTCCATCAGATTTGATTGAGTTTCAACAATCGCTTTTAGCTTTGCAACGAGCATCTTTTTCTCTTCTCTAAGTTTTAGAACTGCATCTCTTATTTCGTTTGCTTTTTCTTTTGCTTCATCAACAAGCTGTTTGGCTTTTAATTCAGATTCCTTAATTAGAAGCGCCGTTTGTTTTTTTGCCGACTCGACAGCTTTCAGAAGAAGACTCTTGGGCTGAAATCAAAGTTGTCTGTAGATTCTTTTCAATCCGCTTAAAATCCCCAACTTGATTTTGCAAATTTTCTATTTGTGATTTAAGATCGGAATTTTCATTTTGGATTCGTTCGACTTCATCAGAGAGATTTTCAAGATAAGCCCTCACTTCTTCACGATCATAGCCGCGAACGGTTCTGCTGAATTCTTGATTCTTTATACTAAACGGTGTGAATTTCATTGTTTTTCCCACGTTTGTGAGTAATCCCTTTCACCAAAAATTGCTGTTCCGATTCTTAAAATTGTTGATCCTTCTTCGATTGCGATTTCGTAATCGTTTGTCATTCCCATAGAAAGCTCAGGTAAGTCAAAACCTTTTGTTGTAAGTTTCTCTTTCCACTCTCTAAGTTGACCAAAACATTCTCTAATAATCTTTTGGTCTTCCGTGTAAGGCGCCATGGTCATCAACCCTTTTGGATCAACATTTTCCAATCGAAATGCATTCTCAACTAAATGATAAAGATAATCAAAATCTTTAATGCCAAATTTATTACTCTCATCAGAAGTGTTAACTTCGAAAAGTATCTTCTGTTTTTTATTTTCGTTTGCTGCCCGTTTATCAATCTCATTAAGAACTTTTTCGGAATCAACGGAATGAATCATCTCGGCAGCACGGACTGCATACTTTACTTTATTAGTTTGAAGATGCCCGATAAAATGCCAGTAAATACCATCGGATTTAACTTCGGCTTTATCACGCAGCTCTTGAGCTTTATTTTCTCCGAAATGAAGTTGACCAGCATTTCGAGCTTCTTCGATCGCAGAAATTGGGTTGTTTTTTGAGACTGCAATTAGAATAATTTCCGACACATCTCTGCCGCATTTTCTGCAAATCTCTTCAATTTTTTGATTTAGTTTATGTAGATTTTCTCTAATCATCTCAGTCAATTAAGTCTGAGAATCTATCAGTTTTGAGCTGAAAAGTCAACGAAAAAAGCAGAATAAATAACTTTCTAATATCCTACAACAACGGTATTAAGACCGATCATCCTGTTATTTCTGCCATTGAAATTTATTCACTTCCACAAAAAAAAGGGGCTCGTTAAAGCCCCCTTAAAAACTGATTGAAAATTAGAACAGATATTAACTACATCCCGTAGTCGATCCGCAGGTTGTACATTTCAGGCAGGTTCCGTTACGCACCATTGTCATGCTTCCGCATTCGGGACAAATATCACCGGTATAACCCCGCTCTTTTGCTTTAACCATTTGCTGGTGCATTGCAAATACTTTACTTCTTTGATTTCTTCCGTTACTGTCTTTGCTGTTTGTGCCATTACCACCGTTACCATGGTTATCGCCAATCTCCGGATATTCACTTGAGTTTGGATCAAGTTCAATCATTCGCTGACTTATTAATTCTTCACTCTCATAATCATCTTCATCTGGTGTTGTCTTTCTTTTTGACTTCGCTTTGATTTCTTCTTCATCAACATGTGCTAAATCACTTCTACCAAGATAAGTAACGGCTAATTCACGGAATATATAATCGATTACGGAAGTTGACATCTTAATTCTTTCGTTACCGGTTACCATACCGCTCGGTTCAAAGCGCGTGAAAACAAAAGCATCTACAAACTCTTCAAGCGGAACGCCATGCTGCAATCCTAATGAAATGGCTATTGCAAAATTGTTCAATAGACTTCTAAATGCGGCGCCTTCTTTGTGCATATCTAAAAAGATTTCACCGATCTGTCCATTATCATATTCCCCGGTTCTGATATAAACAGTGTTGCCATTTATTTTTGCTTTTTGAGTATAACCGGTTCTGCGGTCAGGCAGTCTTCTTCTTTTTGCTATGTATCTGTGAATAATTTTTTCAGCTATTTTAACAATGTCATTATCTTCTTTGTCTTCAATTATTTCTTCAATTTCTTCAAAGGACATTGAGTTCAGCGGTTGTGACAGTTTTGAACCATCCCGGTAAAGTGCATTTGCTTTTAAACCCAGCCGCCATGATTCTAAGTATGCAGATTTTATATCATCAATACCGGCATCATTCGGAAAGTTAATTGTTTTAGAAATTGCTCCGGATATAAACGGCTGTGCAGATGCCATCATTCTTATATGTGCATCCGGCTGAATGTAGCGAGTTCCTTTTTTACCGCATTTGTTAGCACAGTCAAAAACCGGGTAGTGTTCAGGACTCAAATATGGTGCGCCTTCGATTGTCATTGTTCCGCAAACGTAATCATTAGCCGCCGCAATTTGTTCTTTTGTGAATCCGATGGCTTTCAGTAATTCAAAATCAAAATCGTTTATTTGTTCATCGGTTAACTTTAGATTTTCTTTCAAGAATTTTTCACCAACAGTAAATTTGTTGAATGCAAAACCAATTTCGAATACTGTCGGCAGCATACTTTCGATCTTTTTAAGTACTTCGTCTGTAAATCCTTTTGCTTTTAGAGATTCTTTATTGATGTGCGGGCATCCTTCCAATGTACCGGCGCCCTTTGCATATTTTACAATTTCTTTTATCTGCTCATCGGTATATTCTAATTTTTTAAGTGCGGGGGGAATTGATTGGTTAATAATTTTGAAATATCCGCCTCCAGCCAACTTCTTGAATTTCACTAGTGAAAAATCGGGTTCAATTCCGGTTGTATCACAATCCATTACCAACCCGATTGTTCCGGTTGGAGCAATTACTGTAACTTGAGCATTTCTGTAACCGTATTTTGTTCCTAATTCAACAGCTCTGTCAGCTTCTTCACGAGCAGCTTCCAGTAAATCACTCGGGCAGTATTCCGGATCAATGCTTTGCGGTTTTATCGACAAGTTTTCGTAGTCATCTTTAGATTTATTATATGCAGCTCTTCGATGATTTCTTAATACACGAAGCATATGTTCTTTATTCTTTTTGAACTCGGGGAATGCGCCCTGTTCTCTCGCCATTTCAGCTGATGCAGCATAAGCGCCCATGTGCATAATTGCGGATATTGCACCCGAAATTGCGCAAGCTCTCTTCACTGTCGTAAGGAATTCCTTGTCTCATTAATAGTGAACCAAGATTAGCATAACCCAATCCGAGTGTTCTAAAATCATAACTAAGTTGTGCAATTTCCTTACTCGGATACTGAGCCATCATTACGCTTATTTCCAATACGGTAGTCCAAAGACGAACAGCGTGCTTAAAGTCTTTTATGTTAAATTTGTGCTCTTTGTCGTCATAGAATCTAACTAGATTAAGCGATGCTAAGTTGCATGCGGTGTCATCCAAAAACATATATTCACTGCACGGGTTGGATGCTCTTATCTCACCACTTGCCGGACAAGTATGCCATTCATTGATTGTTGTGTGATATTGTAAACCCGGATCTGCAGATGACCATGCCGAGAAAGAAATATCATCCCATAGTTTGGTTGCTTTAATTGCTTTGTGAGGTTTAGGAATTCTGTTTTCTTTTTCTGCCTGATCTAATTCTGTTCGCCAATATAAGTTCCAATCATTGTCACTTATAACAGCTTGCATAAAATCATTGGTTACACGAACCGAATTATTTGAATTTTGGCCTGATACAGTCGCATACGCCTCGGAATTCCAATCAGTATCATAAGTTGGAAATTCAATCGATTTGAAACCGAGTTTTGCAAGATGAATTACGCGTTCGATGTAATTTTCCGGAACGTTTGCTTTACGTGCTTCAATTACTGCTTCTTTTAATCTTTTATTCGTCTTCTTACTAAAGCGGTCATTTTCCGGATGCTCTTGGTAACATGCTTTCATTACTCTATTTAAATGAAGATTGCACGCTTTTGAACCTGCAACTAAAGCCGCAACTTTTTGCTCTTCAATAACTTTCCAATTGATATATTCTTCTATATCAGGATGATCGATATCGAGTGTTACCATTTTTGCGGCTCTTCTAGTAGTACCACCGGATTTGATTGCGCCGGCTGATCTATCACCGATTTTAAGAAACGACATCAATCCCGAAGATTTACCACCACCGCTTAACGGCTCGTCAGCGCCACGAAGATTTGAAAAGTTACTTCCGGTTCCCGACCCATACTTAAACAGACGAGCTTCACGAACCCATAGATCCATTATTCCGCCGTCATTGACTAAACTATCATTAACAGATTGAATGAAGCAAGCATGCGGCTGTGGGTGTGTACAGGCATCTTCCGATTTTGTAAGTTTGCCAGTTTGAAAATCTACATAGTAATGACCTTGCGCTGGCCCGTTTATTCCATAAGCCCAATGTAATCCGGTATTGAACCATTGCGGACTATTTGGAGCGCAATATTGCATTGCCAGCATAAACTTCATTTCATCGTAAAATGCTAGTGCATCTTCTTCACTATCAAAATAGTTTGCTTTATAACCCCAATAAGTCCAAGTTCCGGCTAATCTGTGGAACACTTGTCTTGAATCTGATTCAGAAGAGTAACGTTCTTTTTCCGGTAATTCTTCCAATCTTTTTGAGTCGGCGGTTGAAGATTGCAGCCATTTGGGTATTCGTTCCTCCCTAACTTTTTTTAGAAGTTTAGGTACACCGGCTTTTCTAAAATACTTTTGGGCAATTACGTCTGTTGCTACTTGTGACCATTGTTTAGGTACAATAACATCTTCCATTTTGAAGACAACTGAACCGTCGGGGTTCTTAATTTCGGAAGTGCGTTTTACAAACTCAATTAAGTCAAATGGGTCTTTACCAGCGGTGGTAAATAGTCGGGTAACTTTCATCTAAAACTCTCCCATGAAAAATCTATTATATAAATTGTAAAAAAACGTTCATTGAAGTAAAACTTTTTGCTTTCGAGCTCCTCATCAGGGGAAAGCAAATTAAGTAATTATTTTTTCTTAAGCAATCACCTGAAGAGAAAAAGAAAAAATTAACATATCGGTTTATTAAATCGCCGAAGAAAAGGGCTGCTAATATATAAAAAATATTTAAATGTCCGTTCGTCATTCTGAACTTTATTTTTTAATTTCGCATTCGATCATTAAATGAAGGAAATTAGAAATGGAAATTGGGCGTTCAGCTGGAATATTACTTCACCCGACATCTCTTCCCGGGAAATATGGAATTGGTGATTTAGGTCACGATGCGTATAAATTTTTAGATTTTATGGAAAGCGCCGGGCAAACACTCTGGCAGGTTTTTCCGCTCGGGCCAACGGGTTACGGAGATTCTCCATATCAATGCTTTTCGGCTTTTGCAGGCAATCCTTTATTAATTAGTCCCGATTTACTTATTGAGGACAACCTGTTAAAAAGATGACATAAAAAGCAACGATGACTTCAACCCCAAAAACATCGATTACGGTGAGATTATAAACTGGAAAAAGGAAGTACTAATAACGGCCTACGAAAATTTCAAAGAAAGGAAACGTTATTTTAATTCCGATTTCGATGCATACTGTAAAAACAACAAAGAATGGCTAGATGATTATTCACTATTTCATGGCTGCAAAAGATTATCACGGCGGTAAAGGTTTGGGCAGAGTGGGAAGACGAAATTGCTTACCGCAAAGGTGATGCGGTTGAACGATGGACGGAAAAATTAAGCGAAGATATTGAGTATCACAAGTTTGTTCAGTTTATTTTCAATAAGCAATGGAAAACCGTCGAAAGATATGCTCATTCAAAAGGAATTAGAATTATTGGTGATCTCCCAATTTTTATCGCTTACGATTCTTCGGACCTTTGGGCAAACCGGGGTCAGTTTACCGTAAAGGATGACGGCACTTTAGATACCGTCGCAGGAGTACCGCCTGATTACTTCAGCGAAACCGGACAGCTCTGGGGAAACCCATTATACAAATGGGATGTGATGGAAAAAGATAATTTTGATTGGTGGACAAAACGCTTTTCAAAATTATTTGAATTAGTTGACATAGTGCGTGTAGATCATTTTCGAGGATTCGAGGCATATTACTCAATTCCGGGTGATGCAGAAACAGCAATGGACGGTGAATGGATTAAAGCCCCGGGTGAAAAACTCTTTAAAGTTATCAGAGAAAAGTTGGGCGGCCTTCCGATCATTGCTGAGGATTTAGGAATAATTACAAAAGAGGTCGAAGAACTTAGAGATAAATTCAACTTTCCCGGAATTAAAATTTTACAATTTGCTTTCGGTGAAGGAAACGAAGCAAAATTCCTTCCACATAATCATGTCAGAAATTGTGTTGTTCATACCGGTTCACACGACAATGACACTACCCGCGGTTTCTTCGAAAAAGAAAAAGCTAATGAAAGCGGTATTTACGAATGGACCCAGGAATATTTGAACTATTACGGCGATGATATGTGTTTTGCCGCTATCAAAGCTGCGTATGCTTCGTGTTGCTGATATTGTTGTCATACCGATGCAGGATATTTTGAATTTAGGAACGGAAGCTCGCATGAACTTCCCGAGTAAGCTTGGCGGTAACTGGACTTGGAGATTTACGTGGGATCAAATAAACGACGATCTTGTACAAACTTACAAGAGGATGACCGAAATGTACGAACGTCCTCCAATAGAAAAAGATGATAACGAATAAGGAAATGTGATGTTAAAATTTTTCAAAGACTTGTTAAGTGAAAAACCCGATTCCGAAAATAGCGACAGTAATTATAGTTCGGATACAACTTCGTCCGATGATAACTCGGAGAGAAAATTACAACTTGCAACTTGCGCGCTCTTTTTAGAAGTAGCACAAGCAGATGAACATTTTAAGCGGGATGAAAGAGAAAAAATCATGAAAGTTATGAAAGAAATGTTTGTTCTTTCCTCCGAAGAAATCAATGAATTGATGAAACAATCTGATGAATACATTCAGCAAAGTGTCAGTTTGTATGAATTTACCGATGTAATTAACAACCACTTTAATAAAGATGAGCGATACGAAATAATAAAAAATGTATGGCGCTTAATTTTAACCGATGAAAAAATTCATAAATACGAAGAACATTTTGTAAGAACAATTACCGCAAACTTCAAACTTGAACACCGCGATATGATAACAGCCAAAATGGAAGTGAAAGAAGAGCTTGAGTTGTAATTTTTAGATTGGGATTCAAGTATTAATACACACCAAATCATTTGGGATCTGTGTTGACTTGGTGAGTATTTTTTCTTTGGAACGCTGATCTATATGATAATTATAATTTATTAAGATCATGATCGATCATAATAATCGCGTTCCATTTTTTGTAAACTTTCTGTTATAAACTTCCAAAAGTTATTTATTCAATTCAGATTCAACCGCATCAACAACCTCGTCACTTAACGGTTCAACCTTAGTCCCGGAATCTTTCAACAACGTTTCCATCTTTAGAAATCAAGAACTTCTCAAAATTCCAATTTATATCACCCTGTTCAGTTGTTGGGTTGTTGATTAATTTTTCGTAAAGTGGTTCTCTATCTTCTCCTAAAACTTTTATCTTGTCAAATAAGGGGAATTCAACACCAAAAGTTGAGGTACAGAATTCTTGAATTTGTTCATTTGTTCCGGGTTCTCTGCCGCCAAAATCGTTGCAAGGGAAAGCGAGAATTTCAAAACCACGTTCTTTATATTTTTCGTAAAGTTCTTGAAGCCCGGCATATTGTTTTGTGTAGCCGCATTCACTGGCGACATTAACTATTAAAAGAACTTTGTCTTTATATTCTGACAAAGAAACTTCGTTACCGGACATATCTTTGACGGTAACATCATGTATATTGTTTGGCATTTCTTCTCCTTCATTTTTTCCGCAAAATTAATTGTGATGAAAATAATTGATATTAAGAAAATGAACTTACTCATATTGTCCTCAGTTTAATGGTAATTATTGACTAACAATTTTAGTAAAAAAGAAAGTTTCAATGGAGGTGAAAACTTATATCGAAGATTTTTTTGAGATGATCGGAGTGAATATAGAAAATCCCGGAATTTCGAAAGTAAATTTTTACAAAATCTTTATATTGTTCTTTTCTTAAATGAAAATCCCGGGATTTGTAAGTGCGAAATTATTCAGCCATCAGAGCAAGAAATTGCGGCGGTGTTAACAATATCATCAACACTGCATCCGCGGCTTAAATCGAATAATGGTTTTTTCAATCCCTGTACAACCGGACCGACCGCTTCTGCGCCACCTAATCTTTGTGCAATTTTATAACCTATATTTCCGGCTTGCAGATCGGGGAAAATTAAGACATTTGCTCTTCCGGCAACGTCGCTTCCGGGCGCTTTTTTCTTCCCGATCGAATCAATTACCGCGGCGTCAAATTGAAGTTCGCCGTCAATTTTTAGAGTCGGTTTTTTTTATTTTGCGATCTTCATGGCTTCCAGAACTTTATCTACAAGCTCATGCTTAGCGCTGCCTTTACTTGAGAAAGAGAGCATTGCGACATATGGTTCTTCACCGGTTAACTTTTGATGATTTTCTGCGGTTGATATTGCAATATCAGCAAGCTGTGCTGCATCGGGATTCGGGACTACTGCGCAATCTGCAAAGCTGTAAGTTTTTTCCGGGAAGATCATCAAAAAGAAACTCGAAACAATAGATATACCCTCGGGCATTCCAACACACTGAATTGCTGCTCGAAGAACATCACCCGTTGATGCAGTTGAACCGGCTACAAATCCGTCAGCCATTGATTCTCTAACCATCATTGCTCCGAAGAATAAATCCTTTTGCATTACTTGCCGAGCTTCTTCAATTGTAATTCCTTTGTGTTTTCGTAAGTTGAAAAATATATTTGAAAAATCACTCAACTTTTCGGATTTAACCGGATCGATTATTCTCACTCCACTCAAATCAACTTTTAACTCTTCGGCTTTATTTCTTACATTCTCTTCGTTACCTAAAGTTATCACTGATGCCACATTTTCTTTAGTCAACTTTTCAGCGGCTCTTATTACTCTGTCATCGTGAGATTCGGGAAGCACTACTGTCTTTTTTCTTTTTGATGCTTTGCTTTTAATTTCATTCAACAATTCTAATTCTGCCATTATTGCACCTCATATTCTGGAAAATTTTAATATCAAATATAATAAAAGGAGATACGCTTATCATGCATCAAAGCTGAGTTTCTTATCAAATAAAGTTTTTTCACTACTTTTGATTGAATTTAATCGATTATTTAGAAATATTAGTATTCAAACTTTCGGACAAAAGGATTAATGGCTATCACCGATTTATCACTCAAAAAAATAACTAAATTTCTTGCGGGTTTAGCCGGTATAGCTCTGCTTCTATACTTTTCCGTTATTATCTTCGACATTATTATAATGTTAGTTCTTTCAATATTACTAGCTTTCATTTTCAATCCACTTGTAATGTTCTTCGAGAAAAACGGGGTTAACAGATTGATATCCGTAATTCTTGTTTTTCTAATTGCCGCGGTTGTTATAACATTCGGGTTTTCTGTTTTCATACCCAAAGTCGCAAAACAAATGAATGTTCTTGCGGCAAACTTAACCGAAGAAAATGTAGAACAAGTCCTCGGTCAATTCAATACAACAATCGATAATTTAATTCCATTTGTAAGCGGTGAAGAAGTAACTCAAAAGATCAGTGAATTCTTCTCAAATTTGTTATTTGATTCGATCAACAACATCAGTGTTATTGTTACAAGTATAATTTCGGTGCTTGCCATCTCTGTCATCGTTCCGTTCATGACGTTTTTTATTTTGAAGGATAAACACAAAATTGTAAAAGGCATAATCGATATAATGCCGAACAAATATTTTGAGGTTTCGTATTGGGTCATTAAAAAAATCTCTCATCAACTTGGTCGGTATGTCAGGAGCTGGATTTTCGATGCTTTTATTGTAGGCGCCATGGCTACAATCGGGCTCGCAATTTTAGGTATCCAAAATTCAATCACGATAGGTACAATTGCCGGGATTGGACACTTGATCCCTTATTTCGGTCCTGTTATCGGTGGGCTGCCGGCAATCATTATTTCGTTAATTCAGTTCGGTGATCTATCTATGCTTCCATCAATTACGTTGGTGTTCGTAATAATTTACACTTTCGATAACGGGTACATCCAGCCAAATGTGTTTTCGAAAGGGACGGATATTCACCCGCTGATGATAATTATTTTGATTTTGATCGGCAGCCAGGCAATGGGTATTCTTGGAATGCTACTTGCGGTTCCGACGGCAAGCGTTTTAAAGACTGCCGCTCGTGAAATTTATTTCGGTTACAAAAATTATAGAATTATTAGAACTTAGATTTTACCCGCCATCTTCAAACCTATTTTAGTAAATTGATTTTGACATTTTTGATTCCTTCAATAAATATGGTTTGTTATGAAAATTAAATTCATAGGCGCCACCGAAACCGTGACAGGTTCAATGCATTTAGTTGAAGCTGCCGGTAAAAAATTTTTACTCGATGCCGGCTTATACCAAGGTAAAAGAAAGCTAGCTTTTGAACTCAACAGAAGTTTTGATGAATTTGATCCGGCGGAAATCGATTTTATTATTCTTTCTCATGCTCATATCGACCACTCCGGTAATCTTCCTTCGCTAGTTAAAAGAGGTTTCAAGGGTAAGATCTATTCAACCTTTGCGACTAAAGATCTATGTTCAATCATGTTAATGGACAGTGCGCACATTCAGGAGAAAGATGTTCAATACGTAAACAAGAAACGTGCAAAGCAAGGAAAGAATTTATTTGAACCGCTATATACCCAGGAAGATGCACATCAAACAATTAAACAATTTGTTGGGTTAAATTACTATCACAAATTTGAGGTAACCCCGGAAATATCCTTTTCATTTGTTGATGCCGGACATATTCTCGGTTCCGCGGTGACACACATAAGTATTAATGAAAATGGAGATAAATATTATTTAGGTTTTACCGGAGATATCGGCAGACCGAACTTACCGATACTAAAAGACCCGGAAAAAATTCCTCCCGTTGATATGCTTATTTGTGAAAGTACCTACGGCAATCGTTTTCACGAAGATCCGATTGATGCTGAAAAACGTTTAATTGAAATTTTAGGTAAAGCTGTTGAAAGAAATAGCAAAATTATAATACCTGCATTCAGTGTCGGTCGAACTCAAGATTTAGTTTTTGAATTCCATAAAATTTTTGAGAGTGATAAAGCAAAAAGAATCCCTATTTATGTTGACAGTCCGCTCTCGGTCAATGCTACGGAAGTCTTTAGATTACACCCAGAGTGTTTTGATAATGAAAACAGCAAGATTTATTATTGAAGATAAAGACCCATTTGGGTTTAACAAGCTTCATTACATTACCGATGTTCAAGATTCTAAAAAACTCAACGATATCGACGAAGCATGTGTTATTATTTCAAGCAGCGGTATGTGTGAAGCAGGTAGAATTCAACACCATCTCTTGAACAACATTGAAGATGAACGCAACATTATTTTAATGGTCGGATATTCAGCCAAAAATACTCTAGGTAGAAAGTTAATTGACGGTGAAAAAATTGTAAAAATTTTTGGTGATGAGTATAATGTAGTAGCCGAAGTAATTGTAATTGATTTTTTTAGTGCCCATGCCGATCAAAGAGAGCTTCTCAATTATTGCGGTCAATTTGATAAAAGCAGAGTACAAAATGTTTTTCTTGTTCATGGCGAACCGGAAGGTCAAAAAGTTTTTAAATCTAAATTGGAAGAGATAGGTTTTCCTAATGTGGTCATTCCGCCAAAGAGGTCAAGAGTTTAGTTTTTAGTTTTGTAACCGCTCATACTTCTCTTTCGGGTTGTGAACGGAATACGCCGAATGAACCGGTTGACGACGGACTTCCGCCCGCAGCTCCACGAGGACTGAATGTATTTCGTGAACACGACGGCGAAGTTGGAATTGAGTGGATAAAAAATTTGGAAACTGACATGAGTCATTACAAAATTTTTAGAAAAACAATTTCAGAAAATAATTTTTCACTTATTGATTCAACATCATCCCTCTACTATTTCGATTATGGATTAGAGTATGATTCAACTTACGTTTATAAAATTTCTGCAGTTGATTACTTCGGCAGAGAAAGTGAGTTTTCCGGTTCGGTTTCTGCAACGCCAAAAAATCAATACTATCCAAGTCCACCGAACTATATATCTGTAAACGGAAAAAATTGGGACAATACTCTTTCGGTGCAATTAAATTACAGCCCATCATTCAGTACGGATATTTCTCATTATGAAATTCACAAAAGCACTACTCAAAACTTTACCGCTGATTCAACAACCTTTATCGCCAAAAGTGATTCACTTTCATTTACGGATCGTAATGATTTAGAAATATTGACCGATTACTATTTTAAATTAATTTCGGTTGATAAAGGAGGATTAAAGAGTCAACCATCAGTTGAAGTTAAGGACATCATTTTAGATTCACCCGAAGGAATATTCCCTGGCAATAATTCTAATGTCGATTACTTTACCGAATTCAAAATCAAAACCGTCTCAATGCCGGCAGATTATAAAATTGTATTACAATCAAACAAAATTTACGGTACAGAAATCGAAATAGATTTTAGCTCTTCAAAACCAAATGAATTGATTTCCGTTCCAATCAGAAATATAACATTTACACCATACGCCGATTACTATTGGAGAGTTTTAGCTTACACTAAGTCAAATAATATCCCAAATTCTTTTTCTGATTTATATAAATTCACACTCGTTCCGGGAGGAGAGTGAGGCAATCGACAATAAATATATTATTAATATTTCTGATTTCACTTGGAGTATTTGCACAAAGTGATTCCCTAACTATTGTTGAATCAAAGAATCTTCCTTCATCATTAACAAGTTTATTTGATAAACGGCTTAACACATATTCGCTAAATTCTAAATTTGTTTTTTCAAAGCAGTTCGGAAATTTTTCTACTTTTCTATCGGAAGAATTCCGTTCTACGGTTGTCAAATCTGCTACTAACAGCATCAAAGATGAAAACTACTTAAATCTCTCAACGGCGTATGAGTTATTTCCAAATTTTGAAACCGGCATGTTGTTATCAAGCAACACGTACTCAGATGACAGACGTTTGGCGATCAACAAAACATCGGTCATGGAAGGCCAACTATTTATTAATTATGAACCGATTGAAAAGATAACGTTAACACCTTTTGCAGGATATTCGGAGAATCAACAAGTCGGCAACACGGATATAGGTCCGGTGTATGGTGGTGAACTGTTTATCGACAGAGTAAGTTTGGCTGATTTAACAGTTAAAGGTACTGCCCGATTTGAAAATGAAGATATTTCTCCCCGGAAAAATGCATTTCGTATGGTCCGCTTAGATATTGACTCAGATTTTGAATCATCATTAATGAATAATCTACAATTTAATTTTGTCGAGCAAAGGAGAGATTTTTATTTCGAAATGGATTCTTCAACATCGGCAGTTTTTGGCGTTACAAATAACATTCAAAGCAGAACTGAAGACCAATACCAGCTACAGAATAGACTGAGTTATTTTTCACCTTCGTCAAATATTTCACTCGATATAGGAGGTAACATCTTCTGGCGGTCAATCGATAGGAATACAAAATACATTTTGGTTGATAATGTAACGCAGTCTTCGTTCGATACGAAAATTGAAGAGTTTAAAATCGATTTAAATTCTTCAATGATTTATAGGTTAGATAATTTACGAGGCCGATTAAGAATTTCGTACTCAGAAAGAGATGAGAGACACTCTCCAAAACCGATAGAAGGAGCTAATGAGATTTTCTTGCGTGAACGTAGAGCAATTGAAGATCAGAAAAATAACTCGGCTAAGTTAATAACACTAACGGCACAGAATATTTATGATATTTCCAGTGATGATAAAATTTCACTAAGCGTGTTTCATAGAAAATTAATTTATGACACACCAAGCGGTGAAAATTTTGACGATCGTGATGAACTGCTAACAACGGCAAAACTTAGTTATTTGCGAAATGTAAATTACTTTTTTGATTTGTTTATCAATATTGAAGGAAGCATAAACAAAATCGTTTATATTTTTGCTGAGAGGAGTTCTAATAATAATATCAAACGATTCATTAAACTCGAATCCGGCGGAATTTTTAAAAGTAGAAATGTTATTTCCTCAAATAGTGCCGAAGTATCAGCAAACTATACTGTTTATGATTACGAGGAATTAAATCCGAACTTTCGCAGTTTTTCATTCAGGCAATTCGCCTTTCGTGATTCAACGATTATTAAATGGAACAATAAAATTTTCACAGAAATTACGGGTTATGTAAAATTATCAGAACAAGGTGATTTTAAGTGGGCTGAGTTCGTAAATCAGCCGGTTCGCTTTCTTGAAGAAATTTATCTTGAGCCGAAAACTTTTTATCGAATTGAAGATTTACATTTGGGGTTAGGAATAAGATTTTTTCAGCTTTCTACATTCGGATACAATGACGTAAGTGAAAAAGAATTAATTTCGCAATATTCCAGTATCGGACCTTTGGTTGATATTAAACTGAGAATGAATGACCGGCTTCGATTAAAAGTTTACGGTTATTATGAATTCATAAGTAATGAAAGTAATACAAAACAAGAGCGGGCAAACTTAAATATGCAAGTTGATTGGTATCTTTAATTAGTAAACTTAACCTTGATTTGATTAGTTGAGAATGTATATCTTTACAGAAATCTAATTATACAATAGCCAAAAAGGAGTATTGTTGGGAACTATCTTTGAAAAAGAAATTCCAAGTGATCCGGAGTTAATGCCGGAAGTTGAACAATTTATTCTTGATGTGGCAAAAAAGGTTAACTTGAATGAAGATAAATATAATAGTATTTCTCTTGCGGTAGCCGAAGCAATTTCCAATAGTATTAAACACGGCAACAAAAACGATAAAACAAAAAAAGTAAACATCAAGATAAAAACGGAAGATGATAAGTTAATAGTCATCTTAAAGGATCAAGGTAAGGGATTTGACCCCGCAGATATCCCCGACCCGACTCAACCGGAAAATATTCTTAAAGACAGCGGAAGAGGATTATTCATTATGCGATCTCTTTTGGATGACCTCCGCTATAACTTTACACCCGACGGAACAGAGATAATTCTTGAGATAAAACTAAACTAATTACGACCTTCCCTCCTCTTTCATTTATAATTACGGTAATGAAAGTTGCCGCTATTCTTTATATATTTTGTTACCTATTATCCCTAACAAAATAATTCATTAAACGAACAGGAGTAATTATGGGAAGACCTAAAATAGCATTAATCGGCGGCGGACAAATCGGTGGAGTCTTGGCGCAGTTAACAGCTATCAAAGAATTAGGCGACGTAATGATGTTTGATATTGTTGAAGATATGCCGCAAGGCAAAACACTTGATATCGCCGAAGCATCAAGAATTGACGGATTCGATTCTGTTCTCAAAGGAACCAATGACTATAAGGATATTGCCGGTTCTGATTTAGTAATCGTTACTGCCGGCTTACCCCGTAAGCCCGGTATGAGCCGAGACGATCTTTTGACTACCAATGCAAAAATTATGAAGCAAGTTGCAGAGGGTGTTAAAGAACATGCCCCTAACTCAATTGTAATTATAATTTCCAACCCTCTCGATGCAATGGTTACGTTATTCCAAAAAGTAACCGGTTTTCCGCATGAAAAAGTTTTGGGACAAGCAGGAGTATTAGATTCTTCAAGATTTTCAACATTCATAGCTTGGGAACTTGGCGTATCAGTAAAAGATATCAACGCAATGGTTCTCGGCGGGCATGGTGATACTATGGTTCCGCTTGTGCGGTATGCAAATGTAAACGGCATCCCCGTTATGGAAATGCTGGAAAGAAAATATGAAGACAAGGCAAAAGCTAAAGAAGTAATGGACGAAATGGTTAAGAGAACAAAAATGGCCGGCGGTGAAGTTGTCAAATTACTTAAAACGGGATCTGCATTTTACTCGCCCGCTGCTGCTGCAATTGCAATGGCTGAATCTATCTTAAAAGATCAAAAAAGATTGCTGCCAACCTGCGCTTATCTTAAAGGTGAATTTGGTGTTGACGGTTATTATGTGGGAGTTCCGGCTGTACTTGGTGAAAAAGGTATCGAAAGAATTGTAGAAGTTACTCTTAATGATGAAGAACAAACTTCATTAAATAGCTCAATTGATGCGGTTAAAAATCTTGTTGTTGATATGGAGCGATTAGGTTTCTAATATTGAAATTATATTTCCAGGCATAAAAAAACCCGTCAAGAACTTTTTGACGGGTTTTTTAATTTTTATAGATCTTATATTTAGTTCACCGTCTCGGTATTATTTTCAGAATAAACATTAACAAATTTGCGATCGTTTCTTTTTGTTTCAAACCTCACAAATCCGTCAATAGTAGAAAATAATGTGTCGTCTTTACCTTTTTTAACATTTAACCCTGGATGTACTCTCGTGCCTCTTTGGCGTATGATAATAGAGCCGGCAGAAATTCTTTGTCCGCCTGCAGCTTTAACACCCAAATATTGTGGATTACTGTCTCTACCGTTACGAGATGAACCTTGACCTTTTTTATGTGCCATAAAACCTCCGAATTCTATCCGATTTTTGTAACTTCAATTCTAGTTAGCGGTTGCTTGTGTGCTTTGAATCTTCTGTAAGATTTTCTTCTTTTCTTCTTAAAGACAAAAACTTTATCATCTTTCAAGTGTTCGATTATCTTTGCTTGCACTTTTTTACCGTCTAATAACGGCGAACCGATTTCCGTTTTCTTTCCGTCTGAGAAAAGTAAAACTTTATCAAATGAAATTTCAGTGTCAACGTCGCCTTCTAATTTTGGGACGTAATACTTACTATTTTCTTGAACTTTTACTTGATTACCTGCTATATCTACTACAGCGAACATTTAATTCCTCCAATTCCTCTAAACAAGAGCCTTAAATATAAATAAACATGCTATATTACGCAATAAAATTTTTCTTGAGAATATCAGTAAAAATCCATTATTTCTTCAACTTAAAAGAAAAGCGGCTTCCTTCACCCAATTTGCTTTCAACCATAATTTTTGAGTTATGCGCTTCAAGAATGTGCTTTACGATTGCTAAACCTAATCCAGTGCCTCCAATCTCTCTCGAACGGTCTTTATCAATACGGTAAAATCTTTCAAATATTCTCGATAAATTATCCTCGGATATTCCGATTCCGGTATCTTGCACAATCACTCTTCCATCACTTTCTTCCTCTTCAACGGTAACAGTCACACTTCCCTTATCGGTGTACTTTATTGCATTAGAAATCAGATTAACCATAACCTGCCGTAATCGAATTTTGTCGCCAAAAAGTTGAAGTTTTGGTCTAATTTCTCCAAGTAATAATTTTATTCCTTTTTCTTCTGCAATTACTTTCATTTCTTCTACAATCGACTGAAAATATTCCTGAGCGTTAAAATATCTGAAACTCATCTTCATCTGTCCCGATTCGATCATAGATATGTCAATCAAATCGTTTAACAATGTGTTGAGATTTTCGGCGTGACGAGCAGCTTTACTTACAAACTTCTCTTTAACAGAATCATCGTTAATTGCTCCGTTGAGCAGTGTTTCCAAATATCCTTGTATTCCAAAAATCGGAGTTCGTAACTCGTGTGAGACATTTCCTAAAAATTCCGTCCGGATTCTTTCAAGCTTTTTTAAGTTTTCAATATCACTTTTTGTCTTTACGAACATCTTTTTTATTTCGTCTTCCAATTCGTACAAACCTGAGGATAGATGAATTTCATCTGCTGCCTCAAACTTATTTTTTCTAATTGAATTAATTAGCGATTTTATTTCAGCCATCTCTTTGTTTCTTTTTCTGCCAATAAAATAGATCACTAAAATATCTACTGCTGTAACGCCAATTAAAATTTTTATAAAAAGAAAAAATGTTACTTGAAGCAATAGTGAGAGAATTATTAAAAAGAAAATGGAGAGAGCAAAAATTTCGAGATAAAACACTCTACCCGAGGTAAGATTTTTCTGTAACTTATTCCACATTTTTAAACCGGTAACCAACGCCTTTTACGGTTTCAATCATATTGGCAGCCGAGCCCAATTTTTCTCTAATTTTTCTAACATGGACATCGATCGTTCTTTCAACCACAAAAACGTCATTGCCCCAAATATCGGTTAAGAGCTTTTCTTCTCGGAAAAACTTTACCGGGATTCGTGGCTAAGTAAAAGAGAATTTCAAATTCTTTCTTTGGCAAAACCAGAGCATCGCCATTCAATAAGACAGAGTATTGATCTTTGTTTATTACTAATGGTCCAACCGTAACTTCGTTGTTTATTTTATCATTATGTGCTTGTGCGCTTTTTCTTAAATTAGATTTTACTCTTGCAACCAGTTTTTTAGGAGATACCGGTTTTTGCACATAATCATCTGCGCCTAGATCGAGCGCTTTGATTTCATCAATTTCATCTGATTTCGCGGTCAAGAAAAGTATTGGAGTTATGCGGAATTCTTTCATCGATCTAATTTTACGACAAGTTTCATAGCCGTCCATTTTTGGCATAAGTACATCTAAAATTATTAAATCCGGTTTTTCATTTAGTTTATGAATTGCTTCTACTCCATCGTATGCAGTAACTACATTGTATCCCCCTTGCCGAAGATTATATTCTAAGAATTCAACAATGTCTTTTTCGTCATCAACTAATAGAATTTTTTGTTCCATATTTTACATCTCAACTTCTTTGTTTAATTCTGCCGATTTATAAAGAGCTTCCATCAATTTCATTCTTTTGACTGCGTCGTTACTCGATGAAATTACAGGAAAGTTCCCATTAATCGAACCGATAAAATGTTTCAATTCATTCTCAAATGATCTTTTGAAAAGATTTTTCATGCTCTTCGAGCTAGGGACAAGTTCAATTCTATTTGAATCGATTCTTCTAAATGCATTTAACGGATTCAAGGTTGCTGTACCATCAGTGCCGAACACGGATAAGTTAAATCCATCTGATTGCGAATGTAAGCTCCAACTAACATCAAAATTTATTACTGCACCATTCTTTGTTTTAATAAGACCGACCGAAGTATCTTCAACATTTTTTGTGTTGTAGTTGAACTTCTTTACCGATACACTTTGGATTTCCGGAAAATTTAATAGCCATAAAGACAGATCAAATAGATTTATTCCGAGGTCAAACATTACGCCCCCGCCGGAATGACTTTTTTTAACAAACCATTTCTGATTACTGCTTTGTTTCCTGATCCAGCCGCAATTTATATAAGAAATATCTCCGAGTTCACCGCTGTTTACAAGACTTCTCAACAACATTGCATCAGGTCTGAAACGAAGATTCATTCCTACTACAACTTTGCAGTTATTCTTTTTAGCAGCATCGTCAATTAATTTTGCATCTTCAAGTGTAGTTGCAATCGGTTTTTCAATGAGTAAGTTTTTGCCGGCACCTAAAAAATCCAGTGCAATACTTTTATGAGTGTTTGTGGGAGTTGCAATAATTGCCGCATCAAATTGGGCATTTTCAAGGAGTGATTTATGATCGGGAAATTTGTGCTTGATATCAAATTTAGATGTAACAGAATTAAGCCGGTTTTTGTTAGGTTCGGCAACTGCCGTTATCTCCACATCGCGGAGTTTGGTAAGAATAGGGAGATGCACGAGTTGGGCAACTCCGCCGAGACCAATAACAGCAATTTTTGTTTTACTCATTTAGACGGCTACCTCATGATTAACTCCCCTTCCTCTAACAAAAACTTTTACTTTTGTAAATATTCCATCAGCATCAATACCCAAAATTTTATGCAGTTCTGCTTGCGTACCGTGATCAACAAATTTGTCTGGGATTCCAATTCTTACAATATCATTTTTGTAATTCTTTTCACTGAAATATTCAACAACGCCGGTTCCAAATCCACCAACAACAGAGTTTTCCTCGATCGTCACAATTTTATCAAATCTATGAGCTAATTTGTCGAGTAGTTCCGTATCAAGCGGTTTGATAAACCTCATATTTACGACTTCGGCACTAATACCTTCGTTGTTCAGCTTATCGGCTGCCTTCATTGAATAATCAACCATCTTTCCCGACCGCTAGGAGAACAACATCTTCACCTTCTCTCAATGTTTCAGCTTTACCGACTTCCAATTCTTCAAAACCTTCTTTCAGTTCTAAACCCAAAGCCGAACCGCGCGGATAACGAATGGCCGAAGGTCCATCAATTTTATTTGTTGCGGTAAAGAGCATATTGCGTAATTCGTTTTCATCTTTGGGAGCCATGACAACCATTCCGGGTATCATTCTTAGATAAGTTAGATCGAATGTACCGTGGTGGGTTGGACCGTCAGCGCCAACTAATCCGGCTCTATCCAATGCAAACACAACTTTTAATTTTTGCAATGCAACGTCGTGAATTATTTGATCGAAACCTCTTTGAAGAAATGACGAATAAACTGCAACGACCGGTGTAACTCCCTGCGTAGCAAGTCCGGCTGAAAATGTTACTGCATGTTCTTCGGCAATTCCCACATCAAAATAGTTTTCGGGATGTGCTTCTTGAAGTTTGTCTAACCCTGTACCGTCCGGCATAGCGGCTGTTATTCCAACAATCTTTGGATTTTCTTTGACTAATTCAATCATTGCATTGCCGAATATTGACGTATAAGAGGGAGGTCCTCCGGCTTTCTTAAATGCTTTTCCCGTAATTTTATCAAACGGTGTGGATGCATGCAATCTTTGAACATGATCTTCTGCAGGTTCATAACCTTTACCTTTTTCGGTAATTGCGTGAACTAAGATTGGTCCGTTATATTCTTTAATATGTTCAAATAATTTCGATAACTGACCTACATTGTGACCATTCACCGGACCAAAATAACGGAACCCGAGTGCTTCGAAAAGCATTCCGGGCGTAATAATCGATTTGATTCCGCTTTCCAACCTTGCCGCGACTTTTCTAAGCCGGTCACCAAAGTCGTCTAACTTTCCGGTTAAATCCCAGATAGCGCCTTTGAATCTGTTATATTCGGGATGTGAGATCATTTCAGTGAAGTAATTTGATATTTGCCATACGTTTGGAGCAATTGACATTCGATTGTCATTAAGAACAACAATTAAATTTTTCTTCAACAGACCTGAGTTGTTCATTGCTTCGTAAGCCATACCGCCTGTCATAGCGCCGTCGCCAATAACGGCAATCACCTTTTTGTTAGTATTCTGAATATCACTTCCTGTTGCCATACCGAGAGCCGCAGAAATTGAAGTGGATGCGTGACCCGCTCCAAAAGTATCATATTCGCTCTCGGATCTTTTTAGGAAACCACTCAGTCCATTCAACTTTCTGATTGTGTGTAATTGATCACGTCTGCCGGTTATAATTTTGTGTGGATATGCTTGATGACCGGTATCCCAGACAATTAGATCATCCGGTGTGTTAAAAACTTTATGCAAAGCAACGGTTAATTCAACTGCTCCTAATCCGCCGCCGAAATGCCCGCCGACTTGAGAAATGACATCGACCATGTACTGCCGGAGTTCCGAACAAAGTTCTTTTAATTGAACAACACTAAAATCTTTGATTGCACTTGGTGAATCGACTTGAAACAGATGCTTATATTTCGTTTTGTCTACCATTAAATTACTCCAAACTATTAATTCTTTCCCAATTGATCTTCTAATTGAGATTTTAATTCCGTTATTTTCAATTCTGCGTCTTTCAGCTTACCATAACAATTTTTTGAGAGATTAATTCCCTCTTCATACAATTTAATAGATTCGTCTAAACCGATTTCCTCATTTTCGAGCAGTTCGGAAATTTCTTCTAACCTTTTCAGCGAATCTTCAAAACTAACTTCTTTACTTTTTTTAGCCATTATTAATTTCTACCTCATCATCAAAAAATTTGATTCCGAAATTAGTATTTACATTAAGCGCATTTGCTCGAGATACAAATTTACCGTTCTGATTGATAAGTGTAAAACCTTTCTTAAGAGTTTTTTCAATATTATAACCTTCGAGCACTTGATTCAAATATTTTATTTTATGGTTTTTCTCCTTGATCGAACTTACAATATTTTTACCTATTTGTGAATACAGATTATCTATTGTCTGCATTTTGTTTTGAACCAAAGCTTCAACCGATCTAAATCCGAATGAATTAATTAATCCTGGTCAATGGTTTCATCTTTGTTCATCTATTTTTTCAAATAATAATTCTTCAAGTTGTTTGGCATAATCCTCAAGAAATATTAAAATTTCTTCCGAGGAAGGAGTTGCTAGTTCCATTGCGGCAGACGGAGTAGGCGCTCTAAGATCGGCAACAAAATCAGCAATCGTAAAATCAATTTCGTGTCCGACACCGCTTATGACCGGAATTTTGGAATCATAAATAGCGCGCGCAACAATTTCTTCATTAAAAGCCCATAAATCTTCAAGTGAACCGCCGCCTCTAGCGACAATGAGTAAATCCACATCCTTTAGTTGATTAAATTGCTCAATTAATTCTGCAACTTGTTTGGCAGCTCCCTCACCCTGCACTTTAGCAGGGGCAACAACCAATTCGACTAATGGATATCTGCGCGTGGCTAATGTTTATCATATCCCTCAACGCTGCACTTTCAGAACCGGTAATTATTCCTATCTTTTTGGGAAATCTTGGAATATCTTTTTTTTGATCTTCGTCAAACAACCCTTCGTCTGACAGTTTCTGTTTTAATTTCTCAAAAGCGGCTTGAAGTTCCCCTACTCCGGCTGGCTTCATAGAGCGAACATCAATTTGATATGTGCCGCGCGGTGGATAAACTGTGATCTTCCCGTTTACAATAACTTTCATTCCGTCTTCGGGAGTGAAGAAAACATAATTATTAAAACCTTTCCACATTGCACAGCTTATTTGTGCATTTGAATCTTTTAACGTGAAATACCAATGACCGGAAATGTGTGATTTGAAGTTCGATATCTCTCCTTCGACAGAGATCGCATCAAAATTGACTTCAAGTGTTTCTCTGATTAAAGCGGTAAGTTCGGTAATTGATTTATAATTCTGCATTACTTTTCTTTTCTAAAAATTAAACAATACTGATGATGACGATTGCTTACCCAAGCATTATTTACACCGAGTGCAATAAGCGGTTTGTCATCTTGCAGCCAAATTTTTTCATCTTTCAAAATCCAACTTTTATCTTCCCGCTTCATTAATGAAGTTGCCGTATCGAATGCGAGCGGGTAAAGTTTGCTTTCGTAATATATGTTGTTAGTTATCACTGTCAAGTAGCCGCCGAATTTTGTTATATCCCAAACTTCATCAAAGATTTTTGCTTGAGCATCTATGAACTCTTCATATGAATTGATGTTGCCAATGTCATTTTTGTCTGCAGAATATTTTGTGTCTAATCCATTGTTCTTGCGTTTTAATTGACGAATCGAGTTCCTCTCAAGTTGGTTCCAATACGGTGGAGAAGTTATAACATAATCAAATTTTTGGTCTCCCAAATTAACTTCTTTGAGAAGTGTTTTTATATCCAAAGAATTGCCGTGTAAAGGGATCAAATTTGATTTGTAGTTACCTTTTTTTACTCTTTCGGATGAAGTACTAAAATACTTTTCTTGAAGTTCAACCCCAACAGAATTACGATTTAATTCACCGGCAGCGATTAAAGTGCTTCCGGTTCCCAAAAAAGGATCGAAAACCCATTGTCCTTCCTTTGTAAAAAATTCTATAAATTCTTTGACTAAAGATTCCGGAAACTTAGCCGGATGTAAAATCTCATTAGCTTTTCTTCTCGGCGGACGATGAACAAACCAGGACTTTGTAAATTTGATCCACTCTTTACCGGTTAGCTCATTTAATTTATTGTTAAAACTGAGTCTTCCGCGTTCACCAAGTTCAACATATTTCTTTTGTTCTGTTTCCGGCATGACTTAAAATTAAAGAATATATATGCGATTTCAAATTTTCAGAAACGAAGATTAAATCCGAGTGTAGGCAGAATCGGGAACATTGAATTTTTCTCTCTTTTCAGCTCCAAATCATCTGTTATATAATAATCATATCCAACAATATTGGAACGATTATAAACATTTATCACATCTAAATAAAACACCCAATCTAAATCCCAATAATCGGCTTTTGCAGAGAGGCGAATGTCAAGTCGGTGATATTCCGGCTTCCTTGATTGATAACGGTTTTCAACTTCGCCAAGATCAACGTCATAAATAACTTCATCGGAATTCCCTCTTGTAGCAATTTCGGGTGAATCCGGAATTGCGTCACCATCGGAATCAACCAGTGTTATTCTCGGCTTAATTCCAACCGGTTCTGTTATTGGAAATCCTGATCCATATTGAAATCTTACACCAACATCAAGCCAATCATTTACTTGATAATCTAAAACAATGTTAAGAGTATGTCTTTGATCGAAGCGGAAAGGTATTGTAGTATCATACTCATACCTTTCGGCCCAAGCTAAAGAATAAGAAACCCAACCATTAATTTTTGTAAGACCGGCAATGTTTCTTTTTTCGAGAAGGAATTCAAAACCGTATGCTTCACCGCGAGAATCGTTTACTGGAATTTGTGTCAGCGAATCTCCGCGAACCGGAATCGGTCGAGTCCAGCCGGCACGTTGTTGAGGACTTTGTCCCGGCACCGGTTCTGTATAAAATTGTGTTCCTTTAACTTCGTTCTGAATTATTAGATCACTGAAGTTTTTATAGTAACCTTCGAGCTTAACTTTCCATTCGCTCGTTAACCATCTTTCTAAACTTAATACGTAGTGAGTTGATCTTTCCGCCTCAAGATCATTGGTAAATTCTTTATCAAAGTTAAAAACTGATTTGCGTCTCTAAGTTTTTCATATCCTGGTGATTGATAATACATTCCCCAAGCAGTTCGAATTGTTGTTAAGTCATCAATCAAATAAGAAAATGACACCCGCGGTGCAACATATCCTTTGTTGAGTATATCGTAAAAGTCATAACGCAAGCCGGGTTGAAAAATAAATTTCTCACCAAACTTGAATTTATTTTGTATCCACGCACGGTAGCGTGTATAAATTTTTTCATCGTTTAAGTCATCAAAGACTGCTCTAATATTTCTATTACTATTAAAGAAGTTTCGAAGCTCCGGATCTAAGTCAAATTCAAACGCTAAAATCGTTTTCATAAAATCTACACCAACACCGGCATTCAACTCATAGTCATTTCCCCAATAGTGGAGGAATTTATTATCGAGTGTGTATTTTTCAAAAGTGAAGTTCGAGTTAAACCCGAAACCTACAAGATAAGGTGCGAGTGTATCCGGGCAGCATCTTCAAAATTATTTCTGTTAAGTGATGGATCGAGAAGTTTTGAATCGAAATTTGTTTTGCCGTCATTTCTGTACCAGGAAGTAATCAGCTTGTTCAATGTATTTTTCGTTGGTGCCCAATGCCAAGCAAGAGCAAGTAAATCATTATTACTGTTGTCAATAACGCCTACGCTATCGGGAGTTTCTCTATCTTCTGCACTGATTAAATTAACAGCATCGCGGGAAAGAATTCCATTTATAAAAAATTTATGCCCGTTAAACGGACCGATTGCAAACTTCGCTTGTACGTCATAAAAGTTTGGGAACGTCACATTGTCTTCAACCAAACCGGCATTTTTAACAAACGGTTCTATGATTAAATCATAATATGTTCTTCGTGAATTTATTAACCAGCTTCCCGGTATGTCAAAAGGATTTTTCCCTTCCAAAACTAAGTTTGCAGAGACTATGCTTGCATTAAGATTCCCGGTAATCGGTTTTGTTAAATCACCTTGCCTGTTTGTTACATCTAAAACTGCCGAAAGTCTGTCGCCATATTGAACAGGGAAACCACCGGTAATTAAATTGATATCACTCACTGCTTCGGGATTAAACATACTTATAACGCCATAAAGTCTATACGGATTGAAAACTTCGATATCATCCATTACAATTAAATTTTGATCCGGTCCGCTTCCTCTAATAATTAATTGCGATGAAAAATCATTCGGAGCTAAAACACCGGGCAATGCTTGAAGTGTCCGGAATATATCCGTAACAGCCCCGGGAAGCACACGAGCTTCCTGCGGTTCGATATCGATAAAACTTGTTGTGGGATCATCCTGAGCTTGTTGTCTTTGATCAAGAATTTCAATTTGGTCAACCTCAATTACCTCGGTTTCTATATCAACATTCAATTCGAGCAATTTTCCGGCGGTTATTTCTACTTGAAAGGTTTTTGTTTCATAGCCAACTGAACTAAAACGTATTTGCTGATTCCCTACTGGGATTTTTGTAATCCGGTATTCACCATTTTCATCGGACACACCACCGATACTTGTACTAACAACAAGAATGTTAACACCGGGAACAGGCGTTCCATCCCCTGTAACTCGACCAGTAATTCCACCGGTTTGAGCAAGAGATATTGAAAACAACGATATAATGATTAAGAATAATTTCACGCTCACCTTAAATGCTTTTACAACTGAACGTAAAATAGGTTCAAATCATTCCAAATATTGTAGAACTAAAACAAGTTAGAAGTTGATGGAGAAAAAGTTGGAATAAAGACCGATCGAAATTTCGTGGAAATTGCGGTCGGATTTTGAAGGTTGGAAGTTAAATCTGTAACGCGAATAAACCGTAAATGTATTATAAACTTTGAACCAGCCAATTGTTATTTCCGGAGATATTCCGTTAAAACCGTTAAAGGTTGTGAAGCCGTTAACTCCACCGGAAATGAACTCTATCGGTTCTAACTCAAAAAGTTGTTTATATCCCAATCGCAAAAAGTTCTTGAACTCAGCATCAAAAATATAAGAATATTCAATTCCGATATAACCGGTTGGATAATTGTAACCTCCTGAGTAAAATGAAAGCACAGGAATCTCTTTAGTTAATGAAAAATAATTTTGATCTTCCTCGATCACTAATGCCGCAGAAGGAAGACCGAAGATTACTCCACCAAAACAACAAACGGTTATTAAACTTGTGTTTTTATCTGACCGAAGCATATCTCTAAAAGGCAAAACGAACTCAAATTTATCGCTTACAAATTTTTTCCCATCTGCTGTTTCTCCCGTAATAACATATTCAACATAAGTTGAATCAAACTGAATTCCTGTGATGTCAATATTTTTTTTATGATCTTCTGCTAATGTGTCTGAGATCGTAAATTTATATTCGTTTTCAATAATGACTTCTGATTTAACCGGTTCCATTGTAAAAAAAGTAAGGAAAAGTGTATAGGGTTTTTCATTTGCTACATAAGAGTCAATCACAATAACTTCAACCTCAGCTTGTTGTGAATAAAAAGTTGAAGTCATCAAAACTATTAAAAGAGTGAAAGTGAATTTATTCATAAATTTTTCTCCAAGTCCAGTTACAAAGATATAATAATTGCGGCAGAATATTAATTAACCGGCGCTGTTATATTTTTTGAACTCTTCAAAGCAACTTATATTTTAAGTATATTTGCACATTCGAAAAAGAGAGGATAAATTGAAAATATTAGTATCAAACGATGACGGAATTGATTCAAAAGGTATTGCCGAACTTGCCGATACACTAAAAGAAATAGGCGACGTTACAGTGATTGCACCGCGGACAGAACAAAGCGCTGTGGGACATGCAATCACAATGAAATTTCCTTTAAGGATAACAGAATATTATAAAAACGGAGATTTTTTTGGTTACGCAATTGATGGAACACCAGCAGACTGCATAAAAATTGGGATCAGAAATATTTTAAAATCTGTTCCGGATTTAGTTGTCTCGGGAATTAATCATGGTTCAAATACTGCAATAAATATTATTTACTCCGGAACCGTTTCTGCTGCACGCGAGGCAGCGATTATGGATGTACCGGCAATCGCAATGTCGATAACATCACATCAAGCAGAACACTTTGGTTACGCAAAAAAGTTAATTAAAAATTTAGCCGGCGTTGTTGCATCCGAAGGATTACAACGAGGAACTCTCTTAAACGTAAACGTTCCGGATTTACCGGAAAACCAGATTAAAGGTGCGTTAATAACCACTCAAGGCAAATCTAAATGGGATGATATCTATGAAGAACGACAAGACCCATACGGAAAAAATTATTATTGGTTGACCGGCAAACTTACCGAATCCGATAAAAACTTGGGCACAGATCAATTTGCAATTCAAAATAATTACGCTTCTATAACTCCAATTCACTTCGATTTAACCGATTATGAAACGCTAGAAAAAATAAAAAATTGGAACTTCGATGAGCTGAATGTTATTAAATAGTCTGTAATTATCATAAAGTATTCTAATGCTCAACTTTTTCGATTATCAAATTTCCTTAAATATTAATCCCTTTTTATTACTGATAGCTTTGCCGCTAATAGTTTTTCTAGTATGGTATATTTATAAATACACTATACCACAAACAACAAAAATTAAAAAGGGTTTATTGATATTTGCACGCACATTTGCACTCTTCCTTATCCTTGCATTAATTTTTGATCCAACTTTAACAAAGACAAGTGAAGATGAACAGCGAGCAACTGTACCGGTGTTTATCGATAATTCAACATCAATTAAGGATAAAGCAGACTCCGCAAAAATATTTGAACTGCTGCAAAGTTTGAGAGCAAGTGAAAATACCAATTATCAATTTTTTACTTTTGGAGTAAGGGTTGATCAATTAAAAGAAGATAATTTTGATTTGATAAAACTAAATGAACCGGTAACAAACTTTGAAAATATTTTTTCTCAGTTGCGTGAAACCGGTGATTTTGTGAGCGCCGCGGTAATAATCTCTGATGGAATAATTAACGATGGAAGCAGTTCAATTTACCAAAGCGAAAATATTAAATTTCCCGTCTACACAATCGGAATCGGTGATACAACAAAAGTTTCCGATGTTTTTATCAGCAGTATTCTCAACAATAGATTTTTATATAAGGATTCTGAAACATTGATCGCTGCTGAGATATCCAATCAAAATTTATCCAATGAGAATGTAACTGTTTCGCTCGCAGAAAATAATAGAATACTTGAATCAAAAAATATTGAGTTGAGTGAAAGCGGTATTAATCGAGTTGTTTTCAATTATACACCAAAAGAAGCCGGCCGACAAAAATTAACAGTTAGAGTTAATCAATTAGAGAGCGAAGTTAACACGGAAAATAATTTACGCTCAAAGTTTGTTGAAGTAATGGAAAATAAGTTGAATATACTAGTTCTTTCCGGTGCACCGTCGGCTGATGTTTCAGCTGTGTTACAAACAATTAATGAGTTTGAAGAATATAATGTTTTAAAATTTATTGAGATAAATGACGAAAAAACCTTTGGTGAAAATCTATCAACTAAACTGGACAGCGCTCAAATTATTGTGATGATAAGTTTTCCGTTAAATTCCACTTCTCAGAATCATATTGATCAAGTAGCATCAAGAATAAATAATGATAACATTCCAACTTTTTACTTGAGCGGAAATTATTTAGAAGAATTGAATGTCGAACCAATCTCCGGTTTACTCCCCTTTGTCCCCACTAAATCATTTAACGAAGTTTATCGTGCTCAACCAAAAATAATTTCACAAACTTCCGGTATTTTAACTTCAGAAGGAATTGATCGTTTCAACTCGTCGGATCTACCACCAATACTCTATGCAAATAAAAGTTATAGTGTTAAACCGGGAGCTGAAATTTTAGCAACTGCAAATGTAAATAATGTTGAAACGCAATTACCTTTAATTATTTCAACCAGCAGATCAGGGGTTAGAAATATATCTGTCCTTGCCGGAAACATTTGGCGTTGGAAAATGTCACCAAAAAAAAAGCAACAAAGAGTTTTTTAGAAATTTTATACGTAATTCAATCCAATGGTTGCGCCTTGCAGATGAAAAACAACAATTCTTTGTGCAAACCAACAAAGATATCTACGCAAGCGGTGAAACAATTTATTTAACCGGTGAACTTTATGATGACAAACTTGAACCGATAAGCGACGCAGAAATTGATATTAATTTTTCCACCAGTAATAACTCCTACAACTTAAATTTATCAAGTGAAGGCGAAGGAATTTATAGCGGAAAAATTAATATCCCGGAAACCGGTGATGTTGATTTCACTGTCACCGCCAAACGTAATGATATTAATACTAATAATTTTTCCGGCAAGTTTAACATAGGTGAAGTGGATTTAGAAAAGTTACAGACAATTATGCAAGATAATTATTTGAAGCTCATCGCCTCCAATACCGGTGGTAAATTTAGTTTCCTTCATAACACGAGTGACATAACAAACGAAATAGATAATAGAAGTAAAGATAAAATAAAAGTCACAACCTCTTCTTTTACATTTAACCTATTATCTTCTGAAGTAATTCTTATAATAATTATCATTATATTATCCTTTGAATGGTTCATTCGTAAACGTGAAGGCATGCTATAATTATCGGAGGAAAAATGAGCTTTATTGAAATTACCGAAAGTGAATTAGTCAAAATCGAAAAAGTGGACAAGCAGCACTTAAAATTTGCTGAGATTATTAACAAGCTTCATAACGAACTTGGGGCGAAGTTTGGTGGTGAATCGACACGTTTGGTTGAGGATTTAGTGAAAGTATTACGAGAACATTTTGATACCGAAGAAGCATTAATGAAAGAGTACAACTATGTTAATTTCTTTTCTCACAAACTTGAACACGATCGTTATTACAATAAGGTAAATGATTATTTAACTGACCTAAAAAATGAAAAGACTAAACTCGATCTAGAGTTTTTGAAAAGCGCTAAGCGGTGGTTCTTTAATCACTTTAAATTCAATGACAAAAAATGTGCTGAACATTTGAGGGCACAAGGGGTAAGTTAATTTGAAACTTGACAAAAACTTACAAGTTTTTGCCGATTTCTTCTCCCTCGATTTTGTTTATGCTGTAATGAAAAATTAGATCCCGCGACCAAGGTAATTTGTGATATATGCTTTTCACAAATTCAAACTGTTGATCAATCAAGATTAGCACATGAATATAACAACAAATTTTTAGAGGAAAAGATTATTGAAAATTTCTTTTCACTCTTTCTATTCGAATCGCAAGGCAACATCCAAACTCTACTTCACGAACTTAAATACAACAATAAATTTACACTCGGAATGTTTCTTGGTAAACACCTAGCAGAAGCTTCAAAAGAAATCCTAGATGCAGAAGCAATTGATTTGATAATACCCATGCCTTTACATTCTTTGAAGAAAGCTGAACGAGGGTATAATCAAGCATATTTTATTGCAAAAGGATTTGTAAAAATAATTGATAAACCGATTACAACAAAAGCGGTTAAAAGGAAGAAATATACTGAATCACAGACAAAATTGACTGCCGAGGAAAGAAAAGAGAATATGAGTAATGCTTTCGAAGTAAGTAATCCAAAACAGATCGAAAATAAAAATATACTTTTAATCGATGATGTAGTTACAAGTGGTGCGACTGTTTCTGCTCTGGGAGAGAATTAAAAGAGAATAAAGCAAATAGAATTTTTGCTGTATCAGTTGCACTTGCTGACTAAAACGAAATGAACAAGTTTACATTTTCTCAGGAGCTGAAATTCCGATAATCGTCAAACCATTTTTGAGTACTTGTTTAACTGCAGTTACCAATGCAATTCTTGCTTCCGCAATTTCCTTTGCAGAACCTAATATTCTGCACTCTGTGTAAAACTTATGGAATGATCCAGCCAAGTCTTCTAAATAGTTTGATAATTTATTTGGTTCGGAGTTTTCGGCAGCATAAAGAATTTCATCTTTAAAGTGATGTAGCTTTTTTATCAAAGCAATCTCTTCTGGAGCAGTCAATTTATCCAATTGATTATAATCGCTTTGCAAATTTTCTTCTTTTACAGTCCTTAATATTGAGCATATTCTTGCGTGAGCATATTGTAAATAAAACACCGGGTTTTCTTCGGATTGTTTTTTAGCTATGTCTAAATCAAAATTTAGATGAGTATTTAAACTCCTCATCATAAAAAAGTATCGAACAACGTCGGGACCTACATCATCGATCAATTCATCTAAAGTAACGAAGTTTGCTTTGCGAGTTGACATTTTTACTGCTTCACCACTTTGAGTTATCGTAACAAACTGATGGATCAATACTCTAATTTTCGTTTCATCATAACCCAGCGCTTTTACACCGGCTATAACATCGGGATAAGTTGCGTTATGATCCGACCCAAAAAGGTCAACAATTAGATCATAACCTCGCTCAAACTTTGTTACATGGTATGCGATATCCGGTAACCGGTAAGTTGGTTCGCCGGTGGATTTCACAATTACTTTATCTTCTTCGCGACCAAGTTCGGAAAGTTTAAACCAAAGTGCGCCGTCTTTCTCATATGTTAGATTCTTTTCAGCAAGTACTTTCTTAACTCGTTCGATATCTCCCTTTTCATAAAGATTAATTTCGTTGAAATATTTTGCCATATTTATACCAAGGCGCGCTAATGAAGATTGGATATCAGCAAATATTTCTTTTTCGGCTCTAGTTTTGAAAAAAGTAACATCTTTTTCTTTGACTTTGTCTCCATATTCTTGCACTAATGCTTTAGCAATATCTACAATGTATTCACCTTGATAATAATCTTCCGGGAATTCAATTGATTCACCAATTTGTTCTAGATACCGCAGTTTCAATGATTCCCCCAGCACACGCATTTGTCTGCCGGCATTGTTAAAATAATATTCGCGGTCAACTTCGTAACCGATAGCTTCCAGCAAATTTGCAACAGTATCACCTATCACCGCATTTCTTCCGTGCCCAACTGTCAATGGTCCCGTTGGATTTGCAGAAACAAATTCTACATTTGCTCTTTGACCTCTGTGTTTATCAGATTTCCCGAAGTTTTCTTTTTCTGTCTTAATTTCATCTATAATTTTGGAAAGAAATTTAGGTGAAAAATAAAAGTTTATAAATCCAGGTCCGGCTAATCTCTATTTTTTCAATTACTTCCTCTTCATAAGAAAGTGCTGAAATAATTTCACCGGCAATTTCTCTTGGATTTTTTTTGAGTATGCGAGTAAGAAGCAAAGCAGCATTTGTTGATAAATCGCCATGCTCGGTGTTAGAAGGCACGTTGAATAGTGGTTCGATATCTTTTAGATAATCTAATTTATCTTCAGCTTTTTCAAATAAAGAGTTTAGATAATTTTTCAACTATCACCTCGTTTTTCCAAATCATCTTCTATTTCAATAATGTCTGCATCACCCCATAATTTTTCGAGATTGTAAAATGCACGCGCTTCACTTTTGAAAATGTGCACAACCACGTCAAAGTAATCGAGTAAAACCCAATTCAGAGCTTCGTATCCTTCTTTGTGATAAGTTTTAATACCTCTGTCACGTAATTCTTTATCAACGGCATCTGCAATAGCTTTTACTTGTGTGTCGGAGGAAGCGGAACAAATGACAAAATAATCGGCAAAAGCGGAAAGTTTTTTCAAATCAAAAATTCTTATCTCAAATCCTTTTTTTGAAAGAATAATTTGAGTTATATCTTCAGCAAATTTTAATGAATCCAAACATACCTCTATTTTAATGGTGTTAAATTATAATAATCGGCTCCAACGATAACGGAGACATCAAGAAAATAATCATCGTTAATCTGTGTAAAAATATTTTTTTGGTCAACACCGAGTGATTTAGCAACTTCTTTTGCATTTGCAATATTACCAATGCGATCAATTACCATCGTGTTTTCAATATCGAACTGAATGTAGTTCCCTTTATTAACAACATCAAAACCATTTCTCCGAAAATAATCCGTGAACCTATCGGCTAATCCGGAAACTCCACAACCATTCAAGACTTCGAGCTGAATAATTTCAGCAGGAACTTCGGTGTTGTTATTCTGAACAATTTCCTCTCCGGTATCTAATTTTAATTTTATGAATATCGAGTAGCTCAGATATATTATCACCATGAACAATACAAAAATAATAATGTTCAACATCAAGTTTTGTGTTGATGATTTTAGGTCTACATTAGAGTTTTTTTGTGTTTTTACTTTTTTCCGAGCCACTTTTTCATTGAAATAGATAAAAAAATAACCGGGCATTGACCCGGTTATCAAATTTAATAAAAATTGATTTTAATTACTTTTGCTTTCCTGCTTCATGAAACATGGACTCTCTATCAAAAGAGGGGCTCATAAAGTAGTACGGGCTATAGTATGAGTTATAATATGCGCCCGGTCCTTGTCTAAGTTGAATTGATATTGCAGTGTTTTCCGTTGGTTTATAATTGATCGCAGCTCTCGATAAATACAACCCATTAATACTATTTGTGAAACCATCGCCAAGAGTATTGTAAGGTGAATTTACAATGGAAGCATCAACTTCAACATTCAAGTTGCTGTTAAAGTCATAGCGCATACTATTGGTGTAAACACCCATTGCCACACCTTGTCCGCCAAAAGCGGAATATGACATGCTAAAAGTGTGATCCATAGAAAATTTACTCGGATCAATAAACCCAAAAATATTGCTCGAAAGGTCTCTAGTTAAGAACCCCTCGCGAACACTTTGTTTATTGTTAAGTTCTTCTTTGAATTGCGCTTCTGTAATAAATGCAAATCCGAGTACCAATAAAATTGTAATGATTTTTCTCATATTCATACTTCCTCTTTGCTTATCCTTTTAAACTTGGAAGTTTGTGAAAAGTTTCAAAATTTTCATATATCTACCTCAAAAATAGGAGAAAGAAATTATTAAACAAGTCTAAACCGAAATTACTTTTCAATCTCCGCGATCATTTCAATTTCAACAGTTGCGTTAAGCGGCAATTCGCTCACACCAACTGCACTTCTTACATGTTTTCCTTCTTCCCCAAAAAGATCAACCAGAAAATCCGATGCTCCGTTTGCAACTTTAGGTTGATCGGTAAATCCTTGACCGCTTGCTACAAAGACAGTTATCTTAACAATTCGTTTTATTTTATCGAGCGAACCAATTGCGGATTTAACAACGCTGAGACAATTAACGGCACAAAGCTTTGCTGCGTTTTGAGCATCTTCGAGTGAAACATTTTCACCTGCTTTACCTTCATATTTCATCTTACCCGCTTCAAGAGGTACTTGTCCGGCAGTAAAAACTAAATTATCAACCACCATAGCCGGAATATAAGAAGCTAAAGGTTTTGGTGCTTCAGGTAATGAAATTCCCATTTCTTTCATTTTTGCTTCAATCATACTAACCTCCTTTTAAAACTATTAAAAAATTGCAAACTATTACAGCAATAATAATCAATATTTGTTAATCTTTTGAAACAATAGTAATTTCACATCCAAAAAAAGGGATAAAATGACCGGCGAAAAGTTTGAAAAATTAGTTGATATAATGGCAAAGCTGAGAGAGGAATGCCCTTGGGATAAAGAGCAAACTCACGACTCTATTAAAGCTGCAACATTAGAGGAAGCGCACGAATTGATCGAAGCAATTGACGAAAAAAACTTCGTCGAAATGCGCGGTGAGTTAGGCGATATTTTACTACATATTGTTTTCCATGCTCAGATGGCTAAGGAAACAGACAGCTTCAATATAAACGATGTTATCGATGGTATAACCGAAAAATTGATCCGACGACATCCGCATGTTTTTGGCGATACCAAAGTCAAAGACAATAATGAAATAATGTATAATTGGGAGAAGATTAAACTTGAGGAGGGCAGAAAATCTGTGCTCGACGGAGTTCCCAAAGCATTACCGCAATTACATAGATCTTTCCGCATACAGGAAAAAGCATCTAAAGTAGGATTTGATTGGGATAAAAAAGAAAAAGTGTGGGAAAAGGTAAAAGAAGAAGTTGAAGAATTTGAAGAAGTTTCTTATACCGACGACAAGAATAAAATTGAAGAAGAATTTGGTGATCTCTTATTTTCACTTGTGAATTATTGCAGATTTATAAACATAAATCCCGAAAACGCATTGAGAGTTACTAATGAAAAATTTGTTAAGAGATTTCAATACATTGAGAGAAAATTAGAAGAATCGGGTAAAAAAATCACCGATGCAGAATTGCCAGAGATGGACAAATTATGGGAAGAGAGTAAGGAAGTTCTTTAACTTCCTTCCTCTTTATCACCATTACCAAATTTTTCATATGCATTAATAATATCTTTTACGAGCTTATGTCTTACCACATCTCGTTTATCAAAATAGATAAAATCAACACCATCAACATTTTCTAAAATTTTCTGTACTTGAATTAATCCGCTGTGTGCATTTGTTGGCAAGTCAATTTGTGTAATGTCTCCTGTAATGATAGATTTTGAGTTTGGACCTAACCTTGTTAAAAACATTTTCATTTGGACTGCTGTTGCATTTTGTGCTTCATCGAGAATTACGTAAGCGTTATTCAAAGTTCTACCGCGCATATAAGCAAGAGGAACTATTTCGATGATTCCCTTTTCCAAATAGCTTCTTAATTGATCGGGCGGCAGCATATCTTGCAATGCATCTAATAACGGACGTAGATATGGGTCAATTTTTTCTTTTAAGTCCCCAGGTAAAAATCCGAGACTTTCGCCTGCCTCTACTGCGGGTCTGGCAAGAACGATCTTCCGGACTTCACCTTTCTTCAATGAAGCTACTGCAAAAGCTACTGCAAGGAAGGTTTTACCGGTACCGGCAGGTCCGATTGCAAAACAGATGTCATTTTTAGTAATGCTTTCAGCGTATATTTTTTGAGTGGGTGTTTTTGCTTTAATTACATCTCTCTTTGTGTAGAGAATTATATCATCGTAATCCTTATCGCTGATGATCTCTTTTCCCTGTACTGTAAGATCAAGAATAGTAATTACATCTTGGGGGATAAGTTTTCCTGTTGTATTGAGGACAAAGATCATCTCTTTAAAAACTTTTTCGATAAGTTCTACTTCTTCTTTTACACCTTTAATATAAACACTATCCCCTCGAACAGTAATTGTTGAATTAAATCTTTGTTCAATCGGTTCAAGGTTTTGATCATTAAATCCGAGTAAGAGTCGTTGATCAACAGACTCTATATTCAAAATTCTTTCTAGTTCCGTAGTTGCCTCCTATTTTAATATAAAAAGCCCTTCTCAAAAAAGTGAAAAGGGCTTTTAGAAATAATAATGTTAAAACAAAATTTCAAGCTAGTTTGAAGTCCTTGTTTGAGCAGGAGGAGCTGGTTTATAATTCCTTCTGATCTTATCATATTTTGCTTTTTCTTCTTCGGTTAAATTAGGAATCTTGAAAACTTGTTTAGGATAAATTAAATCAGGATTCTTAATTTTATCTCTGTTTGCTTGATAAATTTTCGGCCAAGCAAATGAATTGTTATAGTGTTCTTTTTTGCCGGCTATACCCCAAAGGTGATCACCTTTAACTACGGTATAATCAATTTCTTTTGGTTTTGCATCCCAAGCATCTAATTTTCTTTGAAGTTCATTATGAACTTTTTCGTAGAATTCAGGTAATGCAGAAAACTTATTAGCTTTTAGTTGATCTAATTCCATTTGACGGTCTTCTTTAGGGAGTTGTTGACGATTGATTCTTCCTTCAACCGCTTCAACTTGAGATCTAAAAGCATCAACATCCGCTTTCGTAGCGCCAACCATTGCATAAAGCTCGTCTTGGCAATCTTCGTAAGCTTGCATTCCTTCCAATGCCGATCTTAATTCGTTCACGTCATTTTGCAATGTTGTGAGTTCTGAAGTTAAAAAAGCTTTTCTTTCTGTCAACCTGTTAATTTCGTTTTGCCACTCGTCTTCAGTCATTTCTTCTTGAGCAAACAAATTTAGATTGGCTAACAGAAGAACGGCAATAAAGCCAGCTAAATACTTTTGAATTTTCATTTAAATCCTCCAATTAATTATTAAACTTAATTTTTAATTACATTCCCATTTTTTCTAAATTTTTCTTTGTTTGCTCTTTGTCTTTTGCACATTGCTCGAGCTTAGCATTAAATTCTGCAATTTCACGCTCTAATTTTGACTTCTCGTTTTTCAAATCTTGGGTTTCACTTTCAAGAGCGGAAACTTCTTGTCTTAATGCTTGTAATTCTGCCATTTGTTCTTCACTAACACCACTACATCCAGCAAACCCTATCACGCCGGCTACCATTAAGACAGCCAAAGATAAGTTGAGGATTTTTTTTACTCTAATCATTTGTTCCTCCATTTAAAGATTAATTTGATTGTGTATTTCGATGTCTTTTAATATAATAAAATTCGGGAAATCTTGTTAACCGAAATCTAATAAATTACTCTATAATAATCGCTTTTCAACAAAACTTGTGTATTTATTACCTGCGAGTATTAAATGATCGAAAATTTGAATGTCGAGCATTTTACCTGCTTCTACAATTTTTTGAGTGATCTTAATATCTTCGTTGCTCGGTTCTGTATTTCCGCTTGGATGATTATGTAACAAAATCACATTAGCGGCATTATTGACAATTGCGGTTTTAAATATTTCTCTGGGATGAACTAAGCTTGCGTTAAGAGTACCAACAAATAAAAGTTCATGTTTTATAATTCTATTGGATGAAGACAAACAAATAATGTAAAATTTTTCCTGAACTTCATCTCTTAATAATGGAATATAAATTTCAGCAATATCCTGCGGTGATGTGATTTTTTTATTCGAGTACCTTTTGCTTTCAAATTCTATTCTTCTAACTAATTCGAAAGCCGCTACCAAAGCAGCAGCTTTATCTTTACCAATGCCGTCGATTGACGTTAATTCTTCAACTGATTTAGATGCAAGTACCGCAAGATTACCAAAATCTTTCAAAACTTGTTGTGCAATTGCAATTACTGAATTTTTCTTTGAGCCGGTTCGCAATAAAATTGCCAAAAGTTCGGCATCGCTTAAATTTTGCGGACCGCGAAGAATTAATTTTTCACGTGGTCTATCATCTAATGGTAAATCTTTTACTTTCAGTTTAATCACCTAAGCTTTTTTGATATTTTATACAAGCATGTTTGCCTTTAGTCGCAATTTCATCAGCCGGATTTAACTCCAACGCCTTTTTAAAATATTTAATTGCTTCCTCAAAATCATTCTTTTTTGGAAAATTAATCCTTTCAATGCATAGCTTTCTGCAGTGGGTTTTGTGTTCTCAAGATAGAAGTTCAGTTCTTTTAATGCTATATCCGGCTCGTTGAGTTTTAGAAATATTTTTGCTGATAATTGAAACAAATCAAGGTCTATTGGAAATATTGTAATTGCTTTCTGAATTTTTTCGTTGGCATGATAAAACATTTCCTTTTCAAAATATACTTCAGCCAGAGTTTTGAGAACATTAAAATTATTGCTCTCAATTTCTTCACACAATTTGAGATACTCCAGGGCTTTCTCATAATCATTCAGCTCAACAAAACATCTCGCTAAACTAAGATTTGCGTCCACATTAAATACAGAATTTTTATTGTGCCGAATAAATTCCTCAAAATTTATGATTGCAATCTCATATTCCCCCAAGTGGTAGTTTATTGTTCCAATTAAAAAATTCTTTTCCGGTTGGTTTTTACTTGAGACTAATGAAAGAGTCTGGACAGCTTCATTATACTGTTCATATTTTATCAAGAATTGTGCATAAAAAGTACGCATATTTTCATCATCAGGTTCGCTTTCAAAGTAAAATTCAAAAGTGTTCACTGCTGCCTCATAGTGATTTTGGCCATCATAAATTTCAACAAGTTTTATGACAGCTTTTCTTTTAGTTTGTGGATCTTGTAAAAGTGATTTGTAGATTTGAATTGCATGCAAATATTTTCCATGCTCAAGAAATTGACCGGCTTTTTGCAGTTTTGCTTCATGTTCGGTCATATTACTCCCATTCAATTGTTGACGGGGGTTTTGAACTTATATCGTAAACTACCCTGTTAATTCCTCTTACGTTTCGGATGATTTTGTTTGATATTTCTTCAAGCAGGGCAGGTTCAAATCTGTACCAGTCCGCTGTCATACCGTCAACTGAAGTTACAGCTCTAAGTGCAGCAACGTTTTCATAGGTTCTTGCATCGCCCATAACTCCAACCGATTGCACGGGTAGTAGCACAACGAACGCCTGCCAAATTTCATTATAAACACCGGCGTCCTTAATTGATTGGATAAAAATATCGTCCGCCTCAATTAAAATATCAATTCGTTCTTTTGTAATGTTTCCTAAAATTCTTACTGCCAGCCCCGGACCCGGAAACGGATGCCGTTCAATAAACTCGTTAGGTAAACCGAGTTCTTTTCCGATAGTTCTAACTTCATCTTTGAAAAGTTCTTTAAACGGTTCGATCAATTTCAAATTCATTTTCTCAGGTAACCCGCCAACATTGTGATGAGTTTTAATTGTAACCGATACACCCTTCACCGGCACAGATTCAATTACATCCGGATAAAGAGTTCCTTGTATTAAAAATTCCGCATCGTCATATTTTTTTGCTTCTTGTTCAAAAATTTCAATAAAAGTATTACCGATTATTTTTCTTCTTCTCCGGATCGGAAACCTCTTTCAATCTTTCTAGGAATAACGACTCAGCATCTACGGAAATCAAGTTAAGGTTATACTCATTTTCAAACATTTTCATTATATCGCGGCTTTCATTTTTACGCATCAAACCGGTATCAACATGAATACAAATCAAATTTTTACCGATTGCTTGATCAACCAGTATAGCCGCAACGGATGAATCAACTCCGCCACTTAAAGCACATATTGCTTTCTTAGATCCAATTTTTTCTTTGATTTCGTCAATCGATGAACTGATAAAATTTTCCGGAGTCCAATTACCCGTGCATCCACAAATTTTGAAAAGGTAATTACGGATAATTTTTTTTCCTTCTTGAGTATGGATCACTTCGGGATGGAATTGAACACCATAGATTTTGTCGTTTTCATTTGCAATAGCACATATCGGTGAGTTTTCTGTTCCGGCAATTGTTTGAAACTCACCAGGTAAGCCCGTTATATAATCACCGTGGCTCATCCAAACAATTGAATTATTACTTACGTTCTCTAGTAATTTAGAATCTTCTTTAACAATAAGTTCTGCTTTACCGTATTCTCTTTTAACAGCCGGTTCTACTTTACCTTCACTATTTAACGCAATAAGCTGAAGTCCATAGCAAATACCGAGTATAGGAATCTTTAGATTAAAAATTTCTTGTGATATTTTCGGAGCGCCTTCATCATAAACGCTCATCGGGCCACCTGAAAATATTATTCCAAGCGGATTTAATTTTTTAATTTCTTCAAGACTGAAGGTGTGTGGATGGATTTCACAATAAACATTTTGCTCACGAATTCTTCGGGCAATTAATTGTGTGTATTGAGAGCCAAAATCTAATATTAGAATAGTTTCTGCGTGGGTCATTCTTTTACCTAAATAGAAAGGGATGTCTCAAATAGAATTATTCAAAAATTAAATATGTGGTAATAAGATTTACTTAGTGGAATCAGCATACTAATTAAACGTTATTAATTATTTTGAGACAACCCTTAGTATAGGTTAATTCCTATTTATTATTCCCCGATTTGAGATTTGTAACTCTCTGCGTCAAGCAGAGAATCGAGTTGTGAAGGATCACTAAGTTCAACTTTCACAAGCCATCCTTCTCCGTAAGGATCAGAGTTAACTTTTTGCGGATCATCTGCTAATGCAGTGTTTACCTCAATTACTTTACCATCGCAGGGTGCAAAAAGATCGCTCACGGTTTTAACTGCTTCGATAGTACCGAAAGAATCTCCTTTTGTTAACTCTTCTAAATCTTCCGGAATATCGACAAAGACTACATCACCTAGCTCTCCTTGTGCATAATCTGTAACTCCGATAGTTCCTGTGTTGCCTTCAACTCTTATCCACTCATGGTCTTCGGTGTACTTTAATTCGTTAGGTACCATCAGTATTCCTCATTCAATTGTTTTAAATGTTGGTCTATGAAAGATGTATCGTAATCATTGTTAATGAAATGTGAATTTTTAAAACAGCTACATGAAATGGTGCAGTTGTTTTAATACCCTCAATTGTGAACTCCTCAAATGCTCTCTTAGCACGTTTGATTGCATGCTCACGATCTGTTCCCCAAACTATTAGTTTTGCAAGGAGCGAATCATAATAAGGTGGAATTACATAATCGTTATAGATGTGAGAATCAACTCTAACTCCAAAGCCGCCGGGAAAATGTAAATATTCAATTCTTCCCGGAGAAGGTCTGAATCCATTTTCAGGATCTTCGGCATTTATTCTAAACTCAATACTGTGTCCGCTTGGGTCTGATGGTAAGTTTTCAATATTTTCACCTGCTGCGACAAGTATTTGCTGCTTTATTAAGTCAACATTCTGTACCATTTCGGTAACAGGATGTTCTACTTGTATTCTAGTATTCATTTCTATAAAATAAAAATTCAAATTTTTATCCACTAGAAATTCAACGGTGCCGGCACCCTCATAGTTAACCGATTTTGCACCTAGTACTGCTGCTTCTCCCATTTTTTCCCGAACTTCAGGTGTAATTACCGGAGAAGGTGATTCTTCGATTAATTTTTGATGTCTTCTCTGCACTGAGCAATCTCGCTCACCGTAATGGTAAACATTTCCAAATTGGTCACCCATAACTTGAATCTCAACATGACGGGGATTTTCAATAAACCTTTCTAAATAAAGCTCGGGATTACCAAAAGAAGCTTCCGCTTCATTGCTTGCGGTCTGGAATAATTTTTCAAAGATTTTTTTCCTCCCAGACAATTCGCATACCTTTTCCGCCGCCGCCGGCAGATGCTTTAAGCATGACCGGATAACCAATTTCAGCAGCTATTTTCTTTGCATCAGTTACCGATTTAACCGCGCCGTCACTTCCCGGAACAACAGGTACACCAACATTACGCATTGTTGCTTTTGCTAATGCTTTATCGCCCATATTTTGTATCATTTGAGCATCGGGACCGATAAATTTTATTCCGGCTTCTCGGCATATATCCGAGAAATTAGATTTCTCGGCTAAAAAGCCATAACCTGGGTGAATCGCATCAGCGCCGGTTACTTGTGCCGCTGAAATGATATTGGGAATCTTTAAATAACTTTGATTACTTGGGGGAGGACCGATACAAACTGCTTCATCGGCAAAAACGGTATGAAGTGAATCTCTATCTGCTTCAGAGTATACCGCAACGGTTTTAATTCCCATTTCTTTGCAAGTTCTTATAACTCGCAAAGCAATTTCACCGCGGTTAGCAATTAAAATTTTATTAAACATTAATTCTCTGTTCTATTGGGAGTTAACTCTTTTCAATCAGAAAAAGCGGCTGATTGTACTCAACCGGTGTAGCATCTTCGGCAAGAATTTTAACAATCTTGCCATTCACATCGCTCTCAATCTCATTCATTAACTTCATCGCTTCAACAATGCACAAGACAGAGCCCTCGGTAACCGAATCACCGACTTGAATATAGGGATCGGCATCCGGAGCAGGTGCTCTATAGAATGTACCTACAATCGGAGATTTAATCTCATGCAGATTATCCGATTTTGCCGCTTCTTGTGATTTTTCAGCTTCAGCAGATTCTTTATTTTCTTGTTGTTGAACTTGTTGTTGAGGAGCCTGTTGTGAAGCAGGCATGCTTATATGATGCTGTAGTCCATGAGGTGAATTTTTCGAAATTTTCACTTTTAGATCACCTTCTTGTACAGAAAATTCCGTGATATCACTTTTTTCGACAACGCGTATTAGTTTCTTAAGTAAATTTAGGTCCATATCTCATCTTATTTTGTTTTTGCTCTTTCTACGTATTCACCGGTACGGGTATCTACTTTAAGCATATCACCCGTGTCAATAAAAATTGGAACGTCAATTTCTGCACCTGTTTCAAGTTTTGCCGGCTTCATCACGTTTGTCGCAGTGTCACCCTTAAAGCCGGGCTCGGTTTCAACTACTTCCAAATAAACAAAAATTGGTAATTCAGCGGAAATAATTTGATCGCTATCGTCAACTAAAAGTTCAACTTGATCACTTTCTTTCAAGAATTTACTTCCTGTGCCGAAAAGATCATCCGGAACTGTTATTTGTTCATAAGTATCATTATCCATTAAGACAAACCCAGCCGCTTCTTTATACAAAAATTGGTACTTTCTTCTTTCAACTCTTACAACATCAACACTTTCACCGGATCTAAATGTATTGTCCAACACTTTACCGGATCTCATGTTTTTTAGAGTTGTTCTGACAAAAGCACCGCCTTTACCGGGTTTCACATGTTGGAATTCAACTATTGTGTAAAGATCATTTTTAAATTTAATGATCAGTCCGTTTCTAAAATCTGAAGTATCCGCCATTGCAATTAAGTTCCGTTATGTTTTTATAAAATACTTAGAGTCTTCTCTAAAATCAAGAATTAGAATTAATTTGAACTATAGCCAAGTATTTATCTGCTTCTCTTGCTTGACTGCTATTCTCGTATTTTTCCTTTAGCGTATTTAATAAATCTTCAGCATTACCATAGGCATCCGAATGAATATAATTAATCGCAGCATTTAGAAGATACTCACTATTTTGTGGATTATTTTCATAAATAAATGCAGCATCTTCATAATAATCAGCGGCTTGCTCGTTATCTCCTTTTGCTTCATAGCAGGCGCCAATTCCGGCAAGTGAGGCAGCTTGCATAAATTTCAATATCGCCGGAATATTTTTTATACTCATCAATCGCTTTATCGTATTGACCTGTATAAAAATATGCATGTGCTAAGTTGACTCTAGCGATTTCACCGGCTTCGGTTCCGCTGTATTTATCAGCTATTTCCGCAAAACTTGGTGTGTTGTTTTGAGGATTCCCGTTAATTACAGCTTCATAATTGCGCGATTCATAAAGATGTGAAACTTTTGCTAACTCAGCCGATGCCTCAATTTCCAGTTCTCTTGCTTGACCGCCGAAATAAACAATTGCTGCAATCACTATTATAAGAACGGCAACACCAATTAAAATTTGATTTCGATATACTTCAAAGTATTCTAAAGATTTAGAATAATAAGTAACTAACTTATCTTCTTTGTAGTTCTTTTTGCCTAATTTTTTCTTTTTTTCTAACACAATCTCTCCGAATATATTCTTTATTAAAGCTTGGTAAGTTACTAAATATTATATTCCTATTCTAATATGATTTGAGAAAATCCACGCTTTTCCTTCGAAAAAAACCTCAATTCTGTAAGCTCCTTTTTCCTCAACTACATATTCAAAATCTACATTCTCTGTTGTAAAAACTAATTCACCATTTTTTATTAATCTAAATGACCCGGTAACATCCGGTAAAAATGCTCTTAGTGTAATACTTTTTTCAAATGGTACTGTTTCTCCCATTGGATAAATTTTCCCACCGGCTTCTGCAAAAAACCGGAATCCTTTTGCATCCCCATAATAATAGTTTTGAGATAAAACAATGTCCATTGGCTAAAGAATTATAGAGTAATTCTTTGGATTTTTTGAAATTATTTTTGCTGATTTTTTCATTGGTCAACAAATGAGTGCGAATAGACTTTAATAAAACTTTGTAAGGAAAAACTTCCACTTCAAAAAATCCGAGTAAATTTATTTTATGTGCGTGAGCATCAACGCCACCAATTCCGACAATACTTCGTTCTTGAGCTATTGCATCCCACTTTTCCAGTGTTTCTTTTGGTGGAGATTCAATTGATCTGAGAGGATGCACAAATCGATTGTATTTATTTTCCTCTGTTAAACCTTCCATCCATTCGGACATATGATTCCAAATTTCAATTCCGTGAAAGCCCTTGCTGTCCCACTCCAACCAAGGGAATGGCGGGTGTTCGGACATAGAAGAACGTTTTTCATGCGGGTGAGCTATAAACCCAATGCCGCCGGATTCCTTTACTTTGGAAACGTATTCTTTTGCAGAGAGTCTTGTCGAAAAAGCTTCATCAATGCCAAAAGCCAGGTAGTGATTTCTGTTTTCTCTATCATTTATCTCGCAGCCAACGAGCAACAGCGTATCTCCATGCCATCTTTCATAACCTTCATGTAATGCTCGGAGCGTATTATGATCGGTGAGCATAATATAGTCAAGGTTAACTTCATTAGCATAACCGGTTATTTCTTCAACCGTACCTGTTCCGTCCGAAAAAACGGAATGCATATGTATTGCGCGCAACGTACTCGTGCATTTAATTATTGGGATGATTCACTTGATTATTCTTCTACTTCAAACAATGTTGAGTAGTGGGTTGATTGCTGTTTGATCATGTCCGATAATTTGGTCATCAGAATATCAACTCTTTCATCTGATTGATCGTCAAAATCATCATACGCTTGATTACTTTCAAAAACATAAATTTCTTCAAAATCGTTTGGTTTATTTTTTGCTTCAAATACCGAATAACTTTCTAATCCATCTGCTTTAACGAGAGTTTTTAATTCCCGGACGACATCTAAATAATCAGTTCTTTTTTCAGGAAGTATACTATACTTAATTGCGAATATGACTTTTCCCATTATCTCCTCTTGATGATTAAAATGAATAAGTGCCCTTATGTTCAATCTCAACCGGTCCGGTGAGAGATAGATTAGTAAATCTTTGATTTTCCATTTCGAAATTTACAATTAATTCTGCATTAGATTTAGTAATAATTTTTATCGGTGGATTTTTTTTGTGCAAAATATGCAAAATTATCGCTGCTGCAACCGCACCGGTACCACAAGCTAAAGTTTCAGCTTCAACTCCTCGTTCAAAACTTCTCATCTTGATCAAATCGTTTTTAAGTTGAATGAAATTTACATTCGTCCCGTTTGGTCTAAATTCGGGTAAATTTCTAATTTCTTGTCCGACCTCAACTACCGGGAAAGTTTCAAGATCAGAATGATATGATTTCAGATTTTTAGGATTTTCTAAAACATCTTCGATATTTATAATAACGTGAGGTGAACCGGTGTCAGCAAAATTAGCTTTAATTAATTGATTATGTGCCTTAACCCGGAATCCGGTTTTTATCTTTGTGGGTTCTTTAAGGAAAAACTTTACGCTCCCTTCCGTTAATATCTCTCCTTGGTATTCTTGACCATTGCTATTAAATACCGCAGTCTTTGATTTAACTCTATTTGTCATTTCTGCATATTTAATAGCGCATCTTGCACCGTTGCCGCATAAACTGCCGGTTGAGCCGTCTGCGTTAAAGTATTGCATTTTAAAATCTGAATTCGTCATCATCTTTTAAAATAATCACACCATCAGCAGCTAAACCGGTTTTTCGGTTACAAATTTTTTCTATTTCAGTTTTATTTAACTCGATTGATGGATTTTCCTTTTCATCAATTAAGATAAACTCGTTGCCTGCTCCGTTTACTTTTATGTAGGAAATGTTTTTCATTGAGAGGTGAAATTTAGGAGATAACAGAACTGTTTTCAATAAAAATAACAAAATGTAGGTGATTTATTTAATTTACTGATATGTCGAGTTGTAGTTGAGAGTGATTATTAAGAAATACAAATAAATCGTTCTTCGTCTAAACAACTACGCCAGTTCAGGCTTCTTATTGTACATTCAGTTTTAATTTATAGCATCAAGAAAGATCTTTGACCTGTCAGGCGTAGCTTCCGTTTTTCGGACAACGCTCTAGCATACTAACTCATTAATCTACAATGTCTTCTGAGCAAATGCTCGACCAGATTGACTTTTAAGATATTTTTCAAAAGCCAAAGCTTTGGATTTATCTTTAAAAGATATTGCTGTTTTAGTTCCCATGGTTTGTAAAGCGATGTGTACGTTGACTCCGCCTTCGTTATGCTTCGGTATTCGAGTCTTTAGGATATTCGTTGTATAACCAATATAAATTTTATCTAGTGAAGTTTATACTTTGGAGTATGTAAACATAGTAATTCATGTTAAGTATCTCCTACCGCTTCGTTCAAAAAACGACTACGCCGGTTCAAGCTTCTTAGTTGTAGATTGTTTTAGTTTATAAAAGTCAAGAAAAATGGCTTCGCCAAACAACGGCTTCGCCGCATCAGTTTGTCCGTTTTGCTGGAAACGAAGACTGAGTGGAGGTGGCGGGAGTCGAACCCGCGTCCGAAGCTATCTTTCAGTGAACTTCTACACACATAGTCTGCTTATTCAATTTCGCTTCAGCAGAGCCGGCAAACAAGCATTGCTAAAGCTAGCTCAAAAAATGTTTCGCCTTACCTATTTGAGCATTCGGTTCGGCTAGCATACCTGATCGACGTTCTTCCAAATCCCGGCATGCGGGGAAGTGGAGAACGGCTGCATTACTTTTGGTTACGCAGCTAAAGCGTAATTAGATTCGCCATTTAAATCAAGTTTTCCGTCGTTTTACGTGTCTACGGAGAACACGGTGCGCAGTTCAAAGAACTAATAGCCCCGTCGAAACCAAGTGTCACCCCCAATAAAATTAGAATTGGAGCAAAAGGAAAATTTAACTTCCCTTCCACTCAACATCGGGTGTTTGAGATATGTGGTTTTCATAACGTGCTAGAACAAATAAAAAATCAGAAAGACGGTTCAAATATATTAAAATATTTTCACCAATATTTTCGTTTTTGCTAAGTTTAATAACATTTCTTTCTGCCCGCCGGCAAATTGTACGTGCCGCATGTAAGAACGATGCACCCTTTGTACCTCCCGGTAAGATAAAATGTTTCAGATCGGGGAGATCAGAATTAAATTTATCAATTTCATTTTCCAATGTTTCAAAAAAAGAAGCATCCACTCTTGTGACTTTTGAATTTGGTTTTTCCGCTTCTCGTGGAGATGCTAAATCAGAACCAACTACAAATAAATCATTCTGAATTTTTCTTAAAACCGCTTTTATTGACTCATCAGAAATTTCCGTTATTGCCAAACCGAGAAAGGAATTAATTTCATCAACACTTCCGTAAGCATCAATTCGTAAATCGTCTTTCCAAACTCTTTTGCCTCCAAAAAGGGAGGTCATTCCTTTATCGCCGGTTTTTGTATATATTTTCATTATTTTATCGGCAGTTCAGTTAATTCAAGATCTATCATTTTATCGTCGGAAGCAATATACATTTGGGAATTCTTGTCCAAATATTTTTTTCTGATAAGTACAAGCCCGACAGCATCCTCGTTAAATTTAATCTTACTCAAAGAAGTTAAAGTGCCGCATACTTCCTTATTTTCATTTATTACATCTACCGGTAATTCTAGGTTGACATCGTCAGAAATTTTAACACCGTATAATGTGCGCTGAACTTTATCGTACGTATCCAGGCGAGCGATAACTTCTTGACCGATGTAGCAACCTTTCGTAAAACTCACTTCGTCAATTAAATTCACTTCGTGCGGATTAAATTGTGCGTTGATTTCATTTGGGAATCCGGGAATTCCATTAACTATTCTAAAGTATTCAAAAACCTCGTCACCAATAAAATTAAGGTCAAACGCACTTTTACGATCGTTAATAAACTTTGCAAAGTTAATTGCCTCATCAGTCGAAACAATCGCCGCATATCTATCAATGTTATTAACTTCTTTTAATTTAGAAAAATATGTTTTAATTGATTCGGTATCACCGATTGTTATTCTTTCTCCGTCTAAATCGGGACAATTATCTCCGCACATCATTGTCATGAACGAATTAGTTTGGCTGCCATAAAACTCAAAAAGCGTGAATTGATCCGTAACATCCTCAACTGTAATATCTTCCATAATGATATACTTTTCAATCCAGCTCAACAGTCTTTTGTCCGGTTCATAATTTCCGATCAATAAAAAGTAATCACCGATTTTTAAGAAAGTAGTTCGGTCCAACAATCTTCCTTTTTCATTTGTAAAAAGTGTGTTGGTCTGTTTAAAGACACCAAGATTTTTTACATCATTGGTTGAAATTCGGTGAATAAATTCTTGAACGTCATTACCGGTTAATTTCAAAATGAGCTTTCCGGTTGAAACGCGAACTCCAACTCCTTTTGTTATTGAATGATATTCTTTCTCTAAATTGGTAAATGACTTAATATTACCATTACTACCCGGTTCGGCGTCGGGAAACAATTGAAGGAAAGCATTTTTCAATTTATGTCTATTATCTATCTCTTGCTGCATGATACCTTTCTTGTTAGTATTTTCTAAACCATCTTCTATTCACATCAGTTATATAAAGTTGTCGTTGTTCACTCCAATAAAACGGAATGGAATCTCTAATTGATAATCCCCCCAAAGAATCCTCTCTAAATCTGTATTCATAATAATCGGGGAATTTATCATTATTAACATTTGCCATTGTGCGTTTATGAACAATCCCCAGGTATGTTTCCATCAGATGCGGAGGATTTTCGATTCCGTCCACAAAGAAGTAATTATAACTTCTATGACCTGAGATTATACCGGCTTCAAAATTAAGCTCAATATATTGGATGTTTTTGGGTTTCCAATGCTTAACTCGCATTCGATTAAATCCGCCGTGAATCGGTACTTCGGCTTCCCAAAGCTGTGTAAAATCATCATCTTCACATTTGAATAACGTTAAATAAATAAAAGCAGTTCCTAGTTTTGTACTATCCAGATTAATATAACTTGATTCAAAACCAACTATATTCTTTGGTTCAATTAATCTTTCACCCTGTTTGGATTTTGCAATGACCGCAAAAATATACTGTGTATTTTCTTTTTCTCTGTAGTAAAGCACAGCAGGTTTGGGAATATTGTATGTAAATGTTCTATCAAATTCAACTAGATAGACACCGTCTGGGAAATCGTCAATAATATGTTGATGAAGAGCGAGCGTATCACAAGGAAAACGTTCGCTTGTTTGTTCTTCCTTAATTTCAAGATTTGATCTTCTTATGTCCTTATCTCTATCCGGGGCTTCATCCGCCGTGCGCTGATCTCCGGTTTCGCAAGATAGAAGTATAAGCATAATACCGAGTAAAATAGAAAACATTCTTATTGCTTTCATCTTATCACCTATTTTAGGTTGCTATTTTAATTTAGCCATTTCATCAAAGAAATAAGCTGAAGCAAGAATACCTTTTTTGAAACTTGATAAACTAAAATGTTCATTTGGCGAATGGATATTATCAGTATCAAGACCAAGACCCATTAAAATTGTGGGAGCTTTTAATTGCTTAGCAAACTCAACGACTATCGGTATTGAGCCACCTTCACGTGTGTAAACAGTTTTCTTTCCGAATGCTTTTGAAGTAGCTTTTGAAGCAGCTTCCATCGCCGGATGATCAAGCGAAACTACTATTGGTAATCCGCCGTGAAGTTCTTTCACTTTAATACTTACACTCTTTGGTGTAATTTCATTGATATACTTCGTAAATAGTTTTGCAATTTCTTTTGGTGTTTGATCCGGAACTAACCGCATGCTGATTTTTGCCGTAGCCTTTGAAGGCAATACAGTTTTTGCTCCCTCTTCAGTAAAGCCGCCGTAAATTCCGTTGCAGTCAAGCGTTGGTCTGCCGGACATTCTTTCTAAAGTAGAATAACCCTTCTCCCCTTTAACTTCTTTTATGCCCAATTCTTTTTTGTATTCAGCTTCTGAGAATTTTAGTTTTTTATAATTTTCTTTCTCCTTTGGAGTCAATCGTTTCACATTTTTATAAAAGCCGGGGATTGTAATTTTACCGTTTTTATCTTGTAATTTTGAGATCATCTCTGCAAGAATATTAATTGGGTTTGCAACCGTACCACCGAATGTACCTGAATGTAGATCACGATTTGGTCCTGTTACTTCAATCTCCATATAACAGAGTCCGCGTAGCCCGTAATTAATTGTTGGTAAGCCTGGTGCGTACATCGATGTATCAGAAATCAAAACTGCGTCACAACTTAACATTGCTCTATTTTTTTTCAAAAATTTGTCGAGGTTAGGACTACCAATCTCCTCTTCGCCTTCAATAATATATTTAATATTAACAGGTAACTCAGTTCCGGTTTTAGCAAACGCTTCAACACTTTTGATGTGAACTAAATTCTGACCTTTGTTATCATTTGCGCCTCTTGCCCAGATTTTACCTCCTTTAATTACAGGTTCAAACGGTGGTGATTTCCAGAGATCAAGCGGATCAACCGGTTGAACATCATAGTGACCGTAAATTAAAACCGTCGGCAATTTAGGATCATGAATTTTCTCAGCGTAAACTAGTGGATGACCTTCGGTAGGAATAATTTTTACTTTTTTCATCCCTGCTGCTTTCAGTTTATCGGAAACAAATTTTGCGCAGGTTTTAAGATCTTTTTTATGGGCGGCTGTTGTTGATATACTTGGAATTTTCAAGTAATCTACGAGTTCATCAATATAATTATCATAGTTCGATTTAATATACTTTACAACTTTTTCCACTTTGTACTCCCTTTAATTTCGTGTTTAAAAAAATGCCCGAAGGAATAATTCAGGTTTAGAAATAATAAGAATTCTATCTGTGTAATTTACACTTATAATGCTATCCTTTCAAGCTGAGTGAATAATTTATAATTGGTTATAAAACAAAGAATAATCTTTTGTAAATTTGCGGTGATCAAATGATTGTCCAGAAATACATATTAAAGAACCATCTTCTGCCTTTTCTCTTTTCAACTTTTGTTTTGATATCGGTTTTTCTACTTCAATTTTTGATGAAGTTTGCAGACCGGTTAGTTGGAAAAGGATTAGATCTTTTTGTGATCATTAAATTGATAGCTTTCAATTTAGCGTGGATGATAGTCCTCGTTATACCTATGGCTGTTTTAGTTGCAACATTGATGGCCTTTGGAAATATGGCACAAAACAATGAAGTTGCAGTACTTAAAGCATCCGGAATGAGTTTATATAAAATGATGGTGCCGCCTTTGTTAGCATCAATAGTTTTGGGCGGCTTGTTGATTTTGTTTAACAATCATGTTTATCCAGAGGCAAATCATCAAGCAAGAGTTTTAATGCACGATATTTCGCGGAAGAAGCCGACCTTCTCTTTAGTACCGGGAGTTTTTCTCATGAAATTCCGAACTACTCAATTCTTGCGCGCGAAATTGAACGTGAATCAAACACACTTAAGAAACTTACTATCTACGACCATTCCGATCCAAGCAAAACAAATATTGTTACGGCAAACGAAGGGAAAATTTATTTTTCCAAAGATCAGAAAAAATTAATATTGGATTTGAAGTACGGTGAAATTCATGAAACTCAACGTCAAAAACAATCCGAATACAGAAAGTTGAGATTTGATAAACATAAAATTGCATTACCAGCCGAGCAGTTTACATTTCAGCAAACCACACCGGGTGGCCCACGCGGTGATCGCGAACTTGGCGCTCAGGACATTTTGTACATTATAGACAGTATTAGTGTTCATCGTCAAGATTACCTTGTAGATTACAAAAAAAAATTAAACGAAATTTTTTTTGATGACAGTACGGTAACTCAATCAATGAAAGGTGCACCGAAAGATAAGCCGGAAGTCAACTATAATAGAGTTGAAGATGCACTGAAAATTGCAGAAAATAAAATGAAAGCAAACTATTACCGTATAGAAGGAAACAAAAAGAGCATTTACCGGTTTTGGGTTGAGGTTCACAAAAAATATTCTTTGCCGGTAGCTTGTGTTGTTTTTATTTTAATAGGAGCACCGCTTGGGACAATGACTCGTAAAGGCGGCTTCGGTATTGCAGCCGGTATTTCACTTTTCTTCTTTTTGATTTATTGGGCTTTTTTAATTGGTGGTGAAAAATTTGCCGATCGTGGTTTACTTTCACCATTCGTCGGTATTTGGAGTGCAAATTTTGTCCTTGGTGCATTAGGTATCTATTTCACAATTAAAGCTGCAAAAGAACGAGTTACACTTAGTTTCGATTTCATGAATAAATTTATTCCAAAGCAATTTAGATCTCAAAGGAAAGATGAAGATCAAATTAATTGATCAATATATCACAAAGCAATTTCTGCAGACAATCGTCTTTGGGTTAGTTGCGTTCGTTTTGATATTTGTGATTATTGACATGATGGAAAATTTGGATGACTTCATTGACGAAAGTGTAAACAGTTCAATTATTGTACAATATTATATCGTTTTCATTCCTGAGATCATCAGACTAATGCTTCCGGTCGCAATATTATTAGCTGCTCTGTTTACTGTCGGTAAACTCGAAGGGACAAATGAATTAACCGCAATTAAAACAACCGGTGTAAGTCTTTACCGTTTTATGATCCCTTTTATAATTGTTGCATTTTTTATAAGTATTTTTTCAATTTACTTTGGTGGTTTTCTCGTACCGGATGCAAACGAGCATAAAGTTTTCATCGAGCAAAAGTATATGAAGAAAGGACTAGTGACTACCGGGAGTAATATATTTTTTCAGGATAGCGAGAATAGAATTGTAACTATTGCATACTATGACGTTTCTACCGATGAAGCAAATCGCGTAAGTATTCAAGAATTTTCAAATGAAGACTTAACTAGAATGGTAAAAAGGTATGACGCAAATAAAATGCGTTTTGATTCAACCGCGCAAAGCTGGCAATTACTAAACGGCGTTAAAAGAGAATTTGAAGATTCCACTGAAAGCATCGCTTATTTTAATAATGAATTCCTCGGGTCTCTAAATTTCAAGCCGGATGATGTTATTATGAAGCAGCGCAAACCGGAAGAAATGACCTTAACCGAGCTCAGTGAATTTGCACAGATTCTAAAAACTGCAGGTAACGATCCCACCAGAATTTTAATAGAATTCCACTCAAGAATCTCTTTTGCCTTCACAAGTTTTGTAGTTGTACTCTTTGGACTACCATTCTCAGTTAATAAACGAAGAGGCGGTGTTGCGATTCAATTTGGTGTGAGTACGCTTATTACTTTTATTTATCTTGTATTCTTAAAAATTGTTGAGGCGTTTGGTAAGAATGGCGTGCTTGATCCGTTTCTGACAGCTTGGTTCGCAAATTTCATTTTTTTGGCGGCGGCAATTTATTACATAACTAGAGCAAACAAATAAATTACTCAAGTTGACCGCTTTCATTTATAAACCGTTAAAACGGTTTATTTACTTCCCGATGATTTAGGCGGTCAACTTGAGTAAATTATTTTTCGGATAAAGTAGTTACGGCATCCCACTGATCTTTGGGAGGATTAGCGATCAAGTCTTCACATCGTTTTAGATATATTTTTGATACAGGATCATTTGTTTTTAAAATCTCCGCTTCAAATAATTTAATTGCTTTCGCAAAATCAGCGGATTTATAAAATTCGAGTCCCTTATGATAATCATTATATTTTTCTATCAATCCCGATTTTCTTATTCCCATTAATTCAAAAAGTTTAGTTGGTTTTGCTCTCCCTTTTACACGTACTGTGTCAATCTCTCTGGTAATCAATTTTGATTTAACAAATTCGTTCGTCTCTTCGCTCATTATTATTGAAGTGTTATAATTTTTATTAACTCCTTCTAAACGAGAAGCCAAATTCACATTATCTCCCATCACTGTATAATCGAATCTTTTTTTGCCTCCTATATTTCCAACTAAAACTTCACCGGTGTTAATACCAATTCGCATTTTTATTTCATTATTTGCACCGCCCCATTTATCATTCAGCTTGATTAATTTTTGTTCCATATCTAAAGCGCATTTACATGCAAGTTCCGCATGATCGGGCAAGTTAACCGGTGCACCCCAAAAAGCCATCACAGAATCACCTAAATATTTATCTAGTGTTCCATTATAGTTAAGAACCGAGTCCGTCATTTCATCAAGAAATTGATTGATAAAAGCGACAACCTCTTCCGGTTTTTTACCTTCCGAAAATGATGTAAAGCCTGCGATATCGGAGAACAAAATTGTGAGTACTTTTTTCTCACCACCCAAAGTTAATTTATCCGGATTTTCAATCAACTCATTAACCAGATTTTCCGAAACATATTGGCTGAACATACCTTTCATCATTGAGCTTCTTTTGCGTTCGGTAAAAAATTCGAAAGTTGTACTGCCAACGTATCCCATCACAATAGCGATAGCCGGATAAACAAAAGGAATTACCAAGTTTTGATTTGAAAAAAGGTAAATAGCGAATTCAAACATAAAATAGATAGATACAATAACCAGTAGAATCGCTATAATTTCAACGACAAAAGTTCGGCGAGTTTTCAATCGTTTTGCCGCAGACGTGAGATAGAAAAATCCAATTGTTAAAATTATTAATAAAAGTGTGTATATCGTTTCATTCGGTCTAGAAAGAAAATTTTGATCGAGAAAATTTTGAGCTGCGTTTGCGTGGTATTCAACTCCATACAGCAAATTGTCACCCTCACGTGAACCTGAAGAGAATGAAACCGGTACCAAATCTTTATCCTCAGGCATAGTAGAACCAATAAAAACTATCTTGTCCTTAAATATACCGGAGTTCTTTAGACCATATTCCGGATTATCCCACGTATTAATTTCAATTTCAAATTCAATTTCATCAATAGTTTGGAACTCTGAATCATCAAGTACGTCAATGAATTTTATTCGCGGAAATGTTCCGTTCGGCCCGTAATAATTTATCAAAATGGTTGAGTTTCCATATTCCGGTATTTCTACATTTTTATAAATAAAATAGTCTTCTTTTTTTCCGGCTGTATACAGTGACGGTTTATCATAAAATTTGTTTAACGCAGCATAGGCAAAAGTCGGAATTTTTTTGTCATGAACTTGTGAATAAACATAAGGAGTGTAACGGCGGTAAACTCCATCTTGATCGGAAACGGCTTGCACAATACCGATCGAACTATCGGCATTATAAAATAAATTTGAATAATTCTCCGAGATACTTCTAACCATTGTTTCATTACTTCTTTCAATTGATGCCTCTGCTTCAATATCAATCTTTCCGGCTAAAACAATGTTCTTATATTTTTTGATTGTATTGAATAATAAAGAATCATTATCAACCGAATGTTTATCCGGGTTTGCCATTAAAATATCGATACCGATAACTTTGGCACCGGCTTCATTCAAATTTTCAATTACCTTTGCAAAATATTTTCTAGGCCAGGGCCATGAATTAAAAGGCGATGGAATTTGATCGTAAGCATCTTGAGTTATCTCTAGAATTATTACATCCGCAGAATCATTAAATTCAATTGTTCCTCTTTCCTCAAACCGGTAATCGATAAATTTTTGTTCCAGTCGGTTTAGGGGAGAAATTGGAATTATTAAATCATTAGAAATAGTTAATACAATGAGGGTTGTAAGAAGCGCTGCTCCAAATTTAGTTAGAGCAGCTTTAGATGAGAGTTTTTTTACCATTATTTCACAAAGTATATCTTGTAATTAATCCAACAATCGAGTTTGTACTAACATCCGGTATTCTATAAAATCTTGCTTGCAACGAAAGTACTAGGTTCTCAATTACTTTATAGCTTCCGGTAAAATCAAATGCTTGTCTTTCAAAATCTCCGAAACTTGGGCTTAGTGTGGCACGCAATTCGAGTTTATTTTCCAACAATAAAATTGTTCCGCCGATAAAGAAACTGCTGTAGTCATAAGGTAAAGAAGCAGATTCACTGGAATAATATGTCCCGCCAAAATGACTGCTGATTTTTTCGTTCCAATTACTTCTCAGGTTAAGTGTTACTGAAAAATTCTCTGCATTTCTGTTCCAAACCGAATTATCAGTTCTGTTGGAAGTTGAAAAATAGAGATAAGCGCTATGAGGAATTTCGAAAATAAAATCATGTGAAAATTGTGCATAGAATTTATTAGTGTAATTATCAACAGCGGAACTGTCAATTATATCGAGTTCATTACTATTATCGTAGCGTGTGAATCCAAAAGTGATATTTGGAATATCGGTACCGGGATAAACAGAAACAGAAGAATTAATTGTTTGAAAAGTAGTAGTAGCAATTTTTGTGTCCTGCAAATTATCTTCTAAGCTCTCAAAACCAACAGAGAGAAAAACTTTATTTTCTAGCAATCTGATACGGTCAACAATATTAATTCCTTTAACATCGGTTCTTAAGTAAGATTGTCCGAATGAAGTATAATCATTACCGCGGTAAATGTATCTAAATTTCAAATTGTTATCGAAGTAGTTCAACCCGATCGATGCTTCACTTGCCAATGATGCTAATTCATCAGGATTCCATGGACCAAAGAATTGATTGATCTCCATAAAACTGCCGAATAAACTTTTAAAGTTTTTTACAACGTCAGGGTCTATATCAATAATACCATTACCTCCGAAGACAGAATCAATTTGAGTATCTGTCAACGTTCCGGTTGATATATCAGAGTTGAGAAAACTAATAGCAGCATCACCGCCAATTTGGATTCGATTGTTATCGAAGTTTAATTTTAGGTCGGTACCAAGAACTATATTCTCTTGAGGTCTGCTTCCAAAATCAATAGAATTTTTATCATCGCCGCCTTTCAAAAATGTTAAACCGATCTCGAACAAATTTCCCGCTCTAAATGAGGGGCGTATTGCCAATATATCCCGAGAATATTCACCAAGGTCTACTCTGCCAAACGGTTGCCCATACTTTGTTTCATCAATTTCAATTATATCGCTTCCGAATACAACTTCGTTTGCTGCATAAGTCTGTAATAGTGCACCTTCAATGCTTCGATTAACCTGACCATAACTTGCTTGCAGAGAAAAGAATCCGGCATTCAATCCTAAGTCAACACCGCGGAGACGTTTTCCGCTCATGATCATTTCCGGGTAAACCGGATAACTATCGCCAATTTTTAAATTAAGCCACTCGCTTGAAACACTTGCTGAGTAGCGGTTTTGCGGCTGACGATAAGCTTTCTCTTCCGAGGTAGCATAAACTTTTGCGTCAAAATTCCAGCCGGAATAGCTGCCTTTAAATCTTGCATCTAGGTTATTATACCAAGTTGCCTCTTCATTGTAAGATTCGTTGCGAGCTTCTCCCTTAAAATCAAGATTGTAAACGAATTGATTTTTTGCAGCACTCAAATAACTTTGTCTAACTGTTTTAAAACTCCTGAGAATTGTATCTTTTAAATTTCCATCCTCATCGTAAATTTCAATTTTTAAAAGCTGGTCGTCATTGCTAATTACTTCAGGAAAATTTTTACCACTAAAGATTATAAGATCATCAGCAAACAAGCAATGCTCGGTAATATCCAGATTTCCCAAATAAACCTTAGTCGCTTTTCGATCAATTTCGGGAGATGCTCTTATGAACGAAATGGAAATTAACAATTCTTCCGAAGCAACCATTTCGTTTTGTGCCGGTGATAAAATTAATATGTCCGATGAAGTCTCAACTTCGGATTTAACTTCGAAACGAGCAGGGGGAATTTCGTCCGGGCTTCCGGGTGGATAATTTTTCACTTCTCCTTGAGTTGTTGTTATCAAGAAATAATATTCAACAGAAGGCGGTGTGATATATTCAGATGGAATTAGTCCTATGGCATTTGTTCCTGATATTTCCATAGTTCTCCTGATAAATTCAGATTGACCGAAGTTTCGGAAGTAAACATAAATCGAAGAAACATCTGTCGGCCGATAGAGTTCGGCTTTAATTTCTACAGCTTGTCCGCTAACTGCATCGCTCAAAGTTACGTTAGAAATTATATCACTCGGCTGAGCAATTAATTTATTTGATAGTGCCAACAAAAAAATGGAAAACAATACCGCAACCAACCCTCTCTTCATTGAATTACCCTCTCGCTTTGCAAATTTTGCTATTTAGTTAAGATACTCAATAATATAATCCTCGCCGTTATCGAGTTTCAATCTGATTCGTTTGGTGTTTTCTTTATTCAAACTTTCATATTGATTTTGAATCTCATCAGTTGCCTCTTCAACAACAACATTTCCTTCAGCATCTATTTTAGCAACTTGATTATCTCCTACGGAACCGGATTGTTGTGAACCGATCAAACTTTCAATATCCACCAGTCCTTCTTTTACAAAAAGCAATAATGAACCATCAATCGGAACTTCGAAGAAACCCTTTGTTCCCCGGATTGATGCCACGGCGGTTGGTGTAGTGAATTTTAAATTCCTGATCATCTTGCGGTGTAACTTCAAAACCGACTCTCCCTTGCTGAATAACCGTGTTCTTGTTTAATTTGGATTCTTCTTTAGTTCCGTATAATGTAACCACTGAATTTTCTCTTAAGCGCAAAAGTGAGTTATCCAAAAATTTTATTAATGCAAGTGACCTAGCTCCGGTTCTGATTTCATCACCGTTGTTCATTATGCTGCCGAGTTCTGCTTCATCCCAAGCATCTGTTTCGGCAGCTTTGAATTCAACTTGCTGAATCATTTTTGTCAACACTCCAACCGATGGAGGAGTTAAACTAAAAGTAGAAATTGTAAATAACGCTACGCCTGCAGTTAGAAATTTTACTATTCTTTTCATTTTATTTACCATTTTTAGTCTTTTTCAATTTTTATAAGATTATCCGGATTCTCTTTTAAGTACGCAATTAGCGCTTGAATTTCATCCGGCGATAGTGAAAGTCCGGTTTCTTCATCAACTATGTCAGTAATGTTAGCATCTCCGTTCAATAGTCTATCGAGCAACTCACTTCCTAAATTATCATGTAATGTTTGTAAAAGCGCTTGAAGCTCTTCCGAGGTTCGTTCATTGGTTGGGTTAGCCGGGTCATCCAAATAAAAGTTTACTATATCACTTTTTATTAACTCATTCGGATTGCCACCAACGGGTAAAGCAGATACTTGAAGCACAACTTCCTGCCCGGGCAGCCATTCCCGCGTTAGAATTGTTCTAAGATTAACACTAGTCGATAAACCAACATTCACACTGTTGATTAATGGATCACCTGATTCAAGCGCGTCTTCCAATGATTGCGATCTATCTTCACGCACGTTTGCGAGTATTTGATAATATTGTATTCCTTCCAAAAAATCCCATTCAGCTAACACGCCTCCGATATTTTCAATTGAACCTGACTGCGGAAGTCGAATCGAAATTGTTTGTGCCGGGTTTGAGAACTCAAAAAATTCTTGATCAAACGCAAGTTGGTTGTTGTTCACATCAAGCAGATATAGATCTAACCTATATTCGCCAGATGGTTTACCCCGTTTACGGTTTTCGTCTATTAAATCACTGTCTGTTTCGTTTCTGCCCATTCTTATTGTACTACCGAGATCGGTATTAAAGAATGACCGTGCGGTAAATGTTCTGGTCCTGAATGTCATCATCCATTCAAAACCTGAGTTTTGATCTTTCTTCCAGAAGAGTTCGCCTCTAATCTTTACGTCTCCTTCTTCCGGAGAAATAGTAACCGCAAAAATTCTCGGTGCGCCGGATAGATCATTAGAGAAAAGGAATGGTGCAAAATCCATTGCGGCAACTTGTGTTACCTGAAGATCCAGCGTGTAGTTTGTTTGTGCGGTTACAAATACGAATTGAGCTGAGAGAAAAAGTACAAATAGTAATTTCTTCATTATCGCCCTGCCTAATTATGAAATGATCTAATAAAACCGTGCTCTCGTAGTGAGAGCACAATTTGATAATTAAGATAAAAAAATGAATGAAAAAAGACTATTATTAAATTAACAACAGAAAATTTTTGTTATTAATTGATTGTGTTGTCTTTCTCTACGTTTGAGAACCCAAATTGATGACCGGCTTGTCCTTCGACCTTTATTTCACCAAATCTGGATTCAAATTTTTTAATATTATCTTGAAGAGCTTTTAGGAGCATTTTAGCATGCTGAGGAGTGGTAATAATTCTCGATAATACTTTTGCTTTCGGAACACCGGGCACCACCCGAGTAAAATCAAGAACAAATTCTGCCGGTGAATGCGTTATAATAGCAAGATTTGAATATATTCCCTCTGCTTCTTTTTCCGGCAATTCAATTTTTAACTGCTGTGACTTTTTATCTTTCATCTGATCCATCTTGTCCTCCATTCATAAAAAAGCCCATACACCTTGCGATGCATGGGCAAAATTAAACTTATCTTGATTAATTATTTGTATTGATCTGCTTTATTAAATGCATCTTCTGATTCGTCATTCATTCCTAAATTAGCATAAACTCTTCCGAGAAGTTCCCACATTGCCGGGTCTTCCGGGTTTAACTTAAGGTATTTTTCAAGATGAGGAAGAGCAGCTTTGAACTTATCGAGATATTCGGTATCGTCTTCTCTGTCTTCTTTAACTGCGGTTTCACGTAATTGAGCGCCCCACTTCACATAAGTTGCACCAAGATTGTAAACAGCATTTGTATATTCGGGATCAATTTCCAAGGCTTTTTTAAAATGTTTTTCCGCTTCTGCAAAACTATTATCTTCCAATAATAATACGGCATAATTATATTGATAATACTGATTCTCGGGATCTTTTTCTACTCCTAATCTAAAAGTTTCCTTTGCTACGTCCAACTTATCAGCATTAATGTATGCATTAGAGAGGTATAGTAAAATATCCTTGTCTTCAGGAAACTTATTTCTACCTTCTTCCAAAAGTTTAATTGCGGAATTGAATATATCCATTGCTTCAACACTATCTGCTGTGCTGCCGCTTGTTCTATATTCGCTCATCTTATTTTGACCTTGCGTAATATAAATCTCTCCGAGCAAGGAATATGAATCTGCAGATTCGGTTTTTTCAACTAATGATTTTAACGGTTCAATAGCATCATCAACTCTGCCAGCATTTAAGTATGCGTAAGTCAAATTCTGATAAGTATCAACAGAATCGGGTTGAGCTAAAATTGCATTTTTAAATCTTTCTATAGCAGTATCAAAATGCATTTTTGTTGAATCCTCATCGGTGGTCTCCGCGCCTTTATTAAAAAATGCAACTCCTTTATTAAAATTATCAGCCCAATGATAATTTCTGTTTTCTTCAATCTCTTGCGCAAATTCGTTACTTATTTCCTTTGATTTCTCGAAATTTTCGACCATCTTTTCCACATTACCTTCCTCACCGTAAACAAACCCAAGAAGATAATAACCTTCTGCACTTTTAGGATTATTTTCGACTTCACGCAACAAAGCTTCTTTAGCTTTGTCATAATTTTCCTGCTGTAGATAGAGTCGGGCACTTGTTATCTCAGTCGATGCGCACTGAAATGCTGTAAATCCAAAAACCATCGCCATGAGACTTATTATAATAAGAAACCTTTTCATTATTACTCCCTATTAATTTTTCTTTATTGTTTAAGAATCGATTAAGAAAATTACCAATTTAAGACCCGATAATCAAGATAACGAGGTCGGGCAAGTTTATGGAAGTTCTTTTATTACATAGTCAATCCGTTAAACAAACCACTGCGAAAGTGCGATTGTTCCTAATATAATTGATTTTCGGACACTAAAAGAATATTTTTGGTGAGGAGGATTTATGTCTATAAAAACCGAAGAAATTATCAGAACTGCCCCAAAAGTAATGCTTCATGACCACTTGGACGGTGGATTAAGATCTCAAACTATCATAGACTTAGCAAAAGAATACAAGTATGATAAGCTACCCACCGATGACCCTTCCGAACTTGCCGAATGGTTCCACCGTGGAGCGAACAAAGGGAATTTGGTTGAATATTTACAGGGATTTGAACACACAATCGCTCTAATGCAAACCAAAGAATCTCTAAAAAGAATTGCCTTTGAAATGATGGAAGATATGGCTAATGACGGTGTTTGTTATATTGAAACAAGGTTTGCTCCGGTCTTTCATAAAGAAATGGGGCTGCATGATGATGACGTAATAGATGCAGTATTAGAGGGGCTGGAAGAAGGTAAAAGAAAATTTAATGTAGGTTACGGATTAATTATTTGCGGCATGCGCAATATGGAAAATACGCTTGATATTGCAGAACTAGCCGTAAATTTTAGAAAACAAGGTGTTGTTGGGTTTGATTTAGCCGGTGAAGAAGGCGGATATCCTCCTAAAAAACATGTTGAAGCATTTCATTTCATTAAAAGAGCAAACTTTCATATCACAATTCACGCCGGTGAAGCATTCGGAAAAGAGTCGATCTGGCAGGCTATTCAATTCTGCGGTGCGCATAGAATCGGCCACGCAACAAGATTAACCGAAGATATTTCATTTGACAAAGACGGCAAGGTAGTCTCGATGGGCGAACTTGCACAATATATTTTAGATACTAGACTTCCTTTGGAGATTTGTCTTCTAAGCAATGTTCACACAGGCGCCGTGGATAAGTTAGAGAATCATCCGTTTATAAAATTATTTCGAGAAAAGTTTAGAGTATTTCTAAATACCGACGACAGATTGATGAGCGATACTACTCTAACAAAAGAATACCTAACTGCAGCAGAATTGTTCGATCTCAGCTTAGACGATATCGAAAAACTAAATATCAATGCTATGAAATCGGCGTTTATACCTTATGAAGAACGATTGAAATATATTTATGATGTAATCAAACCCGGTTATCAACAAATTAGAGAAAAATTACTATCACTAAAAGAATAATTATGGCAAAAAAACTATTTAAGAATTACACGTACGAATTTGATTCCAGCGAAAAAAAAGTCCTCTCCACATTTTGTAAGCAGGCGCTTACACAAATGTCTTCGGATGAAAAATTTTACCGCGAAATAAAAGTTTTTCAGTCTATTTCGGACAAATTAAACTCCGGTGAAGATCAAATTAAACTTACAAAAGAAGAAGCAACCAAACTGTCGCTTCACCTAAGAGAAAATGCAAAAAACTTAGGGCAGCAGATTGAGAAAAGTTGGTTCATCAAAAAGTGGTTGATGAAATCAATGTACAAACAATATCAAAATATTTTGGCAACACATTTCAGTGATTGATATGACGACAAACAGAAATGAAATAAGAGCTCCTCACGGTACGGATCTTTCTTGTAAAGGTTGGATTCAAGAAGCCGCTATGCGAATGTTGATGAACAACCTCGATCCTGATAATGCAGAAAATCCGGCAGAGCTAATTGTTTACGGCGGTTCCGGTAAAGCCGCAAGAAATTGGGAATCGTATGATGCGATAATTGATTCGTTGAAAAATTTAGAAGACGACGAAACACTGCTCGTTCAATCAGGTAAACCGGTGGGTATCTTTAAAACTCATACGGATGCACCTCGAGTTATAATCTCTAATTCAATGTTAGTACCGGATTGGGCAAACTGGGATGAATTTAGAAGGTTGGAAAAGCTCGGGCTTACGATGTACGGACAAATGACAGCCGGAAGCTGGATATACATTGGCACTCAAGGAATTCTTCAAGGCACTTATGAAACTTTTGCCGAATGCGCTAAACAACATTTCGGCGGCACACTGCACGGAAAATTTTTATTAACCGCCGGACTCGGCGGGATGGGAGGCGCTCAGCCACTTGCCGCAACTATGAACGGCGCTGCTTTTCTCGGAATTGAAGTTGACGAAAAACGAATTCAAAAAAGAATTGAAACCGGATATCTTGATGTTATGTCAAAAGATCTCGATGAAGCTTTAAAACTTATACTCGATGCAAAAGAAAATAAGAAAGCTCTTTCCGTTGGGTTGCTCGGTAATGCCGGTGAAATTCTTCCGGCGATTTTAAAAGAAATGTTCTTCCGGATGTTCTTACAGATCAAACATCAGCTCATGATACTTTGAACGGGTATGTACCGATGGGAATGAGTTTCGCCGAAGCGCTTGAACTACGTAAAAAAGATCCTGATTCGTACATCGCAAAATCAAGAGCAACAATTGTGGAACACGTTAAAGCAATGTTGGAATTTAAAAAGCGAGGTGCAATAACTTTTGATTACGGAAATAATATTCGCGGAGAAGCAAAAGAAAACGGTGTTGATAATGCTTTTGATATCCCGGGATTTGTCCCGGAATACATTCGTCCCCTTTTTTGTGACGGTAAAGGTCCATTCAGATGGGCCGCACTTTCCGGTGACCCAAATGATATTTATGAAACCGATAAAGCAGTAATGGAAACTTTCCCGGAAGATGATGCCTTAATTAGATGGATTAAATTAGCACAAGAGAAAGTTCATTTCCAAGGATTACCTACACGCATTTGCTGGCTTGGTTACGGTGATAGAGCAAAAATGGGTAAAATATTTAACGACTTAGTTGCGCAAGGAAAAGTAAAAGCGCCAATAGTTATAGGAAGAGACCATCTAGATTGCGGTTCGGTTGCCTCGCCTTACAGAGAAACCGAAAGTATGAAAGACGGAAGTGATGCAATTGCAGATTGGCCAATACTTAATGCTCTGATGAACGCAATCGGCGGAGCCAGTTGGGTATCCGTTCACCACGGTGGCGGGGTTGGAATCGGAAAATCGATTCATGCCGGTATGGTGATTGTAGCCGACGGTACAAAAGAAGCAGAAAAAAGATTAGAACGAGTATTAACCTATGACCCAGGAATGGGTATTGTAAGACATACAGATGCAGGCTATGAACGTGCAGAAAAGAATGCAAAGAAATTTGCTGTAAAAATTCCAATGATGAAATAAGTAATTAACCAAAATGTGAGGATGAAATGAGTGAAAAAATGAAAGTATTAATTGCAGACAAATTGCCGGATAAATATGTACAAAAACTCCGCGATCATGATCTCGAAGTTGCGTTCGAGCCAAAACTCGGCGAAAATGATTTGGTAGAAGCGGCGAAAGATGCAGATATTTTAGTTGTTCGTTCGACAGTTGTTAATGCAAAAACAATAGAGAACTCGCAAAAATTAAATCTAATAATTAGAGCAGGCGCCGGTTATAATAATATTGATGTTTCCGCGGCAAATAAGAAAGGTGTCTATGTTGCCAATTGTCCCGGCAAAAATGCAATTGCAGTTGCGGAATTAGCAATGGGATTAATAATTGGACTGGATAGACAAATTCCGGACAACGTTTCGGACTTTAAAACGGAACATGGAATAAAGCAGCTTACTCAAAAGGCAAAGGATTATACGGAAAAACAATTGCAATTGTTGGATTAGGAAACATCGGTCGTGAAGTTGCCATTAGAGCAAAAGCATTCGGGATGAATGTTTACGGTAAAGATATATCGAGAATTGAAGGTGTTGAATACAAAGATTTTTCGGAATTTGATCAAGTACTCCCGATTGCAGATGTTGTTTCACTGCATCTTCCTCTTACTCCAAGCACCAAAGGTCTTTTTGATGAAAAAATGTTTTCTTACATGAAAGACGGCGCATATTTTATCAATACATCTCGCCCCGGTGTTGTTGATGAAGATGCTCTTATCAAAGCAGTGAAAGAAAAAGGAATTAAAGCGGGTTTGGATGTTTTTACCGATGAACCTGAACAAAAAACCGGCGAAGTTAAATCTAAACTTCAGGATGTTGATGGAATTTATGTTACTCACCATATAGGCGCTTCAACAGATCAGGCACAGAATGCCGTTGCCGAAGAAGCAATCAATATCATTTTAGATTTTATTAATAGCGGCGTTATTCAACATTGGGTTAATAGAGCCAGAGTTACCGATTCACATTATCAATTGGTCGTTAAACATTTCGATAAACCTGGTGTTCTCGCATCTATTATGGATGTATTAAGACAAGGACAAATAAATATTGAAGAAGTTGAAAACATTATTTTTGACGGCGGAATTGTTGCTTGCTGTACAATGAAACTTAAAGAAAGCGCTACAAATGAGATGTTAAATACTATTCGAAAGAACCCCAACGTTTTAACAGTTTCACATACATCGCTTTAAGAATAATTAAAAAGGGAGTTTTTTATAGCTCCCTTCTTACTTAAACAAATTTTATATCAATAATATCTTCGTAGATGCCCTTGTAAAACGGAAGTTTGATCATTTCAGTCAATGCTTCCCTTTCATTTTCGGTAACTTCAAAATAGACCGAATTTAGTTCCGAAACAATCCCATCATATAACTCATCTTGCAATTCAATTTTGGAAAGATAATTTTCAATATTATCCTCAATTCTCTTATCCAAGGATTTTATCGAATTTCCAAATTCGATTAAATTGCCTTGCTGTTTAGAAGCTAAAACAAAATTTACATAAGGATAATCGATCAATGCAGCAATTTGATCCGCAAAACTCATCCCTCTGTCAAATGGTTTTTGGTCAAGATTCTCGTTACCCACAATGATATAATTCTTATTGTCAAAATCGATGGGGCTTGTATCTAAGACCAATGTCACATCTTGTGAATAACGTTCGGTAAACAAAATTTTACTCAGAATCATTTCATTAGTTGATACATCACCGCGCATCATTAAGTTTTTGAATGCAACTTGATCCGGTTGAAAGTAAATGTATGCATTTGAGAGTACGCCATCGAATGACAAACCGATTTGTCCCGAGACAAAAAGTTCTTTGTGTTTATATAGATCCATTGAAGGCATTAAACCAACTGCATCGTCGTCGGTTTCGAGTTCATTCGAAATGACCGATGAAGGTCTCACTTCTATAAAATTCTTAAATTCACCGGGTAGTGACATTGCAAATATCGCCGAATAGATATTTTGCGGTATCAAAATTTTCATAACTCACCTATCATTTTAAAATAAAAAAAGCCGCTAAAAAATAGCGGCTGCAGAAAATGTTAAATGCTACTGAATATTTTTGTCTTTAATTCTAGCAGCTTTACCTGAAAGTTTTCTGAGGTAGAAAAGTTTTGCTCTTCTCACTCGTCCTTCTTTCACAACATCAATCTTTGCTATTTTTGGTGAATTATAATTGAAAATTCTTTCAACACCAACGCCGCTTGAAATTTTTCTCACGGTGAAAGTTTTATCCATTGCACTGCCGCGCATTCCAATTACATCGCCTTCAAAAGGTTGAAGTCTTTCTTTGTCACCTTCAATAACTCTAACATGAATTCGAATTCTGTCTCCGACTTTGAAGTCGGGCAAATCAGTTCTTAGCTGATCTTTTACTAGTTCTTTTATCTTGTCCATAATCACTCCGAGGAATTATTATTTTTCCACTTTTCTGTTAAAATCTTTGACTGTTTTTCTTTCCATTTATTTATTTCTGCAAAATTGCCGCTAAGTAAAACTTCAGGAACTTTCATTCCCTTATAATCTGCCGGTCTCGTATAATAAGGCGCTTCGAGAGTTTCGCCGTCCATCAAAGAATCATTTAATGCAGATTCACTGTCATTCAAAACTCCGGGAATAAGTCTTACCACAGAATCGACAATCAATAACGCCGGCAATTCACCACCGCTTAAAACAAAATCGCCTATCGAAAATTCATCAGTCGCAAAGACTTCTCTTACTCGATCATCAATACCTTTGTAGTGCCCGGCAATGATCAAAATATTTTCAGCCAGCGAAAGTTTATTTGCGATCTTCTGATTATACTTTTTCCCTTTCGGTGAAGTCACAATTACGTAATCATAAGATCTTTCGGATTGCAACTTTTCAATACATTCAAAGAACGGTTCCGGTTTTAAGAGCATTCCGGGTCCGCCGCCAAAAGGTTTATCATCAATCTGCTTGTGTTTATCATATGCATAATCACGTAAGTTGTGAATATGAATCTCAACTAAGTTCCGGTCTTGTGCACGCTTTACAATGCTGTAGTTAAGCGGGCTGACTAGCAGATCCGGCACAGCAGATATGATATCAAACCTCATCATAGTTTAAATCTTTCCCGGGATTCAAATATATTCTCTTGTTTTCTAGATCGACTCGTTCAATGAACTCTTTTACACTTGGTACCAAGATTTCATTTCCGTCAGGTTTTTCAACAACAAAAACATCATTACCCGGATAACTTTCAATTTCTTTCAATTTACCAAAGAACTCAACTCCGTAATAAACATCCGCGCCAATTAGGTCGTTGACTATAAATTCATTCTCACCGGTTTCGGCAAGATTTTCCCTATCGCCAAAAATTTTTTTATCAATCAAAAATTCAACGTCTTCAATTGAATCAAAATTCTTGAACTTGATTACGGGATGCTTTCCGGAAAAATAAAAACCTTCGACAAAAAACTTTCGTTTATCGCCAAAGACATCAATAAAAACAAAATCGAGAGTTGAGAACCTCTCAGAAAAATCAGAAATACTTGAAAGGCGAAGATAGCCCTCCGTATTTACTGTCGATTTAATTTCAGCAATAAGAAAAAATTCTCTGGTATTCACCTACTAGTCAAGGATTTTTAAGATCGCTCTCTTACCGTCTTTTGCGGCAATTGCGGTAAGCAGAGTTCTCATTGCTTGCGCAGTTTTACCTTGCTTGCCGATGACTTTTCCGACATCGTCTTGACCGACTTTCAAGGTCAATTCAACAGTTTTTTCATCCGGTTCAGCTTGCTCGATAGCAACACTATCCGGATTATCAACCAAGTGCTTTGCGATGAATTCAATAAATTCCTTCATGGGAATACCTATTAGATTATGAGACAATAAATGATCTTTGCATTTTGCAAAGAGAGAAATAAATTCTTGTTTTATTCTGATTTTTCTTCTTCTTCTTTTGTCTCTTCGGCTGCATCAGAATTTTCTTCAGTTTTTTCCGCAGCTTCAGCTTCTTTTTTAGTTTCAGCTTCTTCTTTAGCTTTTGCTTCAGTGCTTCTTGCTTTAGCTTTTTCTTCAGCTTCTTTAGCTTTTGCTTTTTCTTTTTCCGCAACAGCTTTTTCAGCTTTCGATTTTGCTTGAACTAATTTTGCTTCTCTTTTGCTTTGCAATTCTTCCATTGCATTAGCAATTTCATCTTCACTCATTCCCTTTTGCATAAGCGATCTTTTATAAAGAATGCCTTCAGCTGACAATAAGTTTTTTACAGTATCTGTAGGTTGAGCACCAACACCTAACCAATATAATGCTCTCTCTTCATCAATTTCAACTGTAGCCGGTTCTGTTTTAGGGTTATACAAACCAATTGACTCAATAAATCTCCCGTCTCTCGGAGATCGTGAATCAGCCGCAACTAACTTATAAATCGGTTGTCGCTTCTTACCCATTCTTCTTAATCTTAATTTGACTGCCAAATTAAATACTCCTCTTAATTTATTCTATAATACTTAGTTAAAACTCATGTTTCCAAAATTTTTCAACATCTTTTTGCCGCCCTTTGCATTTAACATTTTCATCATCTTCTGCATTTCCTTAAATTGCTTCAGCAAACGATTGACATCTTGTATTGTATTTCCGCTGCCTCTTGCGATTCTTTTGCGGCGGCCGCCGTTTAATATCTTTGGATTTCCTCTTTCTTCTAATGTCATCGATTGGATAATTGACTCGACTTTTACTATTTGTTTCTCATCCACATCGGCATTTTTTATTGCTTTGTTCATCCCCGGGATCATACCCATAATCGACTGCAGCGACCCCATTTTTTTTATCATTTTAATTTGCTTTAGGAAATCATCAAAGTCAAATTTATTCGAAAGTAATTTTTTCTCAAGGTCTTCGGCTTCAATCTCATCAAAACTGCTATGAGCTTTCTCAACGAAAGAAACCATGTCCCCTTTACCGAGAATTCTTGAAGCTAATCTTTCAGGATGAAACTTTTCGATTGAATCAAGTTTTTCACCGAGACTAATAAACTTAACCGGTTTATTAACTACGGCTTTGATTGAAAGAGCGCATCCGCCTCTTGAATCACCATCAAGTTTTGTAAGAACAATTCCGTCAAAATCTACACGGTCATGAAATGCTTTAGCAGAATTAACTGCATCTTGACCGGTCATTGAGTCAACTACAAACAGAGTTTCGGTTGGTTTTACCTTTGCTTTTATTGCCGAAACTTCATCCATCAATTTTTCGTCAACGTGCAAACGACCGGCTGTGTCAATAATTACAGTATTAGCGCCTGTTTCTTTCGCATAGGCAACAGATTCAGAAGCAATTTTAACAGCATCTTTGCTGCCGTCAATCGTAAATACAGGAACATCAATTCTTTCACCAAGCTGTTTTAACTGATCAATAGCCGCAGGTCTGTAAATATCGGCTGCAGTCAAAAGTACTTTTCGGTTTTTGCCGGTTAACCACTTTGCAAGTTTTCCGCTGAAAGTAGTTTTACCTGAACCTTGCAAACCGACTAATAAGATTACAGTCACCCCGCCGGGATTTAAGCGAAGCTCTTGATTAGTTCCGCCCATTAATCCGGTTAACTCATCATGAAATATTTTAGTGATGAGTTGTCCGGGAGTAACAGAACCTAAAACTTCCTGTCCCATAGCTTTGGACTTTACATCTTCCATAAATTGCTTGGCAACTTTGTAGTTCACGTCAGCATCTAAAAGAACACGTCTAATTTCCCGGAGCGTATCAGAAACATTTGCTTCCGAAATTCTACCTTGCCCGGTGACTTTTTTTAACGCTTTATCAAGTTTATCACTTAAATCTTCAAACATAGTCAGATCGAATAAAAATACAAAAATCGTTCATCATTTCAAATAATATCAACTTAACTCTCTTTCAGTGCGTTTGCACCGGAAACTATCTCTAAAATTTCTTTTGTAATGGCAGCTTGTCTTTCTTTGTTGTATTTAATATTCAGAGTACGAATCATCTCTTTCGCATTTTCCGTAGCCATATCCATCGCCGTCATTCTCGCACCTAGTTCTGCAGCATATGAATCGAGTAATGCTGTCCAAACTTGTGCTTTCAGGTGGCGAGGTAAAAGCGTATCAATAATTGTTTGTTTGTCCGGTTCAAAAATAAATTCTGTCACAACGTCTTCGTCATCAACGGTTTCTTCCTCAAAAGGTTTGATCGGAAGAATTTGTTTTTTTATAAGCGTCTGTTGAATAACAGATTTAAATTCATTGTAAACTAATACTACTTTGTCAAATTCTTTGTTTAAGAATTTCGTTGTTAATTCTGTTGTAATCGCAGATGCGAATTCAAAGTTCAAGTCTGAAAAGATACCCGGGTGTTTACCGGGAATATTATAATCTCTCCTTCTGAAATGATCCAATCCTTTTTTGCCGATGCAATAAAGAGAAAGATTTCCTTTCTCATATATTTCTGAAAATTCTTCGTGTATTAATTCTTCGGCTGCTCGGATGGCATTCATATTAAAACCACCGCAAAGCCCTCTGTCGGATGTGATAATGATAATTGCTACATTCTCAACTTCACGCTCTTCGAACAAGGGATTAGAGCTGCCTTTTTCGAGTGCAATTAAATTTGAAAGAACCTGAGCAATTTTACGAGAATATGGTTTTGCGTTAATCATGTTTTCTTGCGCACGACGCAATCTAGCCGCAGCAACCATTTTCATTGCTTTGGTTATTTGTTGAGTGTTTTTAACACCCTTAATTCTGCTTTTTATATCTCGTAAAGTTGCCATAAAATTTTATTCTAACTCAAAGAACTATTCACTCTTCTTAAATTTTTTGATAAATTCTTCTGCCGCTTTCTTAAGATTTTCTACGGTATTTTCCTCAAGCTGTTTTGTTTCTCTAATAGATTTAAGCGTGTCGGCATATTTCAATTCAACATATTCTAAAAAATCTTTTTCAAACCGTTTTACATCTTTTATCGGAATAGTTTCCAAATAATCATTAGTACCGACAAATATACTCACCACTTGTTTTTCAACCGGTATCGGATCATACTGACCTTGTTTCAACAATTCCACAAGACGCTCACCTTTTGCAAGAGTTCTCTGTGTTGCTTTATCCAAATCTGAACCAAATTTTGCGAACGCCTCAAGTTCACGATATTGAGCTAAATCAAGTTTAAGAGTACCCGAAACTTTTTTCATAGCTTTAATTTGAGCGCTGCCGCCAACACGAGATACGGAAATACCGACGTTAATAGCCGGTCTTACTCCTGCGTTAAATAGGTTTGGTTCAAGATAAATCTGTCCGTCGGTAATTGAAATAACGTTAGTAGGTATATACGCAGAAACATCACCTTGCTGAGTTTCAATGATTGGAAGCGCTGTTAAGCTACCGCCGCCTAAATCGTCATTCAATTTAGATGCTCTCTCAAGAAGTCTTGAGTGAAGATAGAAAACATCACCGGGATAAGCTTCGCGTCCGGGTGGTCTTCTCAACAACAATGAGAGTTCTCTGTATGCAACGGCTTGTTTTGAAAGATCATCATAGATAACTAATGAGTGTTTTCCGTTATCTCTAAAATATTCACCAAGTGTTGCGCCTGAATATGGAGCAATATACTGTAACGGCGCAGGAACCGAAGCCGGAGCCGCAACTACCGTTGTATATTCCATAGCTCCTTCTTCTTCAAGTTTGGCAACAACTTGAGCTATGGTAGAACTTTTTTGTCCGATTGCAACATAAATACAATAAACCGGTTTGACGCCAGCTTCTTTGGCTTCATCGGTATGAGTAAATTTTTGATTTATAATAGCGTCGATAGCTATGGCAGTTTTACCGGTTTGTCTGTCACCGATGATCAATTCTCTTTGACCTCTCCCGATCGGTATCATAGCATCAATAGCTTTAATACCGGTTTGCAGAGGTTCCTTAACCGGTTGACGAGCAACTACACCCAACGCTTTTCTTTCTATGGGCATATAATTATCTGTAGGAACATCACCTTTGTCATCCATCGGTTGTCCTAGTGGATCTACGACGCGTCCGAGCAAACCATCGCCGACAGGAAAAGATGCAACTCGTTTAGTCCTTTTAACCGTGTCGCCTTCTTTAATCTTTTCACTTTCACCAAAGAGAACACAGCCAACACTGTCTTCTTCGAGGTTGAGAACCATTCCCATCACACCCTGAGGAAATTCGACCAACTCACTCATCATTACTTTCGATAGGCCGTAAACTCGTGCAATACCGTCACCAACTTGCAAAACGGTACCGACTTCATAGATATCAACTTCGCTATCGAATCCAGATAATTGTTTTTTCAATATTGATGAAACTTCTTCCGGTTTAACTACTGCCATTTTATCTTCCTTAAGATTTTCCTTTTAGTTAACTAATGTTTGGTCGGACTTAATTAAACGTTTCTTCAGCAAATTCAACTGCTGCTTAATAGAAGCATCCAACATTTTATCTTTTATTTTAATTAAAAACCCACCGATAATTTTTTCATCCACTTTGTATGAAGCTCGTATATTTTTACCGGTATAATCTTCCATACTTGTTTGAAACTGTTTTTTACCGGCTTCGTCGAGAGCATACGCTGTTGTAACTGATGCCGGTACAATATTCATTTTTTCATCCCGGAACTCCAAAACTCTCTCAGTAATTGCGAAGAGAAACTCTTCCCTATTTTTTTCAACAACAAGCTCGAGAAAATTCATGCTCTCTTTGCTGACTCTGCTGCTGAATAACTCTTTTAAAATACTTAGTTTTTTCTCTTCAGAAATTACAGGACTTTCTAAAACTACTTTGAGTTCTTTGGAACCGGCAATTGTATCATGAATTAATTCGATATCTTTAGTTACTTCTTCAAACTGATTTGATTCTTCAGCTTGACGAAGTATTGCCGCTGCATACCTATTTGTTATTCCGAACAGACTCATATTCAGTTTTTAGAAATATCCTTAATGTATTTTTCAACAAGCTGCTTTTGTTTTTCCTGATCTAAGTTTTCACGAATAATTTTTTCAGCGGCATTAACGGCAATTTCCGCAATTTCTGCTTTTAGATTATTAAACGCTTCCTTATTCTTTTGCTCTATTTGAGCTGAGGCATCATCTATCATTTTCTTTGCCTCTTGCTTAGCTTCGTCGAGCATCTGGCTCTTCAAATTTTCAGAATATTCTCTACCTTGATTAATTACTTTTTGAGCTTCTTCTTCAGCTTTTCCTAAATTCTCTTCATTCTTTTTTAAGAGCGCTTCCGCTTCCTTTTGAGCATTCTCAGCTTTTTGAAGAGAGTCTTTTATAAATAACTCTCTATCATTCAGAGAATTTAAAATGGGCTTCCAAGCAAATTTCTTCAATAAAAAGAGAAGAAGTATAAAAGTAACCGTGGTCCAAATTATTAATCCGGGATTAACATCCAACGGACCGCCAGCTTCTCCACTTGCAAAAGCTAAAACGGAATAGTGCATTAATACTGCCATTATCTATCCTAAGTATTTTAAAAATATATTATTACTTACTACTTAAGAGCCAAGAGAATACAAATAACGAGCGCAAATAGAGAAATACCTTCAATAAGAGCTGCTGCAATAATCATTGATGTTCTAATATCTCCGGCTGCTTCCGGCTGACGACCACTAGCTTCCATTGCTGAGCTGGCTAATTTGCCGATTCCATAAGCGCCACCGATAATTGTCAATCCTGCACCAAATCCAGCGGCTAAATAAGCAAAATCCATTTTATTTCCTCCTAAGTATTATAATGTTATTAATGATCTTGATGAACTGCCATCCCTATAAAAAGTGAGGACAGCATTGTAAAAATATATGCCTGAATAATCGACACTAACAATTTCAATAAAAATATAAACAAGGCAAAAGCGACCGATACGGGTACAACAAAATATGCTTGTAGAATAAAGATCAGTCCGATCAAAGAATAAATAATAATTTTACCTGCAAGCATGTTTGCAAACAAACGAACAGCCAATGCAAATGGTTTTGTGAATAAACCAAGAATTTCGACCACCGCCATAATCGGCAGCAACCAAACCGGAATACCGTGCGGAACTAATCCTTTAAAGTAACCACCGAAACCATTATTTCTTATTCCGCCAATCTGCGTAACAATAAATGTAAACACTGCTAAAGTTGCTGTTACAGAGATATTACCCGTAACGGCAACGCCATAGGGCACGAGACTAAATAAATTTAATATCAGAATAAAGAAAAATGCCGAGAGTAAATAAGGAACAAATTTTTCATACCCTTTATGAATCGTTGGTTTTGCTATCTCGTCTCTTACAAATACAATCATCACTTCTGTCATACTTGCAAAACCGGTCGGGACTTTAGTTTTCTTATATTTTTTTGCAACATTAAACAGCAAAACAAATAGCACTATTGCGGCAAACCACATATATACAAGATGTTTCGTAATCGATAGATCAATACCGAATAGTTCGATATGAGGCAGCGGGATTGTAAGTGTTCCGAATATATATTCGAATTCAAGGTAATTTGCATCCAAAGCATGTTGCAAAATCCAATCACTCTCACCCGACTTCTCTGCAACTTGAAGAGAATCGCTTATCACGTTAGTATTAAGGGAATCCATAAATCCTTGATTTACTTAGCTTTACCTTGCTCTTTTGCCTTTATTCTGAAGTAATTTACTTCAAATATTAGCGAAGTAAAATAAAAAATAAAGAATAGAAATATAAAAGCATATTTGTCAATATTCAAGAATTTTATGACAATAAATACGACAACAAGTAGGAAAAAAAGCCGGATCATCATTCCGCCTAGATTAAAGAGCAGAAATTCGTTATTAGTTTTGCCAAGCGATTTATTAAAAAAATAATATGCGGAGTATGTGGTGGGAATATTAAGTCCGATTGCCAAAAGTGCCGTGTTAAACAAAGACCATTCGATCACTTCAAATAAACTCAAAATCAAAAATATTAATAAAAATCCGCCATAAATTGTAAATACTTGTTTAATCATCTTTTTTCTTTTTGTCGTTCATATTTAATACGGTTCTGATAAAATTGTAAATACCGGCAAATCCACCAAAGAAAGAAAATATTATTGTCAGAACCGGGTGAGTTTCGAATTCCTCATCCAACCATTTGCCGAGAAAAAACATTATGATTATGGATGCCGCTAGCTGGGTTCCTAAACCAAGATATGGACCGACATCCCGGTAGGTTTCCAAAAGTTTGCTGTGGTTACTTTTTTTCTCCATCACTCTTTTCCATCACTGGTTTAGATGGATTCATACTGCTTTTTCCGTCAAACTTAGCGCCTTCTTCAATCACTAATATTTTTGCAGTCAGTTCTCCTTCGAGTCCTGAACTTGATTCCAAAATTAATTTTTCATTGACGGTAACTATCCCTTTTATTTTTCCGCTTAATGTAATATTCTTAGCTTTAATTTCTCCCTCAACTTCGGCACTTTCACCCAAAGTTAAGTTTCCGTTTACGGTTACATCACCATATACTTTTCCATCGATCCGCATATTACCTTCACTGTAGAGTTTTCCCTCAATTTTTACTCCGGAACTAAGAATACTAACATCTACAGAACTTGAAGAAGAATTGCTTTTTCCCATATTACTTTCCTATCTATTTATAAAATAATTATTTGGATCAACCGGTTTGCCATCTTTCCATAATTCAAAATGTAAATGTGGACCGGAGCTTTTGTGCCCGGTGTTACCGCTCAATGCAATTGTTTGCCCTTGTTTAATGAACTCTCTTTCACTGCCGAGTAAAGTTTCGCAATGTTTATAAACGCTAATGAAATCGCTTTGATGTGAAACAACCAACGTGTACCCAAACTCAGCCGTAAAACCTGAGAAAGTAATTAGTCCGTCAGCAACCGCTATGACCGGAGTGTTTGTTTTCACTCCATAATCAATCCCCATATGTCCGCGTTCCGGTTGAAATTCTTTTACGATAACCCCATCAACGGGACGAACAAAAAAGTAATCTTTATCTTGGTTAGTAATTTTTTCAACTAAATCTCGTACAACGGTTAAGATGCTTCCTCCCGTCTTAACCGGTTTTTTTTCAACTTTTCGGAGCGAGTCATAAATTGCGGCAGTCGAATCTAATGAGTCTGTTGAAGCAAGAATCATTGCATATTTCATCCTTTCATTTGTCGATGCCAACTTCTCCAATTGAGTTGTTAAAAAAACAACTTTTCCCTCCAGCTGCTTAACTTTTTCAATTTGCTGATTTAGTTTATCGTTTTCAAAATAAAAGACTACATTGCGTGCCGGTGTAAAAAGCAGCAGAACAATTACCAACATAACAACAAAAAGTGTATAAATAGATACCGTAGTTAAAATAGATATGAGCGAAAACTTATAACGCTTTGTTTCTAACACCGGGAAATTCGGTGTAATATAAACAGAAGATTTTTTAATATTTTTTGGGTTGAAAATTCCCATAGGGCGTTTATTCTTCGGAATTTTAAATATACTTAATTATCAATTGAATGTCCTTCGCTCAGCATCTCTTTCGCCACTCCGAGAACCTCATTTGAGGTAAGTTCCCAACCGCACCTAAAATGCCCTTCCGGACATTTATTGCGGCCGTGAATTCCGCATGGTTTACAATAAAGATCATCGATTGAGAGAGTACGGCTTTTTTGATTGTAAGGATAAAAACCAAAACCTGGTATGGTAGAACAAAAAATTGTAAGAACCGGAATATTTGCGGCAACACCGAGATGAGTCGGGGCACTGTCATTTGAAATCAGCAAATTAGTTTTTGTTAAAAGATAATATGACTCGATGAAATTAAGTTCACCGCAATAATTACTTACATGTTCACTTTTAACTTGCATTAATATTTCACCGATCTTGCGGTCATTCGCTCCTCCAATAATTAAAATATAAAATCCATCATCAACAAAATTTTCTACTAAAGATTTATAATGTTCGATTGGATATTTTTTAGTCTCCCAAACCGAACCCGGCGCTATTGCTATAATTTTTTTTGATGCGATACTTTTTATTAGTTGATCAATTTTACTTTTTACATTTTCTTCAACTTTTAAAATGGGTAATATTTTCCATTCTTCATCGTAGGTCGAATCCAGAAGTGATAAGTTTCTTTTGACCTCGTGCCAGTCAGAATTATACTTCACTAATTTTGTGTAAAGAAAACTCAATGCTGATTTATCAAAAGATATTCTTTTCCCTGAACCGGAAAAAAAGAAATTAATGAACTTCGGCAGATCTGTGTGGAGATATTACAATATCATAATTATTCAATCTGATTTTCTTTACTATTCTAAGTAAACCGTTTATTCCTTTTTCATTTTGTTTTTTGTCAAATGTTATTGCCGAATCGACAAAAGGAGAAGCATCAAAAATACTTTTTGTTGCAGGAATACAAAGCACATCAATACGTGAGTTAGGATATTTCTCACTAATTTTTTGGAGAAGAGGCAATGTAAGAATCGCATCACCCGGAAAAGCGGTTTGAATCACGAGGATATTCACTATTAATACTTCCAAATATTATGCATCCAAAACCATTGCTCCGGATACAGTCGAACATACTTTTCCAACAACTCGGCGTATCGTTGGTTGATCGCGTTTATCCTTTCTTCCTTACCGGATTGCATATCCGACACATCAATTCTCTCGACAAATGCTTTGTAATGATCTTTTACCCGGACTGCAAACAAACAAAAAAGCGGAGTATTAGTCTTTGCAACAATTTCGGCAGTACCGCTAAAAATTGCGGTGTCTCTACCAAATAGTTTCACTCGCTGTCCTTCCTTAGGACCCCGCTGATCACCGACAACTCCAAGCAGACCACCGCCGGTTAGAACTTTATATATTTTTTTGATGGAAATTCCTAGCGGAATAACTTCATTACCATGAGTTTCCCGCATTTTATTAAGCCAATTTGTTACATACGGATTTCTTTGCGGTTTTATGATTGGGTAGATTTTTAAATTCATTTGCACGGGAATTGAAATTGCACCGAGTTCCCAATTTCCCAAATGTGCAGTTAAAAATACTAGTCCCCTTCCTTTTTGATACTCCTTTCGAATTTCACTCAAATCGTGTTCATCACATTCCACTAAATTTTTTATTTCATCAATATTCAATTTAGGTATGTTCATTATTTCTAGTATGAATCTTGAAAAATGGAGATAACATTTTTTTGAAATTTCATTCAATTTATCTTGTTTCAGTTCCGGAAATGCAATTGATAAATTCTTTATCACAACTTCTCTTCTGATTTTCAATAGATCATGTAAAATAAAGGCAAGAAATTTTGAGGCAGATGTAAGTCTATTAAATCCTAATGTTTGGGCAATTTTCTGAAGAATTAAAAACGGTATGTATTCAAAGATATTTTTCATTGCTAGTAAACTGAAATTCTTCTCCGCCAATTTTCATCATACATTTCACCACGTTTGGTAGAGTGTAGTAATTCGTACTCGGAAAAACCAGATAGATCACCGAATATAAATAATACGCCGCCTTCAATATTATCATAGTGCCATATTTCATAAGGTTTTAAGTTGGATTCGTTTGGGAAACGTTCAATTCTATCCGGATCGCCATAAGAAAGATAAATGCGACCCATATCAGATTTATATCCGAGACCGCTCAATATTTTTAAATTTCTTATTCGCTTCATTTACTCTCGTCAGATAACTCTTCGTATGCAGAATAAGCGGTTTAACTATTTCTTTTTCTTTTCTTCCAGAAATTATTGCAAGAAGTTTTGTTTCGATTCGGTTGAAGTTAGTGATTCATACTGTGATTTTGTCTTGATCGTTCGCAATGTATTTTGAGACGTTAAAAATATAATCACATTCTTCCTCGGACAGAATGGAAAATTGCGAACTAGTTTTCGTAGAAGTTAAATCTTCTTCTGCTGACTTCATGTGCTAATAATTTATTATAAAAATAAAATTTCTTCTCACTGCCGAAAGCATAGTTATTTGTGGAATCCGTTAATATTACTTGTAATGTATAAACACCCGTAGGATATCTTAATAAATTAATTTTACCAACCTCTACGAGATTCTTCTCTATCAGTCTCTATCTCTTTCTTTTTAGAATAAACCACATCCAATTTTTGTGATACTATAAACGTTGACAACAACAAAGATGTTCGATTAACATTATATAATTCCGTATAATAATTTAACAGCGGGACTTCACTTGAATAACTCGCATTAGGATTCGGAATAATCTTCAAAGTGTTTTTAGTAAAGATCGAATTTTCCTCGGCGGGATCAATTTGGTAAGCTAACTGAATATCACTCAATACTGATTTTGATTTTGCAAAAGAAGTTATTACTATTTTTTCATTTCTTGTTATGTCAATTTTAGAATCATCGAAATCAATCAAAAATATATTGAGAAAATAAACACCTTCCGGTAGAATAAATTTATGAAGCGCAAGTGACGGTGATGAGGGTGAGTTAGCGACAGAGTTACTTTTGCTAACCGGTATTAAAACCGTGTCTGAGTAATTAGTTGATTGCTGAAGGGAGTCTTTTAATGCGAACAATATTTTTAAGTTTTCTTGTTGATCATAATTCTTTATTGATTGGAGAAGTGTTTCCGATTTATACTGAAAATAAATCTCTAATAAATTATGTGTAGAATCGACTTTAAATTGTCCATAGTCGAAATTAATCTTTGGAGAGTTTTGACCAACAAATATTGCCGTGAAGGAAGAAAACAGCGAATAATATTTTTGCACATTTTTTCATAAAAAAAAGAATTACCATATAAATGATAATTCTTTTTTTGAATAAATAAAACCGGGATTAACGTTGACCGTACTTATTGTATTCTCTTAAATTGTATAATTCACCTTTCTTCGTTGAATGAACCAATCTATAAATATTCATTCCCAGTTCATCCGCAAACAAAAATATTACGCCGCCTTCTATATTTCTATAATGCCAAACTTCATATGGTTTTGAATAGGATTCATTTTGAAATCTTTCAATTTCATCCGGAACACCATACATTAAATAAACTCTTCCACGATCAGTTTTCCAGCCTTCTTTTTGACTCAGGTTTCCATAATTTCTATTTACGTAAGCTACTCTTTCATAATAAGCGTTCTTTAACTCGTTAACTGATGAAGATTTATCCGGATTTCGTTTTTCCCAAAAAGAACTTAAAAATTTTCGTTTTGACGCCAGATCACTCAATTTTTCCCATTGTGCTTTTTCCATTTCGGTTGCAATGTACTCGGCAGTTTCCCACATGTATTGTATTTCATCTTTACTCAATACCATAAATTCAGAATCAATTCGGCTTACCTCAGAATCTGTATAATTAGTCCCTTGTTCTAATAAATCTTTATTGTAGATGAAAACACGTTTTGCAGAACTCACGGTTGCATTGGAGTTATTATTCTTAACGCTTACCACAAGCGTATATCCACCACTATTTAATTTATTAGCAGGTATTGCACCCATTTCAACAATCGAAGAATTAATACCATCCACTGTTCTTTTTCTGCTATGTACAACATTATTGTCTGAATTGAATAATTTCTGCTCAATCAAATAACCATCAACGCTGGAACTCTGTAATCCATAAATTTCCGAGTAAAAGAAAATTACCGGTATTGCATCTCCAAAAATTAAACTAGGATTTGGAACTACTTCCATCGAGTTTTTATAAAAGATTGAATTTTCATCCGAGGACTGAGGTACAATTTGTGACGCTAATTGAATATCGCTAACCGATTGATCTTCATTTGCAGGTGGTATTAAATCAACTTTAAATGAAGAAGTTTCTTCAAATTCTGTGTTGTTTATATCTGAAGCAGTAATAAAAATTTGATAGTTCGAAAAATCCAAATTAAAATCTAATACGCCAACAAGTAATTCATCCGATTGTATGCCGTTAACTGGAATATCCAACTGCCACGAGTTATCTACTACTGTTTCATTACTAATTGTGTCAATAATTCTAACTCCTAACTCTCCTTGTTTCAATTGAACATCATTAATTTCGACAGTTTTCAATGCCGGACGAAGAAATGAATAGTACAATTCGATATAACCTGTAGAATCAAGCGGACTATAAAACCTGGCGTAGTCATACTCAAATTTGTTTTGAGCATTTAATGAAGTAAAGAATAAAAAACATAAAAATACGACTAAACCCGAATTAATTTTCCCCCTCATTTTACTCACCTTCCTTTTAGAATTAAAAAAAGCGCTTGCCGAATAATTACAGCAAGCGCTTTTTGAAAATTAGTTCAGAAGAATTAGAATCCTAATTTTACCGTAAAGATATGATTAGGTTCCGGGAATTCCTGAACATCTCTGAATGCATAATCAACTGTAATACCAAGTTCATTTCCGAAATCATAATTAACACCTGCGCCCGCTGCGAAACCGAAAATTGAATCATCGGTATTTTCCATAAGCAAACTGTAACCGCCGCGGAGGAAGAATGTATTCATAAAAGAGTATTCCAGACCAAATTTCAAATCATCTTCAAACGAGTTATTGTTTGTAAATGTTGATGCCAACAATAAGTTGTTTTGCTCGTTGAAATTATACATATAAGCGATACTTAGCTCAAAATATGAAGGGATCTGAAATTCTTCGGCAACAACTTGGTATCTGCCCGGTTTTGAACCAATAGCTACACCGGGTATATTAGTTGCAGCTTCCATATCCGGACCTTCGTAAACCATATTAGTTCCGATGTTTTTAACTGATGCACCAAGAAATAGTGATTCCGAAAAACGGTATTGAACACCAAAATCAATGGCAAAACCGCTTGCAGAAGTGTTTACTATTTCTTCGGTTATAAGTTTGAAATTAGCGCCGACTGATATTCTATCCGTTAATACTTTAGAATAAGTCAACCCTAATGTCATGTAGGTCGGCGAATAAGTTTCACCGGTTCCGTCCGGAAATTCAACAGTAGTGACTGGTATATCACCAACATCAAGAGATCTCAGACTAAACCCGAGTGAACCAAAATCACCCATCTTAGTTGATGCAGCAAAATAAGAAATATTGATATCTGCAAGGTAAGACATATAACTAAACATTGCCTCACCGCCACCGGAAGCTCTGTCTAATCCAGCAGGATTGTAATAAATAGATTCCAGCCCTGAAAGAGTTGCCAGCATTGATCCACCGGTTGCTATACCGCGAGCACCAACGGGAATCAGCAGATGGTCAGCGCCGGTTGTACCTTTCCTCGCAACATCACCAGCGAAGAGCGATACGCTGAATATCAGCACCGCAAAAATTATTTTAAATTTTTTCATTTTATAAACTCCTAAATTTAGAAATTATTCGATTTCATTTGCTTGTATCCTCACCAATAGATTAAAATCTCTGAAGTTGTTTTTGAGGCATAACAATCGAAAACTTCAGAACTTTATCTCCGAATTTTGGAGAGGAAACAATAGCTAAATACAATCCTGACGCTACCCGTAATCCACTTTCATTTAATAAATCCCATCGTAAGAACGGAGAAGTCGGAGAATCTTTATCCGATGTATTCAATGTTCTTAATAATTGGCCTGAAAGTGAGAAAATCTTAACCGTAATTTCTTCAGGTAGATTTGAAAAAGTAACAAAAGGTTCATCAGGGTTATTAATGTTACCCGTCCAACTCGTTGCCGGATTGTAGCCGAATAACGGGTTAGGGAAAACATTAACTTTATCGAATAATTCTTTTTCTTCAGCTGTTGAAAGTTCGCCACCTGCATTTGTTTTGAATGTGAAAGAGTCGTCACTTGTGTAAGGATAATTAGCAATAGATTGTCTTAAAATATCTCCATCGCTGTAAGTCACACCTTCTTCTGCGTAAGCAACTCTATAGACAAACAATGCATCAAAGTAAGCAGATGAAGCTATTAAGCTGTCTTCTTCAGAATAACCGCCGTTAGGAGGTAATGGATAATTAGAACCGCCTCTCAGATCAGCCCAGAACATATTGCCTGAACCATCATCGAAACCTTTATAGACATCTTGATTACCGTTAGGATCATAATCGGAATTAAAAACAATTATGTATTCGTTTGAAACACCGATATTTGTTCCCGGATTCCATTCGCCATCAGGGTTACCATCCGGTGCAGCTCTCTCAACGAATCCAACTGCTAATTGTCTTTCTTCACCGTAAACAGGATCTTTAACCCAAGCGGTGAACGGAACATCAACAAATCCTTCACCAAGTTTTTTGAACCCGGTTCCGGTAGTATCTGCTTCAGTAATGGCTTCGGCATAAGCATATGAGTTTCTTTTTCCAATAAATCCACCAACAATTCCATTTACATATCTGTATGCTTTTCCGCCGCTTCCGAATCTAAGTTCCACTTGTCGCAGGTCACTTGCTTTAGTATAAGTATTCCATAGTGCATTTAAGTTACCGCTAAAACCGGAAATTCTTGAAGATTGACTTCCGAGATCATGACCTACATAAAGAGCACCCGTATTAGCGCTAGTCCAATCGGTTAATGTTTCAGCTTCAAATTCACCTAATTGGGCTCTCTCACCGGATAATTTAACAATAAATCCTTCAGTTAATGCAACGTTTATCTGGTCATTACCAAACAAATATGAAGTTGATGAATCTATTAATACGGAGTTTGTTGTAGTATTAGTCAACGTCCAATATGGTACATAACTTGTGTCCGATGTTGATTCGGATTTGTCTTCAATGAATGTTACCGAATACTCGTCACCGGTCAAAGCTTCTTTATTAACTATATCATAGATCATTTGCCCCGGAGCAGATTGCTTTTCACCGGAGTAAAGTGCATCAATTTCTTCAAAAGGAGGATTATACATATCAGTTCCGACAGTAACTTCTATAATACGCGAAGGTGATTCAACTTCCCCTACAAACGCGTCCTTTGTTAAGTAATAATCTCCTTTGGCGCCTAAACCGGGTTCACCGGTTTCTCTGTTTACCAAAGCTTCGTAGTTCAAGGCATATCCTGCTACCGCAAAGTAGTATGGTTTTCCTTTGACCAACGGTCTGCCTGTCCAAGGATCTTCCGTTATTCTTACACGAAGTCTGCCTAAATCAGGATCGGTATAAATATCCGGATCAAGCAGAATGCTGCCTTTTTCAAAGAGTAACTCAATACCGCCGGTTTCTCCGTTTTCTTTATAAATATCTTCTATGTTATTATCCAGAGAATATCTTCTAAATAACTGCACATTTTCTTGATTATCTATGGTTGCCTGAGTTGTTCTGGTTCTAAATGAATAAACATTATAACCTTCAAAGTATAAGCTGTAGGCATCAGTAATATTCACATATGATACTTGATCCGGGGTTTCCCAGATTAAGTCAATAAAATCCGAGCCTGCTTCTACTGATACTTGAACTGCAGGAGGTGGAGATGGAGATAAAAAGTTATTATCAAAAATAAACTGAGCACCGTCATCAATTCTTCTTCCTTCGGTAATTGAAGTAAGCGCATTTGAACCTTGCCCAACAACATATGCAACTAACATTTCTTTTTCTTCACCCTTAACAAGTTCCATAGGGCCGGTGTTCTGCATCATACGCTGATCATTTGGTACTGAGTTGATCCATCCGGTTTGGGTTACAGGATCACCGCTGTACCAGAGCCTCGTATTAACTGAATTACAATCAACACCGCCGAGTACTTCACCGAATTCCCAGTTACAAGGATCGGGAACAGCACCGGTTCTTGTTAAACCTTGAGTGTAAAATCTTGCTTCTTGTTTGTTATTTGGATCGTTAAGCGCTGCAACTCCATTTTGATAATGCACGAATGAATGAATTCCTAAGTTTTTAGCGCCGGGTATTCTACAACACCAATAACTTGCCCGCGAATACTGTATGCGGTATCTAAGGGTGTATCTACGCCATCGGTATATTCGCCGTCACCATCTACATCTTCGAAGGTTTCGCCCGGAATATACTGAACCGGACCGGAGAAGAAGTCTATCATAAAAACCGGCGGGTTAGGACCCCAAACCGGTTCATTGGCAACCGAAGGATCGTTATAAGTATACCCTGCATTTCTCGGAACATCTACGCCTACCAAATCGTCAACAGCGTCACCTACGTCAGGATCAGCCCAAACACCAAAAAACACATCGTCTAATTGATCAGGTTCGCCTGCTATCGCCGGTTCCGACATATGTAAATCTGTATCTAATAAAAATAATGTTGCCTATAGCACCTTTTGATGCAAAAGCAAACATTGTTTGTCTGACTTCAATACCTAAAGGGTCAACGGTTGTAAAACGTCTTTGACCTGCAGGTAATCCGTCATTATAGACAGTCCATGCGGTCATATCACCAATTAAGGTCAGGTCTGTCTTCATCGGCATCCCATTCTCCGTTTCCGTTTAAGTCTGTAGGACTGTATTGACCATCACCATCACCGTCATAAAAATCGGCACCTAAATCGACAGCATCAGACCAATCCTGCCAGGAGGGCCCAAAATCAGGATCAGTAGATTCGATAACATAAATCACAGCATTTGGATCTGAAGTACCTCCGGCGACAGTACCATTAACATAGTCTTCGGCAAGGGATGCAGATGCTTGAGCATTTGCCCAAATTTGCTCCGTTTGCTAATCCACTGAGATAAAATCCACTTGAAAATAGAAATCCGTTACCTTGCACACCGGGATATTTACCGAGTGTACCGCCTGTTCCATCGGGGAATCTATAATTAACGTCTGCAATCGTACCATTTCGGCTGAATGGAAGATAGATGTTATTGATATTAAAAGCGAAAGCATCACCTTTCTTTCCGCCCTCGGTAATTGCAGAGGTTTTATAGACTTTGCTCGTCTTTTTTACTCCATTCTCATCTACGGCTCCCCATGTAGAGACACCGAAGGTGAATAGGAAGACGAGACTCCATAGTAATATTCTAATTAATTTATTTTTCATTTCAATTACCCTATTTGATTTTTGAATATCTGCTCGTCACTAAATTATAAACCAATTGTATCTAAATTCAGTTTAACACCTAGTCTTATCAATCTCGGTATACCGAAATTAAACGGGGTTCTCTCCAACGCCATGTAATCTTCCGTCCATCCCGGGTTAGCTTGTTCATTCTGTGCTGCAGTCGATTGACCAAGTTCCGTTAGCAAGAATCCTGATGTTTCAGGATCGCCTGTGGATCGGTAAACATTAACAACGTTATCCGTATCAAACAGATTTTGAACCCACAAGTATGGAGAAAATCTTACACCTGCGATTTCAAATGTTTTTTCCATTCTCATATCAACTCTAAATTGAGATGGACCGTATCTGGAATTAATATATCCATTATTGGAAGCAATAATTCCGTTATCTCCAACCAAGTTCCATCTGTCAACCGGTGTATAAGGTCTTCCGCTGTTAAATGAAAGTAGGAAGTTTAGGTTTAGCATTTCGAAGAGACCTAATTCTCCCTTAGGAATATAAAAGTCAATATTTACTGTCCCGGTATGTCTTTGATCAAAATCGAGCGGAGCAATTACAGCGGGAGCTTGTCTGTCATCATTTCTAAAAACAGCAGTTTGACTTGATGATTGAGATGATCCGGTTCCCTCGGCAATTGAGAATGTGTATTGAGCAGAAACACTAAAATAACTTAAATTGGTAATATCTAATGAAAATGCAAGACCTTTCGTAGTTCCAAAGTCAGAGTTAACAGGAACAATAGCGTTAAGCGTTTGTCCTCCTTCAACTCTCTGGAACTGTTGATTCTGTACGTTCACTAATCCTTTAATGTTTTTGTAAAACGCTGTTAAATTCAAGAGCAGCGTTGTTGCCGAGCAATTGTCTAAAGCCAACTTCATACTGCGTTGTTTCTTCCGGCTCCAACTGTGCATTGAAACTGCTTTGCGGTTCCATACTGATAAAGTTATTGTAATCATATGGACCAGCATACATATCGAGCAGTCTTGGCAGCTGTACAAAACGTCCGTATTGAGCATGGAATACTGTTGATTCGGTAACCGGGAAGCCGATTCCGATACGTGGTGAGAATTCTACATCAGGGTCTCTTACTTCAAAGTCGCCGTCATCAAAGTTAGAAGGATCTGATCCCCCTGCGTAAGGCAATGTAGGATCTTTTAACACATATGATTTTACATCAAAATAATCCATACGGATACCCAAGTTAAGCACGAGATCTTCCAGCTCAAACCTGTCTTGTAAATAAACGTAAGCAAGCAAAGGGTTTCTGGCTGCTTGTCTTGTATTTTCAAAATCGGTACCCACATGCTCTTGGCCTGTTATATCATAACCAAAAACATAAGGTTGTTGATTCTCATAAATAGATTCTAGTTCTTCGGGTGTAGGATTTCCATCGAAATCTTCATAATATTCATTTGCTAATTGGTAAGCCCAAAGCCCGTAACCACGAACGATGTTAAACGATATACCACCGCCGAACTCCAGCAAGTGATTATCAATTTGTGATGTGAAGTCAAAGTCGGCATTAAACGAATCTTGTTCACGTCTTTGGAAAAGTCCCCTTGCTCTTCCATATGGGAAAAATATACCTGCTTCATCTGTAGCTTCTTTTGTTCTCTGACCATTTGTTAGTAATGTTACACCGAATCTTTCTTCAAACAGAGCACTATCACCATAAGCTATTAGGTCATCTTCAAAGAAAGGATTGACTTTTTTAAAGTCATAAATTCTGTAGCCAAGGTTCAAATTCCAGAAAGTAGTGCTGCTTACCGTCTGGGATACTCTACCACTGAACGAAATATTATCCGTATAATTTTTATCAAAAAATTGTGAACTATTTTTGACGTATTGAGTAGTTATACTTCGGTCCTCACGACTATTACCGTTAACACCTAAATTAACTTTCCAGTCACCCATTAAGTGAGTCGTTCTTGCGGAATATCGCCAGACACCTGCATCGTTATTAGGTGTAGTGGTATATTCTTCACCAATAGTAGTAAACTTCCAACTTTTAGCACGGGGGTCCGCATCTTGGAACCATCCGCGTTCGGCGGAAATAAAGATTGTGTGTTTTTCCAAACCGGGAATAATTGGACCACTAAGACTAGTAGAGTATAAATTATAACCGTAATCATCGGTAAATTCCGAAGTCATTCCCTCTGCAAACAAGCTGTAATTCGGCTTACCGCTCTTTGTTGTCACGCTAATAATACCCGACTGAGCTTGTCCGTATTTTGCCTCATAGCCGCCAACTTGAAAGCTAAGCTGATCGATAGCATTGTTTGAAACTTGACCGCCACTACCACCGGTCACTAAGTTGTTTTGCGGAACACCGTCAACAATATAAAGGACTTCCGAACCACGACCGCCACGAATATTAATAGTAGCGTTACCATCAACACCGCCGCTGCCTTCCTGAACAACAACACCCGACTGCAAAGAAGCGATATTTGAAACGCCTCTTACAGGAAGTTTGTTGATTTGTTCGGAGTCAACAACTTTAGTTGTGTTTGTAGATTTTTCTTCAAAAAACTTTTTGTCGGTTACAACAATTTCATCTAAATCTATACCGCTGGTAAGCGTTTCATTTAATTCATATGTAATTCCACCAACGATACGGATTTCGGTAACTGTTTTTGAGCTGTAACCAACATAGCTGATTTTCACAGTATAAGTACCGGGCGTGATATTGAGGATAAAATAATTACCGTCAACATCGGTAGCGGCACCTAAGTTTGTGTTTTCAATTATTACGTTTGCACCTATTAAGGGCTCACCGGTTTGTGCATCGGTGATCTTACCGGCCAGCTTACCGGAACCCGACTGCAAATATACTTGTTGTGCTTAAGAATGCTATACAAACAAGTATTATAAATTTTTTAAAAACCCCTTCCATAAGTTCTCCTATAGATATTTTTTGGAAATCTGCTGCAGATAGCTAGAACAGTCCAATGGAATGCGATAAGCAAATAAACGAGACCTAATTATCAATTTAATGTATATCAAAATATTGAGTAACATTAAAAATACTCCCGGGTTCTTCGCGATGAAGAACCCGGAATAATAATTCAATTTACTTCATTAACATCATTTTCTTTGAACTAGTAAAGCTTCCGGCTTTGAGTGTATAGATGTAAAGACCTGAAGCCAAGTTTGATGCATCAAATTCAACTGTGTGTGAACCGATTTGAGCAGCATCAACTAATGTTGCAACTTCTTTACCAAGCACGTCGTAAACTTTAAGTGAAACGTCGCTCATTTCAGGCACGCTGTACTTAATAGTTGTACTTGGGTTGAATGGGTTAGGATAGTTTTGATCTAATGCAAAAGTTACAGGAACTTCGCCGTCTTCAACACTATTTGGTTCAGCGGTAAATGTAAGAGTTTCATAGCTCCAATAACTGTCTTCAGAAGCTTCATTATTATCAGCAAATAGAGATACTCCAGGAATTGCATCAGTTAAATACATGAAGTTGATTGTATATTCATTACCTTCTTGCATTAACCAATCATATGCTGCCGGAAATGCATCAGATTCATCTGGGTTACCTGCTGCATGTTGAGGTGCTTCAAAACGCTCAAAAGTAGCGCCGCCATCTTCGGACACAGCATATTTAATATCTGTATAGTACATATCATACCGTGCCATCATAAATATTCAAACCACCATCATATTCAGGTGCTTGATACATAACTGCAACAACTGAACCATCTTCACTTACTACAGGTGTTGGGTATGCATTACCGATACCGTTTCCAGGATAGTAATCAAGTAGTTCGCCATCTTCTTCTGCTTCATCGGAAATTGCTATCCAATCTTTGTGATTGCTATTCCAGTAAAGAGCTGGGAATGCAGCTGCAGAATCAGGTGTGGTTGTATCGATTGAATATCCGTTCCAGCCAACGTGAACAACGCCGTCATTGCTGACTGCAAGTGATCTTTGACCAAAGTTTACAAACAATGGTTCTAGACCATGGTCTGTTAACAATTTCAGATAACGTTTTGTTTGACCGATTACTTCTTGAGATCCAAGTTGCACCGGCATCGTCAGAATAATATAAGATAAACAAGTTCTACAGCGTCGTCATCAACCGATGGCAAGATATTGACCATTAGGTGATCTTCTTATTGGATGCTCGGAAGCACTGCCTGACTAATGTATCAGCCAGTTTCGGTGAAAGCTGTAATATCATCTGTTGAACCAACATACATAACACCGTCTGTAATATGTAGCGTAGATTGTGCCATCATCTAAATATGCAAAAACTTGGGAAGTTGTCATCCAAGTTCATATCTGCGTGAAATTGAACCGGTGCAAATGTAGCAAGATCAAAAAGTGATAATTTTGCTTCGCCGCCTTCGTGCATCATTACTGCAGCATGGCCTGCCCAAGGACCGGCAGTCATTGACTGTACAACGCCCCAACCGGTGTAAAGAGTTCTGTCACTTGCATCAAAAGACGCAAATTCACCTGCAAGACCGACTGACAACATACTTCTTCTTGTATCCGTCTTCAGATGTCAGAAATCTCTGCATCCAAGTAGCAACTGGATCAAGAACTCCGTCACCGTCGATGTCGTATGGCCAAACTTGTTCGATAACCGTGCTGTTGCCAGCATAGTCATAATCTGTAAATCCTAATTGGTCTGCAGTAACTTTGCTCATGTTTTTAGCAGGAAGTTTATTGAGACCTGAAGCGACTTCAGTTTCAGGATTTACTTTTTTTGCTGTTTCGGTTTGATATTCACCAGCAAATGTGAGACTTGCTGCTAAAAGCACAGCAAACATTGAAAAAGTAATTTTTTTCAACATGTTTTACCCCTTGTTTTGTGATAGGTTGTTTATTAGTTATTTGATGAAACATTAAGTTTCTGTTTCCCTCTTACGTATTCGCTTAATAAAAATTCAGTTTTTACCGCATTCTTATTTGAGCGAATTTCAAAATAATACAATTGAGAATATATGTCAAGATTCACTTTTATAATAAAAACAAGATTTTTGTATTAAGTTTTCATTAAATCTTAAGCCCAAACTCAAATTACTACAAGACATTTTATTTGTCAAGGTTATTTAAAGTGATGAATTAATAAATGCACTGTTTATTTATTATACCTTGCCAAAGTAATTTTTTATCAAGATCGAATTCAATTGGCTCTCTAAGTAAAATAGAGTTTATAAAATTTTCAAAAAACTCATCCCCTTTATCCCAAAGCAATGCTGTCAACTTAACAAATTCTCTGAATCAAAAATGTGGCTAAAGCCGATTATAGGGTGTTATCGTCTTCAAACCCGTTGCTTAAAAGCAACGGTAATATTATTAAAACAATTGCCGTTCGCTTCAGCGAACGGATAGAAAAATCGAAAATGAAAATCGGCTTTTTCCGAGGGGATCACTTTCTGTAAGCCACATATTTAACATCCTACATAAAATACTTTTCTTAAGTTGACAGCATTGTTCCCAAAAGGGATCGGTTCCGGATATACCTCTTATTTTGCTCAACAATGCTGCTTGATTAACAAATTTTTCTATGAAAACTTTATACTAATAAAAATATTTCAGCATGCATGTAATATAATACTACAGATAAAACCTTTTCAAATCCCGAAGGGATTAAATATGAATAGAATTAATAAGAAGCAATTATAACAACCCTAAATGGGTTGAACAAAAGCTTGCACATTCAACCACTTCGTGGTTGTTGATTTTCTTTTTCATTTTAGGTCTATTCATATTGAACCCGTCAGCCGACGGGTTCTTGAATAATTATTCGTTAGTTTCAACCGGTTGTATTTAATTGATAATTGATATTAATAAATCCAAATTATGATTTGTTTTTATTGAGTACAAATTTTGTTAAGCTCAGCCAAATTAAAGATACCGTTGGGATAAGATTTGAGTGTTACATAATCGTTTTTCCGAATCAATTGTCTAATTGAAAATCTCTCTCATAATTTTATGAAGTTTATCTTTTCTATTCCGTTAATAGATTTCAATTTCTGTTTGACTTCTTTACTTACTTCCTCATCAATATTCATAATAGTCAATGCAGCCGATCCTTTTTCTATTCTGCTCAAAGATACACTTGCAATGTTAATGTTATTATCCGCAAGTATTGCTCCCGCTCTTGCAAGTACACCCGGTCTATCAACATTATTGTAGATTATTAAATTACCGGCTGGTTCAAACTCCATTTTATAATCATCTACTTTTATGATACGCAGATTGTTTTTACCCGTTATAGTTCCTTCAAGAGAATTAATAAAAACTTTTTCGCTCAACTTTGCGCAGATCAAATTATTGTAATGAGAATGCCTTGAGTTGGTTGATACTTTTATCTTAATGCCTTTCTCTTCGGCAAGCTGCTTTGCATTAATTAGATTAACATTAGTCTCGGAATATGATGTCAAAAATCCTTTAAGAAAAGATGTTGCCAAAACATCACTGTAATCGGAAAGATATTCACCGTAAATATCGAGCTCAACTTCGCCGCAGTTTGTCTCTAAAGTTTGCTTGTGTATCAAACCTAATTTTTCCGAAAGAGTTAAATAGGGTTTAAGTTCGTTATCATGCAAATATTTTATAGCAAGTCCGTTTACCATTCCGCTTGCTGTGCCTGTTTTGAAATAATCACTTATTTGTCCGGCAATTTGTACTGCAACTTTTTCTTGTGCTTCTTCGGTAGATGCGGCAAGATGCGGAGTGCAGATAACTTTTTCGTGTTTTATCAATTCGGTTAAACCGGGAGGTTCTGTTGAAAAAACGTCGAGCGCCGCACCGGAAATTATGCCGTCGTTCAAACCTTTTAGAATTGCTTCTTCGTCAATCACACCGCCGCGTGAACAGTTTATTATTTTGACATCCTTCTTTAGCGAATCCAAGTTTGATTTGTTAATTAGATTTGCCGTCTCTTCGTTTAACGGAACATGAAAAGTAATTATATCAGCTTCTGCAAATAAACCGGGAAGGTCAATCAGTTTTACTCCAACTTTATCGGCTGTCTCCGCAGCTAATAACGGATCGAATGAAATTATTTTCACGCCGAACGCTTTCATTCTTTTTGCTACTTCAAAACCGATTTTACCCAGACCGACTATGCCGAGGGTTTTTCCTTCAAGCTCGGTACCGGAGAATTTTTTCTTTTCCCACTTTCCTTCTTTCATTGATTGAGTTGCTTGAGGAATATTTCTGCACAATGCAAATATCATAGATATTGTATGTTCGGCAGCAGAGACAGTGTTGCCGCCGGGTGTGTTCATTACAATAATCCCTTTGCGAGTTGCCGTGTTTAAGTCAATGTTATCAATACCGGTTCCTGGCTCTGCCGATTATTTCTAAATTGCCTGCTGCTTCAATTATCTCTTGAGTTACTTGTGTTGAACTTCTTACGATGAGCCCATTATAATCTTTGATACTGTTTAGAAGTTCATCTTTTGAAAGGTCCGGGTTATATTCTACTGTAAATGAGTTTTCTTTTAAGTGGTTGATGCAGTTAGGGTGAATTTTATCGGATATTAAAATTTTTTTCATTTACTAAATTCTTGCAAGTTTTTAATGGAAAGAAAAATGAGGATAACTTAGATTAAATAATTAGCGAGTATTGTTTGTCGATTGTAAGCCGAAAAGCTCTAAGACTAAAAGTGTAATGTTTTTACTCACTAAAAATTTTATAAATTATTCTAAGTTCTATTTTTCAAAAATACTGTGCTGTATTCTATTCTTAATCTTACTCTTAATCTAAATCAAAATTCCAAAAGAGTAAGAGTAAGATTAAAAGCAAGATTAAGATATGTAATCAAAATTAAGAACTTATGTACTAAGTTATCCTCATAAATTAATGTTACTTATTAACTATACAACAGCGTTAATTTTTTCAACAAACATCGATTTAGGAACAGCGCCAATTACTGTTTCCGCAACTTCACCACCCTTGAAAAATAATACGGTAGGTATACTTCTTACACCATACTTAACAGCGGTTTGTTGATTATCATCAACATCGAGTTTGCCCACCTTAATTTTACCGTCATATTCTTCGGCAAGTTCTTCGACTATTGGTGCAATCATTCTGCATGGTCCGCACCATGCGGCCCAAAAGTCAACAATAACGGGAACATCGGATTTCAATACTTCCGCCTCAAAATTGTCGTCTGTTACTGTAATAGGTTTCATTATAAATATCTCCTTTTATATTTTATTACTTACATTACTCCATTCTTTTTCAGAACGTCTCTGGCAATAATACCCTTTTGAATTTCATTTGTTCCTTCAAAGATTCTATTAATTCTTGAATCTCTGTAATACCGTTCAACAGGCAGTTCTCTGGAATACCCCATTCCACCATGAATTTGAACTGCAAAATCTGCAATCTTATCCAAACCTTCCGAGCAATAAAGCTTAACCATCGCAGATTGTTTGGAAATATTTTTCCCTAAATCATAATCAACTGCTGTACGGTAAACGATTGATTCCATTGTGAAAATAATCGTAGCCATCTCCGCCAACATGAACTGAATAGCTTGAAAGTTTGCAATGCTTTGATCAAACTGTCTTCTCTCTTTAGAGTAAACGGCTGACATCTCCAATAATTCTTTTGCGGCGCCTGTACACGCAGCGCCTAAACCTAATCGACCGGCATCAAGTGTTTTCATCGCAACAACGAAACCTCTGCCGTCTCTGCCGATCAAATTTTCTTTTGGGACTCTAACATTATCAAAAGTAATTTGATTAGTTGTGCTTCCTTTTATTCCCATCTTCTTTTCGGAGGTACCGGCTTGAAACCCGGGTTGATCGGTTTCAACAATAAATGTACTTATACCTTTTGATGTTCTTGCAAATACAGAAACTATATCGGCAATTCCGCCGTTTGTGATCCAAAGTTTTTCACCATTGATCACCCATTCATCACCTTCAAGTTCTGCGCGGGTTTTTACGTTAAATGAATCCGACCCGGCTTGTGCTTCTGTTAAACAGAACGCACCGATTTTTTCGCCTTGCGCAAGCGGTACCAAGTATTTCTTTTTCTGTTCTTCGTTTCCGCCGAGATAAATTGTATTAGCGCCAATAGATTGATGCGCGCCGATAAAAGTCGCTGTTGACATGCATCCGCGTGCAATCTCTTCCTGCATTAAACAATACCCGACTTCGCCCATTCCGGCACCGCCGTATTCTTCGGGAAATGAGACGCCGAGCAATCCTAATTCGCCAAGTTGTTTAATTAAGTCTTCGGGAATTTTTTCATTAGCATCAATTTCTGATGCTCTCGGTTTGATTTCTTTTTTAACAAAGTCGCGCACCATATCGCGCAACATGATTTGTTCTTCGGTAAATTTGAATTCAGTCATTAGTTTGATCTATTTTATTTAGTGGATGTGAGTTTACTTCTCACCGAGATAGTTAACAATATACTCCGCTCCATCAACACCGATCGTATTACCAGATATCCAATCGGCTTCAGGTTTACTTAACAAGACAATTGCTTTTGCAACATCTTCGGGAGTTGTTAATCTATTTTGTGGATTTTTTGATTTAGCTGATCTTAACATCAGATCCGAGTTTGGAATTTTGGCGAGCGCCGGTGTATCGGTTACGCCAGCCATAATTGCATTGGCTGTAATTTTCATGTGCCCTAGTTCCACTGCAAGCTGCCTGATGTGTGACTCGAGTGAAGCTTTTGCTGCGGATACTGCGCCGTAGTGCGGAATTACTGTTTGTCCGCCGGCACTTGTTAAGGCAAAGATTCTTCCGTTCTTTGCTAAAAGATCACGAAAGATTAATCCCTGCGTCCAATAAACTAATGTATGAGCCATTACATCTAAAGTCATTGACATTTGTGCAGGTGCTATAACATCGTTTTGTGATTTGCCGATGTAAGGTTTCAGTGTGCCGAATGCGAGAGAGTGAACGACTATGTGAATTTGAGGATGCTCTTTGGCCGTAAATCTTTCTTTAATTTCATCGAGCACGTCGTTTCTTCTTAATTGATCCGCAGCATTCATATTAAAGAAGACTGCTTTCTGTCCGGTGTTTTCTATTCTTTTGATAATGCCGTTAACTTTGGGCATTGTTGCTTGTCTATCTAAGTGAACCCCAAAAATATTATAACCTTCTTTTGCTAGTGCTGCAGCGGTGGCACCACCGAACCCGCTTGAGGCACCTAATATTAAAGCCCATTTCTTTTGCATTGCTTACCTTGGTTTGTAGAAAATGTCTGTCGAAAATAAGAAATATGGTTTCTGAAATCAAACAAGTAGATGACACTCTTAACTAATTTAATTATGTAATATATTGGATGTTTTCTATTCCGAGTAATTCACCAACTTTATCTAAAAAAGCTTCGGTTAATTCTACTTTATAATCGAGATAAAAATTTCGGAAGGATCCATTTTCGTTTACACGAATATAAGTTTGTACATTTCCTTGATGTTGGTCAAATATTTTTCTGAGCTCTTCGATTGTCTTTTCATCGTGTTCATCGCTGTCAATAATAAATGCGACTTCTTTGGTCAACTTTTGTTTGACTTCTTCTAAAGGGAAAACTTCTTCGGCGTGAAGTTTAACTGCATCACCGCTGCTTTCCAGCGTTCCGCGGACTAACAATGTTGATTCTTCTGTGATTAACTCACTGCAATTTTCGTAAACTTTTGAAAACATCAAACAATCGCACGAACCGGAGAAGTCATCTAATTTAAAGAAAGCCATTTCTTTTCCTGAGCGATCGATTTTAGTTCTGACTTCTGTTATAACACCGCAGACTTTTACTTTTCCCTCCATCTTGTATGTTTCTGTTTCACCAAGATGAACATCAGCAAAGGAACGGTACTCGTTTTCAAACTTTCTTAACGGATGGTCAGACAAATAAAAGCCAAGTACTTTTCGTTCTTCCGCAAGATTGACCTTCGGTTCCCATGGCTCTACTTTGGGAAGTTCCGGTTCGTAAACTTCAAGAACTTCATCCGAGTCATCGAATAAACTTTCGGTCTGCTTCTTAGATGCATTTTGAATTTTATTTCCGAATTGCAAAGCGTCTTCTATAGCAGCATAATTTTGAGCGCGGCTTTCACCTATTCTATCGAATGCCCCGGCTAAGACTAATCCTTCTAACGCACGCTTATTAACAAGACGTGTATCAACATTCGCACAGAAATCATAAAGACTTTTAAATGGTCTGCCTATTTCTTCATTAACTCTTATAATTTCTTTGATCGCTTTTATACCGACATTTTTGATTGCAGACATACCGAAAATAATTTCATTGTTTTCTACGGAAAAATAAACCGATGCTTTATTTACATCAGGAGGCAAAACGGTTACCTTAAGTTTTCTGCAGTCATCAAGCAGCATTGTTACTTTATTAGTGTTGCCAAATTCATTTGTCAAGTTCGCCGCAAGGAACTCCGGCAGAAAATGCGCTTTTAGATATGCTGTTTGATAAGCAACAATACTATATGCAACTGCGTGACTTTTATTGAAACCGTAGTTGGCAAATTTATCAATTGCGTCAAATATATCTTGCGCAACATTCTTTTTGATATTGTTTTTTACAGCGCCTTCAATGAACTTCTTTCTCTGTTCCTTCATTGCCTTGGTATCTTTTTTACCCATCGCTCGTCGAAGTATATCCGCTTCGGCAAGACTCATACCGGCAACTCTGTTTGCAATCTGAATTACCTGCTCTTGATAAACAATAATACCGTATGTTTCTTCAAGAATTGGTTTCAATACATCGTGGAGATATTCAATTTTTCGTTTACCGTGTTTTCTTGCAATAAAGTCATCAATAAAATCCATTGGTCCGGGGCGATAAAGCGCATTCATTGCAGCGAGGTCATTAATGCTCGTCGGCTTTAACTTTTTTAAATATTCACGCATCGGGCCCGATTCAAATTGGAATACCGCGGTTGTTCTTCCTTTTGAAAAAAGTTTATAAGTCAACTCATCGTCTAGCGGAATTTCTTCTATATCGACATCAACACTGCGAGTTTTTTTAACAAGATTAATTGTATCTCGTATTATCGTTAAAGTCCGCAGCCCGAGAAAATCCATTTTTAACAAGCCGGCATCATCAAGCTCTTTCATGTTGAACTGTGTTACAACATCGTTATCCTGTCCGGCTGTTGCAAGCGGAACAAAGTCACTGACATCTCCCGGAGCAATTACAACACCGGCTGCATGCTTAGATGCGTTACGATTCATTCCTTCGAGCACTCTTGCATACTCAATCATTTCATGAATTTTAGGATCGTCGGATTTTTTAACCCACTTTAATTCGGGCACTTCTTTCAACGCTTGATCTATTGTGTAAACTTTCCCAAACTTTGACGGAATTTGTTTCGTTATTTTTTCAACAACAGGAATCGGGATTTTTAATACACGTGCAACATCCTTTAAAACCGCTTTTGATGATAATCTATTGAATGTTATGATTTGGCAAACGGAATTTTCACCGTACTTTTCTTTTACATAACTTATCACTTCACCGCGTTGGTCATCGGCAAAGTCAACATCAATATCGGGCATCGATTTTCTGGCGGGATTCAAAAATCTCTCAAACAACAAATTGTATTGAAGCGGATCGACATTAGTAATTCCGAGAGCGTAAGCAACCAAACTTCCGGCTGCCGAACCGCGACCGGGTCCTACCGGTATTCCTCTTTCTTTTGCTGCATTAATAAAATCTTGGGTAATTAAAAAGTAACCGGAGTAACCCATATCTTGGATGATCTTCACTTCGTAATTAAATCTATCTTCAATTTCTTGATTGATTTTTTTGAAGCGTTTATTTAGTCCTTGACGCGCGAGAATTTCAAAATACTCATCCAAGTTTTCAGCGCCGGAATCTTCGGGAATCGGGAAAAGCGGATAGTGAAATTGTTCAAAACTCAAATCGAGATTTATCTTTTCATCAATTTCTAATGTGTTTTCAATTGCATCTTTATGATCGATGAAAAGTTCTTTCATCTCTTCGGCAGATTTATAGTAAACTTGATCCGTATTATAGCGAAGATTTTTGTAGTCATAATTGCCGGTCTTGTCGGAAAGCATTAACAAAACATTATGCGGTATTGCGTTCTCTTGTTTAATGTAATGAATATCGTTTGTCGCAATTAATTTTATCCCGAGTTCCTTTGATAGTTTCGGCATTCCTTCTAGAATTGGTTTCTCAACATCGAGCCCGTGGTTCTGAATTTCCAGATAAAAATCATCGTTAAATAGTTCATGAAATTTCAGAGTGGTTTCTTTGGCTTTTTGATAATCACCATTAATGAGATGGACAGAAATTGGTCCCGCGGGACATGCGCTCGTGCAAACTAATCCTTCACTGTACTTTGCAAGTACTTCCATGTCGATACGAGGTTTATAATAGAATCCTTCAGTGTAACCGATTGAAGCAAGTTTAACTAAATTTTTATAGCCGGTTTTGTTTTTAGCAAGAAGAACCAAGTGATTGTAATGCTGCGATCTTTTTCTGCCGGTTTTATCGCCGCCTCTTTCAAACCTGCTGCCGTCCATTGTAATGTATGCTTCCATCCCAACGATTGGTTTGATACCTGCCTTTGTTGCTTTGCGGTAAAACTCCGAGACTCCAAACATTACACCATGATCTGTAAGTGCAATGGATTTCATTCCTTTTTCAACAGTTGTATTAACTAAATCATCTATAGTGCATGCGCCGTCTTGTAAACTGTAATGTGAATGGTTATGTAGATGTACAAAATCGCTCATTGTTTGCTTTTAACCTTTTTTGCAATTAATACACTTAATAAATATTAATTTTGTTTACTTCTTACGATTATGCTTCGCCCAATAGAACGCTGATGACGCTGAAACAACTGATTGACGCAGATTAAATCTGTGCTTATCCTCTTCTTCTGTGTCATCTGCGTTCCAATTGCTAAACTGGAATTCTCAAGTTTTGCCTGTATGCCCAAAGCCGCCCGCGCCTCTTTTGGAATCGGCGAGTGAATCTGACTCTTCAATTTCTGCTCTATATACTTTCGAGATAATCATTTGAGCAATTCTTTCACCACGTTCAATAGTGAATGGTTCTTTTCCAAAATTAAAGAGAATAACTTTTACTTCACCACTGTAATCACTATCAATTGTTCCGGGAGAATTGAGTATTCCGATTCCATGTTTAGCAGCCAACCCGCTTCTCGGGCGAATCTGTATTTCATATCCCGTTGGAATTTCAACTGATAAATTAGTCGGAAGTAGCTCAATACTTCCGGGCGCCAAAGTTACTGCTGAACTTACTGCAGCACGGATATCCATTCCGGCACTTCCTTCGGTTGTATAGTGTGGAAGTGGAATATCAGAGAACTCATCCGATATTCTCTTAATTTTAATTTTGATCGATTCCATAATAATTTTTGTAGAAAATGAAAAGTTTAGATTAACTTTTTGAGAGAAGATAGTTCTTCCTTAGTAACAACTCTAAAAATAATCAATCCGATTAAAAACCCAAAAAGCAATAATAGTTTTATAACAAATGTAACTTCGTTGAAGTCAAAAACAATGTAATAAAAAAGTCCAACAATAATGATCAGTAGAAAGATTGAAAATATTTTCATGTATTCATAGTTGATTTTGTAAAATTTTTGTGCGACTATAAACAAACCTGCAGCCATCACAAAATAACTAGCCAAAGTTGCAAATGCCGCGCCTAAAATTCCTATTACCGGAATAAGTGAAAAGTTTACAATAATATTTATTGCAGCGCCTAATCCGGTTACCATCGGAAAATATTTTGTCTTCTCTTCAATATAGACGCCCGCTTGGAAATTAACATAAAGTCCGTGAAATAAATAAGCGAGCAAAATTATCGGGACAATATACAAACCCGACAAAAACTCTTTACCTATAACGGTGCGCCCTTCCATAATTTCGAAAGAAGCAATATCATTTATAAAAAGTGAAAGAATTACCAAAACGATTGATGATACGATAAGATAGATAGTTAATACTTTTGAAAATAACTGCTTAGCATTTTCATCCTTTGCGTTGTTCAAGAAAAACGGCTGCCAAGCATATTGAAACATTGCAACGAACAGCATCATGAAAATGCCCAGCTTATAGTTCGCCTGATAAATACCAAGCGCACTTTCTCCGGCTAACTTTACTAAAATTGGTCTGTCAATTACTTGAACAATTGTAGCAGCTAAACTTGCCGGCAGATAAGGAATGCCGAATCGAAGCATTCTTTTAAGCAGTTCACCTTCAATTTTGGGAATAAAGTGTTTATAAATTTCCGGCAATAGGGCAACAAAAGAAAATGCTGAAGCAGCCAAGTTGCTGATAAAAATTGCTTCAATACCAAGACCCATTATTAAAATCAAATAAATATTGAGCCCGAGATTGATAAAAATATTGAGCGTTTTGATAACAGCAAATTTAGTTGCTTTACGTTGCAGTCTTAAATTTGCAAAAGGCACTAATGCAAGTGTATCAAAAATTAAAATGAAGACAACATAATAAAGCAAGTATGTGAATTGTGAAGGAATACTCATGCCCTCACTTAAAGGTGACTTTAATAAAAGTATTATTATTGAGAGGATTGCCGTGGTAAACGATACAAAAATATACGGTGTTGAAAAAACTTTGTTTTTATTCTCTGATTCAGCAACTGAACTATACTTTAGAAATGCCGCATCCATTCCATAGATATAAACAATATTAAGAAATGCGATGTAAGCATAGATGTTAGAGAAAACACCAAACTCGTAAGTGGAAAAAATATTCGTGTAGAATGGAACGAGGAGAAACCCAATAAATCTGCCAACAATTGTACTGATGCCGTAGATTGCCGTGTCTTTTGTTAACTCTTTTATTTTTTCAATCATCGGCAGTAAACAGTTGGTGAAATTTATGTTAATTAATCAAAATATTTTTTTAGAGCATTGATATATTTTTTTGGTGGGCGGACTGGTTTTTTCGAGTCTGATTTTATAAACATGTGATCTGTAAAACCCTCGGCTATTAATGTATCATCCTCTGCTCTTGTTACTTTGTAATCGATATGAACTTTTGCAGAGTACAGTTCAGTTACAACCGCTTCAATATTCAAAACATCGTCATACACTGCAGGTGTTTTGTACTTTAGATTAGCTTCAATTAACGGAAGTTGATAACCTTCTTTTTCAAGTTTCGAGTATGCGAATCCGGTGCTTCTTAATAATTCGGTTCTTCCTACTTCAAAGTATTCAAGGTATTTACCGTTGTAGACGAATTGCATTTTATCGGTATCAGCATAACGGACTCTAATGGAAGTAACATGTTTGAGCATTATTCTTCAAAGACCCCCATTGATCCGAATTTTTCTAAACGAGTCTGTACAAGTTTTTCCGGTTTGATCTTTTGCAGTTTGGAAAGTTCCTCTAATAAAACAATTTTCAGAGTTCGAGAAATCTCTTCAAAATTTTTATGCGCGCCACCCAAAGGTTCGGGAACAATTCTATCAATGATTTTTTGCGCAAGAAGATCTTCGGCTGTTAGTTTCAACGCTTCGGCTGCCTGCTCTTTGTAATCCCAGCTTCTCCATAAAATAGAGGAACAAGATTCTGGAGAAATAACAGAATACCAAGTGTTTTCCAACATCAAAATTCTGTCGCCAATTCCTGATACCAAGTGCACCGCCGCTGGCTCCTTCACCAATTATAACAACGATGATTGGAACGCGAAGTTTACTCATCTCAAATAAATTGCGAGCAATTGCTTCGGCTTGCCCGCGTTCTTCTGCTTCCAAGCCCGGGAAAGCGCCCGGAGTATCCAGCAATGTAATTACCGGAACGTTAAACTTTTCGGCCAGCTTCATCAGTCTAAGTGCTTTACGATAACCTTCGGGATTCGGCATTCCGAAATTTCGGTAAACATTGGATTTAGTATCACGCCCTTTTTGATGACCGATGATCATAACTTTATGACCGTCAATTTTTGCAAACCCGGAAACAATCGCTTTATCATCTCCAAAATGTCTATCGCCGTGTAACTCAACAAAATCGGTCGTAATAAAATTTATATAATCGAGTGTGTATGGTCTTTCGGGATGCCTGGCTAATTGAACTCTCTGCCATCTCGTCAAATTTTGGAAAATATTTTTCTTAAGTGATACAACTTTTTCTTCAAGTTTTTCAACTTCTTCTTTTATATCTAGATCGCCTTCGTATTGACGCATCTCATTAATTTTATTTTCCAATTCTATGATTGGCTTTTCAAAGTCCAACGAATTTTTTACCATTACTACTCCGGTTTAATGAACATATTAGAAAATGTTCTGCTTAAAATTTCAATATCGAGCCAAACGTTTTGATTTTTAGCGTAGAAAATATCGAGTTTACGTTTTTCTTCGGTATCGTTTTTATCAATATTTTCGATTCGCCACAGACCGGTAATTCCTTTCTTGCCAAGATATAAGCCCTCAAATTCATTCTGTTTTTCTGGCCCCACAAAACTGAGTTTTCGGGTGAATACTTTAGGGACGTTTAGAATGAAATTTATGAATTCTGATGTTTTCCCGGTCAGCTTGGTGTACGAATATATCAAAGGGTAAACGAAAAGTAAAATTGCAGAGCTAACAATAAAATCAAATATTGCTTTTGCTATTTTATGCGGGAGATAACTGATATTATAATAAACCTTTAAAAGCGGTATATCATCCAACATAGTTATTGCTGATTTCCCTACTAAATAATCCATTCCACTTCCCGCAACCATAAACTCAACGTTAATTCCTTGACAGTTCGAAACAACACTAAACATTTGATTGAAAGAAATTTCATCGGAAGAAAATATTACTTTGTCTATCCTTTTTTCTTGAATCACTTTTTTAATATTTTGAAGCGAACCAACAACCCGGAAATTTTCAATGTTCTCTCCAATCTCTTTTCCGCTTACGCCAATCAACCCAATTATATTATGGAAAGAAGTTAAACTTGATTTGAGTTTGCGTCCCAACTTTACAGCTTTTTCATTTGTTCCAACAACGATAGTTCTGGTTTTTCGTTCGTTTGAAGAAAGCCCGATCTTCAAAATCGTTTTAGCAATAATTCTCCAGAGAGAAAACCCAACAAGCATTAAAGAAAAAGCAATCAATACAACAGCGCGGCTAAATGCATATTGTTTGAAAAAGAAAGTCATCGAAGTAATTACCAACAAACCGACGATTAAAGACATAATACTTCGCAATACAGAAAAGCCCTCTTTCTTGTAAGACTGCATCAAACTCGAAATAACAACTTGAATAAAAGCCGGTATGATATAAACTTCCGGTATAAACATTTCCGGAAATCCTTCCCACCGCTCATTGCTGTAAATTTCCTCTGCCGAAATAAACGCGGCAATTCCAATTGCAAAGTCAAAGAGAATTGCAATTAGCACAAGACGGTAAAGATTTACAAATGCAAACAACTTTCGAAAAAATATTGCGGATTGCAAAATGAACTCAACCAACCAAAAAGAAGAAAAATGTTTCCTTACAAATAGATGCATTGCATCATAAAAAACTTTTGTTTCATCCAAGCTGCTGCGCTTTGTACTTTCACCTTTATAATGAATTATTTCGGTTGCGTGAACATAATAAACTTTATATCCTTCTTGCTGAGTCCGGTAACATAAATCCAAATCTTCACCGTACATAAAAAACTGCGGATCGAAACCTTTGGTTTTTTCATAAACTTCACGGCGCATCATCATGAATGACCCGGATATTGCATCTACTTCGTAAGTTTTATTTTCATCAAGATATGTGAGATTGTATTTTGCAAAAAGTTTACTGTTGGGAAATAATTTACTCAACCCGGTGATCTTTGTAAATGATGTCCATGGACCGGGGAAACTTCTTCTACAAGCAAGTTGCAAGAGTGCCGTCGGGATTTAGAACTTTGCAGCCGGCCATCCCGGCATCCGGGTTTTGCTCAAAAAAGTTTATAAGAGTCGTAAAGGTATCTTCTTTTACAATTGTATCGGGATTTATTAATACAATAAATTTACCTTGTGCAACTTCAAGCGCTTGGTTGTTTGCCGTTCCGAACCCCAGATTTTCACTGTTTGCAATTATCTTAACATTAGGAAAACGCCGCTCAACAGATTCAACACTTTCATCTTCCGAAGCATTATCAACAACAATAATTTCCGACTCAATTATTGAGATTGCTTTGTGGAGAGATTCAAGTAAATTGAGTAAAAATTCTTTTACGTTATAGTTTACTATTATAATAGATAGTTTCATTTAAGCGAATTGATTAATCAAGTGTTCCAAACATACTTGCGAAGCGTAACTTCCAAACCATAAAGACTGCTTCGTGAACAATTTTCTTTGACATTTTAGAATCGCCGTCTGTTCTATCGTTAAAAATGATAGGAATCTCTTTGATTCTAAATCCTTTTTTATATGCTTTAAAAGTCATCTCAATTTGGAATGAGTAACCGCTGGAGGTAATATTATCTAAATTAATTGCTTCAAGTACTTCTCTTCTAAAACATTTGAATCCACCGGTAGCATCACAAACAGGAAGCCCGGTAATAATTCTTGTGTATTGATTTGCAAAATAACTTAATAATAGACGGCTCATCGGCCAGTTGATAACGTTAACGCCTTTGATATAACGGCTGCCGAGTATTAGATCGTGATCTTCAATTTCTTTTAGAAAATTTTTTATTTCTACAGGGTCATGAGAAAAATCTGCGTCCATTTGAATTGCAAATTCATAATCTCTTTCCAGCATATATCTGAAACCGCTAACATAAGCTGTTCCCAGTCCGAGCTTTCCTTCTCTTTCAATAATGTGGATTTGTTGATCGTTCTCCATAAACTTCTTTACTGCATCCGCTGTACCGTCGGGTGAATTGTCGTCAACTATTAGTAAATCAATAGCCGGATAGTTTTCACGGAGAACCGGTATAAGTTTTTGAATATTATTTAACTCGTTATAAGTGGGAATTATTATTATTGATTTTTCCATGATACCCCTATTCGTAATGACCTTTTCCAAAAAGTACAACAAAAATTGTTCTGAAGATAATTTTTAGATCCATTCTAAGCGACATGTTTTCAATATAGAATAGATCATAACGAAGCTTTGCTTTCACATCTTCGATTGTTTCATCATATTTATGTTTAACTTGTGCCCAGCCGGTAATACCGGGACGTACCCGCAATCTTCTTTTATATAAAGGAATATCTTTAGATAATTTTTCCACAAAAAATGGTCTCTCGGGTCTCGGCCCGACAAAACTCATTTCGCCCTTTAATACATTAATAACTTGAGGTACTTCATCGATTCTAAGTTTTCTCATAATTCTTCCGACTCTTGTAATTCGCGGATCGTCTTTCATTGACCAAACCGGCCCAGATGTCTTTTCAGCATCTTGAACCATTGAACGAAATTTAATGATTTTAAATACTTCTCCATTGAGACCGCTTCTTTCTTGTTTATAAAATACGGGTCCTTTGCTGTCGAGTTTTATTGCAATTGATGTTAAAATCATCAGCGGGGAAGTTAGAATAAGAAAGACAAATGAAATTGCAATATCCATCGCCCGTTTAACTTTTTTCTCCCACTCGGGCATCAAGTCCGGCATAATATCAATGAGCGGGAAACCGTAGATCTGCATTGTTCTTGCTTGCCCGCTTATGATTTCATAGAGATCAGGAACAATTTTTATTCCGATATCGGAATTATCAATAGCCGCAATCACTTTCATTAAAACATCTTCTTCGTGATGTTCAAGTGCAATAATTATTTCTTTAGCGCCAACTTCTTCTACAACTTGTTTGATGTTTTCGGTTGTATCGACTGCATTTATTTCCAAATGTTCTTTACCAACATTTTCTCCTTTTACTGCTACGTATGCTTTTACATCTAAACCTAATCCTCTATGGTTTGCAATTGAATTGTGAATTTTATGCGCTTTCTGATTGAAGCCGACAATCACAGCATTTCTTCTTCCGATTCCTTTAATGAGCAAATTTCTTTGAATACTTCTAACAGCAATTCTACCGATAGAAGCCAAAACAAGAAAAAGGAACCAATAGAAAAATATCATGTACCGAGTCCTGGATGCAACATTATGGCTTATATCATCGTAATAAATCAAGAAGAAAAGTATGAATATCCCTACAAATGAAGCTTTGAAAAGAAGTGTTATTTCATCAAACCGGGAATAAGCAAACCACGTGCGGTACATTCCGACAAAAAGAAAAATAAAGGCCCAATAGATGTAAACAGTGAACATCGGGATAAGAAATTCCGGTTGAGAAAACATCTCGAACCAGCCGGTTTCCACACGAAACAAATAGTAAATAAACCAAGCTAAATTTATGGTTAGGAAGTCAACAGTTAAGACAAGTATTTTTTCTAAACGTTTATTCAATTAATCAACCTGAGATAAATATTTATCCGAAATATATTCGCCGATTGAAAGTGCTGAAGTTGCAGCCGGCGAGGGCGCATTGCATACATGAATTATATTTTTTCGTTCAACAAAATAAAAGTCATCAATTCAGTTTACCATCTTTATCGCATGCTTGCGCACGCACTCCCGCACCACCGGGAATTAAATCATCAGCAGTAATACTTGGTATTAATTTCTGCAACGCTTTTACAAATGCCTGTTTACTAAATGATCGATAGAATTCACCAGTACCGGTTTTCCAATATTTGGAAGCAACTTTCAAAAAACCTTTCCATGTAACACTTTCATAAAAATCTTTAAGCATCAAAACTAAGTTTAGTATATCCTTCTCTTTTAAAAGAAAAAACCGCATTAGGTCCGCACTCAACATCTCCATTTATCATACGTGTAAAGTGAACGCCCAAAAACGGAAAAGCAGGATCCGGAACCGGGTAAATTAAGTTATTCACAAGAGATTTGCTTTCTTCTTGTAATTTATAATATTCTCCTCGGAAAGGAATTATGCGCAATGGTAAATCCGGATTTGTCATTTTAGCAATTCTATCCGATTGCAATCCCGCACAAGTAATCAGAAAATTTGTTTCATACTCATTCTTACTTGTGTTGAGAACAACTTTACTCTTTTCAGTTTTTATTGAAGTAAGTTTTTCATTTAGTTTTATTTCGCCACCCAAGTTTTTAATTGACTCGGCTAATTTATCGGAGACTTCTTTGAAATCTATTATACCAGTTTGTGGAACGAAGAGACCCTTGACACCGTTAGCATTAGGTTCTTCTCTATTAGTTCGGCTTTGGTTAAATACTTCAACCCTGTCAAACCGTTTTCTATCCCACGGTTATAAATTTTTTCTAGCTCCGGAATTTCTTTTTGATTTGTTGCTACAATTACTTTCCCGCAGATATCGTATTCAATTTCATTTTCATCACAAAAATTCAGGAGCATTTTTATATCCGCGTCTGCAGTTTGTTGCCTTCAGACTTCCCGGTTTATAATAGATACCTGAATGAATAACACCGCTGTTATTTCCGGTTTGGTGTTTGGCAACTTCGTTTTCTTTTTCGATAAGCACTAGCTTTGCATTTGGTGATTTTTTAAGGATTTGATAAGCTGTAGCTAAGCCAACAATACCGGCGCCTACTATTATCATGTTATAGTTCATTTTTTTGTATTCAGTCCTGTAATTGAATAAAAAGGTAAAATTTCAATTCCTTTACTCCTTTTTTGTTTATTGTATCCGGCATAAACAATAAAACGGTTAGAACCGGGGTTAATTTTCTCCCAGAATTCTAAGCCCTTAAAATAGTCACTTGTAACAGTCTGACCGGCTTTAATTTCCACCGGAGTAAGTGTATCCCCATTTTGCATCAGCAGGTCTACTTCATGCCCAACATTATCACGCCAAAACGAAAGATTACTCTTCAATCCTCTGTTAAACCGTTGTTTTAATAATTCCACAATTATTAAATTCTCAAAAAAGCTTCCTCTAAAAGGATGTAAAACTAATTGGTCGGCACTTTCAATCCCTAATAATGAAGCTGCCAAACCGGTATCGTAAAAATAAATTTTAGGCATTTTTACTATCCTTTTATTAAAATTTTTATGATGAGGATAGAGCCTAAAAACGATATAGCTCATCTCAAGAATGCCGATCCAGGACGCTATTGTTTTGGCGTCAACACCTGTTTCTATTGCTAAATTATGCATATTCAATAATTGTCCGCATCTTCCGGCACATAATTTAATAAACTTCTCAAAAGCCGAAAAATTAGTTATATTTTTTATTAGACGAACATCACGCTCAACGTAAGTAGTTATATAATTTGCAAACCAGGTAGCAATATCGAACTTCTTGTCATAAAGAGGTGGATAAAGCCCCTTAAAAAGTAATTTATTTATTGAAGTTGATTTGTTTATTCCAACTTCGTGCATCGAAAAAGGCAGTAAAGTTAATAGTCCTATTCTACCGGCAAGACTTTGCGAAATATTTTCCTGCAGAAGAAAATTGTTTGAACCTGTAAGAATAAATTGCCCGGTTTTGTCACTGTCATCGAGAACCTGCTGCAGATAAGAAAAAAGTTCTGGTACTCTTCTGAACCTCATCCAATATCGCTCCGTCAGGGTATCCGCTTAAAAATCCTCTTGTATCTTCGGAAGCGAACTGCCTGTAATCGGGGTTCTCAAGACTTACATAGGGCTTTTTAGGGAAAACCGCTTTTACTAAGGTCGTTTTACCGGACTGTCTTGGTCCAATAATGGCAACGCTTTTAAATTGATTTGCCATTTGCACAAGCGATATTTCTGCGTCCCGTTTTATCATACAACAAAATTACAAAAAAGGAATTAGATTCCCTAATTGTAAGATGATTTTGATTTTAGTTTACTTTTGATGTTTTGCAACATAATCTTCTTTTTCAATTACTAAACAGCTTAACATTCGGTTTCTTTTTTAGAATAGTATGAGCAGATGCCAGACCAAGTATTCCGGTGCCGTTAATGGTTATATTATTTTTCTTCAAGCTGTTCAATGATCTTTACAAGTTTTTGGGATTGTTTTTTTCTATCGAAGTTTTGGGTTACGAATTGACGTGCTTTTAAGCCAAGGGGTTGGAGATTTTCCATGATTGAAATTTCTTCAATTTTTTTTGCCATTTTTTCAGAATCTCCAGCAGGAGTTATAAACCCTCCTTGACTCTCTAAAAATATCTCTTCGATCTCAGTATCCCCGAAGAAGCCAATAATACCGGCACTCCCGAAGCCCAACTTTCAAGACATTTAACGGGAATGAAACCACCCGTATTACCTTCAATTTTCTTAAGTGGTATAATGCTTAAATCACATGCTGGTAATATTTCTGCAATTTCGTTCGAAGGCATTGGATCCAAAAAAGTGAATTTAACTTTTCCGTTAATAGTATTTTGAAATTGGTTCCTTTTAGCACCGCCTCCAATGAATAAAAAGTGAATTTTTTTGTGCTCATCACCAAGTTGCGAAATTGCCTCGGCAAGAGTATCAACATCATTCATTCCAAAATTAAAAAATCCAAAATAGATAAAAATCTTTTTATCAACCGGCAATTTATATTTTTGTCTAATTGCCAATTGATCCTCAATAGATTCAGCAGGTTTCAAACACACTTGTGTCAGCGCCATTAGAAATTTCAACTATATTCAGACTCGAATTTTTCTTTATTAGTCTTTCTCTGAAAACTCTGAAGTGGAATGATAATTTTTTTGAATTAGCTAAAATAAAATGATCAATTGATCTGAGCAGTTTTATCAAAATACTATTCTTAATAATATTTAATTCTATTCCTATATCGGGCCATAAATCTCTAATATCTACAATCAAAGGTTTTCTTTTAATTTTGGATACTAATACTGCTGCAAAGGCAGTTGACATTGGCGGTGATGAGGTAATAATTAAATCATATTTGAAATTGACAAATAGTGAATAGAATAATGAAGTAATAAAATACGATATGTATGAAATTCCTCTGATCATCAATGACTGTTTACGTGGAGCAAATATTGGCAGATATGAAACTCCATTTCTTTTAAGTATTTTGATTCCTTTATTCGGAAATCCAGGGTAATGTTTACCAGCAGGATAGTTTGGTATCGGAGTAATTATTTTTACTTCATGACCAGAATCTTCAAGTGCTTTGACAAAATACTGGGCTCTTAAGGAAGCGGCTCCGACTTCGGGTGCATAAAAATGTAAGAAGAATAAAATTTTCATTAGCTATTCAAATCCAACAATTGATTATAAGAATCAAGTAGAATTTTTGAGTCATTACTCCAATTGTAATAATTCTTTACAGCTAAAATACCATTTGCGCCATAGTTTTTTTCTGAATTAATTATTTTCATTACGCTTTCAGCAAAGCTTAAGGGGTCATTTGACTTGAATGTTTCTCCGCATCCTGTTTCTTCAATAATTCTTTTTAAGGGTTTTGCATCAGATGTAAGGATTGGTCTATCGAATAACATAAACTCAAATAACTTATGAGGTACGGTTGTATCACTATGACCGTTTGAGGGTTGAGGTATAATACATATAGTCGAACTTCGAATATAATTCGGTATTTCCTTATGCCCAGGCCATCCTATAAAATCAATACTATTACTTAGTTCAAGATCATTAGCTAACACTTTCAACGAATCTAAATAAGATCCCTCGCCAACGATCTTAAGCCGCACTTTATCATAATTTTTCCTTAAATTTTCCATCGCTCTAATTGCGGTATCCAACCCTCTATTTTTGCTCACTCTGCCAGAATATATTAGAGAAAGTTCATCAGAGTCCTTTATTGAATTTCCACCTTGTTCATATTGTTTGAAGAAAGAAGGATCCACAGTATTTGAAACTAATTTAATTTTCTGGCTTGGAATCTTTTCTCCAATAAGTCTATCTTGGTTTTCAAGAGTGACCACAAAAATTAAGTCCGAAAATTTAAGAGCTGCTTTTTCAAATAGCCTGGCAGCTTTATAATTTTTAATCGATCTTTCGATTATACCCTTATCATATGCTTTAAGAGCTTCCGGATAATTCTCGTGCATATCAAAAATCAATTTCGTATTGAAAAACAACTTAAGCAATAGTCCAAAAGGCATCATTGGCAGATCATGCACGTGCACAATAGCGGGTTTAATCTTCAAGTAAGAAGAAATAGTGTACCAGACAACTCGTAAATTAAGAATGAAAGGAAAATTGAAAATTTTATTTAAGGTTGGCCTTTTAAATATCGCCTTTATTCTAATGATATCACAGTATTCAAATTTCGATCCTTCATTTTTGATGAACTGATTACACAACAACGTTATCCTGTAGCCAGCAGAACTAAGACTTTTCATTTCTTCTCTCTAATCTAATATCTGGCGGAAAGGACTCTGGAGGAGCATTAAAATACTTTTCTTATTTTTACTTTTTGTTCAACTTTATCCTCAACCAGTTCTCTGTATAATTCCAAATACCTCATTGCATTATTTCTCCATGTAAGTTTCTCTATAGATTTATATCCATTCTGACCAATTAGTTTTCTAAATCTTCATCCTCTATCAGTTTAGTCAATTTATTAACTAAAGAATTGACATCTTTTTTCTTAACAAGGAATCCATTTTCACCGTCAACAATTATATCCGTAATACCTTCATTAAGCGTTGCAATCACTGGCTTCTTTAATGACATTGCCTCCAAATACACCACACCAAATGCTTCATCCCAACTTGGCAATACAAAAATAGAGCAATTATTCATCAATTTTAACATTTCAGTATGTGAAACTCTCCCTTTGAACTCAACTGAATCATCAATACCTAGATCGTGACTCAATTCACGTAAGGGATTAAGTAGTTCTCCGCCACCAGCTATAATCAGTTTTATGTTAGAATATTTTTCTCGAAGCATTTGAAATGCTCTAAGTAAATATTCACATCCTTTCCGTTCAACCAACGAAGCGCCAAACATAATTGTCAATTTATCAGAAGAAAACGATTCAAAATTTGCTTCCTCAATTGTTTAAAGCCATTATGTATTGTGTAGCACCCCGAATCTCTAATTGAATATTTTTTAACACGCTCAATTACTTTTGAAGAAACCCCAACAACAGCATCGGCACTTTCAAGTGATTTTTTAGATTTTTTAAAATGCAATTTATTTTTAATTGTAGCATAAACCGCAGCGCCATGAACAGTTAAAACATATGGAGCTTTTAGTTTTTGAGAAATCAGATAACCAGCATAATCATCAGGCAAGCCACCGTGACCGTGTACTAAGTCATAATTCTTGAGATTATACTTTTCCAGAATTCTCATTGTGTTAAAAAAGTAAATATAAGACCAATATCCCTTCAACAATCCACCTGGTATTGCTAAATAACGGGGATGAAATATCCTAACGTTATCAATTTTCTCCTTTTCAGGAACTTCTTTTAATAATGACCATTTTGTTTTTATATTTTGAAACAAAGGAGGGGAATATGGAATCGGTGCAATAACATCGATATCAACACCCAGTTTCATCAATTCCTTTACCTGTTCGTGAACAAATACGCCAGAAAGATAAACCTTATTATTTGGGTACATCGAAGATAGAACTAGTACTTTCATACCTTCCTTAAGTCTTTGAATAAATGGGGGTTTATTCTCTCATGAAAAACATAAATCATAGCTAGAACCAGCCACAAGTAGATTAAAGTGGGAAAAAGATTTCCATAAAAAATAAAGGTCACATTAAGTGCGAAAAAGTTTGCAAATGAACCAATAAAACGGCACTGTAAAAATTATTTGTAGTTGTCTTAATTAATTTATGAGAATCAATGAAAACTCGTCTAAACCAAAGAATAACAACTATTAATCCTGCAACACCTAGTTCGGCAAGTAAAGTTATTATTAATGTATGCGATTCCTTTACATGAATTAGAAACCAAGGTACTATAGGATCCAAGTACAAATCATATAAAATAGGAAATCCCCTAAATCCAATACCTAGAAAAGGATTATCAATAAACATAGCAAAACCACTATTAATTAGCGCCAACCTAGTTCTTATCGAAGGGTCTTCCATTACATCGAAAATTGAAAAAATCCTAAAAGTTATAAACTCCCCGTACGGTGTAAACAGAATAAATACCAAAAAGAAAACAACTAAACCTATAAAACTGTAAATCAAAATCCTTTTGTTTCTATTCAAGGCAAGAGTTACAATAATACCAACAAAACATGCAATCCACGCACTTCGTGAAAATGTTGCGATAATACCCACACCTGAAATTATTGAAGCGATGCCGTAAAATAATCTAGCACTAAAATTTCCCTTTAAATTTAGCAGCATTGCAATTGCATAAATGAAACCAATCATTAGAAAAATAGCGGTAACATTAGGGTCTTCGAAAGTACCTGAAGCTCTCCAGATTTTTTCGCCAGACTCTGAGGTAACCGTTGCTCTACCAATATAAAGAACGTTTTCAAAAAGAAGTTGATAAAAAGTAAGTAGTGATAACAGTATATTAATAAGCGCAAGTGTTATTAGCACTAAGCTGATTCTTTTTTGAGAAGTAACGAAATTTAGATATAGAATAAAAAAAATAAACAATGCAACAGTTGTAGAAAGTTGAATTAACCCTGCAACTTTGTTTGGTGAATAAACTAAACTAATGAGCGCCAAAACAATGAATGATATGACATAAATGTTAATGGGAGAAAACTTTGTGATCTTATTTGTCGGATTAAATAAGAGGTAAAGTGGTGTGGATAGTATTAATAAAAACCAACCGATATGAAAAACAGTTATGCCACCAAAAACTATTCCCCAAGATTCTAAACCAGAGCCAATTAACATTATAATTATCCAGAAAAACGGATCTTTAATAAAGGTCGAATAGAAAAAAAACAATCCTATAACCGGCAAAAAAGGAAGTAAGAAAAAAATCGGATTTAACCATGCCAACGCCGCGGAAATTATTTCGAGCAATAAAAAGTAAGCGAAGTACTTAAACTCAACTTTGGTCGGAATATTTAAATCATAGTTAAGTAACATCTTTCCTCAAAGAACTTTTAACTGAGATTAATAAATTTATCAAATCTGATTTTCTTAAATAAAAAAGATCTTTTAGCGAAAGTTCTGTTTTATTAATTAGATAGAAAACAAAACCCAAGCTCCAAATTAAGTACGTTGTTGAACAAATAATAGCAGCTACTTCAACTACCGTATTTTGGAATAAAGATAATGTTAAGATGTAAAATTAAATATTGCTGCAAAACAATTTATTACCAATACTCCTACCAGGATAACCTTGTCCCATAAAATAAGCATGAATCATATGCCCGCTTCCGAAGAATACTAGCGATGGTAGAATTATTACCAGCAAAAAATATGATGCGGTAAAATCTTGCAGAAAAAGAAACGTTATGATCATATTACCAAATAAGAATAAAAACAGAACAGCCCGTAAAATTGAAAACAAGTAAAATTCTAAAAAGTCTTGCAAATTCATCCAAGTTAGCCGAAAATTCTTTATTAGCTGATTTTGCAAGAATCAAAGGACCTAAAACCAATGGTAATTTTTGCAGTAAATCTACAAACACAAGAGAAATAGAATAGATTCCTGTTATTGATGCATCAAGAAAATAGTTGACAATAAAAAGGTCTCCTTTTAGAAACATAAACATCGCAATAGAAGCAACAGTAGCTTTAACGGCTAGTGAGATTGTCTTATTCTCTGATTGATTCTTTGTATGAGATTTTTCAGTTAATATTTTTTTTAATTTCCAAACTCCAATAAAAATTATGATCAAAGAAATAATAACTAGGTTCCATACTATTGCAAATAAATCAAGATTGAGGATGTAAATAATTACAAGATTTATCAAAAATACGGCAGAGGTATAAAATAATTGTAGAATATTATAATCACCAATCAGTTTATAACCGAGAAAAATTGATTGAAGCGAACGCCATAAAATTGTTGCAGCGGAAGCCATCAAAGTAATTAAGATTAGTTTAATGTTGATATTCGGGAGTAAATCTATCCAAAGTGGGTTAAAATAATACGCGATAAGAAATAGAATACTAACTAGAATGAAGTACTTTATACTCAATAAGAGTGTGTAGTTAAGTTGGTTTTTATCATTACCAATTATTATTGTATTTGTTCTACGAATCCCTTCCCCAAATAATAAATATAAAAGAGTCATTAAATTTATAAGAATACTATACTGCCCTCTTCCTTCGGGTCCTAGATATCTCGTTAAAACAATGTTGTTTAAGAAACCGATAAGAGTAACAAATACTGTAGTTGCACCTGTAATGTAAAAAGCCCTCAGAAAATTCATCTACTAATTTTTTCCAAAGAATCTAACCCATGATTTTTTTATAGCAACAATATCCTTATACTTATCTGGATCCATCTCTTGCCACCACAGTATTTCTTTCTACTATTAGTATATAAATAAATTGAAGAAGGAGAGCGACTAAGAGTGCACCTAACACAATAAATGCTCTTTTAGGTCGTGATTTGTAATCTGGAGCTGAAGCGTAATCAATAACTTGAATAACCGGTTTATCTTTTAGCAATTGCATCTTTGCATTTTCATATTCCGGCAGAAGAAATTCTTGAAGTTTTTGTTGTAAAAGCAGATTAGTGTAAATATCAGTATACTTTTTGCTCACTTCCGGGAACTGGTCAAGAGGTAAAAAGACCGATCCAAAAGGGTTTTCTAAATTTTCTTCATTTGAATATTTAATTTTATCGACTTCCTTAACTAAACTTTCTAATTGAATCTTAGCTGTTTTGTACTGAGGAGTATTTTCACCCATGGTTTGTTTCAATGCTCAAGTTCTGCCCTTTTTACAATTATCTGGGCTTCCAAATCTGCGATTGAGGCAAGAATGGATTTTGTTTGTTCAATAAGTTCAAAGACACCATATTTATTTTGTAACATTTCCATTTCAATTTGCAGACTGTCAATTTTTCTCAAATTATCAAAATATCTATCCTCAATAAATTCTTTATTTTTACTGGCTCGTTGTTCAAATAATGCATCAGCTTTACGCTTCAATTCAGTTGTTATATAGTTAACAATTTCAGCGACTTTGAGAGAATCTTTATACTCAAAGCTAATTGATATCATATTTTCTTCAGTTAACATTACTTCATAATTGCCATAAAAACTAAGATAAGTTTGTTCTCTATAGTGTTTTCATAAATATTCTTGGAGGTTATATTTATCAATTACGGAATCTGCTATTGTTCTGCTTTTCAAAATACCATGTAAACCATTTTCATTACCGCTGCCTGCACTTAATCCGAGTCCACCCAATGGTAAGTTACTCATCAACGCAGATAATCCACCCATGCTGGATGCTCCTGTTTGGGGTGCCATCACCAACGAGCTTGCTTTATACCACTTTGGAAGAAGTAAACTTATTATTACCGAGATCACCGCAACTAATACAAAGTTTAATAGTAGAGATCTTCTCCATTTAGTCAATATTTTCAGAAAATCTAAGAAAGATCTTTTCTCTTCATTCGCCATTAATTTTCCTGAAGAAATTGCTGAAAATTTTGTAAAAACATCTGCTTGATACAATAATAATAACACAGTTGCAATACTCCCTATAATACTTGCTACAGTATTAACTTGAGCTGCATAATAATCCAAAAACTCCGTGGTATTTTCGTAAGCCCATAATAAAATCACCAGATTCAAGTTTGGCACTTTCATGTCATCAGTTAAATCAATCCACTCTCTACTCTGTGACTTGTATTAAATAATATTTCATCTTGTGCATATTGCTGTTATGCCACCCGCCTCCGCAATATAGTCTTGATAAGATTTATCTTCTTCATATTTATAGTAGCCAATAGAGCTCATACTTGCCCAAATATATAAACGTAATCAGGCTTATTTGGCACTACAATCACATCTTCATTTTTTATGATATACCTAGAAGATAGAGACAGTGAATCAGTCAAACTATTGGAAAATCGATTATACTTGTCGATTTTGTTTTAATCTCAACTCTATTATCAATAAAAAAGTTCACCGAATCTTCTTGCATAAAATAACCATTCTAACATTCTCTAATCTTTCATAATTACGCAATTCATCTACTATCAAAGGTGTTCCTTACTACTGTTTGCGGGCTTTTCAAAATGTTTTCGAATAATCTTCCAATATTCATGATTTACAAATTCATCTCTAACAACATGTGCATGATCTAAGTACCGCAGCTTCCTTTAATCCTCCGCTTTCTGTATTACGTCATATAACTTTGGTACTATCTTTTTAAATATATACACGACTACGGCTCATTCACCTCTCTAGCACTAAAACACTATAATCTTTACGGAATGAAGGATCACCAACTACAACTTGATTCTATCACCAACTTGTAATTCATGAATCGGAATGAATTGAAACATTTATTAAATTTTCTGTTAGTCCATCTTGCGATAATCTTGATATTTCAGCATATTTTACGTTTTCATAATGTATTGATCGATTCCCGGCAAACAACATGCATCATATAAATCATCTCCTTCTACGTATTGAAATTTTATCGGAACCTTGGATTAAACGGAATTTAGTCTTATCTCTAAAATTAACCGCTCCAGCAACCTCAACAAAGTTCTTTCTCAAGATTCAGAGCAGGAAATATTAAAACATCATTATTCTCCAAGTATGGATTTTCTGAAAAATCCGCTGTTAATCTGAATTTTTCAAATCAAGTAATGAATGGTCACCGTTTTCTCTAATTAATTTATTGCACGAGAGCATAACTCTATCTATTTTGTTGTTACATCGTAAAGTTTATGAACGTTTTATCTTTCACAGCCGAATTAAGCATTGCAATTTTTTGTTCATTATATATTCTAGTCACAAACTGATCAACTCTTTCATTGGGTGACGCCGGGAATGTTCCTTCTACTATAAAGTCACCGCCTATTGTAACGTTAATTGGCTGCAGCTCGCTCATTAATAATGATCAAGAATTTCCTTGACCGACTTGAGAGTAGATACTAACTAAAGAAAGGATAAATAATATAGCTAATGCAATAATTCTATTTTTCATAATTTGTTGTTACCCGTTAATTATTTACTGTATTGCATTTTATAATACTCCTGATACTCACCGCTTATTATGCGCTGCCACCAGGATTGATTTTCTTTATACCAATTAATTGTTTCGGCTATTGCTTCTTCAAATTTGTATTCAGGTTTCCAACCGAGTTCGGTTTCAATTTTTGATGAATCAATTGCGTAACGCCTGTCGTGTCCGGGTCTGTCTTTTACATATTCAATTAGGTCTTCGGTTTTACCGAGCTCTTTCAGAATCAATTTAATTATCTCAATATTTTCCATCTCCTGCGATGCGCCGATATTATACACTTCACCCGGTGTTCCGTTTTCCATTGCTAATTCTACAGCACGATTGTGATCGATTACATATATCCAATCGCGAACATTTTTCCCATCACCGTAAACCGGAAGTTTTTTATCGTGCATCGTGTTGATTATCATAAGCGGAATTAATTTTTCCGGAAATTGATAAGGACCATAATTATTTGAGCAGCGTGTTGTAACGACAGGTAACCCAAATGTTTTATAGAAACTTCGAGCAATCAAATCAGCGGATGCTTTGCTTGAGGAATAGGGACTGTTCGGTGCCAAGTTTGTTTGCTCGGTAAACAAACCGGTTGCGCCCAAGCTGCCGTAAACTTCGTCGGTGGAAACTTGCACAAACTTTTCAACGCCGTATTTTTTGGCTGCTTCGAGCAATGACGTGAGTGCCAAGTACGTTCGGTTTTAATGAATACTTCCGAACCGAGGATACTTCTGTCGACGTGTGATTCAGCTGCAAAGTTTACTACATAATCAAATTTGTGGTTTTGAAATAATTCGTCCATCAATGCAGCATCGGTTATATCACCTTTCACAAAAAGATAATTTGGATTAGAATCAACATCACTAAGGTTTTCCAAATTTCCGGCATAAGTAAGTATATCAAGATTAACTACTTTCAGATCATCCCGATTAAGAAGCATATGTCTTACAAAATTACTACCAATAAATCCGGCACCGCCGGTTATCTAAAACAGTCTTCATTAATTCTCCTAAAATGCAAAAAAGCCCAAGTAAATTCCTGCTTGTAAAAAGAATGAATTTGCGTTTATATCAGCCGGAACATTCTGTAATTCAATCTCATTATTCAATTCCCAGCTATCGCCCAGTGCAACTAAATAACCGGCGCCAACTCTAAAAGCCAAATAACGAGTTACCGGGTAATCAATATTAAGTGTTGGTGAAAGCATAAAAAAACTATTTGTCATGCTGAAATTTTTAGTGTCCGTATTCGAATCGAATCCTTGCCAAACTTCGCCCCAATTTACATCGCCGCTATTTTGATAAAGATCGAGTTGAAGGGTTCCGCCACCAATCATAGCACCGATTGAAACAGCAGGGGTTTTGATGAATGGGAGTGTGTACTCCACAGTAAAAGCTCCGCCGGATAAACTCAACTCTGCTTCTCTATTCAATCCATTAACGCTTCCTTCACTAACTTGTGAAGCGCCAAAACCCATTCCACCTAAACGAACATTATCTAATAATAATATGTAAACGTAACCGGATCCACCAAAACCAATCATTCCGGAGGATGAAAATTTATCAACGCCAAAGTTAGGCAAAAATTTGTTCAATTCATCTACATTTGGAGTGAGGTAAACGGGGTTGAATCCACCGGCGAGACCAAATTTTGTAATCCAGCCAACACTCTGACCATCTTGAGCAGAAATTGTTAGTGTTAGAGCTATTATTAGTGCAAATCTCTTGATCATTTAAAATAATTCAGATGAGTATTAAGAGCGTAAAATTAGTAATAATATGTTAAAATAAAAACAAATAACGGGGTAAAACAAAAGCTGCGCTGAGATATTTAAATAATGAGTCAAGGACGTATCTGTTTGGGTAGCTTATGTACCTGTCCGTCAAGGAGGAAGTTTTTTGTGAATTTCTTGGTAAGGCACTTTTAGTGCACCATAACACTAAGTTTTCAAAATGGTTACGTTGTGAGTAAATTTTCAAACCAAGGTTAACATTAATTCAAATGCACAGATTGGAAAATCTGTGCTACTTGTAGCACAGACTTTCAGTCTGTGCCGTCGAAAATTGTTTTGATTAATAAGTTGTGGTTAGAAATAACTTGAATGTGTTGAGGGTGGATTCGTAGACTAAGATCAAGATTGACAGTTATTCAAGTGCACAGATTAGAAAATCTGTGCTACATGGGATTGGAGGATATAATAATTTTAAAAACAAAAGACTGCATTGAAATCCTGAATAGTATCCAAGTCACCACAACAAGGTCAGATTCAACACAGCCTTTTGGCAGAAAGGGATAAGGGTTAACGCTAATCCATCATCATCCGCAAGAAAGATGAACTGTCTTGCTCACGAATTTCTTCTTTTTCTCTTTTATTTTTATCGTCTTTTTTCTCGTTTTCGAAGGCGTCAATTTGTTCGACGTTGAAACCGCCTTTTACTTCCGAGTCTTCGCGCTCTTTCATTTTATTCTTTGAACCTTTTACCCGGAAGATAGTCGGAATATCCAGGTTATCTTCATCTTCAGGGTCATAGTCTTTACTGCGGAATCCGCCGAAGACGAATTCTTCTTTTTCTTCCGGTTTCTCTTCCTTCTTTTTCGGTTTTGAGGATGAAGCAAATTCATTTCTCGCGGAGAATCCGGTTGCGATAACTGTATAAGAAACATATTCGTTCATATCTTCTTTATTAACAAGCCCGAAGATGACATTCGCTTCTTCTCCGGCTGCTTCATAAATAACTCTGTTACCTTCTTCAATCTCCTGCATAGTCAAGCTGCTGGAGCTAGTAACATTCAGTAAGATATTTTTTGCTCCTTTAACACTAACACCTTCTAGTAAAGGAGATGAGATTGCTTTTTGTGCCGCTTCAACGGCTCTGTTTTCACCGGATGAAATTCCGCATCCCATTAAAGCTTCGCCGCTTTGGTTCATTACTGAGCGGACGTCTGCAAAGTCAACATTTATTATACCGGGAACGGTAATTATATCTGCAATTCCCCTAGTAGCTTCGTAAAGTACTTCGTTTGGTTTATCGAATGCGGTAAGTGCACCAACTGCACTATCTAATATATTTAGGATTCGTTCATTCGGGATAACAATTAAGCTGTCGACAAATTGACGAAGTTCCTGTATTCCGCTTTCGGCATTCATCATACGTTTTTTTCCTTCCCACCGGAAAGGTTTTGTCACAATTCCTATAACAAGTGCACCTACACTTTTAGCAATCGAAGCAACTATCGGCGCTCCGCCTGTTCCGGTACCGCCTCCCATACCTGCTGTAATAAATACCATATCGCTATTGTTGAGCACACTTTTAATTTTATCTCGGTCTTCTTCAGTTGCCTTTCGACCGACATCGGGATCAGCGCCGGCGCCTAATCCTTTTGTAAGTCCGACACCAATTTGAATTGTGTGGTCAGCACTATTGTTTTGTAAGACTTGAGAATCGGTGTTAATCGCTACATATTCTACACCGTTAAGCCCTCTTTTAATCATGCTCTCGATGGCATTACAGCCACCGCCACCTACGCCTACGACTTTTAGCCGAGCGGATAGATCGTCATTGCGTTGTAATGTGGCAAATTTAGACATACAACCTCCTTGTTGTGGTATATTTATAATTCATCAAAAAACTCTTGTATTCTCTTGAAAAATTTTCCAACATTTAATGAGCTTTTATCTTTTTTTAACTTGAATCGTTTCGATTCTTCGGCACCCGATCCTGGAATACCCTTTATAAGTCCGCCTACAGTAGCAAATTCCGGACTTTCAATCTCCGCCGATAAACCTGAACCCAATTCAATTGGAAAGCCGATGCGCGTCGGCATTCCAAAAACTTCTTGTGCTAATTCTTTTGATCCTTTTAATAACGAACCGCCGCCGGTTAAGACTATTCCCGCTTTTATTTTATTTTTAAAACCGGTTTGACGTAACTCATTATCTATTATAGAGAAGAGTTCACGCATCCTTACATGAATAATTTGTGTTAAAAGTGTAACGGGAATTTTTATATTTCCTCTTGCACCGACGCCTTGTATATAGATATCTTCTTCTTTTATTATTGCTTCTTCAGTTGCGTAACCATATTCTTTTTTCAGCTTTTCTGCTTCGCTTGTTACAATGCCAAGCGATTCACGTATATCATTTGTAACTTGATTTCCTGCAACTCCAATTACTTTTGTGTGCTTAATACTTTTGTCATGAAAGATTGCAACATCGGTTGTTCCGCCGCCGATATCTATTAGTGCAATGCCAAGATCCATTTCGTTTTCATCAAGGACAGAAACGCTTGAAGCGATTGGCTGAAGAATATAATTAGCAATTGTGTATCCGGCGCGTTCAACCGACTTTTTAATATTTTGAATAGCCGGTATTGATGCCAGAACAACATGATTAACCGCTTCTAATCGGGAACCGGACATGCCGATTGGGTCTTCAATTCCACCTTGATAATCGACAAAAAATTCTTCGGGAATAATGTGGAGAATCTGTCTATCCGAAGGAATTCTAATTGTTTTAACATCGGCTCTTAATCTATCCAAATCTTCTTGCGTGATTTCTTTATCTTCGTTACTGATGGTTACATAATTTCTATGTCTAAGACTAGTAATGTGTTCGCCGGCAACTCCAACATTTAAACTTTTGACTTCAATGCCAGCACGGTTAGCAGCAATTTCCATTGCCTCTTTAATTGCATCTGCAGTTTTAGCAATATTTGCAACTAGTCCTCTATTTAATCCTTCAGAAGGAGAAACACCAAATCCAAGGATATCAAGTTTGTTCTCTGTTTGTTCCGCAATAACAGCGCAAACTTTCATCGTTCCTAAATCTAATCCAGCAATAATATTCTTTCTCATGATTGAGTTTCCTCTGCTTGTAGGTGCTCTCCGGCAAGTCCAAGATAGACTTTGTTATTGAACCGGAGATCAACATAATCTAATAATTCGCTTGCTTGAACTGTACTTAAACTCTCCCATAATTTTTCAAAGACGACCATTTTTTTAATTTGATTTTTTTCACCGAGAATAACCGGATAGTCAACCGAAGAAAAATAAAGCACAGCATTTTTACCGTTTCTAAAATCTATTTCCGAAAGATTGTTATATAAATTTGGGTTCAACAAACTCGCAGCACTTAATATTTTATATGAACTTGCCAAATAAGGATTGGATTTTGGAAAAGTTAACGGACTTAAAACTTCCGTTTCACCGTTCAATCGAATAACCGGATAATTCACATTTTGTGTGTTTTCAAGCAACGGCAAGATTTCTACATTTTTTGTTAGCAGATATTTTCCTTTTCCATTTAAAACTTGTGCCTTAAAAACTTTTTCGACTAGTTCTATTTTTACTTTTCCGTTTCCGTCAACTGAAACCATGGCTGTTAAAACATATGGATGTTTTTAAAATTCGATCTCTTATAAGTCCGATAGTTAAGTGTTTATAATTTTCTTGCTCATCTTCAACCTGCGTAATGTAGATAAGAGTTTTGTGAAAGATGTTTGTTTCCTTCAATCTCCAGAGTTATTATTTGATAATTGTTATTTGATTCGAGCCCTACTGTTAAATAGATGATTACAACAGTGAGTACAAAGAACAATGTGATCGCTATTTTATAACTTTCTTTCTGCATGATCTACTTAATTAACTCGATAAATTTTTCGCCGTATTTCCAAATATCGCCTGCACCAAGCGTTACGATGATGTCATCTTTTTTATAAATCTTTTTTAATAGTTCCGGAACCTTAGTTTTGTCAGGTTCGTATATCACATTTTTGTGACCAAAACTCTTTGCCGCATCCGCAATTAACTTTCCGCTTATTCCCTCAATTGGTTTTTCACGAGCCGGATAAACATCGGTACAGATGAAAACATCCGTGTTCAAAAATGATCTGCCGAACTCTGCATAAAAATCTCTTGTTCGCGAATAAAGATGCGGTTGAAACACTGCAACCAATCTTCGCTTCCATCCGGCTCTAATTCCGGAAAGAGTTGCATTTGTTTCGGTTGGATGATGAGCATAATCATCGATCACCAGAATATCATTACTGTACTTCGTTTCGAATCTACGATAAACACCCTTAAATGATTCGAGTGCATTTTTGATCACTTCAAAATCAATTCCCATTTCTTTTGCGATTGTTACAGCGACTAGTGAGTTTTTAACAAAGTGGACACCTGGGTAAACTGATGGTAATTCTTCCAAGTTCTTCACCTTTGTAAATAACTGTATAACTTGAGGAAAATCCTCATGAGTTAAGTCAACAGCGCGGATATCTGCTTGTGAAGTTAAGCCGTAAGTAAAAACTTTTTTGTTGATCAATGGAATTATATCTTGAAGTGCAGGTTCATCCAAGCACAGAACTACAAATCCGAAGAACGGAACTTTATTTGCGAATTGTACAAATGCAGATTTTATATCATCTAAATCTTTGTAAGTATCTAAATGTTCTTTTTCTAAAGTTGTAATTGCCGCGATAGTCGGAGTTAGTTTTAAGAATGTTCTGTCAAATTCATCTGCCTCAACAACAATGTATTCGCTGTTTCCAAGACGTGCGTTTGTTCCACCCAATCCGCTGAGTTTACCACCGACAATAATAGTGGGGTCAATTCCGCCCTCCGTTAAAACTAAGCCCACCATACTAGTTGTGGTAGTTTTTCCATGCGTGCCGGCAATACTCACTCCGTATTTCATACGCATACACTCTGCGAGCATTTCGGATCTTTTTATTACCGGAATTTTTCTTGATAACGCTTCTTTGACTTCCGGGTTCTCAAGTGTTACAGCAGAAGAATAAACGAGTACATCTGCATCAACTAAATTTTCTGTTTTATGACCTTCGTAAACTTTAACTCCAAGTGATTCAAGACGATCAGTAACTTCACCTTTTGCAATATCCGAACCGGTAACATTAAACCCTTGGTTCAACAAAATTTCGGCAATACCGCTCATGCCAATTCCGCCAATTCCAACCATGTGTACATTCTTGACCGTGTTCATCATCATCGCCATATTACATTTGCTCCGCTAATTTTATTGCACTTTCAGCAACAATCTTTGCCGCATCCGGTTTTGAAAATTTTTTAATGTTATTTCTTAGTTCGCTGATTCTTTCTTCGTCATTTATTAATGAAATTATTTTTGCCGCGAGATCATCAGTTAATATTCGGTCTTCAATTAGTTCAACTGCATTACCTTTACGTCAGTGACTCTGCATTATGAAACTGATGATTAGCAGCAACATTTGGTGAAGGCACTAATACTGCCGCTAAACCAAGATTGCTCAATTCCGCTATTGTAGTTGCACCTGCTCTTGCAGAGATTAAGTCGGCTGAAGAATATGCTGAAATCATGTCGTCAATAAACGGCATTACTTTCACCGAATCCGATTGATAGTTTTTTAGATCGTCGTAATAAAATTTTCCCGTCTGCCAAATAAGTTGAATATTACTTTGAACCAATTGCTCAACATTTTTAGCAATTGCATTATTGATTGATCTAGCTCCGCCGCTGCCGCCAATTATCAGTAATACTTTTTAGCCGGATCGAGATTAAGGTTTTCACAAGCTGTTTTTTTATCAATTAAGTTTAACGTCGGTCGTACCGGGTTACCGGTTACTTTTAATTTTTCAGTTTGTCTGAAATATTTTTTTGAATCTTCATAAGTCAAATGAATTTCATCCGCTTTTTTTTCTAAGAGTCGATTTGTTACACCGGGATAACTATTTTGTTCGAGTAAAATAATTTTAGATCCAAAAGTTGACCCTGCTGAGATCTACCGGTCCCGCAACATAAGCGCCGGAGCCGATCGTCACTCTCGGTTTAAATTTTATCATTGCAAATAAACTTTGAAAAGTAAGCGACAAAGACTTTCAGCGGGAAGAGGATATTACTCAAATTCATCTTACGTGCAAATCCGCTTATCCAAATCGGTTTAAATGCAAACCCGTTTTGAGGAACAACTTTTTCTTCAATTTTATTTTTAGCTCCGATAAACAAAATTTCCGCTTCCGGTTTTAATTCACGTATTTTTTCCGCAACAGCAATCGCCGGATAAAGATGACCTCCTGTACCGCCGCCGGCAAAAACAAATCTATATATAGGATCGCCTTTCATATCTGAGCCAACTTTAAATCACGTTTTCGAATTGTTTGATAAGCGATGTTCAGAATTATTCCGATCGAAATACCAAACACTATTATTGATGTACCGCCAAAACTTATAAACGGCAGAGTTATACCGGTTGTAGGTAGAATCCCGGAAACTACACCAGCATTAATAAATGCACTTATTATTATATTGAACGAAAGTCCGAAAGCTAAAAGCTGTCCAAATTTATCGGTCGCCTTTTTTGCAATAATTAAACCGGCTAAGAAAATTGTTAAATAAAGAAGAAGCGTTGCAACTGTTCCGATAAACCCATACTCTTCACCTAAAATGGAAAAAATAAAATCACCGTATGACTCGGGCAAAAACAAATTACTTTGTCTGCTGTTGCCGATTCCTCTTCCGAATAATCCGCCGCTACCGAGCGCAACTTTAGCTTGATAAACTTGTACATTCATTGTTGATCCGGTAGACATTCCTTCAACAAAGGATAAAATTCTCTCTCTTGAGTGTGCAAACAACATCATCATCGCTAATCCAAATGCACCGGCTCCGCCCAATGTGAATGAAATGTGTTTGAAATTTGCTCCACCGATATATAAAAGTGTAAAGCTTGTTATTACAATTATCACACTAGTACTCACGTTCGGTTGAAGTAAAACCAACAAGCTTATTAGAAAAACCCAAACCAATAAGTAGATCAAGCCGTTTTTGAAATCGTGAATAATGTCATACTTTTTCTCTATCAATGTTGCCAGATGCATTATCAAAATTATCTTTGCCAAATCCGATGGTTGAAATTGAACAAAACCGAGGTCAAGCCATCTAGTCGCGCCTTTTACGGTTGGCGCAATAAATAGAGTGATTATAAGCAGAGCAACTACGCCAAGAATTGCTTGCTTGCTGTAACGTTTATAGAACTCGTATGGTATTAATGCAAAAATTATCATCATTCCAATTGCAGCGAACATTTTCCACAAATGCGAATTAAACAAGTAATAAAAATTGTTGAACTTCATCTGGCTGTATGTTCCGCTCGCAGAGAACACAAGTACTCCGCCGAGCAGCATCAGTATTGAAACACACACTATGATTGTTCTGGTCAATACTTTCATTAGTTTAAACTCATCACTGCATCTTTAAAAACTTTTCCACGGTGTTCATAATTGTCAAACATGTCAAAACTTGCGCAAGCAGGTGAAAGAAGAACAACTTCATTCTCATTCGCTTCGTTGAAACCTGCTAACACACTTTCTTCAAGAGATCTTTTTTGTTCAACCTCGACTTCATCTCTGAAGAATTGCATTACTTTATCTTTAGAAGAACCGATCGCGTAAATTTTTCGAACTCTTTCTTTTTACTAAATTCTTAATTTTACTATAGTCATTACCTTTATCTTTGCCGCCGAGAATCAATAATATAGGTTGATCAAAACTTTTTAATGCATACCAAACTGAATCAACGTTTGTTGCTTTTGAATCATTTATAAATTTTATACCGTTAATTTCGCGAACAAATTCGAGCCGGTGTTCGACTCCTTTAAATGTGGTGAATCCATTTTTTATCGAAGAATTATCGAGACCAATCTTTTTTGCAACAATCAATACAGCAAGAGCATTTGCAATGTTATGTTCACCTTTTATGTAGAGATCACTTGAATTACAGACTGTTTCTGCATTACCAGATTCTTCATAAATAAGTTTATTCTTATCTAAGTAAGCGCCATTTGAAACTTTTGTCTTTGTCGAAAAAGAGTAAATTTGTGAATTTGCAGTTTCCAAAACATTTTTAAGATTAGGATCATCGGCATTAATTACTAAGATGTCTTCGTCCATCTGGTTTTCAAAAACTCTAAACTTAGCCGCTTTATATTTTTCGAAATCGTTTTCGTATCTATCCAAGTGATCCGGAGTAATGTTAAGTATTAACGCAAACTTGGGTTTAAAGCTGTCAATATGATCAAGGTGAAAGCTCGAAGTCTCTAAAGAAACAAATTCATCGATGATTAACTCTTGATGATATTTCAGAAAATGCATAACCAATATTACCGGCTTCGTAACATTTCAATCCCGCTTCATTCAACACATGATTCAATAAAGCTGTTGTTGTTGTTTTACCATTTGATCCCGTAATTGAGGCAACAGTCCCTTCACAAAACCAAGAGGCAAATTCAACTTCGCTATAAACTTTTATGCCTTTTGATTTTGCTTTTAGAAGAATATCGGAGTTTGTTGGAACACCCGGACTTGTAACAATAAAATCACAATCAAAAACTTTTTCCGTGTGATTGCCGAATTCATATTCAATATTATTTTTTTCGAATTCGCTTTTTGCTTCAGCTAACTTTTCCGGATTTCCGGAATCGGAAACAAACGGATAAGCTCCGAATTGTTTTGCCAATTTTGCTGCGCCAATTCCGCTTCTTACCGCTCCGAGTATCGATATTTTTTTGTCTTTTATATTCACTATCGTATCTTGAAAGATGCTAAACTTATAATGGCTAAAATTATTGTTATGATATAAAATCTGATTACAATTTTCGGTTCACTCCATCCTTTCATTTCATAGTGGTGATGAATGGGTGCCATAAGAAACACTCTTCTCCCTTCACCATATTTTTTCTTTGTGTATTTAAAGTAAAGCCGCTGAACAATTACAGACATTGTCTCAAGAAAGAATATTCCACCAAGAATTGGGATCAGCAATTCTTTCTTTATTAAGATTGCAATAATTCCAAATACACCACCGATAGCAAGTGAACCTGTATCACCCATAAAAATTTGAGCCGGATAAAAATTGAACCAAAGAAAACCCAATCCCGCACCGATAAAAGCTGCGACAAAAACTGTTAACTCACCCGAGCCCGGTAAATAAATTATATTGAGATAATCGGAATAGATTAAGTTACCGGAGACGTAAGCAATAATTGCCAATGTTAACATCACGATAACCATTGAGCCAATTGCCAAACCATCCAAACCATCGGTTAAATTAACGCCGTTCGATATAGCGGTAATAATGAATACAACCGCCGGGACATAGAGATAAGAAAAATCGAAATTGAGATTTTTGAAAAACGGCAGCGTGGTTTGTGTGTTGTAACCTGCAAACTCCGGTGAGTAATAAATAATTAATCCAATTGCTAATCCTACAAATATCTGTCCTATCAGTTTATATTTTGCAATCAATCCTTTTGAATACTTTTTAACTACTTTCAAGTAATCATCAATAAATCCGACTATACTTAACGCAAGTAAACCAAGTGTAGGTAAAATTATGTAAATGCTCGTTATATCACTCCACAACAAAACCGGAATGGTGATCGATATAATAATTATAATACCGCCCATCGTAGGTGTGCCGGCTTTTGCTTTATGATTTTCCGGTCCGTCTGTTCTAATTGTTTCACCAATCTGTTTTCTGTGAAGATAGTTGATCAACTTTGGACCAAAATAAAATGCTAATAACAATGCCGTTATTGCCGCTAACGCAGAACGGAATGTGAGGAACCGGAAGATATCAAATCCCGGTGGACTAAAAACCTCATTTATATAATCGAAGAGATAGTAAAACATTAGTTCAATCTCTCTTTTATAACGTTAACAATTGTTTCCATTTTCATTCCGCGTGAACCTTTTACTAAAATAACAGCATCGTTAAGATCCATTTGTGTAACAAAACGTCTCAAACTTTCGCGTAAGGTAAAATGCAAAGTTGCAACCTTTGTGCCCGGTAATGCCTCGTATAAATTTTTCATCAATTTACCGTGCATATAAACTTCATCTATTTTACTGTTCATTATTACATCCCTTAAACCGGCGTGTAATTTTTCTTTTTGATCACCCAGTTCAAACATGTCACCAAGAATCATGATTTTACGTTTATACTTTTTGATTCTTTTGAGTACATCTACAGCTGCTTGAACTGATCCTGGATTTGAATTGTATGAATCATCGATCAACATTGTACTGTTGCTTTCAGTTACTTCTAATCGTCCGGGAGCCGGTTTCACTTCGAGAGTTCTGTTAAGTAAATCTTTTTTATTCAAACCGACTATAATTCCGACCGACACAGCAGCTAAATAATTTTGCACGTTTGCTTCACCGAGCAAAGGCAACTCTGTTTCAATTTTCTTTCCCTTACCTTCTATGTTTATAACCGGATATCCGTTTTCGGTATAACTTTTTACTTTGGCTTTGATATCTACTTTACCTTTTAGTCCGTATGTCACCACTTTCGAATATCGCTTTTTTGCTTTTCGTAAATATGGGTCATCATTATTTATTAAAACGACTCCATTATTTTTTTCGGTTTCATCAAGCAGCGCAATTTTTTCTTTGAATACACCATCCCGGTTTTCCAAAAACTCGAGATGTGAATCACCGATATTGGTTATAAATGCAACATCGGGTTGAGAGATTTTTGCGATGTATTCTATCTCTCCAAAATGATTTGTTCCTTCCTCCAATACAATCATTTCTGTTTTTTTATCAGCAGAAAAAGGGTTAACGGTACACCGATATGATTATTATTGTTTGCAAGACTTTTAGCAACACTATATTTGGCTGATAAAAGTGTCGACAATATTTCTTTAGTAGAAGTCTTTCCGTTACTGCCCGTTAACCCAATTACTTTTGCATTTAATTTATGACGCCAAACATTTGCTAAATAACCATAAGCATGTGATGTGTTTTCAACTGTCACATAAGGAATTTTTAATTTGGTAAACTCTTTTCTTTTCTTATTCGAAATAACAACTGCAGATGCGCCATTTTTGATTGCATCTTTTACAAATTTATGACCGTCATATTTTTCACCTTTTATTGCAACAAAAAGTGAATTATTCTTAATTGTTCGCGAATCTATTGAGACATTACTCAACGGTTTGTAGTCATCCGGGTTATAGATTACCGCGGTTGGCATATCAAACAGATCCGTTATTGTAATTTTGGGATTCGCCATTAGTTCAAATATTTTTTTATGGTTTCTCTATCGGAGAAAAAGCTGCGCTCTCCGTTTACTTCTTGATAAGTCTCGTGTCCCTTTCCCGCTATAAGTACGATTGCGTTATCTTCCGAATTTTGAATTGCTGTTTTAATCGCTTCTTCTCTGTCTTCAATTCTGTGATAATCACTTCGTTTTATTCCGGTAACAATATCGTCAATTATCGAGCTTGGGTTTTCGGTTCGCGGATTATCCGATGTAACATAAATCACTGTGCTCAATTCATCTGCTATTTTGCCCATCACCGGACGTTTAGTTTTATCTCGATCACCACCGCAGCCAAAGACGGTATGAACCGGTCGATTTTCTTTATTTATATGTTTAATCGATTTTAACACTTGATCTAAACTACTTGCGTTGTGTGCATAATCGACAATTATTTTTTGTCATCATGTTCTATTAATTCAAATCTACCCGGAACTTGGGGTGTGTTCTTTATTCCTTCAAGAGTTTGCTCAAGCGGAATTCCTTTTGTCATTGCTGCGGCCAATGCTGCGGTTGAATTATAAGCGTTAAATAATCCAATCAGTTTGGTGTTTACTTGAAAACTTTGCTTGTTATGTGTTATAGTAAATCGTGTTCCTTCGAAATCATATTCTATTCCTTCAATTCTAAAATCGGCAGCCTCGTCTACACCGAAAGAATATTTTTTTGCTTTTGAATCACTAATAATTTTTTGACCATTCGGATCGTCAATATTATATATGACTTTTGAATCAGTTTTTAGATTATCGAACAACAATTTTTTTAGCAGCGAAATAATTTTCAAACGTTTTATGAAAATCTAGATGATCGGAAGCTATGTTTGTAAAAATGACAGAATCAAAATCAATGTCGTCAACTCTATTTAAGTAAAGCGAATGAGATGATACTTCCATCACCGAATGTTTAATTCCTTTTTTCAACATAGTATCGAACATTAAATTTATTTCGTGTGCTTCCGGTGTTGTTAGACGCGATTTCCACTCTTCATCACCAATAAAATTTGAGATCGTACCAATTAATCCACAGCCGTCTCCACCGGCTTCCAGAATTGATTTTAAGTAAAAAGCAGTTGTTGATTTTCCTTTGGTTCCGGTGATTCCATATACGTTTAAGTTTTCCGAAGGTCTTCCGTAAAGCACATTTGAAAATTGGGATAAAGCTTTCCTGCTGTTCTCAACAACAATTTTCACTACATTCGATTTATCAAATATCTCGGAAGGCACAACATCATTGTTATCTAAAACAATTGCCGAAGCGCCTTTGTTTATTGCATCAAGTATGAATTTGTGACCATCTGTTTTATAACCTTTGATTGCAAAGAAAATCGAATTTTCTTCAGCTTCGAGTGAGTTGATTGTTAATTTCCTAACCTCGACATCCTCTGCATTGCCGGTTACTTGAAGCGTCTTAACATCATTTAGCAACTGGGATAATTTCATTAATAGATCCCCAATGTTGTTAATGTATTTGTTGCTTCACATTCAATTAGGCATACCGAACCGCGTGTTATTTTTGATCCTGCTTTTATACTCTGGCTAACAACTCTTCCGCTTCCGTTAACATCATACCGCAAACCCATCTCATTTAATATTGCCAACGCTTCTCTTAATGATCTATTCATAAGATTCGGCATCGTAACGCGACTGGCATAATATGAAACGTTTTCGATATGAGGAGCTTCCTCCCCGACGTTTGCAGTTTGCAAAAATACCGGCTCTTCGGAATTTGTGATGGTTTCCAAAATTTTATTTAGAGATTCTTCTTCGCGGGCAATCGAAATTTTTTGTGGGGCAACTCTAATATCTTCTTCAACTATTCTGGTAACAATTTTTTTGAAAACCGGAGCTGCAATAACTCCGCCATATTTACCGGTAGCAGGTGAACTCAACAAAATTAAACCAACAACTTCAGGATTATCCGCCGGGAAAAAACCGATAAATGATGCATTGTAATCTTTTACATATTCACCATCAACATACTTTTGTGATGTTCCGGTTTTTCCGCCGACTAACATGTTGTTGCATCGAGCAAGTTTTCCGGTTCCGTGTTCGACGACACCAAACAATAGATTTTTTATTCTTTCCGATGTTTCACTTGAAATAACATTTCTAATTTTAGTTGATTCGAATTCTTCTATTATTCTACCTTTTTCATCGACAATCTTATCAACAATTCTTGGTTGATATAAATTGCCTCCGTTAACAAGTGCGCTGAAAGCCGTAACCATCTGAAGCGGAGTTACCGAAATTTCATAACCGAAAGCCATAAAAGGTTTGCTGAGTTTTGAATAGTGATCCGGTTTTTTTAAATAGCCTGCAGCTTCGCTTGGTAAAGTAACAGAAGTTGCATTTCCAAATCCGAAATCACGCAAGTATTTATAAAATGTACGATCATCAATTCTATCGCTTAGTTTGGTGATACCAACATTACTTGATTGTTCGAGTACTTCACGAACTGTAAGTTTTTCAAATTTGTTTACATCAATGATCTTCGCATTGGAAATTTTATATCTGCCGTTTTCCGTATCGATCATTTCGTCTTCGCTAACCAGATCATTATCCAGTAGTATGGACATTGTTAATGCTTTCATTGTCGAGCCGGGTTCATAAGTGTCTGTAAGCGCACGGTTTCTTCTGATTATATCATTGTAGCGGAAATATTTTGATGGCTCAAAAGCCGGGTAATTGGCTAATGCCACAATTTCACCGGTATTTGGATTCATCAAAATTCCAATACCGATTCTGCACCGGAATTTTCTGCACCGGTTTTTAACTCTTCTTCAAGAATTCTTTGATATTTTGCATCAATTGTCAAATGAAGATCATTACCCGGGATCGGTTTGCGTGAAATTTCTTCTTTAACGGAAAGTATTCTGCCTTGAACATCTCTTTCTACGTAAAGTAATCCGTCCTGTCCTCTTAAATAATCATCAAAAACTCTTTCGACACCATCAAGCCCGACTAAATTGCTATTAACATATCCAATTAAATGAGCTGCAAGCGAACGGTAATTATAAACTCTTGTCGGGTCTTCAATGCTTACAAGTTCATCAAGAATGAAATCCTTAAAATATTTTAATTTTTCCCTGGGTACTTTTCTTTCCAGATAAACGTTTCCATCAGTTGAATTTAACAGGTTGAGATAGTGGGATTCATCTTTTCCAAAAATTTCCGAAAACTTTTTAGCAATTACTCTTGCCTTTTGGGGGTTCTTATTTTTGAGCATTTTAGTATCAACAAAAAACGAAATGTCATCTTGAGTGTATGCTAGAATCTCACCGTTTCGGTCTTTTATTAATCCTCTTTCGGCTTTAACCGGCGTGGTTCTTTCTTGTTGTTTTTTAGCTAATTGAGAAAAGCGAGGATGATCAAGCACCTGTATATTAAATAAATTCACGGTTATCACCGCAAAAGACAACATCAACAAAAACGATATTAAAAGGGCTCGTGAATTAATCATATTCTTTGTTTACTATATCTTCAACTTGTTTAACTCTGTTATAATCGATCGATATTTCGTCAAACGATTTTAACGATCTAACCAACCCGATTGAATCGGATGCAATTCTTACGATTCGAGTTTCGTTTTGCAAACGTTTTAATTCACCTTCAACCAATCTCTCTATGTTATCATTTAACACTTTGAGATCTACTTGCAGGTTTCGTGCATTTGTGCTTGCTATATTAATTTCTGAGCTTAGAAAGAGGTGCGGAAAAATCCAAAAGCACGCAAGTGCGAAAAAGAGAAATAAGATTTTTTAAGAAACCGCTTTTATTCATACCCTTTCTGCCGCTCTAAGTTTAGCGCTTCTTGCTCTTCTATTTTCTTTAATCTCATTTTCGGAAGGAGTGACAGGTTTTTTCGTAATTATGTTAACTCTCTTTTCTTTACCGCAAATGCAAATCGGTGTGCGAGGCGGGCAAATGCAGTCCAAGTTTTCATATTTAAATTGTTCTTTTACGATCCTGTCTTCTAGTGAATGGTAACTGAGTATTACGATTTTTCCTCCTTCGTTCAAGAGATCAATAGCTTTTTTCAAAAACTCCCTTAGTTCATCTAATTCATTGTTCACATAAATTCTTAACGCCTGAAAAACCCTCGATAAAGTTTTGAATTGATACGGCTGCGGAACAGATTTCTCGATCAATTCTTTTAGTTGAGTTGTTGTGGTGATCTTTGTTTTACTACGCTCAGCTTTAATTAATCGAGCGAGTTTTCTGGAATTCTTTTCCTCACCGTAATGATATAGAATATCTGCAATTTCAGATTCTTCGAATGTGTTTAATACTTCATAAGCAGGAATACCGTTTTCTTTATCCATGCGAAGATCCAAAACTGCTTCTTCTCTATATGTGAATCCCGAGTTAGATTCATCAAGCTGAAATGAGGAAACCCCCAAGTCAGCAAAGATGCCGTCAAATTTATCAATGAACTCAATTTTTGAAATTAGATCTATATTCTTAAAACCGGTTTTATAGAGCAAAACTCGCTCATCATTTTTGAAATTTTCTTTACAGTACTGATAAGCATCGTTGTCTTTATCAATACCAACAAGTTTTGCCGATTTGTCCAGCCGTTTTAAGAACTCAATCGAATGACCACCAAAGCCGATTGTTGCATCTACATAAATTCCGTTTTTTTTGGTGATCAGATATTCAATACTTTCGTTTAATAGAACAGGTTGATGAATTAAATTATTCATCACTCTTCATAACGTCTTTTGCAATCTCTTCGTACGATGATCTGTTTTCTTTAATATAATTTTCGTACACATTCGGATTCCAAACTTCTATCTTTTCAAATTGTCCAAGTATCAAAACTTCGTTTTCAATTTCAGCGTATTCTATTAAACTTTTTGGTACTAATAATCTTGATTGAGAGTCGAGAGTATCTTCGGCAGCTGCTTCTAAAAACATTCTCATAAACATCGAATCTTTCGGATCGAATTGATTGAGTCGTTTTAGTTTATTTGTAATTAAAGTTTTCCATTCGTCCATCGGAAAAATATCGATACATCTTGAAGGATTGCGGGTCAATATAAATGTATCGTTTGCTTCCGGGTTGACGTATTTGCGTAACTTTGCCGGTAAAGCAATTCTGCCTTTTGAATCGATGGAATATTTAAAGCTGCCTATAAACATATAATTTTAAGTTTAATGTGTGGGAGAATTCAACACTTTTCCCCACCTATCCCCAAAATAACGTTTTTAGTGTTGTAAAGTCAAGCATTTTTTCCACAAAAATTTGTGATTTGATGCAGGTAACTTTTTGTGTGATAAGGGGTTGGAGAATGGACAATATAGTATAATTGGTGAAATGCAATTTAGATTGGATTATTGTTATCAATACGACAAATAATAAGACATCGGAATATTTTTTTACTGTTTTTATTATTACCTTTGTGAGTAAGAATTCTGTTTGATTTTCTACTTTTTCTTGAAAAGATGTACAAAACTAACCTTTTATCAAAACCAAATTAATTTTACAGGAGATGTAATGAAGAAGTTGATTGTTTCTATTCTACTTTTATTATCAACAAACACATTTGCACAATTTACCGGCGGAACCGTTAATAATCTTATGAATTTAGGGGATGAGCAATCATTAGAACTTATCCCCGGAACTAAAATGTCAAAAGAGGAAAAACTAGCCGATGACTTAGTTGGGGATCTTTTCGGACAAGCTGGGTTAGACACAAAGACTAATGAGAATCCAATTATAACTGTAAGCAACTTTATGGATAGACCCGGACAGACTTGGTATTTAAGCAAAGTTAACGATGGTGAGTTTGTAATTTATAATGAAGCACATAAAATGGTTCTCGGAATTGACGGAGCATCAAATAAAGATAAAGCTAAAATTGTTCCACAAAGTTACGTTGAAGGTAACCCTTCCCAAATATTTGCCATCCAAAGAGATACTGTAAAATATAGATACGGATTTTATCTAATATCCAAACAAAGCAAATTGGCTTTACAGGTTGACAAAGAGAAAAAAGAAATTTATCAGACAAAGTTTGATGAAGGAAATGCTTATCAAGTTTGGGTGATGGCTCTTCGTAAAACATTTGTCAACTCTGCATCGGGTAAATATATGACTCCGGACAAATCTACAATATTTTTCCCGGGTGGATTAATTACGGCTACAGCTAATAGAAAAAGCATTTACAACAATTGGGATTTTATAGTTCATCCGACAGGTTCCGGTATATTTTATGTAAGAAATACTTTTTCTAAAAAATTCCTAAGTGTAGCGAAAAATGATGCTGGTAGTCTTCTTTTGGGTGAAGCTGTTAAACAGATGTCGTATAATCGCAACGCTCAATTACTATTTGAATTTGACACTGTGGAAGGATCAGATGATTACATATTCTATTGTTACCCTGGCAAGCAAGCAGCATTTACGGTTGATGGAGATGCGCTGAAAACAGTTAGAGCAGATACAACACAACAAGCTCAATACTGGAGATTAGAGAAAGCTAACTTTTCTCTTTTCTAAAAAAGTCCCACAATAAAATTATAAGAATGCCCGGGACGACGTCAACGTCCCGGGTTGTAAGGATGACAATACATTTTTCTATCTTAAAAAATTTCTTACCGCTTCATTAAAAACTTCCGGTTTTTCAAATTGAAGGAAGTGACCACATTCCGGAATAATAACCAACTCACTATTTTGAATTAATTCATTCCCTTTTCTACCGATATCTGCGGTAAATCCGGGATTCAAATATGGATTGGGAATTAAATTATCGTTCTCGCCAAAAACAATGAGAGTGGGCTGAGTGATTTTAGGCAAAAGATGAACAACCGGTTGATCTACCATTCCCTTGACAGATTGAACAACGGTATAACAGTAGTTATCAAATTTTTCGGCTTCACGCAGAGCAATTCTATCAGTAATCATAAATTCAGCATCATCCGGCATGTTATAAAAGTTTGCGTAAACATTAGCCCGAAGTTGATGAACTGGAGTTAACTTTACACCTTGTACAGTCATTACTTCCCTGAACCATTCTTTTTGTCCTTCGGTAAACTCTTCAATTCCCGCCGGAGCGGCAAGAATTATTCTTTTTACACGATCCGGATATTTAAGAGACAGAGCGATTGCTGCTTGTCCGCCCATTGAATGACCTGCAATGTTTGCTTTATCAATTTCGAGAGCATCCATAAATTGAGCTATCACGTCACTATAAAATTCCGGTGTGCCCGGGTGCAACTCTTTACTTGATTTCCCATAACCCGGAAGGTCAATTGCTATTACTCTGAACTCCTTTTTCAGTTCGGAGATATTTTTTTCCCACGCACGAAGATAACTTCCCAACCCATGCACGAAGATTATTACTTCATTGGAGTTGCCTTCATCCACGTAAGCGATTTTTCTGCCATCTTCCAGCTCTACTTTATTGACTTCAAACGGATATTGTAATTCTTCAAATTCCATTTTTGTTAGGTTCCCATAAGGTGAACACGCAATTAATATACTCGCAAGAAAAATCGATATGTATAATTTTGTCTTTCTCATTTTTAACTCAACAATTATTAATGAACTGACTAAAACATCAACCACTTGAAAACAACGAATACCGTAAAAGGATTATCCGGCTTCACATCCATTCCACCGTTGACAGACTTACTTTCGTAAAAATCACCAAGCCATAAATAAGCACCGTGCAACTCGATATCCATATAAACAGCAGGCTTATAATTGATCATTGCATTCACTTCTGTACCAATCATTTTACCGCCGCCGTTTGGTTCGACCATACTTTGTGCTGCGGCTACACCAACTTTTGCAAATGCTTTATTTGGTATAAGTGATTTTGAAAAGTTTAAAGTTCCACCGATTTGTCCTAAGCCAATGTTTGATAAATCATTTATTGCAGCTACATAACGGTTTACTACGTTGCCATGCGGGTAAAGTAGATAAGCGCCATGACTTACCATAATCCCACCGGGCAATCCCCAATTATTTCCGGTTAACACACCGTTGTATTTTTTATCGTCTAAATTATCATCGTCACCTGAAGCAAAAAACAAATCTATGGTTATGTTATCATCGGCTGTTTGTCCGAATTTATATCCGGCTCTTAAATTAGCAGCATAACCGAAAATATCGGCCGCTTTTTTATAATCGCCATTAGTCTCTGTTTTCACTTCTCCTAAATTTGACATAAAGAAACCATTAAAACTCCACTGTCCCAATTGAAATTCAGGATTATAATTACCGTGGGTTCCGAGCCATATTACATCTGCTCTATAAGTTTTTGTTACCGAGAGGGAAACGATAAACACCATTATAACCGGCTAGATTGCTATTTAGACCTTGACCTAATACCGAAACTCCACCTTCACCGTTTGCTCTATCATACAAATAATAAGCCGTTAAACCTTGCCGCCATTCTTTCGTTACATTCATTTCATAATTAACTTCCCAAAGAACAACATCATCATTTTGGTTGATATTGTTTTCGTAAAGTTGATAGTAGCCGGCTTTTATTCTGTGATAATCCCAGTCATATCTTGCAGAGATTCCTACCCCGTCAGTCCCCCAGTACATTAAACGGTAACCTGTTTTAAGCATAGTACTTGCAAAAGTTCGATATGGATTATAGGGCGTATCGTATAATCTCTGCAAACCCAAATTAATGGAGAAATTATTAAAGGGAATTAATTCTAATTCAACATTTTGCGTTTGTAAGTTTACTTGATCAGCCGAGATGGCAGAGCCAAAGTTTCCTCCTGCACCGTAAGAAACATCACCCCAAGTCCAATCAATTTCGAAAGCCATTCTCAATATAGCTCTACCATTTAAGAGTTTTGGTTGATAGATCATAAATGGAATAATTCGCTGTTCGAAATAGTTGGAGTTTTGTCCTGTTGTGGTTGTGTTACCGCCAAACAATCTTCCGACTGTTTGTCCTTTCAATAAATCGTTTGTTGCGTAAACATTGTTGCTGACGACTTGATTAATAAAGAAAGCAAGAAATTGAAATTCTTGCGGATGTTCTTGGGGAACATAATTTTCATCATAGTTCCAACTGCCTGTTTGAGCGTTCAGCAACGTAACAGTGAATAACAATATTGCAATTATTTTTTTCATAGTTACTTACCAACTAATGAATAATAAATTGAGGTCTGCAATTCGCAGACCTCTGTAAAGTAATTATTGTCTAACATATGTTTGAATATTTATTGTACCTAAACCGCCACCATTAGTACTTCCAAAACCACCTGAAGGATTTGGAGGTGTTGCACCAATATCAGGCGAAGTTTGCACAATTTCATACTTCATTGTGATATGGTGTACGAATCAGAATAAATTTCAAAAATACCTTCGGAAGTTAGAGCAGCAGGACTTGTTTGATCCGCGGTAATTTCAAAAATATTATCTACATCACTTTTTGTCATTGTGAAAGTACCGTTTAATGTAATTGCAGCACCGGAAGTATCTGTCTGTACAACTTCATAACTACCGTTGTCGTTAAAGGTTGCTTCAACCTTTGCAGTGCCGAACAGCGAGAATAAGAAGAGGAGCTACATTTGTACCTTCCGAAACCCAAGTACCGTAAATTCCAACTGCCGTAAAGTTAACCGTTGCATCAGCGTTTAGAGTAACTTCGTTGTTGGAAGTGTTAAAATAGTAATCATTTGCTTCGGCTGTTATTGTGTAGGTTCCAGCTAGCAGTTAAACCGGTAATTTCATAATTACCCTGTCCATCGGTTGTAGCGCTTTCTGTTTCATTTCCGTCAGTTGCTTCTACAGTGATATTGGCAACACCACTGCCATCAGCATCTGTTACGGTTCCGCTAACTTTGTAAGTTGATGGTGTTGTTGGACCATCATCGTCATCATCGCTGCATGCGGTGAAACTGAGTGCAAGCATTGTGATCAATATTAATGAAAGTAATTTTTTCATTTGTACATCTCCTTTGATGTTATTTAGTTAATTTGTTTTTGGTGCAATTCGAGTAATTTCTTTTTATCAATTTTTCCAGCATCGTTTTTGGTATATCATCTATAATTTCAAAGTATTTAGGAATTTTATACTTAGCTAAATTTCCCATACAAAATTCTTTCAATTCATCTTCTGCTATGGTTTTATCTTTTTTAGAGAAACAAATGCTTTGCCGACTTCACCCCATTTTTCATCCGGCACACCAATCACAGCAGCTTCTTTTACTGCTTCATTTGTGTAAAGATATTTTTCTATTTCACCCGGATATACATTCTCTCCGCCGCTTATGTACATATTTTTTTTACGGTCAACTACGTAATAAAAATCTTCTTCATCCTTTCTGACCATGTCACCCGTATGAAACCAACTATCCGTAATTGACTCTTTTGTTTCTTTTTCCTTTTTCCAATAACCCGGAGTTACAACCGGGGATTTTAACCAAAGCTCACCGACTTCATCCGGTCCTAGTTCTTTTCCTTTATCATCCACTACTTTAGATTCCACATAAAAATTCGGGAATCCAATCGAACCTTTCTTTTTTATAGCATCATCTTGATGAAGAGAAAAACAATTAGGTCCAACTTCTGTTAAGCCGTAACCTTGTCTAATATATACACCCTTTTCGTGCCACTTATTAATCAATGGAATCGGCATTGGTGCTCCACCGACTATAGCATACCTAACAGTTGAAAGATCAACTTTGTCAAAGTATTCAGATTCAGCCATCATCTGCAGCATTGTCGGAACGCCGAAAAGAATTGTTGTTTTTTCTTTTTCCATTAATTGCAGAATTAAGTCCGGGTCAAACTTTGTTAGAAGAGTATGCGATGCACCGTGATGAACAAACGGAGTAAAAAGAACATTCCAACCACCTGTATGAAAAAACGGTGCAAAACTCTGTGTATGATCTTGGGATGTCAAGTCTAAGCGAAGTGAAGTATTAATTGAATTCCAAAACAACATTTTATGAGTTATGATAGCACCCTTTGATAAACCGGTTGTTCCTGCTGTGTATAAAATCATTACGGGATCTTCTTCGTTAATTACTCGATCATAGTTAAACTCATCTTTGCCCATATCATCAGTTAAGAACTTAGTGTAACTTTCAACATGCTCTTTTAATGGAATTGCCTTCAGTGTATTTAGTTTGGTTACTTCTTCTGTAAAATCTTTTTCGTATATAAATAATTTTCGGGTCTGCATCATTTAGTAGTATATCTAGTTCACGCGGTGTTAATCTGAAATTTAGTGGTACGAGCATTGCGCCAATTTTAACACATGCAAAAAAGAAAAGAACATACTCAGATCGATTCTTTGAATAAACCGCAACTCTATCACCTTTCGTAATTTTTAATTCAGATCGGAGGTGCGAAGCAAACGCATTCACACTTTTGTTAAAACTCGAGTATGTCCATTCCAAATTTGTTTCATGCTCACGAAGCATCAATCTATTTGGAGTATACTTAGCCCATTTTGCAATCCAATCAAATTTATTATTAAACATTGTTTTTGCTCCTTGTAAACAGATACAACCCTCCGCCGATAATAATCGACGCTATAATCGCCATCGCAGCCGCAACTCCGGGATTTTCCCCGGTCGCCTTTGTTAATGGTACGGGCAGTTGACCGTAGTAATAACTAAAGTGAACTATAATTGCAGTAACAGAAGCTGCAATCGCAACATTTTTCTTTACATCTTTCAAAAACATTCCAAATAAAATCGGGACAAAGGCAGCAGAGAAATAAGCATAAACACCATTTTGTGCAAAAATGGCAACGCTTAGTTTTGGATTGACCAGCTGATCATAAGAAACAAGAATTGCAGCTATACCTAGAGATCCAATAACAATCTTATTTAAACCCATTTCAAACTTTTCTCTTTTTGTTTCTTCCTTCGGATAATATCTCCCGAATAATGGTTCAGCTATATCAGACGTGATCGTTGTTGCCAAAGCTTGTATCAATCCTTCGAGAGTTGAAATTCCCGCCGATATCAATCCCATTACTACTATCAAACCAACATAAACCGGAAATTCGGAAACAACATAAGCAGAAATAACACCATCAAGCGCGAGTGGTTGACCGTCAACTGTTAGATCGGGGAAAGTCAATCTTGCATAAAGCCCTGTAAAAACAACAAAGAAGAAGATCAATTCCGTAATTATTCCAACCGTTAAATATTTATTAACATCTTTATCAGTTTTGAGTAATAATGATTTTGTAATGATGTGCGGCTGACAAACGATTGCAACTCCGACGATTATTTGTGCAACTATAATTTCAAAATAATCACGGAATAAGAAAGCTATTGTCGTTGGTTGTCTCAACAAGTTTAGGATCAATACTTCTGAGCTTATCAAGAAAACCATGAATGCCGTTACTGAAATGTTCGTAACCTGAACCAAGCAGAATGAATGCAACAATTAACATCAAGATTGCTTGAATCGTATTCGTATAAACCATTGAGTTGGCTCCGCCGAACATCATATATCCAAAAATAAAAACAGCAATACCGATTAACATGTATACTTCATTCACATTCAAAGTTTTGGATAATACCTTAGTAAGCCCGACAATAATCAATACAATGAAAGTTATCAGCAGTAAAGAAAGAAAAGCAAAGAAAAGTGAGTAATTCTTACTTTTATACCGAGTTCCCATCCATTGCGCCATGCTCAATGCTTTAACTGTATCGCCATGCTTACGAAAACCTTTAGTTAGAACGATGAGAGAGATAACAGCTGCCAGCGGAAGAACAATTGCATAAGATATTACACCACTTATTCCATAATAAGCAATGAATCCGGGATTAATTATAAACGTTGCTGCACTCGTCATTGAAGCTGCCAACGCGAGTCCAACCGCTACCGGCGAGAATGCAATATTGCCAACGGCGTAATCCTTCATTGTTTTTATTTTAAGTGCACCGCGTATAACAAAAAACAAAATCGCGCCTGCATATAGTAGGATTAAAGTCCAACCGGCAATTATTAATTCATTAGATGCAATGTTCATTTACATTTCTCGTTTTTACCAAATAAATATTGAACTTGCAAATGCAAGTCCGCCACCCGAACCCATAAATACTATTTTATCACCTTCTTTAATTTTCCCTTTTTCAAATGCATCATTCAAAGCCATTGGAATACAGGCCGAACCTGTATAAGCATATCTATCCATAATTGTATGTGCTTTTTCTCTATCTACTCCGAGATTATCCATCGTTTCCCAGATTGAGTTAATGTTTATCTGAGTTAAGAAATAGTGATCAATATCTCTTGGTTTAAGATTTTGAGTTTCGGTCATTTCTGTTATCATTCGCGTCCATGTAGTCGGATTAATTGCTTTGGGAAATTTTTTAACGAACTTCAGTAAATGATCTTTTTGTTCAACTTTCTCAGGGGTTAATGGAATTTTTGTTCCACCACCGTAAATTCCCATCCATCCGTTGTACTGTCCTTCACTATGCAATTTACTAATCTGAAATCCTCTTTCACCATTATCAACTGCACTTAAGACCACTGCGCCTGCACCATCTGCAAAAAGTGTAACTGTTTTCTTGTCTCTCAAATCAAGATATTTACTCATCGCGTATGCACCGATGACTAATACATTGTTATAGTTTTCATCTCCACGGATATATTTTGAACCTACATCTATTCCGGTTACAAAACCTGCACAAGCGGTGTTGATGTCGAATGTTCCGGCATTTGTTGCTTTCAATTTATCTTGAACTACCGATGCAGTTGATGGTGAGATGAAATCAGGTGTATCGGTTGTCACAATTATTAAATCTATATCTTCAGGTTTTAGTGATGCTCGTTCAAGAGCCAACTTTGATGCTTCCACAGATAAATCACTCGTTGCTTCATTTTCACTGCTCCATCTTCTTTCCTTAATAGTCAAATTTTCACGCAACCATGTATCGACATCTTCCCCGAGTAGTTCATTAAAATATGAGTTTGGGATAATGTTCTCGGGTGCATAAGCACCGATTGATTTTATTACTGCATTTCTCATCAACTATTTCCTTTGAAAAATTATATTACAATTCCGCCATCTACACTTAAAGTTGTGCCATTAATAAATGATGCTTCATCACTTGCCAAGAAACAGTATGCGTTTGCAATATCTTCGGGTTCGCCAAGTCTTCCCAATGGAGTTTTCTCTTCCATCATATTAATTACTTTTTCCGGCATTGCTTTTACCATTTCTGTAGCAATAAAACCGGGAGCTACTGCATTAACACATACTCCTTTTCTGCCGAGTTCACGCGCCCAGGTTTTTGTCATTCCGATAACGCCTGCTTTTGTTGCCACATAATTTGTTTGACCAAAATTTCCGTAAAGACCAACGACAGAAGAAGCATTAATTATTCTTCCGCTTCCACGTCCAGCCATATGTTCTGCAACTGATTGAGTACAATTAAAAACTCCTGTTAAATTGACATCAATTACCTGTTGCCATTGCTCGGAAGTCATCTTTTTTAATGTTGAGTCTTTAGTTATACCGGCGTTGTTAACTAGAATGTCAACTTGCCCATATTGTTCGATTACTTTCTGCATTTCGGATCTCACTTCTTCTGCATTTGCAACATTTACTTTGTGAAAGGAAATTTTAGGTCCTTTGTCCGAATAATTTTTCACCAATTCATTACCTTTATCTTCAGCTAAATCCCAAACCGCAACATTCGCACCTTCATCTAAAAATTTAATAACGGTTGCTTTTCCAATACCTTGAGCACCGCCGGTAATTACTGCTGTTTTTCCTTCTAATCTTTTCATTGTAAATTCCCTTGTGTTTTTATCGTTTCAAAAATTTAAAACGTTAAGTGCATAAAAAAGGTTGTTCATTAATCTCTATTATTATTTATGATAAATCTTATCTCTTTCTACTTCCCACTCATCCAAAAAATTATTGTAATGCTTTTCGGTTAGTTCGTAGAATTTCTGCATCTCGGTCAATCTATTTTTCAAGGTATCGAGATTAGGATTTTTTTCTTTTATGACCAATGATTTCAATTGTTTAGCTAAGCGCGTAGTTTGATTTGATCAATTCAAAATTATTTCGGAATGCATTTTCAAAAATTTCAGGCTGTATTTCATAATAATCTTTGCGGCTGTTTTCGTGCCATACTCTTCTAATTAAATTACGATCACGAAGCCGCTTCATGATTTGACTGACCGGACCTTTGCTTCTGCCGAGGTCTTTACAAATATCATCGAGGGAGACTGGTTCTTGAGAAGAAATTAGAAGTGCTACTACATGTCCCATCAATTTGCTTAAGCCAAAAGCCCGATAGGCATGTCCAAAATTTTGAATAATCTCTCGTTTAACTCTTTCTTCAGAACTCATTTTGTGGGTTTTGTTTATTTGAAAAATTTGAAACAATTAAAACATATGGATTGGTTTATTTCAAATGCAATTATTTTTTAACCGGGAAAAAACTTAATATAGACGTTATATCCTCTACGAGATTTTAATATTTTGAAGGAGTTCTATTTAGATCAAGAAGCATAATTACATGACTTAATTATATATATTTATAAGTATCGGAATGCAAACTAAAATGCTGAGGTAGTTTATTTGTAAAGATGTAACTATGTGGTTCTTAAAATTTTTTGTAACCAGCTATTTTCTTCCTAAAACAAATAAGATTGACAAGCAATTAGAGCTAAGAGTATGACGAACATCATTACCATCAAATAAGAAGTTAGAAATATTTTTTTCATTATTATTTCTCTGATTTTACATTTTTCATCTTTGTTTGCTTATTAATTACATTTAAATAATTATTGATGACTGATTTTATTCTAGTAAATTTATTATTAACTAATTCTGTGATTTCATTTAATTCTTGGAGTTCACTTTCATAATCCGTTATAGCAGAACGAAGCTTCATCGAATTATTTTCATTCTTTTAACAAGTGAGCTGGATAGCGTTCAATCGTTGCCAACTAATACATTTATATATTTTATATCCTCTTATCGTGATGACGTCCATGTCTTACCGACAATTTTGCTTGAACTCATCAAGAGTCATTAACTCGGGTGCTACCTGCAATTCCTACTCCATCATTTAATCCTGAAGGGAGAATATAATCACCCGTTTTCACTATACCGATTACCTTAACGGGGACTTGTCCCATAAATGCTACTTTTTCAAAATGTGTTTCAATTTCTTTTATAGGCATATTACCCAAAATTATCGGTGAAGTTGAAACAACAGAAATATATTCCGCTCTGGAAGTATTTTTTGAGATCTTTCCTCCATTAATTCCAACAATATCACCGCTAGATATTTCTTCGTTCAAATTTTTCTCTTTCGAGCCATTCTGAATAATCACCCCCGCCGGATTCATAGGTAACACCAAGGTGCCCTAATTCCCAGCCGGTTACAAAAATAACCTCGGCAATGTTGGCCGCTATTGAAATTATATCTGCAGGTTCTGTTGGAATTGGCAGAGGATATAAAAATGAAACAGCAGCAACTATTTCAGCTGCGACTAAAGCAGCAAAGTAAACATCAGTTGCAATATTACCGGGTTTAGCAAGATATTCTAAAGCTGTCTGCCCCTCAATGCGGCCCACCATTCCACCATCATCCCAAAACGACATATAATTATTATCGCCATTTGCGCTTCCGTCAACTCTAATTGCAATACCTTGATCAACACCCACAATGTTGAGAGTGTAATTATTAATATCGTCATCACTTCCGCTTAAACTCGATGTAATGACGACTCTCCCTTCTTCATCTACATTAAAAACAGTACTGCCTTGGTAATCTATTCGTAGTGGATTCAACTTCTGGATTTGTTTATTCCCGGTACGTTTATATGCATTTTTGCTTCGGCAGGATCAACACCAACCCCCAGTTTACCTTTGATATAACCATCTACGAAAGTGGTTTTACCAATAACTTCAAAGTCAACTGAATCTTGTGCGGTTCCCAAAACAATATATCCATATGGATCGAACAACATTCTTTGTATTTCATGAGTACCGATTACAAAATTGCGCTCGTTTCTTGTGCCTAAAAAGTGCCTTTCGGGACCCCAAATCAAATTGCCGAAAGTAGTCCACCACTCAAAATCCGAACCTTGTACGGAAGCATACTTATTCAATTTATCAAACGTACCTATACCAGGGGATGTTCGTAATTTTCTCAGACTTATGTTTTTAATTTTATCATTGGTCACGGATTCCGGTGCAAATTTTTCTCCAGTAATCGAATTATCCGGTACTGTTTCAGCAATTTTCGTGGAAAGACTATATGGTGAACTTACAAACTCAAGCCGCTGTTCCATTTCCGGATTATCGTTAATTTTTACACCCAAAAAATATTTTGTATCAAACGGCAGATTCAAAGGTCTAGGATCGCATCCTTTCCCCAAATGGACTTGTAAATTCACCATTATGAACAACTACATTTTTATGAACTTCAGACCAAATGGTATTTTGGGATTCTCTTCTGTATAAATCTGAAAAGATAAAATCATATTCTGCATCGGGAAAAACAACACCGTCTGTATCGGTTAAGAAACCTTTAAACTTATTCGATTCCGGAAATGTGTGTTTGTTATTCTCCCTGTGCGATAAAACCGGCAGAGCCGGAAGAATAGTCAATAAAATGAATAAAAGTTTCAACGTATTTGATAATTTTGATTTCATTTTATTTTTTTGCCTCATAATTTTTTCATACAATAAGTATCACAACCGTTCATACAATTCTATTTAAGTGTAACTTTTTGTTGATTATTATTTTTTTGCTCATTCCGATAAATCACACTTTTAATAATTGATAAATTTTCCTTCATTTCTTTTATTCTTGCTTCAATTGAATTTAGCTGTACATCTTTCGAGACAAGTTCTCTTCTAAGGAATTCATTTTCATGTATTTTTTTTGTAATCAATGCAGTAACATCTTTTAGACCTAGACCAACACCAACATTCACAAATTTTACATCTTGGTTGTTTGAGGATTCCCACGCTCGGCCTATGGTTTTTGCAAATTCTTCTCCCGTCATAAACTCGGGTGAAACCGCAATACCAATTCCGTCTTCTAAACCTGAAGGAATTATATAATCTCCTGCTATCACTTTGCCCAATACTTTTACAGGAACCTGCCCCCTGAATGCAACTTTTTCATATTTATATTCTTCATCTGCCGGAGGCATATTACCCAATACGAACGGGGATAATGATACAGTCACTGATCTGTTCGGCACCACCAGTCTTCCTAGAAATTTTCCCGCCGTCAACTCCTACAATATCTCCGGGACTTAAGATATCCGTTGGATTTGTTTTCTCAAGCCACTCGGCATAATCTGCACCACCTGATTCATACGTAACTCCTACTGTAAAAATTGCCCATGCAACCTCGAACTCGAAGTAAGCTATTTCATCAATAAGTTTAATTACATCGGGGACTTCAAGGGGTTCAACAGACATAGCAACAGCAAGAGCCGTTATTTGAGCTGCTAGCCAGACATCGTGAGCAATGTTGATCGCATTCGCTAAAGTATTCTCCCAATGTTTGACCTTCAATACGCCCTGTTGGACCGTCGTCATCCCAAAACGAAACAAAATTATTATCTCCGCTTGTACTTCCGTCAAGTTGTATTGCAATTCCTTGGTCAACTGCATCTATGAATACCGGATAATTATCAGTTGCATCGTCTTCGCCGGTAAGTGTACTAGTTATTACAACTCGCCCTTCCGGATCGATGTTAAATATGTTTGAGTTGTTATGGTCAATTCTGAATGGCGTTAGGTTTCCTGTAGCTTTGACTTGAAGTTTTGTATAGGTATTATCAAAATCGGTGCCTACACCTAGTTTACCTCTTACATAAACATCCACTAAAGTACTCTTCCCGATAACCTCAAATAAAACGGAATCCCTGAACTGTTCCCTTCCAAATTTTACCATACGGTTCAAATATCATTCTAGTTACGCTGTCGGTTTTTATGACGAGATTCCTATCATTGACAGTTCCTAAAAATTCATTTCCTGTTTCCAAATAATTGCCATGCCTTCTCCAATAGTAAGGCAGCTCGGCTATAGCGTCTTGATCGGAGAGTTTATTCTTCGGCGGTTGGTTGAAATCGGGTTTATTTTGAATTTTATTCCAATCAATGTTTTTAACTCTATCATCGGTTATAGCTAAAGGAACAATTTTATCTTCAGTGATTGAATTATCGGCAACATCACTTGCAATTTTAGCTCGCATACTAAATGGTGTGGGTAGCAATTTAATGCGCGGACTAAACTCACTATCATACCCAAGTTTTATTCCGATGTATAATTGTTTATCAAACAAAGATCCGAATGATTCCCGAATGCTTTTCATCTCCTAAGAACGTACCGAACTCTCCATTAACTACTTTTAATTTGCTGTTTATTTCTGTCCACAATGGTTCTCCGCCGGAAGGCTTATCGTACAATGAAAATATTACTAGATATTCACCGTCCGGGATTATTTCTCCTTGAGCATTCTGTTATAATTCCGTCAAATGAGATCACTTCTGGTATACTTTTTACAATTCCTGTTTGAGCGGTTAAATTGTGATTGCATGTGAGAAACAAGATAATAATCAGAGTCACAATTATTTTGGTTATATAAAAATGCACAGTTCTCATTTTAACCTCTCAATAGCTTTATTATATTCAACAATGATTTTCCTGACTTTGTTAAATCCGGAATAAATCATTTTAGCAAAATTATTTTTTTTGAATTTATGTACTCACCGCTTTTCATCACACAGAAGTAAACTCCGTTCGAAAAATTATGTGCATTCCAGGTTACCTCATATTCACCCGCGCTCATTGTTTTATCAACAAGAAGTCTTAACTCGTTCACCAAGCATGTTGTATATTGTAATATTTACATTGCCCTCGGCAGCTACGGAATAAATTATTTTCGTGCTCTGGGTTAAACGGATTTTGGAGTAGTTTTGACTAAGAGAATATTTACTTGTGACTGGTTCGTTCCCGGTAGTATTGGTCACCGAATCTCTGTTTGAAACATGACGGGCAAATAGATTTGTATGGAGAACTATATTATCTGAGACAATCGTCCCGGTAACCGTCCGACCGATGCTAGCTGAAAGCACTCGATTTGAAGCTCCTGAAATAACAATCCGGTTTTCTTCAAACGAACGATTAAGAATTGTGTATTCTTGTCCTGATCAATATTTTCCGCAAAAAAGGAAACACAAAGCAAGACCAAAAGGTAATTATAAATTATTTTCATACTCTCAAACTCCCCGGTAAGTTTTAGGCATTAAACCGCTTACACTACACCGTGCTATGCTATTTTTCATCATCATTGGTAATATTCAAATTGGTTTTCGACTTTTGAAACCTGTTCATCCAGTTTATTGTAAACTATCATCTGCAAAAGATTACCAAATTCATCATAACTAAATTCAGTACGCTTTTTCAAATTAGCTGCCGGTGTTTGCTTCAACTTTTTCAAGAATAGTTCCGTCTTCATCTTTCTCATAAATCGTTTCGGAAACCGTATCCTCGTTTTTATTTTTTACTACTTCTTTAACGAGCTCATTTTTATCGTTATAATTTTTTATTGTGCGCTGAATAATATTATTAGAATTATCGTAAGTGATTTCCTCAACAAGATTACCGTTCGAATCGTATTTGTTTTCTCTTTTAGAACTAATTCTATTTTTTGTGTCGAGTGTATTAAGCTCGATCAATTTCCCATCTTGGTTATAGATGTAATTAAATTCTAGATTAAAACTTCCATTCGGTGTAGCTGTCACCATTTTAGTAAGTTGATCGATTAGGATCATAGGAAAGATTCATCCTGGCAGCAAGTTCATTAGATTCATTATATGTATCAATTCTCTCCAGTTTATTATCGGTATTATATATGTATCTATTCTTAGCATTAACTTTCGTTTCGTTTTTACTGGAATTGATTACTCTCCCATTATTATCATATTCATATTCGGCATCACTAATGATGCTGCCATCCGGTGAATAAATAATTTGCCGTGTCATATTTCCGTTGCCGTTAAATTCCCGGTAAAGTGTTTTTGCTTTTATTTCTTCGGAATTGACAATGTTAGTTGTGAAAACCCATTGAGTTTGGTTTTTAATTTTTGCTTCACGGATGCTTTCAACTTCTTTCTCAGTCAAGGTTGGCGATTGAGGTTGAGCAAATACCAAGTTAACAACACCGATTAAACAGAAAATAATTGTCTGAATAAAAAGCTTTGTAAAAATTTTCATAATTACATCTCTTCAATTTTCTTTCACGTTTTTAGAAGGTGTCTCTGCATCTATGTAACTTCCATTCTTTAAAAAAGTACTCATGCAATTCGGAAGTGACTGTATTAAATTGTTCATTCAGTTCCATTAATTCATTCTTAGCCTGTCTGAGTTTTTCAACTCGGTCATTTAATTCGCTTTCGAGTTTATCTACTACTAATTTCTTTTGCTTTTATTAACTCGATTACCTGACCATTATTAAAACCAATAGCAGTGTTAATGTATTTTAGTTTTTCGGAATCGGATGACTGCCAAGCGCGACCGACAATTTTTGAATATTCGTCCAGTGTCATCATACTCGGAGATATAGCAATCCCGTTACCGTCATTCAAACCGGAAGGAATTATGTAATCTCCGTTATTTACTTTTCCGACAACTTTTACACGCACTTGTCCGAGAAAGGCAACTTTTTCAAAAATGTTTTCAGTTCCCGCTTTAGGCTGGTTGCCTAATATTATCGGTGAAAATGAAATGCATGATAAATTATCTGCGCCGGTTGTATACTTGGTTACTTGTCCGTTTATAACCCCGACAATTTCGCCCGGTACAAACTTCTCATCTGGATTTAGTTTGGGAAGCCACTCTGCATAGTCTCCGCTGCCGGACTCATAAGTAACTCCCATATTTACTAACTCTAATGTAATTTGAACTAAATTATACGCGACCTCTGCCGAAAAAGAAATTACCGATGCAGCTTCGACAGGTTCGATGGTGCTTGCAGCTTGAATAGCGATAGCAACTGCATCGGCAACACCCGCGGCAATTATGTAGACATCACGGGCAATGTTAACCGGGTTGGCAAGCCAATTTACATAGCTCTCCCCTTCTATTCGTCCTTTTGCACTACTACTGTTATAATCCCGAAAGGAGACGAAGTTGTTATCATTATTTGAATCTCCGTCAATTCGTATAGCTATACCTTGATCTATGGCATCGACAAAGAGTGCATAGCTTTCTAGTTCCTTCTTCACTTCCAGAAACTTCGGTTAGAAATTTTACACTTCCATTTGTATTAACTACAAAACTACCGTTATCATGAGTGACTAAAAAAGGTGTTATATTATCCGAATTAACATGGACTTTTGCTCGTGCAGGATCAACTCCTACCCCGAGTTTACCTTTTATGTAAACATCGCCCGAGAAAATTGCATCGCCAATAATTTCGAAATCGACTGAATCTTGAGGAGTACCCATTACAACATAACCGTAAGGATCAAAGAGCATTCTTTGTATACTAAAACTCTTAAAAACAAAATTTTTCCGTTCGATTGTACCGAGATAATTTCTTTCCGGTCCATAAATTATATTTCCTAAAATTGTCCAGTAAATTGAATACGGATCGGGATCAACGTCTCCCATAATTTTATTCCAATCGACACTTTTAATTTTTTCACTCGTAATAGTTAGTGGAATAATTTTCTCGGTAGTTACGGCTTCATCTTCCAAAGTCCAAGCATACCTTGCACCCGAAGCTGTATGGAACGGCTGAAAGTTCAATTCTCTCACAATCTCCTCTAACTGCTACTCCCTCTATCTCAAAAGCGAAATAATATTTTTTATCCAATGGAACAGTAATTTGATTTGAGTTTACCATCTGCGCCCAAGATTACTTCTAGTTCACCATTTTCAATTCTAAGATTGGCGAATGATCTACTCCAAGTTTCTTCACCGCCTGATAACTGGTCATATAAAGTGAAGCTTTATATTATAATTTCCGTCAGGCAATCGATTTCCGTCTTCATCGATTATGGTAGTAGAAAACGAAATTACATTTCGGGATCTGTTTCTGAATTTCATTTTGTGCGTAAACTTTTTCGGCATCAGAAAAACAAATTAGTAGCACTAAAAATAATATGGTGCGAATTCCATTTTGAATTTTATGATCCATTAACTCCTCCACCTTCTTCTCGGTAAAGAATTATTACAAAAAATATTTTCACTCATTTTTATACTAACGTTTCTCATTTTAGAAGAATCATTTTTTTAGTTTTTATATAATCACTTGCTATTATTCTGAAGAAATAAATACCATTCGCATAATTTCCGGCATACCAAACAATCTCATGAAAACCTGCCGGTCTTACTTCATTAACAAGAGTTTCAACCTTTTGCCCAAGCAGATTATAAATAGTAAGATTAACTTTGCTTTGAACCGGCAATGCATATCTAATTTTTGTACTTGGGTTAAAAGGATTTGGAAAATTTTGATCAACGTTAAACTCAGTTGGTAAGCGTTCCTCTTCTACTCCAGAAACGACTTGGATGGAAAATGTATTCTCACTTATGTCAAAAACTTCATTTTCCTCATCCGATATTATTTTCATTTTACACTGATCGGAAGAAACATTCGGAATAGTCCAGTCGTCGAATCCCTTTGCTACATTTACCGATGAGTCAACTAACACCCAACTTAATCCATCGTCCGTTGATAGATAAATGGAGACTGTATTAAGGAAAACACTTCCCCATTCTATTTTTTCAGTATTTGAAACGGAGTTCCAAACCTCGCCACCGTTTGGCGCAAAAAGTTTTACGGCTGGTTCAGTGTTTTGACTCATACATCCATTCAAACCAATTACATCAACTAGCTCATTTTGTTCATCCAAAATTGCTGCTTCTACAATTCTAATCTCGCTAAATAAGTTATTAGCCGGTTCAGCATTCGGATTATATGCAAAATTCATTTCGAACAAATCTCCACTAACGTTTTGAATCGCTGCCCCAGTCCAATCAATTTTCAAAATTCCGGAATTTGCACTATATGTAAACGAAGATAAAGACGGCAAGTTGACACTTACATCATTCAATGTTACTGATTCTTCATCGTATTGAATCTCTAAATTCATTGTTCCAATAGATTCCAATGTTCCGAACTGAATCGGTATAGAATTATTACCGGACGGATTAACAACAACAGGTATTGTAATTGAAATAGGCATAGGAGAAACACTTCCGTCATTTAATTGAATGCCTAAATTATCTCGATTAGAATTCTGAGCTTTACCTGAAATAAAATGAAGATTTGCAACTGATGTTTCGTCATAGTTAAAGAAAAGATGGAAAAGTTCACCATGGCAATCAACCGGAGTTGACGCAAGCCAAATTGCCGAAATAATGCCATTTTTAACCGATGATGTAAAATATCCGGCATCATCTAATTCGGAAACAACATCAACTCTATCAAAAGTGATTTTAGTTGTATCATATTCTATTCTAAAATTAAGATATGAAACATCATTCAACCACTCAGCTTTTATTGGGATAGAGTTGATTCACCGGCAGCAACGTTTGTATCAGGTATAGAAATTTGCGTTAATCCACTTGTAATTGTAAATACGTTGTTACTTGAATCAGCAATTAAGTTATCGGAAACATCCGTAACTTTGATTTTACTTAATGACGAAACAGTATCGGGAACTGACCATGTATAAGAATTATCAAGTGCGGGAACACTTGGTTCAATTTCCAGCCAAGTCGTTCCGTCGTCTAAGGTATATTCCAATTTTACCTCAGCTATATTAGATGAATTCCATTCAATATCTTTTTCGCTTCCGCTTTTTAAGATTCTCCGCCATCAGGTTTCACGAGATCTAAGCTTTTTGTGTTTGTAATTGTAAAAGCATCACTTACATCCAGCACGCCCAGATCATCAACATTTGCAATAAGTAATTTACAAGTTGTTGAATTTATATTTGGGAGTGTCCATTCATAAGAACCCGTGCTGGCTGAAATTGAGCTGACAATAGTTGTCCAACTGCTGCCATTGTTGCTGGAATACCTTAGTCTAACATTATTTGTCAGAACACTTTCCCATTCAATTTTACGGGTACCGTCACTAACTCCCCATACCTCACCACCCACAGGTTTCATCATTTTTACAGATGAAGAATTTGTAAGGGCAAGACTGCCATTAGTAAATGCTAAATCGGAAATTAAATCTCCTTTGGAATTTCTCAATTTCAAAAGATTCTATCTTCAGTTCACTGAAAGTTGGCAGGATCTAAAGTAACAGTAGGTGTTCGAGGATCAGTTGCAAAAACAAAGGGTTTGTTTGTAAATTGATTGATTGACCAAGTTGTGGAATCAACCCACTCATCAGGATCCATCATATCAGAATAAGTAAATCTTACATCAAACAATTTTCCGTGTAAATCAATTGGTTCATTGTTATACCAGGTTATACTAAGAATATTGTCACGCACACTATACGAGTAAACTCCTAAATCTTCAGAAGCAGCAATTAATGTATCCGGCCGAACTTTATCCGGATCAAATGAAGCTTGCATTACAAAATATTTTACTGAAGTAAGCCAGCCTACGGTTAGTGGAACTGTTCCTTTTACGATTAGAGTATCACTGAAAGTACATTTGCCTTGTACCATTTTGATCGTGAATGGTTGTGGGATTATTTTCACTATCCCAACCCCAACAATCACCATCCCAGCCCAAAAATAGGCCTTGTTGCCAGGTGCAGGCACTTTAGTAACTCTGATTTAATGTTGCCTCAAATACATCCGCAAAAGTAACGTTGACCGGTGCTGGAGAAATTTAAAGACCGCATTACTTAAATCATTTATCGCAGAATTTGAAGCATCGCTCAACCGTATTTTACATTCTAAAGAGGATGAATTTGGGATTACCCATTCATAGTAACATTTATCCGCCGGAGTACCGGCTGAGACAACATCCCATGTAGGAGTAGCAGCGTTAGCATTTGATGTATATTCTATTTTTACGTTTACTATGTTTTTGTAAGTCCATTTGATTCTTTTATACACCCCAACCTTTAGAACCTCTCCTCCATTAGGAGTTAGGGCAGTAATAACTGCTGTTGAATTAATTGTGAACACATTACTTGTATCATTGACAGTAGAATCTGAAGAACTTATAATTCTTACTCTACATTGATTAGAAGTTACTGAAGGGACAGTCCAAGAATAATATGCATCTGTGGCGTCGTAATTATTTTCAATATCCGTCCAGCTTGTTCCATCATCAGTTGAGTAATCAATTTCCACATCATTCAAATAAACACTAGCCCAGGTAATATTTTGCGGGTCTCCAACAACTTCCCATATTTCTCCACCACTAGGAGAATACAGTTTTACATCGGGGTCAGTAGTTTCCGCCAAGCTGCCGTTATCCAAAACAAGGTCAAATCTCCTACCATTCCAATCTCTTAAGCGGGCATATTCAAATCGAAACTCCGAGAAACTTCCAAGGTATTTGAATTTTATATCAAATAACTTACCGTTGAGTGACACCGAATCGGAATTGAAATAACTTACAGCAATAACTCCTTCACTTTCCGTATACATTAAGAAATCATCACTGTTGGGTAACGGTGAACCGGATTTATCTACTTCTTTGAAATTCAACGCTACTTTGGTCATAGCTGATTTGAAAAGTAAAATCCTTAACATTAGTTACAGAAGTAGAGTAAACGGAAATTGTAACGGTATTACCAATTGATCCCGTTTTGTTATCAATACTAATGGTAGTCTGAGAGATTACCGTTAAGCTGAATAAAAATAAGATTCCTAAATACTTTATTAAATTTTTCACTGGTTACACCCCTCATTATATCGGGTGCAGGCTTTTGCAACCTGCACCTATAATAATTTGAAGAACTACTTATCTATTTTATAAGCACCATCTTCTTGGTAACCACATTCGGACCACTTAATAACCCGATAGTAAGTAAATACCACTTGCAACCTTAGAACCGTAATTATTAGCACCATTCCAGGTTACTTTATAAACACCTGCTTTAACTTCAGTATTAACCAGTGTATTTATTTCTCTACCAAGAATATCATATATCTTAATTGATACAAAACCATTCTCCGGATACCGAATATTTTATTGTTGTTGTAGGATTAAACGGATTAGGATAATTCTGACTAACTTCAAACTGAGTGGGAACTGCATCTTCTTCAACACCTGTAACACCATTTGAACCATAGTGTTGGTCCAACAATCATCTCGCCACCGTTTACTGAATATTTTGAGGTGATTTGAGTTAAGGCATTAGGATCTCCGTTTATGTTGAATCTAACTTCGGTTGGAATTAGAGAACCATTTTTCGCATTAGCCGACATATAAATTATTTTCACCTTACCATCGGAAATCTTCTGTACTGAGACTAAATTATTTTCCGAACTTAACAATTGAATGAAATTTCTGTAATCAAGTTGATCTTCATTATAGAGAAGCTCTATTTCTAAGCTTCTTACATTGACAGCATCCGACAAAGTAATAGGGAACCTCAACAGTCCATCTGAATGAACGCTGCTGGTAGCAAACAACAACATACCGCTTCCACCAACAGGTGCATTAGGCCAAACACCAGTATTTATATATGCATAAATATCAGCAGCATCCAGTTCATTTACTTCTGCATCACCGTTCACATTTGCGTTTATTAAAGCTTGTCTGTAAGCAGTATACCATTAACGTGATTGATTACAGCAATGTAGTCACCCATATCTACAGTAAAATCAAGAGTAGCATCGCCTTTAACAAGTGATATTGAAGCTGAAGCAGTATAATTAACTGTTCCTGTATTGATTGTTAATTTATCCGTAATCGTATCAGCCTCCCAAACTGACGGATTGACCTGTAACATCAACTGAACCGTCAACACCATCAACAACTTCAAATGTTACATAGAACAATATACCGCTTGAGTTGATTGCATTAAATCCGAAGGTCATGAATTTCAAAATGTCCGATGTTGAATGATCGAATGCAATAACCCATCCCGCATCATTAAGATAGTACCTGTTCCTCCAGTCGTATATTTATACTCGAGTTTCGTTTCGTCAAATTCCAATTCACCGTACAATTGATTAAAGGAAAGCGGAGTAGAAGATACATTCAAACTTATGGGGATTGTAACCGTTGACCCAGTGTACGCATAGGTTGAGCCTATATCGATAGCAGGTTTACCATCAGTCCAATTGGAATAATTTACTAAACCGAGTGCTCCGTTATCATTTTCATCATAAATTATATCATCAACATCGGCATCATTAGCAGCACCGACAAAAATATTATATCTAGCATCCACATCATTTGCCGCATTAGTTAAAGCAATAGCGGGCACGGCTGGCGTGTATCCTTCAAAGATCGAATTGTTGATTGATATGCCTGATCGGTTCATCACCCCCGATAGATGTAATGAAAGTTCCCAATGAACTGCCGGCTTTCAGGTAAAAGCCTGAAAAAGACGGATTTACTGACATCACCCGAAATCTGAAGAGCCGTAACATTATTGAAAAGTTCAAAGTAACCATAAAACAAAGGATCGGTAATTTTGGTATCTGTATAAAACCAATCTTCATTCCCAATGAATTATTGGAAGCGCTCACCGTTCCCCTAAATGAAAGCTCCGTAATTTCATCGCTGCTTATCATGTGTGAAGGTGTGTGCCCGTGCGTCAACAGGAGCAATTGCAATACCAATTGAACCGTTGTTATCAAAAGTCCCATCCTCAAATTCCAAATGCTGGGATGCATCAACATTTAGTCCATTCAGACCATTATTTGTCATAATTAGATTATTAAACGTACCGAAGTTTACATGCACCATATAGAATCCATCAAGGCCGTTTCCATCCGCAGTTACATCTTCAAATAAAATGTTTCTGTTTTGTCCCATAAACTCATCGATCAAATAAGAAGAAGGTGAATCGCTTGGGTCGTAATGATCAGTATCCGGTCATAATTTGTTCCGAGATATATCCACCGTCACTGTAATTTAAATTTGCGGCAAAATTGGAAAGGCTAAAGTCTTCGCACTTAACCAGTTCTAAACCATGGTCTCCCGAGAGTAATCCGTTTTCCGATGCAAAGCCCGTATTAAAATCAACATTATTACAATTAACAAAAGCGATTCCGTCTGTTTTGTTCTGAGAGGCAGAGACTTGATTGAAAGTTCAGGAATGAACAATCTTCAAAACGCCATCCCCTTTTCTTCGTTATTATCGGCATTGACAACGGAAAGCGTAAGGTTTTCACAATTAGTGAACGTTATACCGTTTTCATCGGGATACAAAGCGGGATAATTTTTACCGTTATCCTCGGCATAGAGATAAGATATTTCAATATCTTTCGAATCATGCATCCACATTCCTCGTAAGTTATCTTCAAGACCAACGTCTTCAATAGTTAACATTATTAGCTGACCAGAATGCCATACCTGCCATTTGATTATTTCGGAAACGTGAATTCTTTATTGTGATGTTATCCATGTTTTCAATTAGTATTCCCTGTTCTGCATTGTTGTGGACATCAACATTTTCTATGTGCAGATTTTCAAGAAAGTCGTATGTCTCAAATCCAACCTTTTGAATTCCAGGTCCTGGTGAGGAGTCGGTAATATCAAAATTCTTAATTGTACAGTCATTTGCCCGAAGTCTAAGAATGAACGTGTTGAAGGATTAGTTTCACCGATCATAGAAATAGGTTTGGTGAGAACAACATCCTCGGCATAGTTGCCGTTGTAGATATACACAATACCGCCATAATCCGTTCTGTTATGACCACGTTGAATAGTTCTGTAAGGATTTGCTCTGCTCCCATCGCCGTTGGTATCATCTCCCGTTATTGCAACGAATGTTGTATCTACCACGGGTTCAAACTCGGCATGAATTGTATGGGCTGCGGTTACATTTGAAAATTGATAAGCCGCAACCGCACCGACCGAAACATTATCTACCAAAACATCGTCGATAATATAATCAACACTGGGAGTAATGGTATAAGATTGATTATTTCCTTCGGCAACACTAACCGAGCCTAAAGGTGAAATTGAGCCGTGTACACCTGCCGTTGAAGTAATTGTGTAATATGTTGTTGAACCGCCGCCGCCCCGAGCCTGTACGGTGTAAACGCCCATATAGCTGAATGATTTCCGTTTACTCCTATTCTCCAATAATAAGTAGTCCCGCCGGATAGACCGCTGACACTATACGAAGCGGCGCTGCCGCCGAAACAGTAGCATCTACAATTAGACTGCCGGTAAAACTTGAAGAACTTGTACTAACCTGTACACTATAATTAAAAGGACCGGCAGAATATGGATTGGGAACATACCACCAGTATAATGTTGGTGACGTTGTTTCCCATGTCTGGATGCGTTTACAGGTGCAGATTGATAAGGAACATTTTGTGCAATTAGGAAGGATTGTAATAATAGAAAGCAAAGCGAGAAAAGAGCTCCTCTTAGTAAAGAAGATTTCATAGCACACCTCAAATATTGTTATTTGCAATAAGCTTTATATGATTTTCTGTAAAAATCACGTTGGTTGGTATCTATTAAAAATACAAAAGCCTATTTCTGTAGGTGAGGTTATGTAGCCTGGAAAAGTGCCCGGAAGAATATAAATCATTCCATATTTATAGTCAAATATTTTTATTTTTAAATGTAATAGTACATTATGTCTAATTATCATAGATCACTTTTTAATTCTCAATCCTATTCAGCAACTTGAGTAAACTAATAGATAAATTATTAAATATAACAAAGTTAGGTATGTTTTATCGGAGTGCAAATAACGACGAATGCTTTTAATAATCCCCTGAGCCGCCCATCGGATTCGAACCGACGACCTATTCATTACGAGTGAATTGCTCTACCATGTAATTAAACAACTTACAGAGAATTGATGACTGATATTGATGACCAAACTAACCAAAAAGAGCTTTGAGGGAGGTTACATTTATGTTTCTTTCAAAGCGTTCAAACGGTTACTATTATTTGTATTATGAAAAACCCGACGGAAGAAGAACCGCTATTTCCACTGGAGCAAAGAAAAAAGCTGGGGCTAATGTTTTCCTCAATAACTTCAAAAAGTCTCAATCTGAAAGCTCTCAAATCAAATTCAGCCAATTCAAAACGGACTGACCTCAAGTATTCCGAACAACTCCATTCCCCTTCCACTACACAAGCTGTCAAGGTTATTTTTAATGAGTTCAATTCTTTCTTTGAATTCACATACTTGGATAAAATTACAAAACTTGATACTGCTAATTACATAATGAGAAAAGCGAAAGTATCTCCTCACATTGCACAAAAGCATTTAGCACACCTGAGAAAAGCATTTAACTATGCTATTGAATTGGGAATTTTGGAAACTAATCCATTTCGAGATATGAAGAACTTCCGAACACCTGAACGTCAACCTATCTTTTTCAGCAAGGAAGATTTTAAGAAGTTACTATCAGTAATTGAGGATATAGATTTTAGAGATATAGTTTTATTCTCTCTCGATACTGGAATGAGAAGAGCTGAAGCAGTAAATCTACAATGGAATCAAATTGATTTTGAAGATAAGTTAATAATACTTGACAACAGAGAACACCTCACAAAAAGCAAAAGAATTAGAAGCATACCAATGAATGAAGAAGTTTATAAAATCCTCAGCGAAAGAAATAAGGATAATGTTTTTGTCTTTACAAGAAACAATGAGCGGTTCAAACTCGATTTCACTACAAAGAAATTCAAAAAGTATGTCAAGAAAGCAAAAACTAAAGGAGAATTATAAATGGCATAGCTTAAGACACACCTTTGCAAGTTGGTTGGTTCAAAAAGATGTTCCGATTCAGAAGTAAGTAGACTGATTAGGTCATCAAGACTTATCAACAACTCAAATTTATTCTCATTTAAGGAGTGAAGATTTACGAAACTCAATAAATTTATTGCAACTTTAATCAAATATTTGCAGATTAAATTATTCTAAAGGTATTTATGAGTATTGGTGAAAGTAATAATAGGAATGATAGTGACAGTTCCCTTTCTCGGTTTTGTCGTTTATTTATTTTCTTTGGAGAATAAGGAGTTAGATGAATTAATTTTTTTACCACTTGGTAAAGTTGCTATAATATTAGGTCTTGGTTACTTGTACTTCCTGTTAATACATAATGCTTGGAAATTAGTATTTGGAGAATAATAAAGTGGGAAAAACAAAAGAAAAATTTGATTGGGCTGTAATTATTTTCATCATAGCCATTATAGCCGCTTATAATTTCTTCGGACACTGGGGAAGTATTATTGTGATAATAATCGGAATACCTGCACTCGGAATGGAGCAAAAGACACGCAGGACCATTACCAACAAAGAAAAATAAAGCTAACACTGATTAAATGAAATTAACTTACCCCAAAATAATAATCTCAGTACTCATTGATACTTGCGGTATTTGACTTACCCTATGGTTATTACACTTTCTTAAGATTAGTAGTTTTTATCTCCGCAGCTTCTTTATCTCACCTTAATTACAAAGAGAAAGAATGATTTTTGGATATGGAGTTTTGGACTTGTTGCAATCTTATTCAATCCGATATTCCCGATTTATTTTGATAAAAGTATATGGATGTTTATTGATATAATAACCGCAGTTTTCTTTTTGCTCTCAATTAAATTTTCAACAAACAAGTGGGTCTAAAATGAAAAGAGGTTTTTTTATACTTATCTGTATTATACTGTTTAGTAACATATTATTCAGTCAAGTAAATTCAATTACATTTGGTGATATTGAACTTCATATAGGTGATGCTAAAGGTGAAGTGCTTTATCTTCTCGAACAAGATTTTGTTTGTAAGAAAGACACTGACATTGGTAACAATAATTGGGAATCCTATGAAATTATTGACTTAGAAGAAAACACGCTTGGCGATCTTTATTTCGATAACGACTCACTAAGTTTAATTAGCAAATGGAATTTACTTGATTCTTCGGATGAAGTGTATAATGCATTTCAAACCCTTTTTCAGTTGATTTATAAACAGCACATATCACAATTTATTGGAAAAGGGAAGATCACGAATTACCCGAAATTATATTTCTCAAATTGACATAATGGATAGGAAATTCGAAATAGATTTTGGCAATTATGTAATTTCCGTTGGGCTAGGTGATAAGCGTAAGTCAAAAGATGCAAGAGTAATTATTTCTGAACTTTTAAAATGATACTTCACATTTTCTTATTAAGGTAAATTGATGCAACTAAAAACCAAAAAAATAATTGCAAGAGAAACAATCATTTTTATAATATCAGTTTGTGTGATACTTGCAATTATTGGAATTGCTCGTTTAATGTATAGTTCGGAATTTTTAAAGGAATATGGGTTCAGGCTATGGCGACATTATGAAGAATATATTATTCTACTCGGTGTACTGAATTTACATCTTCATTATGTACTTCATTCGGCTAAGTTATTACGCAATCAAATGGTCTATTACAATTTTAAAGGCTGACAATGAACAACAACATTAAAGACAAACTAAAAAAAAGATTCAAAAACCAATTTGATGAATTCATTAAAACGGACTTGAATGATTATGAGTTAACGAAGAAATCTTACGATTATTTATATCCAAACCAAGAAGCTCTTTTCATCAGTAGTTATATGTATTATTCGAAATATTCTGTCTTAGATGAAGGTGTTGGTTCATTACATCTTAATGCTATAAATCGAGAAAAAGACATTGACGAAAAAACTTTTAATTATTGTTTTCGGCAGATAACAATATCGATTTTAGTATTAGTTATAGAATCTAACAAAAGGATGCATAAAGAACGGTCAGTATATGAAGCTGAAAAATGGAGTACTATCAAAAAAAGTTGTTCAATTAACCGCAGAAAATAAAGTCTATGAAAAAGCACTTGATAAAAAGAATAGCGAAGAACGAAATAAAGACCGAGAACTAGAAAATGCGCATAATATCATAAAAACACTAAGATCGAGAAAGACAAACAAAGTTGATAATGAGAATATTCAGGACACTTATTGATGATTATCGTCAATCAAAACTTCCTTCCGATAAAATTGATGCAGTAAAAAAATATCTCTCCGCAAATTGCAAGTTAGCACTTAAAAAGAATGGTCTAATTAATTTTCGAAAATTAGGTGGTTTATTAGACTGTCATCACCAAACAGCTAGAAGCTGGTGCGATTTATTTAATATTAAGTCTAAAACTCTCTAAAAGTTATTTTGGCGAAATGGATAATGGTTCGCCAATTCCTGATGTATTTACAGACACGTAGCACCTAAAAGTGTTTGTAAATATTATTATAGAATTAGAGAGACGGGTTTATAAGAAATACAGGTGTGCGTGTAGCATGTCTCTCAAGATAAAGGAGCAACAAGATGCGCACACACCAAAATCACTTCGAATATTCCGTTAAACGACTTTACAACGGATTAGCTTCACTTCGAGACTATCACGTACAGAAAGCAATCAATCAAGGGAAAGACATTCTGATTACCTATGGATCAGACTATGACTATTCCACACGATGAAATTCTAAAACGTGGTACACGTTCAAACGTATCGCCAATAAGCAAATTCACGGGTGAAAGATATACTCTTATTGACTTTCGATTTCAAGCCTGATAGCAAAACTGAAGTTAAATACCAAACCGAACTTTTTATTTAAAAGTGGAGGGGCGTATGAGAGCATATGTCCCCTCGAATTTTAAGTTCGTGCGAATCAAAAGACATATTGGTAAATACTATTACATAATTAACAAACTCTATACTAGAAAGGGTATTAAATAAATCAATTTCTGTTGATGATTTTATTCCTTGAAATCTACGATATTTATTAAAGTGATCGGCAGTTATTATCGAAAATATCTTGATGAATTAATACAACAGGGAATTATCCAGACGGATAATTTATATATCAGAGGGAGAAAAAGCAAGAGGTTATCGGTTTACGGAAAAATACCGATATAGAAAATTTCGAAAGGTAGAGATAACCGATAGGGAATTAATTAAAAGAGTAACAAAAAGAAAATTGGAGCATAAAATTAAGATGACTGAAATCGAAAGTGTTAATTATATCTTCGAGTGTATGAACAGGATTAATTTAGATTACGATGGAGCTTACAACTACATAGAAAAAAATGTAACGGATGTTGAAAAATATATTGCTTATAACATTTCAATAGACTTAATAAACGACACAAATTTTTTTTTCACTGTTGATGATACAGCAGGTAGAATACATAATAATGTTACAAACCTTTCAAGAGATATTGACCATATTTAAGCTACAATAAGCAACCCTTAGCTGAAGTAGATATAGCGAACAGTCAACCTTTCCTCTTGAATATACTCATAGATAAGTATCTAAGTAGATATAATAATATAAATCTCTCTTATGTTTATAATAAAAATATAGATGTATCTTGATTTACAAGAGAGGGATATTGAACTCTATAAAGAGCTTACTTGTAATGGAATGTTTTACGAATATCTAATGAATGAGTTCAGATGTTTACGAAAATAGAGACGATTTCAAAGTGAAAGTCTTTGCAAAAATATTTATAGCAGAGAAAACGAAAATTATGTTTATGAGGAAAGGAAAAAATTTCCGAAAACTGTTTCCGAATGTTGCGGATATAATTAAGCACTATAAAAAAGACGATTACAAAAATTTAGCAATCCAACTTCAAAGAGCTGAAGCAAATATTATAATTCATAAGATCATCCCGCAAATAGCAAAAGAAAATATTTGGGCGGTAACAATTCACGATTCAGTTTTAACCACTCAAAAAGACGCCAATCAGAGTGAAGCGGATAATGTTAAATACGTTTCAAAATGAACTAAATCTCAAACCAACAATAAGGATTAAGGATGATCATCCCAAACTAGAATAAGGTCTATCAAGAAGTCTTTAAAATGCGAACTGAAGCAAAATAAAAGAGTAACCATGAAAAGAACAAACAGAATATTAAACGGACAATATCGCAACATCACAAATGAAGGAAGGTATAAAATTCTTGCTTGGCGGTATGCAAGAATGAAAATAAGCGGTGAAGTAGATATTGAATCACTAATTAGAGTATTTGATAGACACGAGCAAAAACCCCAATGGAGATTAAACGAATAATAAAAAATAAGGAGTTTCAAAAAATGGTAAACAAAGAAATGAAAAAAATATTTGAAGAAGAGGGAATAGATCAGTCAAGGAATAATCCGAGACAGAAAGAAATCTTTAAATTGCCTAAAGAAGGAATCAAAGATGAAAATGGAAAATATGTTATTAGACCTGATCTATCTAATGCAAATAAAGCTTTGGATGCTCTCGAACAATATTTTCAAGAAAGTAAAAAAAGTTTTGCAAGCTGGGAACTCGAATCAGATACAGGATTAACAGAACTGATGAAAAGCTATGAGCAAGGCATAGAGGAAAAGAAGCGGATAAGTAAGGGTAACGAATAATTTAAAATGTACTGATATATCTAAGCTGATTTAATTACCAATCTTACAATTACGAAAATTTTCGTATTTTCTTTGACTCAACCGTAAAAATAACCGTCAAAATAGCGTAGGTTTTAAGAGGCAAAGTAGGGGTAATTTGAAGACTTTTTCACTTACCCCTACATAACTATGAACTAACAAAAGAAAACACCTTAGAACGGCTCTTAGAATTTATACCCACTCACTATCGCAGTATTAAATCAAAGACGATCTTAAAACTTGCATAAGAATGGAAGTGCGGTTTTCATCACAAGACCCACCCCCTTTCTTTAGGTGCTATACCCCATTAAAATCGTTGAAATATTCTTCAATTATCACTGACAATATTCAGAAATAATTATTACTTATTTCTTCTTCTTATAAAACTGATTCAGATAGTCGTTATCTTTTTTCCAACTTTTATTAAACTGAATATATTCAGTATCACCAATTTTATATGTTGTTGAACTACTGCCATCACTAGAATTGGAGTAATTATAATCACCTATCTTAATTGAAGTCGAAGTTTCACCATTAGAATAATTAGTATAGTTATAATCACCAATATTATAAGAAGTGCCCGAGATATTTTCACCAGTGCTTGAATTCATATCGAAATAATTATAATCACCTATTTGGTAATCAGAATAGTTATATGAATTTCCTTCATTATCATTAAAAGTGCCGTAATAATTATCACCAATACTATAACCACTTCCATAAGTTGAATTGCCTGTAGAATAATCATTGAAATGATAGTAATCAAAATCACCAATAGAACTTTTAGAACCACTCAACTGAGCAAAAGAAAGTACAGCAGATAATAACAACCCAATTAAGAATCTCATAATTCCTCCTTGATTTAATCTAAAGATAACTTACTATTATAAATATCTGAAATCAATTAGTATAAAATTTTCTTTTGCATCTAATTTAGTCCAAATAATTTTTTACTTGCATCTTTTTAAAGATACTGTTAAATTGGTAAGAAACGAACACAATCACCACTATGAAAAAGTTTACAATTTGAAAAGAGCCTTGATAGTTATTTGGTTTGTGGTGAACCAAGTTCGTCTATTGAGGTTCTTTTCGTTTAAAGCTCTTTGAATTAGTGAGGTCTTCAAAAAAGAATAGGTTAAATCGGACTGAAGACTCGATTGGTTACTTTAAATATGTTTTCTTATCAATCAATTGAGAATATGAGTTTTAGGAAAGTTCGATTTTGGCTTGTTTTCTTAATCCCCTGAGCCGCCCATCGGATTCGAACCGACGACCTATTCATTACGAGTGAATTGCTCTACCAGCTGAGCTAAGGCGGCTTTTAGAGAACTAATAAGAAATTATTTTTTCTTTTTGTGTCTGTTTTTTCTGAGTCTTTTTTTACGCTTGTGTGTAGACATCTTGCTGCGTTTTTTCTTTTTTCCACTTGGCATTTAATAATACCTCCTTAATATTACTAGTTATTCTGAATTAATTCTTTAGCGCGAGCAGCAATATCAGAACTTGGATTTAAGTCAATGGCCTTATTCCACCATTGTTTCGCTTTCTGTATATCACCTTTTGTAGTAATTAACAATTCCTAAATTAAAATGTGCAATTTGATGTTGCGGATTAATTTCAATTCCTTTTTTCATCGAAGTTATCGCGGTTTCAAAATCATTCATATCAAAATAGCAGACGCCCATATCTACCCAAACATCCGCGGCATCTGGATGATCTTTTAGATATTCCCTATACCATTTTATCGATTCCTCTTTGAAACCCGAGTCATTAAGCATGTGAGCTAAGTGCAGCATTGCTTGATGATCATCCGGATTACTTTCTACTTGATTTCTGAGATTGTTAATCTCCTGAAGTTTCGACATATCAGCACCGCGATGGAAATCATCAAATTGCTGTTGTTGATTAACTGCGGGAATATCCGGCTCATCAAATATGCCGGAAGAATAAAGTATTACTCCACCAACAATTATCAGGGCGATCGTTGTATAAACAATTTTCACTGTACTTATTTCGTTCGGGTTTTTCTTTGTAGCTGACTGCTTTTTATTTTTTCCGATGCCTTTTTCTTTTTTGTTGAATCCTTCTTGGGATTATCGTTTTGTGTTGTTTGCTCAGTACTCACTTTTTCTTTAACATTTTTAGATTCATACGAAGACAAAGGTGCACCGCATTCTTCGCAAACTTCTAAATCCTTTTTATTTTCTGTTCCGCAAACTTCGCATCTTATCAATTCGTTATGTGATAAATCGTTACTAATTTTTGACTCCTTCTTTTCTAGCTTTTTCTTTCATACCGCGGTCAACCGCAGCTTTAAAATCTTTTGAAAACTTGAAAACCGGCACAAAGTGTTCTTCGACAAATACTTTTTCTCCAGTTCGGGGATTTCTGGCATATCGAGAATTTTTCTTCTTCACCTTGTAACTGCCAAATCCACGGATTTCGATTCCATTACCTTCCCGTAAAGAACTGATAACTGTGTTCAAAAATCCTTCAATAATTGCTTCTGTTTCCAGCTTAGTTAAACCGGTTCCGGAAGCAACTTTTTCCACTATATCGGCTTTTGTCATTTGATAACCCCGAATTATTGCCAAATCTTATTATATAGAGCTTGGAAAAATATTAAAATCTCAATCAAAATCAAAGTTAGAATCTCTATAATTTGTTTATTTATAACAACTTACTTCAATTTACTTTTTGATGTTCTTATTTCTCATTTTGATACAGCTTCTCATATTAGTAATCAATAGTAATAAATAGAATTTGATTTTGGGCTGTTTTCATAGGTAATCATTGGTACGAAGCTTGCACCTTGTCGTTTAGTTAGAAGGAGAAATTTATGTCTTTAGTACCAATTTTATATACAAGTCTTATATTATTCACAATTCTTATGGTTGTGGTGCTTACTTTTTCGTATATCGCGTATAAGGTTAGGAATCGTTCTAACGGGAAATCACAAAAGCGAGAAGAGACATACGATTACCTTACCCGGCCAAGACATATCGGTTCACAACAACAGGTTCAGAGAAGTAAGATCAGAGTAGTTCCGACTATAAAAAACCCTGAATTAAGGAAACCTGTTCCACCAACTGTTTCAGCCCGAAGAACCAAGATTATTAATTCTAACGAGTTAGATAAATCTGCTTCCACAACAGGAACTAAATATTCTGAAGAGAGGAGATATACCACTGCAAATGAAAATATTGGCATGTCCAGAACAACGGCGGGCTCCTACAATAAGAGGATTGAAGTTTTAAATAGAGTAATTCCGAAAGAAGAACCAAAAGAGAGTTTTAATGTTGGCGATTCCGGATCAATTACTTTAGCAAAACATTATAACAATTTTCGAGCTCTGCAATATTATACCGATGACGATGAAGATTACTATTATAAACCAAATCGTTACTTCGATTAATCATCCCCAAGCAATAGCTTGCAAAAGGAACCATATCTCTTTATTATTGTTGTTATAGAAAAACAATAATAACGGCTGATACTTGGAATTACTCCCAATTATATATAATAGTTTGATAATTGCCGCCGGATTATTCGTAATAACTCTGGCAATATCTTATGTGAGTTATAAGTTTAGGCAGAAAAACGGAGATGATGTAAAAGCAACAGCTTCGGCAACTCAAGATAAACACTTAAAAAATGAAGACGACGCAGAATTAAAACCCAAGTATAAGTCCCCTCCCCCAGGAAATCTGATAGAACAAAAATTGAAGAGAAGAAAAAACGCGTTGAGAAATCCAAGCCGCCGCAAAAAGAAGTTCGTCAAATTAAGAAGCAAAAACCTAAAAAAGAAGATAACACCAGAATTGAAGTTGTAAAAGATCTCTCTAAAGCCGGGACGAAAGAATCTGAGCCGCCAAAAACAAAACATGCCGAAAAACCAAGGAGTGCGGACAAAAAGAAGAAAAATCTTAAAAGTATTGACGAAGACCCAATTAAAAAATATACAGATTCATCAGATGATGACCTCCATCATCTTAAAACAGATGAATAATACTTTTTCCTACAGTCAAGTATTCTCTTGATTCTTTACATCAAAAATATGGTCTGCAATCGATGTATTAAAGTTGTGAAAGAGGAACTTAGAAAACTCGGGCTTACCGTTGAAACAATTGATTTAGGCGAAGTTAAAATTGCCGAAACTCCTTCTCAAAAAGAAATTACCGGCATAAAAGAAAGACTCGAGAAAAATGGTTTTGAATTGATCGAAAATTCAAAGCACAGAATTATCGATCAAATAAAATCACTTATAATAAAAAGAATACACCAAACCGAAACCATAGCCGACAACAAAAAATTTTCTGAGTTTCTCAAATCCGAAATCGGAAAAGATTATTCATTCCTTTCAAAACTTTTCTCTTCGGTTGAGGGTGTTACGATTGAACATTATATCATACTTCAAAAAATTGAAAAAGTGAAGGAGTTATTAAAATACGGCGATCTCACGTTGAGTGAAATTGCATACCGACTCGGTTATAAAAGTGTAAATCATCTTTCCAATCAATTTAAAAAACACACCGGTATGACTGCCACGGAATTCAAACGAAACACTTCTCTTAAAAGAAAACCTCTCGATAAAATTATTTAACCGGCAAAAATTTTGTAAATCTTTTCCCAAATTGTGTAACGCTCAACTTGAGTTAGATTTATATATTTGTTTCGTACAAATCACAAAAAGGAGTGAAAAATGAAGAAGCAATTTAGAAGTAGATGGTATGACTTGTCATCATTGCGTAAAAGCGGTAGTAATGGAGCTCGATAAGCTTGATGTTAATTCGCATCAAGTTGATATCGGCGAAGTAATAGTTGAATATGATGAAAATAAAGTTGATGAAAAACAAATTGTCACTGCAATTGAAGAAGCTGGTTACAAAGTAGTTAATTAACATTATGGAAAAGAAAATGAAAAAGTATAATCTCCCGGTAAAAGGGATGACATGCGCTAGCTGTGTAGCTAGAGTTGAAAAGGTGGTTGGTAAATTTGACGGAGTAAAAAATGTATCGGTGAACTTTGCCAACGAAAAAGTTGCCTTTGAAACCGAATCGGATTCTGTTGACTTGCAAAAGATCGCAGAGACCGTCGGTGAATATGGTTACGAAATGGAATTAGAAAAAGAAAACGCCAGAACCGATGAACAACCGAAAGAAGAAAAAGTAATGTAAAAAATGATTTTATACTTGCTTTGATTTTCACGATCCCGGTTTTCATCATCAGCATGTTTTACGATTTTGAGTTCTTCAAAAATTTCTGGCCGATCGGGAGAGATTATACAAACAAAATTCTTTTAATACTTACCACTCCGGTGATATTTATTTCAGGCAAAAGATTTTATAAAGTATTTTGGAACAACCTCAAACACTTTTCCGCTGAGATGAATTCGCTGGTAGCAATCGGAACGGGAGCTGCTTATGGTTACAGCGTTATTTCTACATTGTTTCCCGGCTTAATTTCAAAAGCCGTTGAAACACCTCACGTCTATTTTGAAACTGCGGCTGTTATCATCACTTTAATATTGCTCGGTCGATGGCTTGAGGAAAGAGCAAAAGGGAAAACAAATACAGCGATTAAAAAGTTACTTAAGCTGAGACCGGATAAAGCTTTAGTAAAACGAAACGGAAAAGAACTAGAAATAAAATATGATCAACTGCAGATTGATGATATTGTGGTCGTAAAACCCGGGCAAAACATTCCCGCTGATGGTGAAATAGTTTCGGGTAATTCTAATGTTGACGAATCGATGATCACCGGCGAGAGTATGCCGGTTGAAAAAAACCTCGGTTCAAAAGTAATTGGCGGAACGTTCAACACTAACGGGACTTTTAACTTTCGTGTAACAAGTCTTGGTAACAATTCGGTGTTAGGTAAAATCATTAAGCTAGTTGAAGAAGCACAAGGTTCAAAAGCACCCATTCAAAAACTTGCAGATAAAATTGCCGGTATCTTTGTACCAATTGTTATTCTGATTTCTATCGTAACATTTGTAGCTTGGTTAATTATTCCAAGTGAATTTCAGTTTGATACTGCGTTAATTCATTTTGTGGCGGTATTAATTATAGCTTGTCCATGTGCATTGGGACTCGCGACACCCACAGCAATAATGGTCGGCACCGGATTAGGTGCAAGTTCCGGAGTGCTAATAAAAAATGGTGAGATACTTGAGTTGGTAAAAAAAATTGACACAATCGTAATTGATAAAACCGGAACAATTACCGAAGGAAATCCTCATGTCTCTAAAATAATTCCGATTAATTTTGAGAAAGAAAATTTATTAAAGATTGCCGGGTCAATTGAAAATAAATCCGAACATCCACTTGCAAAAGCTGTTGTTTCTTTTGTTAAAGAAAAAGGAATTAAAATTACAGAAGTAGAGAACTTTGAATCTAAAAGTGGCTTTGGACTTTCGGCAAATTTTGATTCAAAAAGTTACTTAATCGGCAACAAAAATTTAATGGATCAAAATAGTGTTAACCTTAACAACTCAATCGATGCTTTCGACAAACTTTCGTCAAAGGGAAATACAGTTATTTTTATTGCAGAAGAAAACAGTGTTATCGGTTTGATCGCGATTGAGGATCCAGTAAAAGAAACATCACACAATGCGATTCAAAAACTCAGAGACCTTGGTTTAGATGTTATTATGATGACCGGTGATAATGAAACTGTTGCAAAATCTTTGACTGAAAAAATTGGAGTTAATGAATATTTTGCCAACGTACTCCCTCAAGATAAAGCCAATAAAGTAAAAGAACTTCAAGAAAACGGGAAAAAAGTTGCGATGGTTGGTGACGGCATTAATGATGCACCGGCACTCGCCCAAGCCGATGTTGGGATTGCAATTGGTTCGGGTACCGATATAGCAATCGAATCCAGCGATATTACATTAGTCAAAGGTGATTTAACCGATGTCGTAAAAGCTATTAATCTATCAAAGAAAACATTACGAACGATCAAACAAAATTTATTCTGGGCATTCATTTACAATATTGTTGGTATACCTTTAGCCGCTATCGGTTTACTAAACCCGATGATCGCAGCGCTTGCAATGTCGTTTAGTTCTGTTTCAGTTGTTACTAATTCACTTCGGCTTAAGCGTGCTAAGATTTAGATGATCAAAAAGCCCGGCTTCTTCGAGAGTGTTCAATTTGGAAATGTTAAAAAGTAATATCAATTAAGTAATGCGTCCCAAAAACCCAACTTCTCAAAGAAGTTGGGTTTTTTCTTAATTTTATTTTCGGGGTAATCTTTCTATGTAAGAACTGTTGCTGAGTACAGCAAACATGTTTGTCTTTCTTAAGTCTGCTAGATTTTTACAATTCATATAACTGAGTGAACTTTTCACGCCGTCAGAAATTGAATTAATGATGTTTTTTACAGTTCCTTTGTAAGGAACCATCGTCTCTTCGCCTTCAATAAATTCGCCTTTCATTTTAACACCAAATGAAGCGGAACCTCTATATTTTTTCCAAAGTTGATCGTCGTATTTAATAACCTCGCCGGGTGTTTCTTTTGTACCGGCTAACATTCTGCCCAGCATTACAACGTCTGCACCAAGAGCGATTGCTTTCGCAACATCACCGGGACTTTTAATTCCACCGTCTGCAATAATTTCTATATCCAACTTTTCTGTTTCACGACTGAGATAAACATCCAGCACACTTGATACTTGTCCAATACCGATTCCTGTTTGAACGGATGTTGTACAAACACTACCGCCACCAATTCCGACGCGAACAGCATCTGCTCCCGCATCTACCAGTGATCTCAAAGTTGCACCGTGAGCAATATTACCAACAATTACTTGAGCATTATATTTCTTTTTGATTTCTTCACACTTCTTCAGTACTTCGTGGTTTGCAGCGTTTGCAGTATCTATACAAATTAGAACTCCAAGATCAGCAAGTTTCTCCAAAACTTCATCTGTTTCTGTTAACTTAATCGATACGGCGTCAATTTGATTTTCATTTTTATCATAATTCAAAAATGTATTAAGTGAAGAATCGAATCTATTTAGAATTCCAATAGCGCCAACTTCTTTTAATGTTTTTGCCATTTCAATACCGGTTACAGTGTCCATCGGACTAGAGACAACAGGGACTTTCGTTTCTCTGCCAAGGAATTGTGTTTCTAAATTTGCTTCTGTTCGAGATTTTATTTCCGAAATTTCATGCGGAATTAAACTGATATCATCATATGTTAATGACAATGAGTAATTGTTTAATTCATCTTTCGAATAGACTTTCATTTCTACCTCATTGTAAAAGGATTATAAAATACTTTCCATTTGATCTAATAATTTATTCATTTTTTGTTACAACTGCTTTTATTGGATCCGGAGATGTCATATCAACTCCGGCTTCAGTTAGTACATCAATCGGATATTTCGAACTGCCTGCTTTCAAAAAGTTAAGATATTTTTCTATCGCAGGTTGTCCTTCGGTTTTTACTTTTCTGCAAGCTGCTGCGATGCTGCAAAACTTGTTGCGTATTGATATACATAAAAGTTATAGTAAAAATGAGGAACTCTTGCCCATGTATAAGTTTCTTCTTCGTCAACCCTCATTACATCTCCCCAAAGTTGGCTATAATTTTCACCGTACAATTCACAAAGCTTCTCATGAGTTAAAACTTCACCTCGTTCGGTCATTGCATGAACTTTTTTCTCAAAATCTGCAAATCTTGCTTGACGATAGAATGTAGTAGTTACATTGTTCAAATGCTTTTCAATAAGCGACAATTTTTCTTCTTCGGTTTCGGCATTATCAATCAAGTAATCAAGTAGAAAAGCTTCGTTCATTGTTGATGCAACTTCGGCAAGAAAGATGGAATAATCTGCATATGGATACGGCTGAGTTTCGCCTGTATAGTGGGAGTGCATGTTGTGTCCCATTTCGTGAGCAAAAGTAAAAACATCATTCAGTTGATTTTGCCAGTTTAATAAAACGTATGGATGAACACCATAAGTCGTACCGGAAGAATAAGCTCCGCTGCGTTTGCCCTTTGTCTCAAAAACATCAATCCATCTTTCATCAAATGCTTTTTTCATGTTCTTAAGATAATCCTCGCCCAATGGCTTTAGGGCTTCCATTAAAATTTCTTTTGATTCTTCGTAAGTGTATTCTTTGTTGAAGTTTGGGAAAAGGGTTACATAAGAATCGTATGGATGCAATTGATCAACGTTCAATACTTTCTTTTTGATTTTGCCCCATCTGTGCATTGGTGTTAAGTTATCAGCAACTGTGTTTATCAGATTATCATAAACTGATACCGGGATATTGTTTGGTTCAAGAGACGCTTCTAGTGTGGTTTTATAATTCCTTGCGTTCGCATTAAAGATTGCTGCATTCAAATTGCCGTTAAAAAGTGTTGTTAATGTATTTCTATATTCTTTAAACGGAACGTAATAATTTTTATAAACACGCTCTCTATAATTTCTATCGAGTGAATATAACGAGGCAGTGTATCTTCCATGTGAGATTTCTACTTCTTCACCCTTTTCATCTTTTATTTTGGGAAATTGAATATCTGCGTTATCAAACATGCTGAAAGTGTTATAAGGAATTGACGTGACAGTTGAAGCTAATGCCATTATTTTTTCTTCTTGAGGAGAAAGTGTATGTTCCTTCTTACGGAGTAAATTGTGGAAATAATGTTTATAAGTCTTTAGAAATTCTTGCTCTTCAACATATTGCCATAAAGTCTTTTCGTCAATCTGCAAAATCTCCGGAGTTATGAAAGAACTTGCAGCTCCCAATTGAGAATATAAAAGTGTTAATCTCTCATAACGTGAATTATTTTTGGAGTCGGATAAATCAACATCTTTGCTCAACATTGCATAAAGAAAAAGTTTACCAAGTTCTATTCCGACTTCTTCATCAAACTGTAAACATGTTTTTAAGCTATCCGAAGATTTTGCAAGCGTTCCCCGGAATTTAGGGTATTTATCAGCTGCATTTTTTACTTTTCCAAAAGCTGCTTCCCAATTTTCTTCAGTTTTATAGATATCACTTAACTTCCATTTGTATTCTTCCGGTATCTCCGCTCTGTTCTTAAATTCGAACTTTCCGTCAGTAGTTTCAGTAGAATGAAATAACATGTTTTCTAATATTTTCATAGATATCTCCGTTGTTTTAATTTACACCGACTGCAAATATATAACATTGTCGAGTGACGGGAAAATTCTAATTGGATAATTCATTTTGAATAGCACATTGACCATCAATGAAGAAGTGACATTGTTTGCAGTGCTTCAAGTTTTTGGGAAAATTCTGCTTTCTGATTGCTTCCACACTACTACTAATATAGTTACCAAAATCTTCAATTGTTTTTTCGGTAAAGTTGAACTCAACAGGATATTCAGGTTTTTGAATAAATATTAGTTTTACATTAACCCGGGGAACAGTTGAGAATTTTTTTCTAATACAGTATGCATAAAATTTTAATTGGGGAATATAATGTTCAGCTTTTTCTTTAATAGTTACTTTATCTAGTCTGTCAGTTTTATAGTCAATAATGGTGAGCGTGTTATCTTCAATGATAAGTTTATCAATTATTCCGTAAACATAATAATCCTTCTCTTTTGAATAAACTTCAAATTCATTGAAATAATTTTCTGCGGTTTGCAGTTCAGAGTATATCTCACTGTTGTAATAACTTTCTAAATCATTTATTATTTTCAACTTGATTTCAGTAAAATTCACATCTTGAAAATCTTTGATAAATTTTGGTATAAGCTTTTCAAGAGTACTATCGAGTTCGTTTGGTTTGGTTTCTAATTCAAGAAGTTTGTGAATTATTTGTCCTTTTATATCGGCATATATATTTGTCTCTTCATCTTCTCCATGTTTGAAGTCATAATTGTAAGCATAAGTTTGAGTGATTTTCAAAAGCTCTATATAACCAAGTTCATAAGTGAGATAATATTTAGTCGGGCATTGCGTAAATATTGCAATTTTAGTTGCGGAGATAATTTCATTTTTTTCATGATCATTTATTTCATCAATTTTGAAATTTGTCAGCGGTTTAATCTCCGGCGTTGAAGAAAAGTTGTTTTTATCGTATTCAATTTCGTTTGTAATTTTAATATTGGTAGCAAAGTCAATCTCATAAATGTCAAAATCCTCTTTGGCATCTTTCATAAATTGTAACTTTGAATTGAGACGGTATTCCTCGGAAAATAAATTTATTGGCAATCCTTGAACTATAAGATCAATGAAAGAATTGTTCTCAAATTTTTCGTTTTTGGGTTTTGCTGTTATGAAGAGATTATCAATTGCACGTGTCATTCCAACATACAGCAACCTTTTATCTTCAGCGACTTGCTTCTTTTTTTGTATATGATTTTGAATATCTAATATTGCGGGAGAAATATATTCAGAAAAGTAATTTTTGTTTACCGGGACTTTCGTCAGTATTCCCAGTTCTTTGTCTAATACCAAGCTTTTAGATTTAACCGCATTATCTCCCACTCTTTCATTACATTTATAAAGGAATACATTCTTGAACTCAAGTCCTTTTGCTTGGTGAAGCGTCATTATTTTTACCGTGTTAGAATAATCCGTTAACTGAGCTTGTCCTTCCTCTTCGAAAAGTGAAATTGCTTCGTCTAAATAAACTTTAAAATCATAAAGTGTTTTGAAACTTTGTAATGCAAATCCCCTTCCTACTCCAATTAGTTTAACTAAATTTGATATTTCTTGTTCGAAGTTTTGCTTGCCGGCTACAATTCCCCAATACTGTGTTGATTTTAATATCTCTCTCAAAAGAGCAGATATTCTAATAGAAGAAGATAATTCGATATGATCATAGAGTTGTTTGACAATTTCTGAATAATCTTTTTTATCAACCGAGTAAGTAACAAACTTATCCCAAAATGATTTACCGGTTTCCAAAGATATTTTTAAAATAATATTATCCGGCAGTAGATAAAAAGGTGATCGCAGAATTCCAACGAGTGAAGCATCATCATTTGGATTTAGTAGAAACGAAATGTAATTATAAATATCATATACGGTCTGACGTTGAAAGAAACCCTTGCCGCCGGCAATTATATATGGTATACCAAATTCATTAAATGATTTTTCTAACTCGAAGAAAGAATTACGTTTTCTGCAGAGCACTGAAAAATCTCCTAGCCCACTTCCGTTTTCTATTTCCTTAAGAATTTTGGCAGCAACTAAATCAGATTCCTCTGTTTCGTCTTTATCAGAAATTAGGAATTCAACATTGCCTTTTTCCGATGGATCGCGCGCACAGATTAATTCATTGTATTCAACTTCATTATATAGTGGATTAGGGTTATCCAAAAGGTGTTTAAATAGTTCATTTACAAAATGAGCTATTTGCGAAGAGACTCTAAAACTGTGAGGAAGTAGTAAATCGCCCTCTAAATTTGAAGAAATAATTTCATTCTTGGTTTTTGAAAATATTTCTAGTTCAGCATCACGAAACATGTATATGCTTTGTTTTTCATCCCCGACAACAAACAAATTACCCTTCTTTAAATTATTGAGTATCGGCATAAATATTTCATATTGAATTTCGTTTGTATCTTGATATTCATCAATCATTATAAAATCATACTTATCATATAACTGAGTGACTACTTCATTATTAGAGGTGAGTTTTTTTGCTTCAATTAAAATGTCCTCAAAGTCTAAATAACCGAGTTTCCTCTTTCTGTTTTCAAATTGTTCTAATATTCCAAGAGACAATAGACTGATTTGTTTGGTGTAATAAAGAAGAGTAGAAAATTCTTCCACGTTAATTTGCAAGTCAAGAATTTTTTTTAGTTCATTAAAACCTTTTTCAACCGGATTTATTAACATCGGAAAATTGTCATATTCTTTATTCAGGTATCCACGCTTTTTTACTGAGAAATTACTCGTTAGAATTTGTTCGGCAATCCGGCTTAGCGTTGTTAGTTTGTCAAAGACACTTTCTTCATTTTTAAAACGCTCAATTAGGTAATTACTTTCAAGTGCAAATGAATTATCGGGCTTCAGTTCCAATACAATTTTATTTAATTCAGAAACTTTTTTAAGCAGAGCAGTAACTTCATTTTCAAGTAATTGATTAAGATAGTTTTTTATATACTTGCTATAATGTTCAATTATCTCCGAATCATTTTTAGTATAAAGATAATCTGCTAATCGCTCCAAGGTCTTTCTGTTTTTGACAATCTTTGTTATCTCGTTTCCGAAATTTGATTTACCCCCGAGTAACCGTATTATTTCTTTAAGTGACTCTGACAGCTTTGTATTTGAAATATGGTCTTTAATAAAGTCATTAACTGTTATACCCAATTCCTCGTTGGTCTCTGTTTGGTTCATCGGAGAAAAATTTGCATCGAGACCGGCTTCCGGTGAAAACTCTCTTAGAAGATTTATACAGAAGGAATGAATTGTTGAGATATTAGCAGATGTTAATTGTCTGCGCATCCGGTGAAGAATTCTCTGCTTTGCTTCGTCTTTTTCATCTTCAATTCTTGTTTCAATTTCATTTGCAATTTTTTTGTTTAACTCTCCCGCTGCTGTCTCTGTGAATGTAATTGCTACAATTTTACTCAGCGGAATATTTTCATTAAGCGCAATTTCAACGTATCGTTTTGAAAGGACGAATGTTTTTCCCGAACCGGCATTTGCTGTTAAAGATATATGATTATTATAATCGAGAGCAGCTTTTTGATAGGGTGTGAGTTGATTCATTTTATGCAATCGGAAATTTAATTAAAATGATTGTTCCTTCGTTATTTGATTTCTCGATAAGAATTTCACCACCGTAATTCTCAATGGTTTTCTTAGCCATTGATAAACCTAATCCCATCCCTTTCTGTTTTGTGCTAAACTCGGCATCGAAAACTTTATGAATTATATTAATTGGAATTCCGGAACCGTTATCCCCGATTAAAATTGAAACAGTTTTGTTTTCCTCACTAATCTTCATTTTGATTTTTGAAGCGCTTGCTTGAATTGAATTACGTATCAAGTTTATAAAAACTCTACGGAGCTGATCTTTATCGATATACATTTCTATTTGATCGGATTGTTCAATTGTTATTTCAACTTTTTCATCGCTAAAAAGATCTGATGCTTCTTGAAGTAAATCGTTTAGATTAACTTTTTCAATTTTAGGATTTGGCATTCTGGCAAAAGATGAAAACTCAGAGGCAATATTCTTCAGAGTTTCGATTTGATTTATCATGGTTGACGAAACTTTGTTGAATAGCTCATCAAATTTTGGTGATTTATCTCTGTACGCAGCTGATAGTTGTTGTATAGATAGTTTCATGGGTGTGAGCGGATTTTTAATTTCATGCGCAACTTGTTTTGCCATCTCTTTCCAGGCGGTTTCCCTTTCAAATTCTGCAAGTTCTACTTGACTTCGTTTTAATTCTTTGACCATGTAATTGAAACCAGCAACCAGTTCACTAACTTCATCTCTCGTTTTTACATTGACTTCAACATCTAAATCTCCGCTTGCAACAGAACGTGTAGCATTTTTTAGTTTGCTGATTGGTTTCGAAATTTGATTTGTTAAAATAAATCCAAGGATTAGAATAATTACCATACCGATCGAATAACTCACAAATATATAAACATCAACCTCTTCTCCGGAAAGCGGAAGCATAATCTGATTAAATGCATCTGTAATTTTAATAACATAATAATCCCCAAGTAAACTTGTTTTGTAATAGAGTGCATTAAATTGGAAATTTTCTATTCTCTCCTTAAGTACAATTTCATTTAGACCTTCCGTAAAAAGATTATCGAATGCAACCGGATTTAGAATTGATGGAATTAATCCAACAGCATAATATTGACTGTTGGTAGAATGAATGTAGTCTTTATTTTTAAATAGCGTGAAATCGATTCCAAGATCACGGGATGCTTTATCCGAGACTGCATTTAAGCCGGCGCTCGATTCATTCAAATATGTTTGAAGGTACTCATCGATACTAACTGCTCTCTTGCCTAATTTATATTCTATTGCATATTCATTCTTGTCTGTTGTTAATGTTCTAAAGAAAAATGAAACAAGTATTAAAGGTATCAGCGAAATCAAAATAAAGGAAAGCAAGAGTTTTGTAGCAAAGGTATATTTAATCTTTGGTGTTCGATATAACTGAATAACAAGGTAAAACAAAAAGACTGAGACAATAATTAATAAATGGACAAAAAATATCTTAAAGAAATCAAATAGTCCCCAGCTTAATTCTTTTTCTTTTAAAAGCTACTGCAAGTACTCTGCTAATATTATTTTGATCACGTTTCAGAATAAAAACTAAATGGTTTTCATCATTAATGCTGAGATTAATCCATGACTCGCCATACTGGTTCAAGTCAGCATCAAGAATTGAAATAATTTCCTTCTCACTTAAATTAAAATTCGATAAAGAGTTGATAAGAGTCCCGTTGTGAAAATCAAATATTTTCAACTTAGTAAAATCGATTGTATCATTTATGAAGCCGGCATCACTGCTGAGAAATTCCGGAGCCGACGGTATACTCAGAGAAGTAAGATCATAAAGAACATTTACGGTGATGTAACCGAGTACTTCTTCTACATCTTCTATTGTAGCGATTCCCCGAATAATTTTATTATCAGAATAAACAATACTTTCTTCAAAGATTTTTATCTCTTCGAGGTCGCTTAATTCACTGGAATATCTATCCCAATCGATATCCAAATCGCGGTTAAATCTGAAGTTAAAAGATCCAATAGAATTATGATCACGATCCAATAGATTAATAGAACTGCCCAATGCTTCTTTTTGAAGCACGCTGTTGCTCCAAAACTTAAACGCAATTGCATCTGCATTAATATTTTCAGAAGTAAATGATTTAACAGTTTCCCGATCGGTGATTGCCTCTACTAATGTTTCATAAACAGCAAATCGTAATAGCTCTGCATTTTGTCTTGTAAGATTGTAAGCACTCTTTCTCAAAGACTCTTTTTCGATCAACGAATTGAACTGCCCTAAAAGCAAAATTACCATGATGGATGATATCAAAGCATAGCCAAAGAAGTGAAATCCTTTAACTCGCTTTTCTCTAACAATTAAATAAAGTGCAATAAATGAGAAGAAGACAAATAATATTCTAAAAAATGGACTAGTCTGCGGCTCCTTTTGAACGATATCGAAAATTACTCCGATAACTTGAGTAAGAATAAATAAGGAAAAGAACCCGGAGACTTCGTTTATTCTTTTCGGCAAATTTTTATAGAGGATTATAAGAAATGATAATGTACCTATAAAAATAATTATACCGAGCAACAGAATAGTAAACAGCATAAATATTTCAATTGAACCGGGGAAAAGAGAATCTTCTTTATAATATCTAAGAGATGAATCGAAAACAATACTTTTAATTGATGCTCCAAGTGATCTAATACTCAAAAAATAAAGTGGTATAAATATTAGCGCAATAAAGAAAAATTTTATCCAATTATCATTGCTTGATTTTTCTTTAAAATAGCTTAGAACATATTTGAACAATAAAATAATTGCTATAGAAAGAATCGCTAATGTAATAAACAGATCAAGAGGAGAACTTACAATACCACCACCAAACAGAGATGAAAAGTATTTAGAGTTGGTTATTTCCCATCCCTCAAAATATTCTGCGAAATTTAGATAATGCAGTAAATATCGAACACCAATTAGGTAAATTAATAAAACAAGAAAACGAATAGATTTGATTCTAAACTCATTGATGAATTTTGCAATTAAAAATCCGACTAAAAGAAGAATGATAAAAGCTAAAGATGATTGAAAAAACTCAAAAGTATCCGAAGCATCTTGCAGCGCAATTTCCCGCATCGGTTTATTAAAAGTGACAACACCTATTTTGTTTTTATTGTTATTCAATATCTCAATTGAATGTTTCCTGCCATCCCGTGTGAGTCGGGCATTTTTTGAATAGTTAATCTCAAACTCGACATCGAATTGTTCACTAAATTGCTGAGAAAGATTGAGCGGCGAATAAAATCGATTTTCAATTTTATAATTTTTTTCGACCGGTTGGAAAAGAACAATCGTTAAATCACCAAGTTCAGTATTTAATGTATCATAAACTGCTAAATATTGGATTAATGTGCTGCTGGTAAAATAAGTTTGTCCCGGTTGATGATAGTCATCAATCGCGTGATCTGCATTTGTTATTGGATTATAACTCCATGCTTGTAATTTGTTATCAACTTCTTTTATAACAAAAGAGTAATCACCCGAAGTTGAAATGTTTAAGAATGAGTCATCGGTGGAAATAGGATTTTTATTATTTGATACTCGTTTATTAATTTTCGATTTTATGATTGCTAATTCATTAAGAATGTTAGTTTGATACTGTTGAAGGGTTTCAGAAACTTTTTGTTCAATTAACTCTATCTTACTATTTAATTCTTCTCCCCAACTTTCTTTTTTATTTTCGATATGAATCGGTTCGTAGATACCAATGCTGATCATTAATGCTGAACAAACGCCAATAATTGACAACAATATTTTGTTCGATATTAACTTAAGCATTCATCTATGGGTTTATTGAGATCTGGGTTATACGGTATTCGCCATTCATATTTTCAATCGAAATAAATATTTTGTGTGAACCTCGAATTCCCCTTTTTAGGAAAACATATTCACCCCAAGCAAAAGGCATTGACGTTAAAAATGATCTGCTGCTGAACCTAAACTTTAGCGGTTTATAAGTTTTGAAGTAATCTCCCATTAAACTAATGATTTGTGAATAACTAAAATATCCGGTCAGTTCCGAAGTAAAACTAAAATGTGTATTCGAATCAATTAAATCAGAAATTTTATTCACATCACCCAATCTAAAAGCATCTTCAATTTGTATTAGAATGTTTTCAGGGTTTTGGTTTTGCTGTGCCTGGACATTTAATAAAAATGCAAACAATAATAGAAAGAGTGTGATCGGAATTCGTTTCGATATGAGTTGTATCATTTGCCTCATTGTGTAATTGACAAAATAATTAATTGGCAATAAAAAAGCATCCATCAATTGACGGATGCTTTTGACGGATGCTTTTTTTTCCATGGAGGATTATAATAATTATCTATTCCTTTTTATAACGACTCTTTCCTCACCGTTTCTTTCTGGTCGATTTCCACGTTTCAGTTCTCTTTCTCCGTTAACAGTTTGGTAAGCCCAGTCGAATACCATCATATTACCTTGGATACTGTTTATTCTAACTTTCGCATAATGATCATCGTAAGTCCAAATAACATAAGTGTGTCCCGGAATAGCTTCGGTGTATTTAACGTTTTCATCTTCGTGAAGTGGGATCCAACCATTTACTGGAGCTTCTGTTACATCATAAATATCATAAGTTGCTCCCATATCTTGAAGATCTGTATCCCACCAAACATTTATATAATATACGCCATTATATTCCTCGAAGAAGAAATCGGCATATTCGGAATTATACGGTGTAATCGAGTAATCGGAAAAGTCATAACCGGATTTTTCAGGATAAGAGATGTATTCAAAAATTGCTCGATTGTATCCTTCCGGACGCGGAGTATCCTTCACATAATCGTAACTGAGTTCGCTTTCGTTCCCGTCGTAATCATATGCGGCAACTGCGTAAAAATAGGTTTCGCCATTAAGAGCGTCATAATCGACGAAATAATCAGATTCGGTACTTCCGATTAGGGTGTACCTGCCATCATAGGTATAATTGTAATAAACGTTATAACCGGCAACGTCTCTGTCACGGCTGTGATCCCACTGAACTTCTACCCAATTATCGCCGGTGATTGTAACAACATTTGTCGGAGGTTCAGGAGGAGTTGAATCATAATAATATTCTTCGTCACAAGAAGTGAGCAAAAGACTTGCGGCTAATAAAGCCGCCATCATTAGTTTTACAATAATCTTTTTCATGGCTGTCTCCTTGGTTTTACTTAGAAATATTCAAAGAGAATGCCATTATAAAAAGTTGAGGATAGAGATCAATTTACAAGGATATTAGAGTTGATCTTGCGAGTAAGCCAAAATTAGTGTTCACTTATATATACAAAAGTGCACACTAATTTTTATATCTCCATAAACTCATTTTCATAATACATTTGACCTTTGTTAATTACCGCAACGGATTTACCGGTTAATAATTTTTTATCAAATGGTGAGTTTTTTGATTTTGATTTGAACTTTTTCACATCTACCGTCCAAATTTGCACCGGATCAAAAATTGTTAAATTAGCTATTTTATTTTCTTCAATTGTAGGTATCGGTAATTTCAAAATTTTTCTGGGATTAATGGAAAACTTTTCAATAATTTGCTCAAGAGTAAGTACCTTTTTGTGATAAAGTTCAGTTAAAGTTATACCAAGTTCAGTTTCTAAACCGATAATTCCGTTGGGTGCATAAATAAATTCCATTTCTTTTTCTTCGATTGAGTGTGGTGCATGATCGCTTGCTATACAATCAATCGTTCCGTCCTTAAGTCCTTCAATTACTGCTTCTACATCGTCCTTTGATCTAAGAGGTGGATTCATTTTATAATTAGTGTCGTATGTTTTAAGCATTTCATCGTTTAATGAAAAATGATGCGGTGTTGCTTCAGCAGATATTTTTAATCCCCTTTTCTTTGCGTTTCTAACTAATTCAACTGCCTTTTTAGATGAGATGTGAGAAATGTGAACATGGCCACCTGAATATTCTGCAACCGAAATATCTCTCATAACAATTAAATCTTCGGCAATTGTAGGAATTGGCGGCAAGCCAAGTTGAGTTGAAATCCGGCTTTCATTCATCACACCATCTGCAAGAGATTGATCCTCGCAATGTTCGATCACCGGCACATTATACATTTGTGTGTATTCTAATACACTTTTTAAAATTCCGGATGTTTTAATAGCGACTCCATCATCCGAGACTGCAACTATTCCAGCTTCAACCATTTCGGCAATCGGGGCAAGTTCTTCACCTTTTCGTTTCAGAGTTGCCGCACCGATTGGATTGACTTCCACTAAATGTTTCTTGGCTTTTTCTTTTATAAGATTAACAACTTCGGCTGAATCAATATCCGGTGTTGTATTAGGCATACATGCAACACCGGTAAAACCTCCTGCTGCCGCAGCATTGCTTCCGGTTAATACTGTTTCTTCATCTTCTCTTCCGGGTTCACGCAAATGAACATGCATGTCATAAAAACCGGGTGCACATATTTTACCCTCAAGCTCAATAACTCTTGTATTCTTTTCATCACCGGTTTCGATTTTACCTATCTTTTTAATTTTACCATCTTCAATCAATATATCAGTTTTTTCATTTAAGTTTATTGATGGATCTATTAGCGTTAAGTTTTTAAGTAAAAGTTTCATTTCTTTCCTTCTGAATTTAGAATTAATTTTTTGTGCCAAGCAGATAAAGTACTGCCATTCTAATAGCTACACCATTTGTAACTTGATTCAAGATAACCTGATAAGGTCCGTCAGCTACTTCTGATGATATTTCTACTCCACGGTTGATTGGACCGGGATGAAGAATGAGAATATCTTGATTGTTCTTTGTAATTCGTTCTTCGGTAACACCAAAATAATTATGGTATTCTCTTAAACTTGGTATTGTGGTTCCGGCTTTTCTTTCTAATTGAATACGAAGTATGTTAAGCACGTCATTTTGAGCGATGGCTTCGTCAATATTATGGATAACTTTAACTCCAAGTTTTTCAATATCTCTGGGAATCATAGTTTTTGGACCGCAAACAGAGACCTCTGCTCCAAGAGTTAACAGTCCAAAAATATTTGAAAGCGCAACGCGGCTATGTGCTATATCACCAACAACACAAACTTTTAATCCTTCTATTTTTCCGACTTTCTCTTGAATCGAATAAAAATCGAGCAATGCTTGAGTCGGATGTTCATGTCTTCCGTCACCAGCATTAATAATATTGGCATCGGAAATTTTTGTAAGAAAGTGCGGAACACCGGCTGATTCATGGCGCACTATAATCATATCGACTTTCATGGCTTCAATATTTTTCACTGTATCTTTGAAGGTTTCGCCTTTGCTTGTACTGCTGCCCGATTTTGCAAAATTCACAGTATCAGCCGACAATCTTTTCTGTGCCAGCTCAAATGAAATTCTTGTTCTGGTTGAGCTTTCGTAAAATAAATTAACTATCGTTTTGCCTTGCAGTGTCGGAACTTTTTTGATCGGTCTTTCCAATACTTCACGAAATGTTGTTGCAGTATCAAGGATAAGTTGTATATCTTCTTTTGGAACTCCTTGTAATCCCAGCAAATGTTTGCTTGATAATGACATTATTAATCTCTCTTATTTTACATCGTTTGAAATATCAACTAAATAAACGGCATCTTCACCGTCGGTTTCTTTTAGTTTAACTTTTACTTCTTCATTAATTGATGTGGGAATATTCTTCCCAACAAAGTCTGCTTTTATTGGCAATTCCCTATGACCTCTGTCGACCAGAACACAGAACTGAATTGTATTCGGCCTTCCTAGATCCATTAAAGCATCAAGGGCAGCTCGCGCTGTTCTTCCCGTGTAAAGTACATCATCAATTAGGACGATATCTTTATCTGAGACGTCAAATGTAATATCAGTTGTTGAAACTTCGGGCTGTTTCAGTCTCATTCTAAAATCATCGCGGTATAGTGTAATATCGAGCACCCCAAGTTCCACCTCATTATTATCAATTTCTTTTATTCTTTCCTGAATTCTTTGAGCTAAAAACTCACCGCGAGTTCTCATCCCAACGAGAACAATATTTTGTGTTCCCTTATTTCTTTCGATTATCTCATGAGATAATCTTGTAAGGGTTCTTTTTAATCCATCTTCGTCAATTATTTTTGCTTTTATGTCCATATAAAAAAAATCCTCATTGGCAAATTGCCGCTGAGGTCTCCATGTTTGTATAAATTTTATTTTGGTTTTTCATTCCTTGTTTATCTCTCCGGATAATGTTAAAGGATAATTGGCTGCAAGTATATGTAAGAATTAATTAAAAGTAAATAAGGATATAAAAAAAGGGGTCAATTAATGACCCCTTTTTGAAAAATCTTAGTTGAGAACTTTGAACTCAACTCTTCTGTTGATTGATCTGCCTTCGGCAGTTTTATTATCAGCAATTGGTTGACTTTCACCAAATGATCTAACTGATAATCTATCAGCAGAGACTCCACGAGCAACTAAGTAATCTTTAACAGTTTGTGCTCTTCTTTGTCCAAGTTTCATGTTGTATTCTTCGGAACCGATATTATCGGTATGTCCTTGTATTTCAACACGCATATCCGGATTTTGAAGCAGAACTTGCACTGCGTGGAAAAGTATCGGATATGATTCACTCCTAAGTGATGCTTTGTTGAAATCATAGTTTACACCAACAAGTATCCATTTTTGTTCAGCTTCTTTTTCAACAACAACTTGTGTTTCGATGACTTCCGGAATGTGTTTTTTAACTATGTTTTCAATTCTTTCATAGTCAATTTCAGGAACGTCAGCGCTTATACCTTCATACAATTGGCAATATTTTGATGGTTCGCCTTTTGAGAATGTGTACATTAGACCGAGGTTGAAACTCATGTAGGAATCTTCTTGACTTCCCAATAAACCACCATTTCCTGTACCTCTTACTGATTCTAAATAATCATTTGGCATGGAATGAATTCCTAACTCAGTTGTTATACTCCAGTTATCGCTGATATCAAGATCCAAACCTAAGCCCAAGTTAATTTGATAATCTAAAAAATCTTCCTTGTTTGCGTTGGCAGGATTATCAAACATTAAATATACGCTACCAACACCACCTGTTATATAAGGAGATAAAGATTCACACGGCACAAAAGTATATACAAAATCAAAATTACCAGATATTCATGTTGGTATTACCATCTCTATTTAAGCCGGGACCCATTGATAAGAAATATGATTGAAACGACCTTGGAATCTAATTGCTGTATGTTCAGAAAAATTTCTTGTATACTTAAGAAACCACCGACACCATCGTCAGCAGGATTAACAGTAACAGAGTGTGAAATCATTCTTGGATAGGAAAAACCAAATCCAAATCCCCAACTGTCCTTAGCAAGCTGCGCAAAAACATTGCTAGATAAAGCGAAGAATAGTACTACTGAGAAAACAGTAAAAAGCTTTTTCATATTTGCCCCTTCTTTATTTTAGGTTATTGTAATTTTTCTTAAATATTACTTATCTATTTAATAAAATTAAATTAATTTTACAACCAATTTTGAATATTATTTTAATACTTAATAATATGGTTAACTAATATATAAAAAATATTGAATCAGATGCGATAAATCAATGATTTTTTTTTATTTTTGTTGTTAATCACACTCGGGGCGTAGCGCAGCCCGGTAGCGCGCTTCGTTCGGGACGAAGAGGTCGCAGGTTCAAATCCTGTCGCCCCGACAATTTAGTTTTACATAAATTAGAGTCGTGTAATTTCACAGAAAAGTTACTTTCTACCAGGGGGAAAACGATGGCACAAAAATTTTCATTTGATGTTGTATCCGAAGTTGACTTTCAAGAAGTTGACAACGCAGTTAACCAAGCAATCAAAGAAATCAACCAGCGTTACGATCTAAAAGATTCTAAGACAGAAATCACACTAAACAAAAAAGATAAATTAATAAATATCAACTCGAAGGATGATTATTCTTTAAAAGCAGCAGTTGATATTCTTCAGACAAAATTTATTAAGCGCGGTATCTCGTTAAAAGCGATGAAACTAAACGAACCTGAACCTGCCGGCGGCGGAAGATTAAAACAATCAATCGATTTGCAAAGCGGCATTTCAAAAGAAAACGCTAAACTCATCACAAAACTTATTAAAGAAAGCAAGCTAAAAGTAAGCGCTCAGATAATGGATGAAATTGTACGAGTGCAAGGATCAAAAAAAGACGATCTTCAGGAAGTTATGAAACTTGTAAAAGAAGCTGATTATAATTTCCCTGTTCAGTTTGTTAATTATAAGTAGAGTATATTTTTCATTATCTACGGCAGTTTACGATCCTCCCAATTTATGTTCATAATTATGAGCGGATTTCCTATATTTATTTTATTAAAATAAAACGGAGGGCATCATGAAGCTCAATATTAAATCCGTCTCATTTGTTTTATCCTTCCTACTCATTACAAGCAATTTATTTTTATCAGCTCAATCAAAAGATTTTGTAAAAGAAACCGCAGTTAGTGTTAAGGGATATGTTCAAACAATGCATACTTATCAATTTGGTGAACCTGTTGCCGAAGGAATTAAAATGTATGAAGCAAAATTTGACGGTGGTAATCTTACTGAATATAAATTATACGAAGAAGATGGTGATTATCTTGGAAAGTTTAAATATGAGTATGATGCTTCCGGCAATCTAACAAAGGAAATTGAGTTTGATTACGATGACGATATTGAACTTATCAAAAGATACCGATTTGATTTGGATAATAATTTAGTAGAAGAATCCGAACACGAAGCAAATGAAAGCATCATTACTAAAACAGTGTATGAATATGAAAACGGTAACATGACTAAGAAAACAATTTATGATAATGATGGCGATATTACCTCAAGAGAGATTTATTACTACAACGAGATTAATAAGATCGATAAAATGATCGGCTACGATTACGACGGACAACCAAACACCAAAGTTGATTACAAATATGACGATAATAAAAACCTTACCGAAAAAGATCACGTACGATGAAGATGGAGTCGTTAAAGAAAAACGAGTAAATGATTTTGATGAAAACAATAATTTACTTAATTCACTCATTTACGATGAAGATGGAGATTTAATCTCCAAAGAATCAATGCAGTACGATGCAAGTAACAACATTATTGAGAAAAAACTTTACGATAAAGATGGAGATTTGCTTAAGTTGATTAAATACGAATATACTCTTGATAATAAGGTAGCATCAGAAAAGGAATATAACTCAGAGAATACTCTTCAAAAAAGTTCTGAATTTGTTTATACCGATGATGGAAAACTAATAAAAGAGATTACAGAAAACCTCTATGATGATGATTATCATGAGTATAATTACAAGTATGATGAACCAGGAAATCTAGTGGAAGTAGTCGAATTTGATAAATTACGTGAACCAATCAAATCGTATATGATAAAATATGAATATTAAGCAATTGCTTAATGCGGTTTAATATTAAATTACTATTTTTGCGATTATTTGCACTTTTTGATAAAAGTTAAAAAACTCTTTTTATTATTTGGTTTACATTACTTATATTAGTCCACAATTAATCATGTGATTTAGGACAAAGAGAATAGCCGAAAATTGAGAGACAGCACTTTCATCTCAACACACGAAACAATTCAGCAATTGTTCATTTTATATCTTCATAAAATGAAAATTGAATTATTATCCAAACTAGAACACTTATCCAAAATTTTTAGTATTAACAAATTGTTAAGAATGTTAAACGGCATTCTAAATAAGGAACATAGTACTTATTATTGCACAACTAATTAATTGTTTTTCACTAACCAAAAACAAAGGGTTAACATATGTCTAAAATCTACAACATCATCATCGCCCTCCTCCTTGTTTCCTCCATAGTAGTAGCTCAGACATATACAGTTAGTGGTAAAGTTGCAGACATCCGTACCGGAGAATGCACTTATCGGAGCTAACGTATATTTAAAGGGAACTACTTATGGTGACGCATCAAGCGAGACAGGAACTTACGAGTTTACCGCTCCGCAAGGAAGGTATACTCTTGTTGCAAGCTACATCGGCTTTAAAACAGTTAGAGTATGAAATCAACTTAAACAAAAATATGGAAGTTGATTTCGAACTTGAAGACTACGAGTTCTCTCTATCGGTTGAAGTTATTGCCGACCGTGCAAAGGAAAGAGAAGACTCCAGTTGCATTCTCCAATATTGACAAAAAAGAAATGGAGTTCACTCTCGGTTCTAGAGATATTCCGATGGTACTTAATACAACACCATCAGTTTATGCATCCGAACAAGGCGGCGGCGCCGGTGATGCTAGAGTTAACGTTCGTGGTTTTGATCAAAGAAACGTTGCTATCATGATCAACGGTGTGCCGATTAACGATATGGAAAACGGCTGGGTTTATTGGTCAAACTGGGATGGATTAAGTGATGCTACTTCTTCTATCCAGGTTCAGAGAGGTCTTAGTGCAGTCAACTTAGCAACTCCTTCAATCGGTGGTACAATGAACGTTATCTCCGACCCGACTCAGCAAAGAGCTTCTGTATTTGTTAAAACAGAAACCGGATCCGGTAACTTCTCAAAACAATCAGTGTTTGCTCATACCGGACTTGTTGATGACAAATTTGCATTGAGCTTAGGATTAGTAAAGAAAACCGGAGACGGAATTGCTCAAGGTACTTTTACCGATGCTTGGTCATATTACTTGGGAGCTGCTTATCAAATTAACAAATCAAACAGAATTGAGCTTTATGCAATGGGCGCTCCGCAGCGTCACGGACAAAGGAGCTACAAATTAAATGCTGCTACTTTCAGTCATGACCTTGCTAAAGAATTAGGTTTTTCAAATGAAGTTCTCCTTGATCCAGCATTCCAAGAGCAAGGTGTTAACTATAACCCAAACTGGAATGGCGCTCCAACGGAATATGATGGTAAACAATACTTTGAAATGTATTGGAATACTCCAATGACCGACCGTTACAATCCTTCATACATGTGGGAAAGACAAAATTATTATCACAAACCGTTAGTTAACTTAAACTGGTACTCACAATTCAGTGAACAGTTCTCTCTCTATACAACTGCTTACTGGTCAGGCGGTAAAGGCGGCGGAACCGGAACATACGGAAGTATGGGCTGGGATTACACCAACAAACAAAGAGTTACCGACTGGGCAAGTACATATAACAGAAACATCAACAATACAGAACTTATTGACTTTAACGGTGACGGCGACAGTACTGAATACAGAATCTCAAGAGGTATCCTGAGAAACTCCGTTAACCAACAATGGACAATCGGTGCTATCTCTAAAGCTTACTATAAAGTCAATCAAGATCTTACTTTATCATTTGGTATTGACTGGAGACACGCTGAAATTGATCACTACAGAGAAGTTAGAGACTTAGTTGGCGGCGATTACTTCCAAGAATTTGCCGGCAACAATGCATTTGAAAGTGGTTTAGCATTGTACAAACGCCCCGGCGATAAGATCAACTATGATAATACAAATACAGTTGATTGGATGGGCGGATTTTTACAAGCTGAATATACCGCTGACAGAATAACTCTTTATGGAACAGCAGGTTACTCTGTTATTAAATATGATTATGAAGACAGATATAGAACTGCTAACACATTGCCAAACGGCGACCCAGATCCTAGCAGTGGTATTCGTACAATTGAAACAGATTGGATCGGCGGTTATCAATTAAAAGGCGGCGCCAGCTTCCGTGTAACTGCCGAAACTGATATTTATGCTAACTTCGGTTATGTTACTAAAGTACCGATATTTGACCAAGTTATTGATGACGTAAACGGTGTTACAATTAGATAGATCCTAAAAACGAAAAATTCTTATCCGGTGAATTAGGCGCTAACTTCAAACTTTTGAAGAATATGCTTAACATCAAATCCAACATCTACTATACACACTGGACGGACAGAGCACAATCAAGAGGCGTTCAAAATGCAGACGGTAGTGAAGGTTTGATAAGATTAGACGGTATCGAATCTACTCACATGGGAGTCGAAGCTGAAATCGCTTTCCAACCTGCTAGATTTATCCGAATTGACTTTGCCGGATCAAAGGGTATTTGGGAATATGGAGCAGACGTAGAAGGTTCTTATATTGAAGATGCCGGTGATCCTGATTCTGAAACTGATTATCAATTCTTGATTGATGGATTGAAAGTTGGCGATGCTCCTCAATTCCAATTATCAACCGGATTAACATTATTCCCAATCAGAGGATTCCAAGCTCAAATAGTATGGCAATTTAATGACGACTATTATTCTAATTATGATCCTTTCTCAAGAAACGATCCTGATGATAGAGCACAAGTATGGCAGATTCCTGCATTCCACTTATTCAATTTGCACTTGTCATACAATTTACCTATCGATATTGCAGATGTTACAGTATTCGGTCACGTCTTTAACTTGTTTGACGAATTGTATGTTTCAGATGCAACAGATAATAGTAGATTCAACGCTTACTCCGAAAATGGTGTAAACCACAAAGCAGACGATGCTGAAATCTTCCCCGGCTTACCGAGAAACTTTAGAGCCGGAATCTCAATTAGATTATAAAATCTAATTAGTTTACTATTTTTATAAGCTGCTCCTTTTGGGGCAGCTTTTTTTCTTCTTTTTAGATTAGAGATTCCATCCTTCAGCTAACGGATGGAATCTCTTTTTCATTATATTTATACTTGATTTTAAAAACATTTTCAACAACCGGATTAAAAGATGAAAAAATATCTTATATTTTTACTCTTTATAACAGCACAAATTTTTGCAGCAAAACCATATGTAATCTTAGTCTCATTCGATGGGTTTAGGTGGGATTATGTTGATCGAAACATTACTCCCAATATTCAAAAGATGATTGATGAAGGTGTTCATGCGCTCTCATTGCGTCCCTCTTTTCCCTCAAAAACATTTCCCAATCATTATTCAATTATTACAGGTATGTACCCGCAAAATCATGGGGTAATCTCTAATAGTTTTGAGAATATTCATACCGGTGAAGATTTTAATATGAGAACTACCGAAGGTAACTGGTGGGTTGGAAGAGCATTTTGGGAAATTGCTGAAAACAACGGAATTACTACGGCAACTTATTTTTGGCCCGGCTCACGATTAGAAGACAAGACCAGAAGACCAACTTACTCTAAAGAATACTATCACGACAAACCTTATGAAGAACGAATTGATTCGTTGATTAGCTGGCTGCAATTACCAAAAGAAGAGAGACCGAATTTTTCAGCAATATATTTTGATGAAACAGATACACAGGGGCATAAACATGGACCAAATTCGAAAGGTATCAACATTTCAATACAAAGATGTGACTCGCTTGTTAAATATTTGAAAAATAGTTTAGAAAACATCGGTTTAATTGACAGCGTAAATATATTATTGACCGCTGACCACGGGATGACCGAGATTTCTAAAGAACGGACGGTGAACATTGAACAAATGCTTGCCGGGCTTGATTACAAAGCAACCGGCGGAGACCCCTTTATGATGATTCAACCATCGGAAGAAGACCGGGAAGAAATCCATTCTAGATTAGCAGAAAACCAGGATCATTTTAGATTTTATAAACGTGAAGATGTACCTGAACACTATCACTATTCTAATAACGGATTAATTTATGATTTTGTTTTGATTGCCGATCTTGGTTGGATGCTTGTAAACGACCGTGACATGGAAAGTTGGGCTGAGTATGCCACATTGGGCACACACGGTTTTGATCACAACCAACTCGACATGCATGGTATTTTTATTGCAAGCGGTCCGGCGTTTAAGAACGGATATAAAACCGGAACGGTTTGGAATATCGATATATATCCTTTACTTTGTGAAATCTTTAATATCCCTCAAAGCAAAATAATTGACGGAAAGTTAGAAAGAATCAGTCACGTATTAAAAAATTGATCGCTCTTGAAAAACAATATTCTTAATATAGATTATAAAAAAGAAATTCTGGATAACGGTTTAGAAGTAGTTCTTTACAAGGAAAGTTCTCTTCCGTTGGTTTCAGTAAATTTATGGTATAAAGTCGGATCTGCAAACGAGAAGCCAGGCAAGACCGGGTTCGCTCACCTCTTTGAACACATGATGTTTCAAGGAAGCCAAAACATTCCCAAAGAAATGCATTTTAAGTATGTTCAAGAAGCCGGTGGTACGCTAAATGGATCAACGAGTTTGGATAGAACGAACTATTACGAAACCCTGCCCTCGAGCAGTCTTGAACTTGCACTATGGTTAGAGTCCGACCGAATGGGATTTTTACTTCCCTCTCTTACAGAAGCAAAGTTAAAAAATCAAAAAGATGTTGTAATGAATGAAAGACGGCAGCGTTACGACAATCAACCTTACGGGCTCGCATGGGAAAAACTATTATCCAATCTTTTTAATCATGGACATCCCTATAGCTGGCCGACAATTGGATGGATGGAAGACATTGAGAAATTTAACTTAGATGATGTAAAGAAATTTTTCCAAACTTATTATGTTCCCAATAATGCAAGTTTAGTAATTGCCGGTGATATTGAGTATTCAGAAACATTTGAACTCGTTAAAAAATATTTTGATGATATCCCTAGAGGAAGTGAGATTCCACAAATTGAATTTAATAATCATCAATTAAAATCTAACCGTATAATTGAAATGGAAGATGACGTACATTTACCCCGGATTTATATTGCTTGGCAATCGGAAAAAATGTACCAGTCATACGATGCTGCTTTGGATGTTTTATCGGAAATTTTAAGTGAATCAAAAAATTCAAGACTTTACAAAACACTTCTCTTTGATAAACAAATCGCTCAAGATGTTTCTACTTTCCAATATTCGGCAAAACAAACCGGCATGTTTATTCTGATTGCAACCGCAAAGCCGAATGTAAAATTGGAAGAGTTGAGATCATCGATCTTTTCGGAAATAAATAACATAATTGCAAAAGGAATAACCGACGAAGAAATGATGCGGGCAATAAACGGGATCAAATCTTCATATATCTATTCACTTCAAAAACAAGCAGTGCTTGCAGATCAGTTAAATAATTACAATTGTAATCTCGGCGAGCCAAACTCTTTTATTTTTGATATCGAAAGATATGAATCGGTTACAAAAGATCTCGTTTGCGACGCAGCGGAAAAATTTTTATTACAGCCAAATGTTGAATTAAGAATAACTCCCAAAAAGTAAATGAAAATAAATCGTCAACATAAACCGGAAGAGCAAAATGCAAGGTTTTTTAATCTTCCAAAGATTGAAAAACGCACAACTCAAACCGGCTTAGATGTATATTTAATTGAGAATAAAAGATTACCAATAATCAAACTTAACTTGGTCATTCCGGCAGGGAGTAAACTCGAACCTTTGGGGAATGAAGGATTGGCTTATTTAACATCTTTGTGTATCGACGAAGGCGCGGGTAACTATAATTCATTACAACTGGCAAACGAAATTGATAAACTGGGATCATCAATTGAACTATCTACCAGCGTTGATCATATTTTTATAAAATTAACTTCGCTTAAAGAACATTTTGAACGAACACTTGAACTTTTTTCACTGATAGTAAAAGAGCCGCGATTCGACGAGAATAATTTTCAACGGGAAAAGAAAAAACAGATCACAAAAATTTCCCAATCGTTTGATGATCCCGGTTATATGGCTGCGAATGCTTATCAAAAAAATGTTTTTAAGGATACAGGATATGCAACACCGGTAGTTGGTTATACAAATTCTGTTGAGCATTTACAATCTACTTCGGTTAAAGATTTTTACAAAAAGTTTTTTAACTCTGCTGCCAGCAAGATGATGGCTGTTGGTTCCGTGTCAAGCGATATTTTGGTAAAATTACTCAAAAAGTATTTAGGTGATTTTCACTTTGATAAACACGTAGAGGAATCCAGTATTGAGTTTAAGAAATCAAACCCGACTCTCTATTTTATACATAAAGATAATGCCACTCAAAGCGAAATTGTAGTTGGTCATTTAGTGAAAGAGAGGAATAAAGAAGATTTCTTTGCAGCAAAACTTGCTAATTCAATTTTGGGCGGACAGTTTACAAGCAGAATAAATTTAAACCTGCGGGAAGATAAAGGTTACACGTACGGCGCTCATTCTTCAATTAGTTATAATTTGCATTCGGGTTACTTTAGTTTATCTACTTCTGTCCAATCGGAATACACATTAAATTCACTTAAAGAAATAACCAAAGAAATTGAGCTCATTAGAGAAGATGTAAGAAAAGATGAAATTGACTTCACAAAGTCTGCGCTCGTTAAACAATTTCCTTCGATGTTCGAGACATATTCACAGCTGCTCCAACGGCTCAATTCTAAAATCATTTTTGATTTAGATGATGATTATTACGACGAATATCTTCAAAATATCTGGGATGTATCGAAAAGCGAAATTTTAGACGCTGCTAACTCCTATTTTAAGCCTGATGAGTTATGCTGTTTTATAGTTGGAAACAAAGATCTAATTGTAAAAGATTTACAAAAACTTGACGGGTTTAATTTTATTGAGCTGGACAAATTCGGGAATGTTATCTAGTATCGTGTCAACAATGTAGTGCCGTGTCATTCCCGCATGTTGAGTGATTTTTGCGAAATCCCGATGCTTTTTATCGGGATATTCAGCGGAAATCCCATAATTTTGGATTATAGATTCCGGCTTAAAAAATTGCCGGAATGACAGTACAAAGTTGACACGACACTAGCTCATTTTATTTATTTGTTCAACAGCTTATCCGGCGAATAGAATTTTGATCCCGTTTTTTGGCTTCAAGTAATATACTTTCCAACTCATTAAAGATCGACGCGGGTATTACCAACACTTTTCCCTCTTTACCCAGACCGCTTTCGATATAAAAACTTAATAACGATTCTGCTTCACTGATATCTTTAGGCAGTTGGTTTAACTCGCTCAGCGGGCGCAGATTCATATCCCGTTTACTAAATTCATCTCTAACAAAATTAAACGATGCCGAATTAAATAAAGCTGACGAATTCTCAATTAGATGAAGATTCGCATCGGGTAATTCCAATTAATATACCTCACTGCTTCGGTCAATTTTGTTTTAGTATCATCCGGCTTCATGCTGTAAATAGAATTCTCAACTTGATCCGAAATTAAAATTGAATAAGTTTTTTCGAAATTTGACAGTGTACCAATTAGCGTGTCACTTTCTACAGAGGGTTTTAGTAAAATGTTTAAATCTATAATCGATCTCAAAATTTTCGAAAGTTCATTTTCTGTCAACTCTTCAACATCAGATAAAACAACTGCAAACTCGGCATGCTTTCTGTAAATATTCTCTTTTATATTAAATGAGGTTTGAAGTTTGAGTTCATCATTAGAAAAAATATTCAACGTGGTGTTGCCGTTTATAGACTTTTCATCAGAAATCAAATCAACTGCTTTATTCATAAATTGTTCTTTCAAACTTCGCAACACAAGTATCGGAGGTAAATCAGTTGGTAAATCTAACTTATAAACAAATTGTAAAGAGTCATATTGGCTGCTGTTTATGTGCACTTTATTTATCCAACTTGAGTCTAGATTAAATTGATCAATTGTTGAAAGGAAAATATTTTCAATCTCAGTTGTGCTTATTTCTTCAATAATTTTTTCTTCCGGTATTTCTTCGTTTGAACGTTTTAAAATCATATTTCCGACAAGAAGCAAAACCGCAAGCGTGATCATTATGTATATTAAGTTTTTCCGCATAGCAAAAAAAATCTCCGAGTAAACTAATTTACCCGGAGATAAAATGAGTCCTCAATTGAATTTATTTCTTTTTGAATTCCGGTTTACGTTTTTCAAGAAATGCAGTAGTACCTTCTTTAAAATCTTCGGTTCCGCAAGCAAGTCCGAATAATGATGCTTCATATTCTAACCCTTCTTGAAGGTTCATTTTCTCTGAACCCTTCACTGCCTTAACAGCAAGTCGTACCGAGAACTGTCCTTTGCTTGCAATCTTTTCAGCCATTTCAAATGCTTTAGGGAGAAGTTCATCGGAGTTGTAGACATGATTAACTAATCCAAGTCTGAATGCTTCGGCTGAATCAATCATATCTCCGGTTAAAATATACTCCATTGCTCTTCCGCTATTGATCAATTTTGCAAGTCTTTGAGTACCGCCGTAACCGGGAATTACACCCAAGTTAACTTCAGGCTGACCAAATTTTGCTTTGTCATTTGCTACTCTAATATGACAACTCATCGCAAGTTCGCAGCCGCCGCCAAGTGCAAAACCGTTTACCGCAGCGATTACCGGTTTACCAAGATTTTCAATTTTATTTAAAACCGATTGACCGAATTGCGCAAACGCTTCCCCGCTAATTCCATTCTGTTGATTTAGCTCTTTGATATCAGCACCGGCAACAAATGCTTTTTCACCGGCACCGGTAATTATAACACAATCAACGTTTTCGTCAGTTTTAAAATTTGTAAAAAGAGAATCTAACTCAACCAGAGTTTCTTTGTTTAATGCGTTTAGTCTATCGGGGCGATTGATTGTAACCAATGCAACAGTATTCTTAATTTCAACTAATAAGTTATTATAGTTCATCATTTTCCTCCTCTTAAAAAGTTACAAAAACCGGAATTTGAACACGCAGATCGAATGATAAAAACTGTTTTGACGCAAAGTAATTATAGAATGCAATCACATCCAACAAAAACATTGAAACACCAACCCCTGCTTGAAAACCGGCTTTTACTTCTCCTTCAACCCTATTACTTAAGCCAGAATTAATTTTGAACTGATGAAAAGTTTCAAAGTATCCGAATGATATTCCGGCTTCAAGAATTGGCATGAGTAAAACAACATCTTCAACCATCGGGGGAAAGTAATATCTTCCGCCTAAATTTAGAGTAAGCAAGTTGGTTGATATGCTGGAATAATCTGAAGATTTATAAAAATTTTGTCTTCCCGGTAAATGTTGAAAACCGAGTTCACCTTTTAGAAAAATCGGCAGCACTAAATTATCTGTATAAGTGAAAGCAGCATTAAAACCGGCGCCAAGATTATGTGATTCCGAAAGATCCGCGACCGGAATACGCGGGCCAACTCCAACCGACATGAAAAGTCCCTTGGTTTGACCGAATTTTAACTCTTGTGCAACAAGCAATTGTGAGATCACAAAAAACAGTATTAAAATTTTATTTTTCATTTATTGATTTGTTTTAATGAATCAGTTGAACTTTCCGTATTCTTAAACAACTCTGTACCAACGCCGTAATCAAAAACCAACTTACCACCATAATTACCCGTTTCGTAAATAAAATACAACCCGATTATTGTTAGCGGAATAAAAATATATCTCAATATACCAATAAACTTCTTTTTCAAAACTAAATAAGTGCGAAGCACAAGAAGTCCGGCAAACAACCAGAGTGTTATTGAAGCATATGTTTCATGATCTTCAATGATTTCATTTGGATAATTTAGATTAGATTTATTTACTTGATCAGCAACTTCAGCAGCTTGATTTCCTGTAAGCACCGCACCAATTGCGGTTACAATACCAATAAAAAGCAGCAAGTGAGCCATCTTCATTAAAAATTCTTTGTTCATTGAGATACCGAAAATTTCAATAAACACATACAAAGTTAATATTGCTATTGGAAAGTGTACGACAATAGGATGTAAATCTGCAAGAAATTCCATTCAGTTCTCAAAAAGTTGTTTAGTTTTTCGGTGACGATAATTGAACATAAACTTTAATTGAAGTTGAACAAAGGGTAAAAGTAATTTACCGACAATACCAAAAGGTGGAATGAACTCTACTCTATCGGTCATAACCACTTTATCATTTTTCGCTTCAAATATATGAGAATGACTCCAATATTCAAAAAGACCTTTCTGCTGCAAATCAATTATTAATTCATTTTTCTTTAGTTCATCAACAAGAATTTCCCAATCGGTTTTAAATAAAAAGAAGTTGAGGGTTACAATAACTTTCGATCCTTTTTTCAAAGGTATATCCGATATTGATTTTATAGATGCTTTCGGAAAAGACGGGGATATTTTAGGAAGATTATTTGTGTCTAAATGAAATTGAAATAACTCTCCTATTACCGCTTCAATTTCTACAGACTGAATAAATTCGTATTTCTTTTTTGAATCAGCCAACTAATACGCTTCCGCCGTTTACGTTAAGTATTTCTCCGTTGATATGTCTCGCCCAATCGGTTGCTAAAAATAGAATCGGATAAGCAATGTCATCCGCTGTTGCAATTCTTCCGACCGGAATATCTTCGCGTATTTGTTCTTTGTAATCTTTATCGGCGAAAACTTCGGTGTTCATTTCCGTATCGACCCATCCGGGAGCGACTGAGTTTGTTGTTATTCCGTATCGGACCAAGTTCCGATGCCATAGATTTTGTGAAAGAGATCATTCCCCCTTTCGAAGCAGCATAATGTGAATGAAATGCTTCGCCGCGTTGTCCGGCTGTAGATGAAACGTGAATTACTCTTCCCCAATTATTTTTCTTCATATAAGGAACTACAGCTTTTGTTAAAACAAACATTGAATCAAGATTAATTCTTAATAGCTCTCGCCAATGTTCAAGAGTCATTTTCTCGAGTTCGCCGTCGTTCCAGATTCCGGCGTTATGAACCAAAATATCTGCGCTTCCAAAATCTTCAGCAGTTTGTTTAACCCAGTTATTTAATTCATCTTCCAACTGCATATCGACTTTGTAAGCTTTTACATTTGGTCCATATTGTTCAACTAATTCATCTGCTCTTTCTTTTGCTCGAATGTAAGTGAAAGAAACATTTGCTCCCGCTTCCGAAAAAAGTTTTACACATGATGCACCGATACCGCGCGAACCGCCGGTTATTAAAACTGTTTTGTTTGATAGATCTAATTTCATTGATACCTCACTTTGTATAAAAATAAACCTTTTGCAGCAGCAGACTCTGCAGCCGCTTCTCTATCTTTTTTAGATAAAACTTCGTTCAATAATTTTCGTCAAGATTATTTCTTTCCGCATAAAGCAATGTCCCGACAATCGTTCTTACCATTCCATGTAAAAACCTATTTGCTTCGATAAAGAAAACCGTGAACATTCCGCTTCGCCGCCAATGTAAATCATAAACATGGCAAATCTTGTTTTCTGTTTCAGTATTCTTCCTGGAAAATGATGTGAAGTCCAGCTCACCTTTTAATGTTATTGAAAGTTGATTTAGTTTTTCAATTTGTTCTTTAGTTAATTCGGGATACTGTAAAGTATAATTATTATAAAAAGGAGATTTTTTGTGAGCTATTAAATAAAGATAACTTCGTTTCTTTGCGGAAAATCTTGAGTGAAAATCTTCATCAACTTTTTCAAAATCTACAATGGAAATATCTTCAGGCAGAATTGAGTTAAGCGAATAAACAAATTTGAAATCGGATAAATTTTGCCCGGTTTGAAAATTTGCAACTTGTCCAAGCGCATGAACACCGGCGTCCGTCCTTCCCGAACCGATCAAGTTAACTTCTTCCTTTGTTAAAACAGAAATTGCATTTGTAATTTTTTCTTGAACAGTGACGGCATTCTCTTGAATCTGCCAACCGGAATAGTTTGTGCCGTCATATTGAATTGTTAGTTTGTAGTTGTTCATGTAGCAAATTTAAGAAATGGCTGTGTAAGATGTGATGGTGAGCTGCAAATAAAAGATGGAATCTTTTGGAAAGATTCCATCTTTTATAAAATTAAAAACTTGCAGAAAAATTTAAGTTCAGTGATGACGGCAAGTTGGGATAATTAGTCATTCCAACCGAAACGTTCCACTGCATATCTTCTACTTTATTGTTGTAAGCAGAGACGAGTCGTACTGCATTTATTGCGCTTACAATTCTGTTCACAATTAAAGCGCCGACTGCAAACCTTATATTATTAAAAGCGCTTTCCGAAGAAGTCCACATCGAACGGTATTCACTTCTTCTATCATTTGATTTCCAATCCCAGTGATGTGTTTCTACATCGTAGATTTCATCAAAATTTCTGTTGAGTTCTTGTGTGCGGTTGTATTCATGAATGTCAACATACAATCCAAGGTTCGAAAAATAGTCCTCATCCTTACCGGTTAAATCAGCATTTCCCTTTGATTCCGCAAATGATCTGTAGTTGTTTTCCTGCCAGTTACCGTAAATATTAAATCCGGCAACACCGCCCCAAAAAACTGCATCGGCAATAGTATAATACATTCCGCTGCTGTAGTTACCGGCATAGAGTTCGCCCATTCCGGGTAAAAGTAGAGAGTAAATTATTGCAAGTCCCGGACTTTTCTTTTCCATACCATTGTGCAGCTGGACTAAATTCTGGTTTGATACTTCATCGAGTTTAATTTGTGATTTTAATTCTGCGATTGATTTTGTCTGCTGAAATTGCGCAAATAGAAACGACGGAACGAGTAAGAGAAACAAGATTTTTTTCATTTTGTTATCCGGCTAATGTTTGAATATTTTCTTCGATTAAGTCAACGGTACAAAAATTACCATTTGCCTCCTTAATTTTAACCTTTGTGAAGCTATTAATCAATGCAGGATTATAGGGATGTTTGATGCGTAAATATGATTCTGTGAACCCTTTCATAAATCCGTTGTCGTTTTGTTTTTCGAATAGAACAACTTGCTCTTTACCGATCATGCTTCTATTAAACTCAGTTCGCTTTTTATCACTTAAAATTCGTAAGCGTTTGTTTCGCTCTTTACGAACCGTAACGTCAACTTGTCCGTCCATTGTGATTGCTTTTGTATTCGGGCGTTCGGAATAAGTGAAAACGTGCAAGTATGAAATCGGCAGAGATTTTATGAACTCGTACGTTTCGTTAAAGTGTTCATCCGTTTCACCGGGCGATCCGACGATTACGTCAACACCGATACCAAGATTGGGAATTTTTTCTACTGCTTTGTAAATCAAATTTTCATAATCTTCTGCTCTATAACGGCGCTGCATTCGCTTCAGAATTTCGGGGCTGCCGCTCTGCAATGGAATATGAAAATGGTTTGCCATTTTTTCATTATCGCGTGTGAGATCAAGTATTTCATCACTTAGTAAATTCGGTTCTATCGAGCTTATACGAATTCTATAATCACCTTCAACTTTCAACATTTTTTGGAGAAGGTCATACAAATTCATGTCAAATTGATTGCCGTAATCACCAACATTAACACCGGTTAAAATTATTTCTTTATAACCTGCTTGAAGTAATTGTCTGAACTCCACAATGACTTCATCGGGATGCATACTTCTGCTCTTTCCGCGAGCCAGTGGGATTGTACAAAATGTACACTTGTAATCGCACCCGTCTTGAATTTTGAAAAATGCACGCGTTCGTTCGTTTCCGTCTAAAGATAGAGATGAATGAAAATCACTTAACTCGTTTGTATCCGATACATAAATGCACGAGAGTTCATTTTTGCTGAAGTCGCCGGTGTAATCAAGAATGTTAAATTTCTCATTACTGCCAAGTACAACATCAACTCCGTCAATCTCTGCAATTTCCTCGGCTCGTAATTGTGCATAACATCCGGTTACCGCGACAAATGCATTTGGATTATTTCTGAGAGCGCGACGAACAATTTGTCTGCATTCCTTATCTGCATTGTCTGTTACCGTGCAGGTATTTATCACGTAAACATCTGCATTAGAATTGAAGTCAACGACATCAAAACCTTTTCTTAAAAAGTCTTCACCGATTGCGGATGTTTCCGAAAAGTTAAGTTTACAACCTAATGTATGGAATGCTACTTTTTTGTTCATCTTTTTTTTAATTCTTAATGCAATGGGACTAAAGCCCAACACCTTTTTTAATTTCCTTTTCCCTGCCATAAATGGCGGGGCTAATGACCATTTGTCATAAAGCCCCTTCTCTTTTAAGAGAAGGGGTTTGGGATGAGTTCCCAAATAATATTATTTATTAAAAAAAGGGCTGCACTTAAGTTATTAATATCAACAACTAAATACAGCCCTAAAAAGTTTACAGATAATTACTTATCGTCTTCTTTCTTTTTTCTCGTCAGTATCTTCTTTCTTTTCTTCAGCTTTTTCTTCCGGTTCAGGTTTCTCTTCCGGTTTTGTTTCTTCTTTTTTCTCTTCTACTTTATTTGTTGTACTTTCTTCTTTCTTTTCTTCAGTCGCTGCCGGCGGAGCTTGAGGTATTGGTTTATCTTCATAGATATCAAAATCGGAAGCATCAAATTTACCGGTATCTGCTTGTTTGATATCATCAACAGTTACCTTTTCAAGCTTATGATCTTCAATATATTTTGCAATATCTTCGTTGGATTTATCTTTCAAAGCAGCAAGCGCACTTAGAACAATCTTTTTGTTTTCTTTATCGAATTCAAGAACTATCAACTCTAACTGTGAATCAATTGGGAAACAATATGATAAGTTTTTGATTTTCGCAGGAGACAATTGAGTAGCCGGAATAAAACCATCTACACCAAGGGGTAATTCAACTATCACGCCTTTTTCAATTAATCTAACTACTTTTCCCGGAGTTTTCTTACCGGCTGCATACTCGGTTTCAAATTTATCCCAAGGATTATCATTAATTTGTTTATGACCCAATGATATTTTTCTTTGTTCGGTATCTACACTTAATACAACAACTTCAATTTCTTCGCCTTTCTTTACGACTTCCCCGGGTGACGAATTTTCTTAGTCCATGATAAATCGGATATATGAACTAACCCGTCAATTCCAGGTTCAAGTTCAACGAATACACCAAAGTTTGTTAAGTTTCTTGCGATACCGGTATGTTTTGAACCGACAGGATATTTTTTAAGAAGTTCCTGCCACGGATCCGGAGTTAATTGTTTCATACCGAGAGAGATTTTCTTTTCGTCTTTATCCAAGCTGAGAATAACTGCATCAACAACTTGACCCATTGAAACAAACTGTGAAGGATGACTTATGTGCTGTGTCCAGCTCATTTCCGAAATGTGTATTAATCCTTCAATGCCTTTTTCAATTTCGATAAAAGCGCCGTAGTCGGTTAGAGAAACAACTCTGCCGGAAACTTTGTCACCGATATTATATTTCTCGTTTATTTTTTCCCATGGGTGCGGTTGTAATTGTTTCAAGCTGAGAGAAATTCGTTTTTTCTCTTTATCGAAATCAGTTACAACAACTTTAATTTTTTCATCGAGTTTAACAATTTCACTCGGATGATTAATTCTTCCCCAGCTTAAATCGGTTATATGAACGAGTCCGTCAACACCGCCAAGGTCAACAAACACGCCGAAGTCTGTAATTGCTTTTACCATACCTTCGAGTATTTGACCTTTTTCTAAGCTATCGAGAATTTCTTTTCTTTGATCGGATATTGTTTCTTCAATAAGTACTTTGTGTGAAACAACAATGTTTTCAGTCGGAACGTTAACTTTAACAATTTTGAAATCCATTGTTTGGCCTACAAACGCATCAAAGTCTCTTACCGGACGAATATCAATTTGTGAACCTGGCAAGAATGCTTCAATTCCTTGAAGGTCAACGACCATACCGCCTTTAATTCTTTTAAGAATTTTACCGGGAATAACTTCGTCATTTTCGTATGCTTTAATAATTCTATCCCAAACTTTGAGAAAGTCGGCTCTTTTCTTACTCAATATTAAGTTACCGTCTTCATCTTCCACACTTTCAATAACTATATCAACAACGTTACCGATTTTTATTTCTTCGGTTGCTTCAAACTCAGTTTTAGAAATAGTTCCGTCTGATTTGAATCCGACATCAATAACAATATTATCACCGGAAATACCAACTATTTTACCTTGGATAATTTCGCCTTCTCTAATGTCGTAAAATGAATCGGAATATAATTTTGCGAGAGCGTTTACTTCTTCTTCAGAATATTCGTCTTCATTAAATATTTTTGCATCTTCAAGCGCTTCTTTCGTCGTCGCTTGTATTTCTTGTTCTTGATCTTTTTCCTTCTCGGACATCGATCCTCCTACAAAGGTTCATGCTAATCATTCTCCGCCATCTAAAGAACTCAAAGCATTTTGTTTAGTTTAACATTTTTAACTTGCGATGGCTGCAAACCTTATTTTAATTTCAATTGAAGTCCGGTTGATTCTTCAATTATTTTAATCATCTTGTGAATTTCGTCAGGTATTTCCATGTTTGTTGAATCTATCAAAACCGCATCATCAGCTTTTTTTAGCGGGCTTACTTCCCGGCTGCTATCAATTTGATCTCGCTGAATGATGTTTTCTTTTACTTCTTCAAACGAAACGTCGAACCCTTTTTCTATTAATTCTTTATATCTTCTTTTGGCTCTTTCTTCGATGCTTGCTGTTAAATATACTTTAACGGTGGCATCGGGAAATACAATTGTTGTTGTGTCTCTTCCTTCGGCAATTAAATTTTGATTATTGCCAAGTGAACGCTGAATTTTTACCATCTGTTCACGAACTTCCGGAATTTTACTTATCTCACTTACTTTACTGTTGACTTCGGAAGAGCGTATTTTTTCGGTTACTTCTTCACCGTTAAAAAATACTCGAGTTATAAAATCTTCAAAACGAAGTTCGATTTCTGCATCTTTTGAAATTTTAATAACCTTTTCAATATCATCAGCAACATTTTCTCTGATTACAATAAATGTAAGAGCTCTGTACATCGCTCCGGTATCAACATACACATAATTTAAAAGTTGTGCTAAGTGTTTAGCAACAGTACTTTTGCCCGCCCCGGCGGGACCATCAATAGCGATCACAACTTTTTTTGACATAGAACAGAAATTTAGGAATAATTAGAATTTTTATCAACAACTAATCTTAATAAATATTGTAAATAAAAGGACTTATGGAAATTTGGCGGTTTATGAATTTAGTATTTCACTCAATTGTGTGTGTATTTTGCCATTTGTAGCTAGTAATTCTGTAGCAGAGTTTTTGATTGGGTTACCGCTAAAATCCGTAACTTTTCCACCGGCTTCTTCTAAAATCAAATTACCTGCACAAACATCCCATTGTTGAAGCTCCAATTCCCAAAATCCGTCAAAAATTCCCGATGCAACATAGCATAAATCAATGGCTGCGGAACCGAGCCTACGGACAGCTCTTGATTTATTTAATATTTCAGAGAATTTATCCACAATTCTGGGCATATGTTTTTCAATATCGTATGGAAAACCGGTAACCAATAAACTTTTCTTCAGGTCATCATTTTTGCTTACCTCAATTTTTTTACCGTTACAAAAAGCTCCGGAATTCAATTCAGCCGAATAGATTGTTTTTTGCATTACATCGTAAACTGCCCCATAGATTGTTTGTCCATTCTTTTGCACCCCAACCGAAACAGAAAACATTGGTAGTCCGTGAGCAAAGTTTGTTGTACCGTCAATTGGATCGATTACCCAACGGTATTCAGAATCAAGTTTCTCTTCACCACTTTCTTCGGCTAATATTGAATGACCGGGAAATTCTTTTTTAATAAAATCAGTAATAAACTTCTCGGCTTTTTTATCATATTCTGTCACCAAATCAGAACTATTTGATTTGTATTCAATATCGAAGTTCTTTCCAAATCCTTCTCTTGCAATCTCACCGGCTTGTTCTGTTACATTAATAACTTTGTCAATCATTTTTTACCTTCGGTTTATGTAGAATAAAAATTTAAACTTTTTGAAACGGAAGCCCTCTTTTATTGTTAAATTATCATCATGAGCAAATTTTATAAATAGCTTTTATTGATAATGAATAACAAAATACTGAAGAAAAATCAATTTTCTATTTCGAATTAGAGGTTAAATGAAAATTTTACTTTCGGTCATTTTATTAACGCTAAATTTATTACCGAACACAAAATCAGATTCAAAGGAGTTTTTAATAGTCGGACACCGTGGCGCTGCCGGACATGCCCCGGAAAATACGCTTGAATCAATTGAAATTGCTTTAGAGTTAGGATCTAACGCAATTGAAATAGATTTACGACAAACTAGTGACGGAATCCCGGTTGCATTACATGATGCTGATGTTAATCGAACAACTGATGGACGCGGCAATATTTCGAACTTTTCTTTTGATGATCTGCAAAAATTAGATGCCGGTTCTTGGTTTGGTGATAGATTTTCAGGTAGTAAAGTTCCTTCCCTTGAAGAGATAATCAAAATGATGGCCGATACCAATTACTCTAATACATCGTTGCTCATAATTGAATTTAAGGGCGGCTTAGGCGAGTATAAAAAAATTGAAGAGAAAACTTTAGAATTGCTGGAGAAAAATAATTTTACAAATCGTGTTATACTTAAATCCTTCGATCCAAATCAACTAGAAAAAATCAGAACTTTGGATGAATCAATTCCACTGCTGTACGTTTATGCTGTCAGAATTCCATGGTTAAGTATGATAATTGATACCGGTATTTCCTTTGGATCCGTATTTGATGTTGAGGCGGAATATTTGCAGCCGCACAAATTATTCTTATCGGAATCATTTATATATAAAGATGGCGCAAATGAAAAACAAAAAGGTCATCGTGTGGGGAGTTAACGATACCGAAGACATAAAACACTTTATCGATGCCGGAGTTGACGGAATTGAAACAGATTTCCCGGATCGGGTTTTCAGTATCATAAATACTCAAAAGTAGGATTGAGTTTAAGTTGTTTTTTTTGGTGAAAAAAATATTCGTAAGTAAAATTATTTCATTATCACCTCTTCATCATTGGTCAAATCCTATTATTTCACTCTTCTTGGTGACGGTCTTCATATTTGGTATATTTGTAATCTTATTCATGAATTATATTTAAGGACTTTAATGGAAGAGAAGATTAGAAATTATTCGTTAGATGACTCAATAGTTGAAGATATCCCGACTAAGCTGCCCGTATTGCCGCTCCGCGATAATGTAATTTTTCCTTATATGATTTTTCCCGTTTTAGTAGGAAGAGAACAGTCAATAAAAGCTGCCAACTATGCACTAGATAGCTCAAAGTATATATTTATTGCGGCTCAAAAAAAAGCAAATATTGAAGACCCTTCTCAAGATGACATTTACACGGAGGGAACAATTGCTAAGATAATCCAAATACTCAAGCTGCCAAACGGTTTAATGAAAATCTTAGTTGATGGCATTATTCAAGGTAGAGTTAAAAATTTTGTTTCAAATCAAGATTTTTTTGAAGCTGAAGTTGAAGTAGTTTTACCGAAATTTGAAGACCCGTTGGAAATGAATGCCTTGATCAGACAAATGACCAACCTCTTTAAGAATTATGTGAAGATCAACAGAACCATTCCCGCAGAAACAATTAATGCTTACGAAAACATAGATGAATTTGATAGAAAATTATTCTATGTAGCCGCAAATATTAATCAATCTATTGATGTTAAACAAAAAGTCTTGAGCAAGTTTTCATTGAAGGAACAGATTTATGAAGTAATGAACATCCTCAGCTCCGAAGTTGATATACTCAAAGTCGAAAAAGAAATTGAAAATAAAGTTCAAGAAAACATCACCAAGACTCAACGTAAGTTTATCATTCAAGAGCAAATACGAATACTCCAAGACGAATTAGGCGAAGATGAAGAAGGATCACCGGAATTTGCAAAGCTGAAAGAGAAGATCAAAAAAGTAAAAATGCCCAAAGAGGTGGAAGAAAAAGCTCTCGATGAATTTAATAAGCTGAAAAAAACTCCACCAAGTTCGCCTGAATCAACTGTAATAAGAAATTATCTTGACTGGCTTACTGAAATTCCTTGGACGAAAAAAACGAAAGATAATCTCAATATAAAAAACGTTCGCAAAATTTTGGATGAAGATCACTACGGTTTAGAAAAACCAAAAGACAGAATAGTTGAACATATTGCCGTATTGAATTTAGTTAAAGAAATACGCGGTCAAATACTCTGTTTCGTCGGACCTCCCGGAGTTGGTAAGACTTCGCTCGGTAAATCTATTGCAAGAGCATTGGGAAGAAAATTTGTTCGAATAAGTCTAGGCGGAGTAAGAGATGAAGCCGAGATAAGAGGACACCGCAGAACTTATATCGGATCAATGCCCGGAAAAATAGTTCAATCAATGAAGCGTGCCGGAACTGTGAACCCGGTTATGCTGCTTGACGAAATCGATAAAATGAGTATGGATTTCCGGGGAGATCCCTCCTCTGCTATGCTCGAAGTCTTAGATCCCGAACAAAACCACACATTTAGTGACCATTATCTCGATGCGGATTATGATCTATCAAAGGTAATGTTCATTACAACTGCTAACATTAGATACAATATTCCTCTGCCGCTGCAAGATAGAATGGAGATCATTGATCTGCCCGGTTACTTAGAATTTGAGAAAAAAGAAATTGCAAAACGGCACATTATTCCGAAGCAATTGAGCACTCACGGATTAGATAAATTCAAAGTTAACTTCGGTGACGAAGCGGTCTCCAAAATAATAAATGAATATACTCGAGAAGCCGGCGTTCGTAATTTAGAAAGGGAAATCTCAACTGTTTTGAGAAAAACAGTTCATTCTATTGTTTCCGAAAGTTATACAAACGGTAAAAAGAAGAATACAAAAAAATCATTTACAATTAATGATAAAAAAATTGAAGAATTTCTCGGCGTTCCAAAAATACGAGCACAAAAAGCGAAAGGTGAATCGACGGTGGGAAGCGTAAACGGACTTGCATGGACGAATGCTGGTGGAGATATTTTACTTGTTGAAGCATCGGTAATGCCCGGCTCCGAAAAATTAAGTGTTACGGGGCAGATCGGCAATGTAATGAAAGAATCTGCACAAGCTGCTTTAAGTTATTTAAGAGCACATGCAAAAGATTTTGGGCTTCAACCTCATTTCAATAAGGGTAAAGAAATCCACATTCACTTACCGGAAGGAGCAATTCCAAAGGATGGTCCTTCAGCCGGAATTACATTGGCAATGTCAATGTATTCTGCTGTTTCGGGTAAGGCGCCAAAAGCAAATGTTGCTATGACAGGTGAAATAACTTTACGCGGAAAAATTTTAGCAATCGGCGGATTGAATGAGAAACTTCTTGCTGCGCGAAGAAATGGAATGAAAACAGTTTTAATTCCACAAGAAAATGAAAAAGATCTAAAGGAGATAAAACCTGAAGCAAAAGAAGGACTTAAAATTGTTCCAGTTAATACGATTGCAGAAGCTATGCCTTATGTTTTTAATTTAAAGAAGAGAACTGCTTCAAAAGCAAAATCAACAAAGAAAAAAACAGTACCTAACAAATAATGTCAGAATCAGTTTCGATAAATAAAAATTTATCAGATCAAGAGATTTATAAAACATTAATTCAACAATTGAAAGGTTTGATCAATGCGGACGAACCGATAATCTCAAACCTTTCGAATATATCCGCTGCCCTAAACGAAGCTTTTGATAAAATAAGTTGGGTTGGTTTTTATTTCCTTAAAAATGACAGACTTTTTCTTGGCCCATTTCAAGGAAAAGTTGCTTGTACAGTAATTGATTTGGGAAAAGGCGTTTGCGGCACTGCGGCACAAAAAAAGAGACCATAATTGTAGAAGACGTAAACAAATTTCCGGGACACATTACTTGTGATGCCGAATCCAAATCGGAAATTGTGGTTCCAATAATTTCCGATGGTGAACTTTTCGGAGTTTTGGATTTAGATAGTTACATCTATTCCGCATTTAATGAGGTTGATAAAAGGTACTTGGAAGAGATAATAAGCTATCTGGTTAGCGAAATTAACTCAACCAAACTGAAACTCATTTGAACTCAGTGTCTGCATAACTAATTTTGTTTCTCTAAAATCATTAGTAAAAGGTTATCCTTCTTACTTTTTAAAGTTCTTCACACATGCCAATTTCCAGATAATTATTTTTAACTCCGAAATAAAAAAATATTTTCGTTATCTTACAGACCAATCAAAAACAAACTAATAAGTAATTATGAACTTCGTTGTAACAGCAAGAAAATGGCGCCCTCAAATTTTTGAAGATGTAGTTGGACAAGAACACATCACAAAAACACTCAAGAATGCAATTGTAAATAACCGAATTGCACATTCGTTTATATTTGCAGGGCCGCGCGGAGTAGGCAAAACCACTACTGCAAGAATTTTAGCAAAATCCCTAAACTGCCTAAATCCAAAAGATGGTGAGCCATGCAATGAATGCGATATGTGTAAATCCTTTCAAACTTCTCAATCCCTAGATATAATCGAAATTGACGGCGCTTCAAATCGAAGAATAGACGAAATAAGAACACTTCGCGAATCGGTAAAATATGCTCCATCTAAAGGTAAGTACAAAATATATATTATAGATGAAGTTCATATGCTTACGAACGAATCTTTTAACGCACTTTTAAAAACACTTGAGGAACCGCCGGAACACACAATTTTTGTTTTTGCTACCACTGATATTCATAAAGTTCCTTTGACGATAATTTCCCGCTGCCAACGATTTGATTTCCGTAGAATAGAATTGAATGCAATCAAAAATCAATTAGCGAAAATTGCAGCTTCGGAAAAAATTAAAATAGACGATCAATCATTAACATTAATCGCAAAAAAAGCAGACGGAGCATTGAGAGATGCGCAAAGTCTATTTGATCAAGTTATTTCTTTCTGCGGAACAAATGTTAAAGCAAAAGATATTTCTCAAATGCTTAATCTAATTGATGAGGAACTTTACTTTATTATATCAGACGCTATAATTGATAAAAACTTTGAATCCGCTTTTAGCGTCTCGCAAAAAATATATGACCACGGTTGGAACTATATTGATTTTATTAATGGATTAGTCGAACATTTTAGAAATATCCTAACAGTTGTGATTACAAAAGATCACAAACTTTTAGAATCGGCGGAAGTATTTAAAACCAAGTATCTTGAATACGGAAACAGATTTACTGAAGGTGACTTACTGCGAATTCTTTCGATGCTCAATAAAACTGTATACGAAGTAAAAAACACTCAAAATCAAAAATTGAAAGTGGAAATTGCTTTAAGTCATTTAATTGGGCTTGAGCGCACAAGCACGATCAGCGAAATAATCAAATTACTTCAAGAGCAAGGCGGGAAGATTAATAATTCAGATAATCCTGTTCCAATTACATCACAACAATCAACAAAAAGCTCAGCTTCACCTAAAAAAAACTATTCGGATCAAAATAATACTGAAAATAAACTAACCTCTAATAAAGTAGAATCACCTCAAGTTGAAAAGTTTTCTGCCCCCGCTGTTAATACAACTACAAATCTCGGATCAGTAGTTGAAAAGTGGAACGAATTTGTAGACTTTGTTCAGAAGGATTTCACATTTGGACCGCTTTTATGTAATTCTCAACCGGAATTAAACGGAAATTCATTGAAAATTAATATTGAAAAAGAAGAAGATATTGAGCAACTTAAAGGAACAAAAGAAAAATTGAACGCGAGAATAAAAGAGTTTTTTGGTACACCATGCAAAATGGAATTTTCAACGAAAAATAAAATACCATCTCACCAAATAAAATCTGATGATAACAACAGCAACCTAATTCACGCCATAGTTGATCAACTAGGTGGACGAGAAGTTAATTGAACTAACTGCAAATCTCAAAAGGGGGTTTTATGAAATATTCATTTATAATTGTACTCTTATCTATAGTTTTTATTTCTACATCTTTTGCACAGGGACAACTTTTTTCAAAATCCGAAGCCGATAATAAATTCGGTCTGGTTTTAGAAAAAGTACGTTTTAATTCTCATGCATTAAGAAATTTTTTGGATGGTAAAGAGCATCTAATGTTTGCTATCGACAAAGTAAGTAAGAAAGTTAATATTCTAAAAAACAATAGATCTCCTGTTTTTAGTCAATTCCCCGTAAAGAATGAAGACGTTTATCACCTGTATGATTCTCAAAAAATCACAGAACTACTGTATTACGGTGGTGAAACAGAAACATATATTGAGCAGCGAGAAGAAGTAGTTAGTATTTCCAACGGAGAATATGTTTTAGAGTTAGCCGTACCTTGCCCGCCATGCTGTCCGAGATGTCCTGATTGGCCTGATTGGCCGCCGGAGGACTATTAAAAATGAATGTTACTTCCATAGCACAATATACTGCGGCAGTTTCAATTCTGATTCCTCTCTATTTTGTGCTGAAGTATTGGATCAGTCAATCAATAAGGAAAGATTTCCGGGCAAATATAATAGGTATTTATGTTTGTATAATGGTATTAGCCCAAATACTTATATTTTTTCTGGCTTTTGAAGGTAAGAGCAATATTATACCGCAACGTATATTTCTCTATATTGAAGTGATTCTGGTAAGTTAATGTTTTCTCTCCTACCAATTTAAGGAAACATTATTACGATCCTTATTTACTGCAGCGATTTTATTATTAATATTTGCAATCGATTATAATTGGGGAGAGTTTTCTTCGAATCCGGTTGAAGTATTTATGATGCAGGCACTTCTCTTTACAATTCTCGGCATGTTAACTATACCAGAAATAAGAATGGAAAAAGATTACGAAAACGGGATATACTATTTCATATTTGCAATATTAGTCTACGCAGTAAATAATTTGATAGGCAGAGGTTTTATTCAACTAGCACCCTCCTTTTCACTGAACGTACATGCAGCCGCAACAATAATTAAACACTTACTAATTGCAAAAGCATTCCATATTTTCATAAAAAATTAAAAAACCTTTTTAAAATGAAAAACCCGATCAGTTATGATCGGGTTTAATTTTAAAATCTGGCAGCGACCTACTCTCCCGCACAGTTGCCCGTGCAGTACCATTGGCGCTAAGGGGCTTAACTTCTCTGTTCGGAATGGGAAGAGGTATTTCTCCCTTGCTATAGCCACCAGAAAACTATGTACCATTGCAAAATGGTATTGTAATTTTCCAAATCAAAATTTAAGAAATTAAGGAAGAGTGAGCCCAAAAGAAATTAGGCGTATTAGAAATTTTAATGGTTAAGTCTCACGACTTATTAGTACTACTCGGCTGAACCCGTTACCGGGCTTACACCTGTAGCCTATCAACCTCGTCATCTCCGAGGAGTCTTTAGTCCGTCTGAGACGGAGGGATACCTAATCTTGGAGTGTGCTTCGTGCTTAGATGCTTTCAGCGCTTATCACGACCGAATATAGCTACCCAACGGTGCCGCTGGCGCGACAATTGGTGCACTAGAGGTTCGTTCGCTCCGGTCCTCTCGTACTAGGAGCGACTCTTCTCAAGTATCCTTCGCCCGCATAGGATAGGGACCGAACTGTCTCACGACGTTCTGAACCCAGCTCACGTACCGCTTTAATTGGCGAACAGCCAAACCCTTGGGACCTTCTCCAGCCCCAGGATGCGATGAGCCGACATCGAGGTGCCAAACCTTGCCGTCGATATGAACTCTTGGGCAAGATCAGCCTGTTATCCCCGGAGTACCTTTTATCCTTTGAGCGACGGCCCTTCCATTCAGAACCGCCGGATCACTAAGTCCTGCTTTCGCACCTGCTCGACCTGTATGTCTCGCAGTCAAGCACCCTTTTGCCTTTACACTCAACGCATGATTACCGACCATGCTGAGGGTACCTTTGAAAGCCTCCGTTACAATTTGGGAGGCGACCGCCCCAGTCAAACTACCCGCCTAACACTGTCCCGGATCCTGCTTCAAGGATCGCGGTTAGAATCCAAATAAATTAAGGGTGGTATTTCACCGATCGACTCCACCGAAGCTAGCGCCCCGGCTTCAAAGTCTCCCACCTATCCTACACATAATTTACCCGAACCCAATGGTAAGGTGCAGTAAAGGTTCACGGGGTCTTTCCGTCCATATGCGGGTAACCGGCGTCTTCACCGGTACCACAATTTCACCGAGCTCGTGGCTGAGACAGTGCCCAGATCGTTACACCATTCGTGCAGGTCGGAACTTACCCGACAAGGAATTTCGCTACCTTAGGACCGTTATAGTTACGGCCGCCGTTTACTGGAGCTTCGGTTCAGAGCTTCGATTACGCTAACCTCTCCCCTTAACCTTCCAGCACCGGGCAGGTGTCAGTCCCTATACTTCGTCTTAATTGACTTCGCAGAGACATGTGTTTTTGTTAAACAGTCGCCTGGGCCTTTTCACTGCGGCCCCGTTCAGCTCAGAATGAAAAAACTTCACTTACTTGGGGCACCCCTTCTCCCGAAGTTACGGGGTTAATTTGCCGAGTTCCTTAACCACGACTCACTCGAGCGCCTTAGAATACTCATCTCGTCTACCTGTGTCGGTTTGCGGTACGGTCTGATAAAATTCTCCTATACGAAGATTTTCTAGGCAGTATGATTACGATCAGTTTATGCTCAAAGAGCTCCCGTTCGCGTCTCGGTCTTAAAAGAGAGCGGATTTGCCTACTCTCTAAACCTACACGCTTAGACCACCTAATCCAACAGGTGGCTGACCTTCACTCCTGCGTCCCTCCTTATAGTCAAACAAATTTTACCAGGTACGGGAATGTTTGCCCGTTTTCCATCGCCTACGCCTTTCAGCCTCGGCTTAGGGTCCGACTAACCCTGAGTTGATTAACATTGCTCAGGAATCCTTAGACTTTCGGCGAGCCGATTTTTCACCGGCTTTATCGTTACTTATGCCAACATTTGCTTTTCTATCCGCTTCACTGTACCTCACGGTCCAGCTTCAGTGCAAATAGAATGCTCCTCTACCATCTCATAATGGATCCACAGCTTCGGTAAGTAGTTTAAGTCCCGCAAATTGTCGACGCTGAGTCGCTTGACTAGTGAGCTATTACGCACTCTTTAAATGAGTGGCTGCTTCTAAGCCAACATCCTAGTTGTCTGAGCAACTCAACATCCTTTCTCTGTTAACTACTATTTAGGGACCTTAGCTGGTGGTCTGGGTTGTTCCCCTCTTGGCAATGAAGCTTATCCCCCACTGCCTGACTCCCGAGAAACATGTATCTGGAATTCGGAGTTTGTCTGGGTTTGGTACCCTTGTGAGGGCCCTAGCCCAATCAGTGCTCTACCTCCAGTACACTATGCTCGAGGCTAGCCCTAAAGCTATTTCGAGGAGTACGAGCTATTTCCGAGTTTGATTGGCCTTTCACCCCTACCCTCAGCTCATCCAAGCGGTTTTCAACCCACACTGGTTCGGACCTCCATGAGGTTTTACCCTCACTTCATCCTGGCCAAGGGTAGATCACTCGGTTTCGCGTCTACCCCATGCTACTT
>JAXHMN010000011.1:0-227500 GCA_034521465.1 Melioribacteraceae bacterium | reverse complement strand
ACCCTACCAACTAGCTAATCAAACACAAACCCATCCTTAAGCGCCCGAAGGCTTTAACAACATCACCATGCGGTGCCGCTGCATTGTCCAGTATTAGCCTTGATTTCTCGAGGTTATCCCAGACCTAAGGGAAGGTTATTTATGTATTACTCACCCGTGCGCCAGTTTACTCATTCTCCGAAGAAAACTTTCTCCTTGACTTGCATGTGTTAAGCACGCCGCCAACGTTCGTCCTGAGCCAGGATCAAACTCTCCGTTGTAAATCTAAATTAAAATTGGCGTAACCTGCTGTCGAAAACACTAAAGTTTATCTTTAGTCACTCACTCTGTCAAAGAACTTTGTCTCATTTGAGACGGACTTCAAACTTACATTTTAAAATTTCATTTGTCAAGATAATCTTTATAAATCAAAAATATTTAAAATATTTTTTGATTTTTCCTATTTATTTTGTCCGTCACATAATGTCAAAAAAACATAAGCCCTAGTTTAGGAGTTTTTAATATCTTTTGCAAGAAGAAATTTTAAAAATTATTTCTTTTTATTTATAAAAGGCTCGGCTCACCGGATAAATAGGTGGCTAAAGTCGTCTAACGAAATATTGAATAATTCTCGAAAGAACAATGATTATCAGATAAACAGAAAAAACAATAATAATGTTGGTCGTTAATTAATCCCCATAGTGACCATTGTGCTTGTCCGCCTTCCCCGTGGACATTGTGGTAAAGCATTTTAACCACCATGAACACCAAGTTTTCACGACGGACAAATAGAAACCAAAATGTTGATTTCTATTTGTAAGAAGATGTATCATTCAATAATTTGCTTGATTACTTTTGCCTACTAATAATCTACTGAACCGATTTATGGGGTTAATTATTTTTTTTGGGGAGAATCTTTTTTTAAGAATGTCCTATTGCCGACATTAACTTAGCAATTTCTTGATTAGTATTAAGGGCAATATTTTGGAACCAATTGCCAAACTATTGGTTTAATTATAACAATAATTTTGTTGGGAGGTTCGATAGCTGATTGATACTGGTTCTAAACAAGTATCCAATAACAATCAAAAAAGGGGGTATTTATGCAAGACCCAAAATATGCAAAGCAAAATCCGTTAGCTGATCTGATCAGCGATGAGATTTACGAACTTCTCAATAGTCGGGGATTGATAAATGAAAAATCTGTCCGTGATTATCAAATTAGGAAAAAATTTAAATCTCTGCGTGAACAGAAAGTTAGCGCTAGCGATGCAATAGATAGATTAAGGGATGATTATCCTTATCTTCAGTTTGATACAATTCGCAAAATAGTTTATCAACTTCAAAAATAATTATTCCTTGACAAACTAATGCTGTAGATTTATATTTAGTAAGCAAGCTTTCAAAGATAATGATCTTTGAGTTTGTGTTCCGGCCCAGTGTCTCCCCCCAACACTGGGCTTTTAATTTTTACATAAGGGAAAATTATGGCTAAACAAATCAAAAAAAAATCTCGCTCTACAAAATTCAAAACCTCTTCACCTTTTAAGAATTATTGGAAAAAAGATAATTATATTTTATTAGGTGCTGGTATATTCGTATTAATTGCCGGCTTCTATTTAATGACTTTTGGCCCTTGGGATAATCCTATTTCTTTAACAATTTCTCCGATAGTTTTATTAGTTGCTTATCTAATAATTTTTCCTCTCTCAATTCTTTATAAGAAAAAGAAAAATTCTGAGACTGACACTGATGTTCCTCGCAAAGATTAAAGGAAATATCGTATCTACACAAAAGAACAGCCATTTAAAAAGTCATAAACTGCTGCTTGTTCAACGAATCGATCTAGATGGTAATTTTATCGGGAAGAGTGATTATATCGCACTTGACTTGATTGACGCAGGCGTGGGAGATACGGTCTTAGTTACGCGCGAAGGTGATGCTGTACAGCAGATCTTAGGTCATAAAGATGCACCGGTCAACACAATAATTATTGCAATTGTTGATGACATTGACGTACCAGAAGAAACAAATTAAATTAGTCTATTGATTCTTGATTACAAAAATTTAGCCGCACTAAAATTACTCTCCTCTATAGATGGACTTGGTCCATCCAAAATATTAAATCTTATCTCTAAGTTTCAGTCTCCATCGAATATTTTCTCTGTTTCTTCTCAATCACTTTGCGGTATAGATAGAATAAACAAAATTTTAGCCGGAAGAATTGCCGGCGCTGCAAATGATCTAAAGAAATTTGAAGACCTCTTAGAAAAAGAATTTGAGCACTTGCGGCAAAAAGGATTTTCACTTATTACTTATTTCGATAAAAATTATCCCAAACCTCTTAAAAATATTTACTCACCTCCATTGTTTCTTTACATTTCGGGGAAAATTGAAGCGGAAGATAATTACTCGATATCAATGGTAGGGACGAGAAGAGCTACGCAATATGGGAAAAAAGTTACCGAACAAATCGGTGAGGAATTAGCCGGGCAGGGGATAACAATTGTGAGTGGTTTAGCACGAGGTATAGACTCGGCTTCTCACCGAGCTGCCCTTAAAGCAGGTGGAAGAACACTTGCAGTAATTGGATCGGGTTTAGATCGAATTTATCCTTCTGAAAACAAAGGATTGGCGCAGCAAATATCAGAAAACGGTGCTGTAATTAGTGAATTCCCCTTAGGTACAAAACCGGATGCACAAAATTTTCCACGACGAAACAGGATAATTTCCGGTTTATCACTTGGAACTGTTGTAGTTGAATCGAATGTGAATGGAGGAGCAATGCAAACAGCCGCCCATGCACTCGATCAAAATAGAGAGGTTTTTGCGATTCCGGGTAATTTAGAAACTCCACAGAGTGAAGGAACAAATAAATTAATTCAGGAAGGTAGAGCTAAGTTAGTTAAAAATGCTGAAGATATTTTGGTTGAGTTAGATTTAAAATTAAAACCGGTAATCGGAAAAAACATACCTAAACCAAAAGTTGATTTAAATTTATTCGAAGAAAAACTCTTAGAGGTTCTTAATTCAGAGCCGATTCAGATAGATAAGTTATCTGCTAAAGTTGGTTCTACTACTTCGGATTGCTTGGTAAATTTATTAACTCTGGAATTCAAAGGATTGGTAAAACAACTGCCCGGTAAACAGTTTGTAAAATTATAGTCAATACTTTTTTTTATTCTTCCACAAAGATTTCAAAAATTCTTTCATTGATTTTTCTTTACCCATTTCCGAAGGCAAATAGTATTGTTTATTTTTTAATTCATCCGGTAAGTAAGTTTCATCGACAAAATGATTTTGATAATTGTGTGGATATTGGTATACCCTTTTGAGTACCCCATCATCCTTCATTAATTTTGTTGGTGCATTTCTTAGATGCAAGAGGAACATTAAATAAGTTTTTGGTTACGGACATCGATTAAAGGCATTATCAATTGCTTGATAAGAAGCATTGCTCTTTGGAGATGCTGCTAAGTAAGTTGCGCATTGAGAAAGTATTATTCTTGATTCGGGCATACCAATTTTATCAACTGCACTAAAAGTTGCCTCAGCAAGTACCAGTGCATTAGGCGATGCATTTCCAATATCCTCCGATGCAAAAATTATCATTCGTCTTGCTATGAACAAAGGGTCTTCTCCCCCTTCAATCATTCTGGCTAACCAATAAACTGCTGCATCAGGGTCGCTTCCTCGCAGACTTTTTATAAATGCAGAGATCACATTATAATGTTCTTCACCAGCTTTATCGTAAAGGATGTTTTTCTTTTGAATAATATTTTCAATTAATTCTTTTGTGACTTTGACTCCCGGCTTATGACTCTCACTTACAACAGAAAGTTCTAGGATATTCAATAGAGTTCGGGCATCACCACCGGAGATATAAATTAGATACTCTCTATCAATTTCTTCTATACTTTTCGTTTTGAGATATTCATCGTTGCTCAATGCAAAACTTAGTATGTCACTTAACTCATTTACTCCAAGCTCATTTAACACATAAGTTCGTGTGCGGGAACGGAGAGCCGGAATAACTTCGAATGATGGGTTTTCAGTCGTTGCACCGATTAATATTAATTCACCGGATTCAACTGATAGATAGCAGCGCGTCTTGCTGCGCTTTATTAAAACGATGTATCTCATCAATAAAAAGGATAGTTCTTTTATTATAGTTAAGATTCTCACGCGCGGTTTCAATTATTTTTCGAACATCTTTTACGCCTGAAGAAACAGCGTTGAGTTGAAAAAACTCTGACTCGGTTTGCGCTGCAATAATTTTTGCTAAAGTTGTTTTACCGGTGCCTGGTGGTCCCCATAAAATGAATGAAGAAATTGTGTCATTTTCAATCATCATTCTAATTGGTTTGTCGGGACCCACTAAGTGATCTTGTCCAAAAAATTGATCCAAAGTTTTAGGTCGAATTCTTTCTGCGAGTGGGACTTGAGGTAATTCTTGTTTACTCATCTTTCTTCACCTTAACATCTAGTCCTTTCTCCAGCGGTCTTTTCATGTTATACTTTTCTCGGGCTGTCTTTTCAATCTTGTAGGTATCTGTTTTAAGGGAATCAATTTCTGCGTTGATTTTTTTATTTGTTCTTCAGAAATTTTTATTTGTTCTTCTAGCGCTTCAACACGGTCTTTTACTTCTAAATATTTTAGAATTCCGTTTTCATTAAAAATGAGAAATGCCAAAATTGCAATCGGAGCTATAAGGTAAATTAATGCACTGACTCTTATTCTTAAATTTCGTTTCAGTTTCTTAGCCATTTAACTCATACTTAATAATTTTATCTATCAGTTCATTAAAACTGATACCGACAGCTTTTGCCATCTTTGGAATTAAACTGTGACTGGTCATCCCGGGTAGCGTATTGACTTCTAAACAAAATGTCTCATTTTTTTCATTAACTCTAAAATCAACTCGTCCATAGTTAGAACAATTTACAGCATTATAAGCTAACAAAGTTTGCTGTTGCAGATGAGAAAAAACATCTTGGGGAATATCCGCCGGAACAATATATTCACTCATACCATCAGTGTATTTGCATTCGTAATCATATAAACCATGTTTTGGTTTTATTTCTAAAACAGGTAGTACTTGTTGTCCCAAAACACCAACAGTTATTTCCCTACCAGGAATGTATTCCTCAACGAGTGCTTTTGTTGAATACTTCAGCGCTAGTTTGATTGACTCTTCAACTTCACTATCGCCTCGACAGATCGTCAAACCAAAAGTTGACCCTTGATCATAAGATTTAACTATGCACGGATAACCAAAAAACTTCTTAATCTTGGTTTTGATCAATTCGTAATCAGTGTCTTTTTGAGTTACTACAAACCAATTTGGAGTTTGTACATCAAAATGCTGAAACAAAATTTTACTGGTAATTTTATCCATTGCCAAAGCACTTGAAAGAAGTTTTGCCCCGGTATATTTAACACCTCTTAACTCCAGTAAACTTTGTATTGTACCGTCCTCACCATTTTTTCCATGCAGACCGATGAAAGCTAAATCTACATCGTTGAAAAGATCAGAGTTAACGGCATCTACATAATTTCTGTTAATTAATTCGGTGAAATTTTCTTCGGCAAAAAACAGATCATTCTCTTTTGGTTGGTTTGTTCCATAAGCCGGATCAATGAGTTTCAGCTTATACCCCAATTCGGTCACTGCATTTGCTATCGCTTTACTTGATTCTTTAGATACTTCCCTTTCCGGCGATGTTCCGCCTACTAAAACCGCAACAGTTAAATTTTGATTTGACATAAATTCTAATAATCCATTCGAGATTTTTTATTTATCTTGATTCCATAAGTTGATTCGGCAATATCATATAGTTCTTTTAACTTTTTGGAGAGGCAGAGTTTTTACTCTTCCAATAGATTTTGCTTTAATTAAAACTTCAGATGCGTGTTCAAGTTTTTCCATTTTGAAATAAGCATCCTCAATATTTTTTCCGAAAGAGACCGCACCATGATTTTCTAAAAGTAAAGCCCAGGCATATTCGATATGAGGCAGCATCGAATCCGGAAGTTGATCGGTTGATGGCGTTCCATATTTACAGAGAGGAACTTTACCCAAAGATAAAATTACTTCGGGAAAGATTGGTTGCGTTATTCCCTCTCCTATTGCTGCAAGCGCTGTAGCATTTACCGGATGCGCATGAACCACAGCATTAACATCTTTCCGATTTTTATAAGCGAGTGTATGAATTTTATATTCTGTAGAAGGTTGTATTGATCCGCTTAAAATCTTTCCGTTGTAATCTATTTCAATTAAGTCATTTTCTGTTAAATCACCTTTGCACACTCCTGAGGGAGTAATAAGAATTTTATTTTGATCAATACGCACAGATAAATTACCGTCATAAGCGGCAACAAATTCTTTTTCATAAACTTTATGACAAAATTTTATAAGTTCACTTCTTACTGACATTGTTTTTCTAATTCTTCCATTAAATTCATATTAATTAGACCATCGGTGCCTGTTACTTCCGGGTGATTCGTTCCTCAAAATTGAATTTTGAAAATCGCGTAACCTAAACAAAAGTTTATTTGCTCTTCTTCTAAAGGATTTTTTTGTCTCTCCGTCTAAGTCAATTGTGAGTTTACTTTGTGATGGTTTTCCGCCAATAACATTCTCAATACTAATTGCTCCTTTGTATCCGAGTATTTCAATACGGTTGAATGATCTTTTAGTATTAAAAGAAACATTAAAATAACCGTAACCACTTTTGTTGAATTTCATTACGCCATTTGCAAAATCTTCAACTTCGCTTTTGTAAATTATGTTATCGAGATAACCTTTTATTTCATCGACTTCACCGCCGAAGTATCTTAATAGATCAATCATATGTGTGCCGATATCACGCAAAGCTCCGCCACCGCTCAGTTTCTTCTTGAATCTAAAATTATCGCTTGGAGGAATATCCGCATTGAATGAAGCTGAAATGGAAACGATTTTCCCGATCATTTGTTTATCAATTAACTCTTTGGCTTTTACAACCAAGGGATGAAACCGATGTACGTAATTAATTGACAAGTGCACTTTATTTTCACGGCAAACATTGATCATATCTTCAGCTTCTTGAGAAGTAAGCGCCAAGGGTTTTTCGCATAAAATATGTTTCCCTGCTTCCGCCGCTTTAATAACTTGATTATAATGATCTACATTTGCGCTACCAATATAAACCGCAGTAAAATTTTCTCTCAAGAATTCATCAAAATTACTGAATGATTTACCAGCACCAAACTTACTTGCAATATTTGAAGCACGATCGGGATTAGAACTATAAATTGCTGATAGGCGACTTTTCTTGAGCAGTTGAAACGTCGGTAAAAAAGTCGATTCGGTGTACGCTCCGCAACCGGAAACTCCCCAAAGTACTTTTTTACCGCGAGGTATTTTGATTTTTCTTTTTGCCATTTTATAATTTTAATTTATTCATAAGCATTTTTATCGGCTCGGCATTCTGCATAATGTAAAAATGAATTGCGGGAACATTTTTATTGAGAAGCTCCTCAACTTGTTTAACCGTCCAATTTACACCAACTTCAAGAACATGTTCAGGTTTAGCGGCTTCAACTTCTTCAGCCAATTCGTCGGGAATATCAAGGTAAAAGTGTTTTGGAACTGTGTGTAACTGCTTTTTACTTGTAAGAATTTTAAGTCCCGGAATTATCGGAGCTTTTATACCGGCTTGCTCACATTTTTCAACATAATCAAGAAACTTGTTATTATCGTAAAACATTTGAGTAACCACATAATCGGCTCCCGCTTCAACTTTCTGTTTCGTATACTTTATATCGAGGGCAAGATTTGCTGCTTCAAAATGTTTTTCAGGATAACCACCGACACCAACACAAAAGTTCATCGGTTCGGCATCGAGTAAACTATCTTCAATATATTTTCCTTTATTAACATCATTTATTTGTTTGACTAGATCTATTGCGTATTCGTTTGTACTGCGCCCATATTTGATCGGTTTTTTATAACCGTTATCATCGCCGCGAATAGCAAGTACATTATCGATTCCCAAATAATGAAGCTCAATTAAAAAATCTTCCGTTTCTTCACGCGTAAACCCGTGACAAATAACATGCGGTACTGCATCGACATTATATTTGTTTTGAATCAACGCACAAATACCGAGAGTCCCGGGCCGCTTTCTTTTCACCTTCATTTTGTATTCGCCTTCGGGTGTCTCTTCGTAAATTACTTCAGCAGCATGACTCGTGATATCAATGAAAGGCGGATGATACTTCATCAATTCATCAAGGATTGACATTAGTTGTTTTATATCTCCCCCTCGTTTTGGTGGTATTATTTCAAAACTAATTAGTGGATCTGTTGCTTTATCTAAATGTTCTATTACTTTCATATGAATTACTTTTATTATGAGAAGAATTTATCTTTGTAAAGTAAGAAATTATTTTGAATTTTTGATAAGAGTAAGTGAGTAATTAGAATTTTCAATCGAATCTAAGTTAGTTTTAATTGTAATATACTCACCATTCAACCATCTTTGTGTCATATTAGAATAATGATCACTTAAAATGTGTCCCGACTGTCCCGTCGGTAAAATAAAATGATATTCATCCGGTTTATCAAAGTCAAACAGAAACCTCATTGAAGGTCCGAGTACATTAAAATAAGGATCGACAAAAGAAAACTCGGTATTAAAAACGGTTGTTCCATCTCCACCGATTTTATAGGGACCGATATTTACTATTTTATCTACCACCGAATTAAATCCTGAAAAGAAATGTTTGAATTCTACTTTATGTAATTCTCCCCACTGCCAAAGTGATAAATCTTTGGAAATATTTTCTTCAAGATACATTAACGCATCAACCATACTTTTTCTTAATTATCACATCTCTTGATTCAATCACGCTCTGTATTTATATCATCAAACCAAATTGAATTTTCCTTTTCGAATAACTCATAGATAATTCTGTACGGAATATTTGCAAGGAAAACATATTCATTAAACAACTCTTCGCCCATTTCATCCATAAATATATTTTTCATCAGTTCAACTAAGAACACATTGAATATTGTTGGAGTTTGACTTTGAACGTTCATTTCATAATCCCATTTACTCCAACAATTCTAAACTTAATTTCAAATTTTCGTCTTCAATTTTCGCTCCCTTAAAAGCGTTCAAAATGTATGGAGTAATTTCTTTAGCATAATGCGAGTAGAAATCCATTTTGCAATTTCTTTAAAATCATTGATCTCAAACATCTCTTTTGAGTTCGAGAAATTCTTCAATTCGCAGAATACGAGAAGGCGGTTCCCAAATGTTTGAGATGTGATATTTGTAATCTCTAATTGTCTTATTGTTAGCAGATGCAATGTAGTTCTCGGAAGGATTAAATAACTTAGGCATTTCATCAAACGGAATGAATCCATTCCAATCGCTTTCTGTTGTTGTACCGTCGTAGATCATTGTAGGACTAGGGTTATTTCTTAACGGTAATCTTGCAGCACACACATAGCCAATATTACCTTGGTTATCACCATAGACAAAATTTTGACCTGGGATAGTAAACTCTTCAACGCCGGTTAAAAACTCATTCCAATTATTTGCTTTGTTAATTAATAATATCGCTTTTAATTCATCGCTAAAAGTAAAGGCAGTCCAATTCATACTGATTGTTGCTTTTTCGATATTGTCTGTTTCGAATAATGGAGTAAATGTCCTTGCGCCGGTAACAATAGGACCACGGTGCGTGGATTTTATTTCGAAAATTACATCGAGGGAATCTTTCACCTTTACTGTGTCTTCTTCAATTTTCAGAGGTTTCCATTCACCATCTAAAAAATAATTTGTTTCCGTTGAGTCAAGTTGTTCAAAATAAAAATCTGCATCATCAGCCATTACGTTAGTTAGTACCCAGGAAATATTTTCATTCTTTCCAATAACAACTGCAGGTAAACCCGGCAAAGTAAAACCATCAACGTTAAGCTCAGGTGATTTGATTGAAGCAAGATACCATCTTCCGGGAGCTTGGAAAGCAAGATGCGGATCATTTGCTATTATCGATTTTCCGGATTGGGATTTATTTGCATTGACAACCCAATTATTTGATCCGATATGAGTTCCGGTGAATTTTATAAAATCTCTATACGCTTTATCGGATTTTATTAAATCAAGCGATACTGGTGGGAAATTCTTTATATGATCCGGAATTATTGTAGGTGCATTTTCCGGGTAGTCCGGAATTATTTCTTTTACTCTTTCTTCATCAAATTTTTGTAAAAGATGAGAAAATGTTATGTCACTCCACCAGCTTAAGTTGAGTTCAAACGCCAACATTTTTGCAATAATAATTGAATGTTTTGGAGTCCACCTTTCAGGCTGATATCCTATCACATCGAATTCAACAGAGTACTTTCCATCAAATTGATCGAGATAATAATTAACGCCTTTGGAATATGCTGTAAGCATATCTTTAGACAATGGACTCAATTGGTTATAATGTTCGTCGGCTGTCTTTTCAATCCGAAGTTTTCTAAACATCAAGTCAAATTCAAGAGTTTGATTACCAAAGACTTCGCTCAGTTTTCCTTGCCCGGCTCTTCGAGCAATGTCCATCTGAAACAATCTTTCTTGCGCATGCACAAAACCAAGTCCAAACGCGGCATCTGTTTGATTTCCGGTAATGATATAGGGAACAGCATTGCTGTCGCGATAAATCTTTATATCTTCGGTTATCTGATCAGTCCGCGATTCCCACTCATAATCCGGCACGTAAGATTTCAGCAGCATGTAAGAAATTGCAGCGAAAGCAAAGAGCAGAATAAAAATCGAAGAGATAATACCGATTATTATTTTTATTGATCTCTTCATTTAATCATTATCCGCTCTATCTAACAAATTATCCGGAATTGTTTTTGATGCCTTTGCTCCGAGTTCTTTTATGCTTTCTATTCTCCTAACAATATTGCCCTGACCATCATGCAACTTATTCATTGCCTTTCGGTAAGCATCTTTTGATTGATCAAGCCGTTTTCCGATATCTGCTAAGTCTTCAACAAATCCAACAAACTTATCGTAAAGCGCACCGCTTTGTTTTGCAATTTCCATAGCATTTCTATTTTGACTTTCTCTCCGCCAAATATTTTCAATTGTACGTAGAGTTGCTAACAGAGTTGACGGACTAACAATTACAATGTTTTTATCAAACGCTTCGTTGAAAATGGCAGGCTCTTTCTGAACCGCTAAACTGAATGCGGGTTCAATCGGGATAAACATTAAAACAAAATCGGGTGGATTGAGGTCTTCAATGTTTTGATAATCTTTTGCGCTCAAACCACGGATATGACCGCGTATCGAAATAAGATGATCTTTAATAGCCGTTTCGATTTCAACTTCATTTTCCGCAGAAGCATATTTTTCATAAGCAACAAGCGAAACTTTTGAATCAATTATAACACTTTTCTTTTCCGGTAATTTTATTATTACATCGGGACGCAATCTTCTTCCGGTTTCATCCGTAAAACTTTCTTGAACGGTATAGTGCTCATCTTTCACAAGTCCGGATCTTTCCAGAATTTTTTCAAGTATAAATTCGCCCCAAGAACCCATTACCTTTGTATCACCTTTTAGAGCTTTTGTTAAATTCTCTGCTTCGTCGGACATTCGTTTATTTAGTTCTTGTAGATTTTTCAAGTGTGTATTTAATTCTGAATAACTCTTTGTATCGGATTGATGAATTTCATCAACTCTTTTTCTAAAATCAGTAATTCTATCGCGCAGCGGATCTAATATTGTTTTTAAGTTTTCTTGATTTTGCTGAGCAAACCGTTTGCTTTTGTCTTCCAGAATTTCGTTTGCCAGATTTTTAAATTCGGTTCTAAATCTTTCTTGCAGTTCTTCAACTTCCTTTTTGTGCTCTGCGAGTTTCTCCTCTAAATTTTTGTTCTCAGTTTTGATTCCGGAAAATTGTGAGTTTAACTCGAGAAATCTTGTTCGCTCTTTCTCAACTGCCTCTTTAAGTTCAGTCAAATCTTTTTCATATATAGAAATTTTTTCTTCAGACTTTGCTTTATCCCGTTTCAATGCTTCTGCTTCTTCAACGGATATTTTACTGTCATTACCATACTTATATTTTGCAATTAAAAATGCAGCAACCGCACCGATTAAAATCCCAATAAATAAAAAGACAATTTCCATTATCACCATAACATTCTACTAATTTTACTGATTGATTTTATTTAGTATCAAAGTTAAACATATTATATCATTCATTCACCGATTTTTCTCGTTGATTCACCGATATATTCTTTATTCAACAATACTAATAGTATAATTTTCGGACGAATCAAAAAACAAAGGAGGATTAAATGGCTAAAAGTAGAAATATAAGTCTGTGGATAGGACTTGCACTGGTTGTTCTAGGCGGCTTGTTCCTATTAGATAATTTTAATGTGATTTATTTTGATCTGCCATACTGGGTTTTTAAGTGGCAGTCGATTTTAATAATTATTGGTTTGCTGATACTCGCAAATTCGGAGAGCAATACAGCAGGTTATGTATTAATTGTAATTGGATTGCTTGGTTGGTTCCCGGAGTTCTGGCCTCTATTATTGATTGCAATAGGCGTTTATTTACTCTATAAAAGAAAAGATACAACTCTTAAAGATGCAAATGAACCTACTACAAAAAACGATAAAAATGATTTTATTAACGACACTGCAATTTTCGGAGGTGGCAAAAAGTTAATTAACTCGGATAACTTTAAAGGTGGAAAACTAACTGCAGTTTTTGGCGGTTCTGAAATTGATTTGCTCGATTGTAAACTAGCAGAAGGTACTAATGTTCTTGACATCTTTGCAATGTTCGGCGGAACAGATCTTACAGCTCCAGCTGATTGGAATATTAAGATTGATGTCATCTCAATTTTTGGCGGATTTGATGATAAGCGAAGAAAGGATCCAAATCATGTTCCGGATCCCGAAAGAAAACTTGTTATAAAAGGGTTGGTTCTCTTTGGCGGCGGAAGTATTAAAAGTTAATTTAAGTGCGGAGGCAAAATGAAACATTCAAACGGAAGATTCTTTGTTGGACTGCTGCTTATCTTGATTGGTACAGCTTTCATTATTAAAAATTTAGATTTAGTCCCATGGCATATCGAATACTATTACATTTCTTGGCCTACATATATTTTGCTGATTGGTTTAGTGATAACTATCGCTTCCAGAGGCGGTTTTTTTGGACCGGCCGTTATTTTAGCAGGAGGTATTTTTATTTACGGACGAGTTTATGATTACCCTGCCGGTGAAATTTTTGAAACTATCTGGCCCATTTTCCTAATTCTTTTCGGATTGTCGATTATATTTGAGCGGGGAAGAGGAAAAAAGAAACATAATTCAAAAGACGGATGGATTGAGTACCCGGATGAGACAATTGATTTAACCACCATATTTTCCGAAAATAAAAGAAAAATTATTTCCCAAAATTTTGTCGGAGCAAAACTATTTACAATGTTCGGTGCGACCGAACTTGATTTAACGAGCGCTAAACTAGACAGAAGCTGCACTATCAATTGCGATACACTTTTCGGGGGAACCGAGATATTTCTTCCTGCCGATTGGAAAGTTATAAATAGAACCACCTCTATATTCGGAGGAAGCGAAGATACACGTAGAAAATCAGCTCCGGTTGAACAAAGCCAAGAGCATGTGTTAACCATTGACGGATTTTGTATGTTCGGAGGAATCGAGATCAAATAATGATTCATCCTTTCATTAAAAATAGAACGAGTTTTGCGATCTATGGATTGGTTTGGCTGATCATTGCTCTAATCCACTCCTTAGTATTAATCTATTTTACAACGGTCGATATTGGCATTTCCATAGTTGACTCTATAGTATTTAATTCAATTTACTTTTTACTTGGATTGGCACTTTGGTACCCTACAAATTTCATCGATTTTGAGCATAGATCATTTTCATCGATACTTGCTAACCATTCTTTAGGTGCTACCTTAACTGCCGGTATTTGGGTTGGTCTCGGATTTTTGATTTTGAACGCTGTGATCAAAGATCAAGATTATTTAGTTTTTTGAATAGTTCTATCATTTGGCGGATTGTGATCGGACTTTTGTTTTATACAATTCTTGTTGCGGTAAATTATTTGATGATCTACTACAATAATTTCAGAGAGAAACTTGAACAAGAATCCGAGCTTAATACCCTCGTTAAAGAAGCCGAACTCCGTACTTTGAAGTATCAAATAAATCCGCATTTTATTTTCAATAGCTTGAACTCCATTAGCTCACTAACAATTTCCAACCCGGATAAAGCTAGAGAGATGACTATAAATCTTTCAATTTTTTTGAGAGGTACTCTTTCAAGAAACGAAACACAAACAACAAAACTTGCTGACGAAATTAAAAATGTAAAACTCTACCTCTCTATTGAACGAGTAAGGTTCGAGGGAAAATTTGAATTGCTCGAAGAACTTTCCGATGAATGCAGTAATGTCGAAGTACCTAATATGATTCTTCAGCCGCTTTTCGAAAATGCTATCAAACATGGGGTTTACGAAAGTCTTGATTTGGTTACAATTAATTTAATTTGCCGAAGAGAAAAGGACTACCTTCGAATAACAGTTTCAAATAATTATGATAAAGAAAGCGCCTCGAGAAAAGGCGAAGGTATCGGGCTTCAAAATATCCGGAATCGGCTTCAACTTATTTATAATAGGGATAACTTACTACGAGTAAAAAGAACTGAAAACGAATTTATTGTTGATGTCTTTATTCCTTTGGAGGTTTGAGAATGGCAAACAGATTAAAAACAATTATTATAGATGATGAAAAACTTGCAAGAGATATCCTAAAAAGATATGCCTCGGCTTTTGATGAAATTAAAATAATTGACGAATGCGGAAATGGGTTTGACGGAATTAAGGCAATCAATGAGAAAAAACCAGATTTAATTTTTCTGGATATTCAAATGCCCAAGTTAAACGGTTTTGAAATGCTTGAGTTAATCGATAATGATAAAGCGCCCTCAATTATCTTCACCACTGCTTTTGACCAATACGCGCTTAAAGCATTTGATGTAAACGCAATAGATTATTTATTGAAACCATTTTCGGAAGAAAGATTTGCCGAAGCGGTGAAAAAAGTACTCAACTCAAACCACTTAACGAATAAAGAAAAAATAAACAACTTAAAATCCCATGTCGATGATGAAATAGAATTCATTGATCGTGTGGTTGTTAAACAAAATCAAAAAATAAATATTATCCCAATAGAAAAGGTTTCCTACTTCGAAGCTCAGGATGACTATGTTATGATTTATACCGAGGATGGAAAATATCTAAAACAAAAAACTATGAAATATTTCGAAGACCATCTCGACCCGAAAAATTTCATTCGTATTCATCGTTCATATATTGTTAATATTTCCAGTGTAAAAGAAATCGAGCTTTTTGATAAAGACTCCTACAAAGCCATTTTGAAAGACGGCACAAAACTCTCAGTAAGCCGCAGCGGATATAGTAAGCTAAAAGAGATTTTTGAGTAAATTAATAATGGATGGGGCTAAAGCCCAAATATTTTTTTATTCTTCTCTCTGTCCGTCCACCAAAGTGGACGGCAATATTTATATTGCATTGCTTTTTATTGCCGTTGGCTTCAGCCAACGGATTAAAAGCAACTCCCAAACTCATTTGGGCTTTAGCCCCATTGCTTTTCTTCTAAATCCCAATTAATTTCAAAAGAAAAAGGAGAAATAAATGAGCTGGATAAGAATCTGGATTCATCTTGTCTTCTCAACAAAAAACAGAGAACCATATTTTACTTCAAAAGAAAAAAGAGAAAAGTAATTGAACACATAAAATCCAATGCAAAACAAAAAAATATTTGGCTTGAAGAAATAAATGGACACAAAGAACATATTCATTGTTTAATTTCACTCGGGAAAGATCAATCAATCAGCAAAGTATCACAATTAATAAAAGGCGAATCTTCAAAATGGATAAATGATGAAAAATTGACAAAGATAAAATTTTCTTGGCAGGATGATTATTGGGCAGTAAGTGTAAGTGAGTCACACATAAATGATATTAAAGATTATATTAGAAATCAAGAAGAACATCACAGAACAAAAAGTTTTACAGAAGAAGTGGAAGATTTTATGAAAAAGTATGGATGGAAATATATAAGTAAGTAAATGGAACTGAAGTCCTTTTTCTTTTTTGTCTCGCTATATCCTTCCGCTGAAGAGTCTGTTGAATAAGTCACTTTATTGCCGAGAAAATAACCAGTAACTATGTGGACTTTTGTCCCATCTTAAGAAATATAATGGGGCTAAAGCCCTTTTTCCCCCTTGTTTTCATTCTCCGTCGGTTGAAACCGACGGCAATTTTGTAATATGAAGTTACGCCACACACTCTGAAGCAGACGGCAATGGAAAGCCAAGTTTATGTATTTATTGCGGTTGGCTCACCAAACGCAGGTAAACTTTTGCGAACGGATGCTATATTACAGAAATACTTTTGTTTTTATTAACCATGTTTAGCAAGAATCAAAAAATTGATCTGAGCAGTTCTGAGCAAAAAGAATTAGCAAAATTGACAAAACTATTAGTAGCAAATTACTCGAGGAAAATATGAGTGAAATTTACAAAAGCATAAAACAAGGTTTAGAAGAAGCAATAGACTATTCAAATGGCAAGAAAGCCAAAGCTCGTGTATTTAAACCGAGGCATATTGATGTAAAAAGAACCAGAGAAAAAATCGGTATGAGTCAAACTAACTTTGCTGCATCAATGGGAATTAGCGTAGCAACGTTGAGACATTGGGAACGAGGTGATAGATACCCTCAAGGTCCGGCTTTGGTATTATTAAATTTAGTTGCAAAAGAACCGGAAACTGTTTTCAAAATACTTCACAAATAAAAGTATTATTTCTTCACATGCGAAGCCGCATTCTTATACCTCGCATAAAATTCTTGTAAAAACTGGTTGGCGATTTTTTTATCGTAGATAATCAAAGTATTTTCATCATTTTTTGAATCCGCGTTTTCACTCCAGTTTGCAGAGCCCACAATTACAATGTCATCATCAATTATCATTGTTTTGCTATGCAGTTTACGAGACTCCCTCCCTCTATAAACCGGTGCGGGATGTTTCCATCGAATATTTGGATTTTTTGGAGATGTCTGTTTTGCTGTTCGTCCTGTCATATCAATTGAGGCAGACCACCATTGATTCCAGAACGATCTATCGAATAATCCTTTGATTTTAAAACCGGTACGTTCACCTTCAAGATCATTGTAATTATTTTCCCATTTATATTTCATTAAATCAACTAGGCGCTGATCGGAAAAAGCAAAAATTGAAAAGTGAATTGCTGAATCGGCTTCTTCTTCGATTACTTGATAAATCTTGTCTAAGACACCATCGGACGGACTGAAATAAACTTCGATGCGCGTTGAATCAATGTAAACTTCTTTTGGTGTGTTATCTCTTTTGCGTGTGTGAAATTTTGAGTTTGATGGATCGGGCAAATAATTTTTACTCCCCCACATTTCGTTAAATTCCATTGTATAAATATTGGCTAGACCTCGATGCTTTATTTCAACAACGTGTTGTTGGTTACCGTCGAGAATTCCTCTTTCCATATTCCACTCGTTACCATACAATCCGGTAACGGTAAAATTCCACGAACCGGTGAAAATCCACTGGTAATCAACAATCGCAAATTTGTTGTGCATCTGATAACCGGGTGAATAATAATTTGTCAAATTACTGAAGTCTGCCTCTTTTCTTTCCGAATCAATTAAAAGATAACCTTCCTTTTCTTTCGTACCGATTTTAACTGTTACAAAGTCATAGTCATCATAACTCACCGGTAAATCATATCGCTTACGCAGCGTTGTATCTGTCACTGCAAAAATTGGTGAGTCAGCTAAGATTTGAATATCATCTTGAGTTCCGTGAATATTATCTTTGCCGCGTTTCATACGCTCAAGATTCAAACGCATTGAAGTGTATCTATCAACTTTTTCGTTCGGATCAATCTCGTCATCTTCAGTCCCGTCTTTCGCATCAATAATAAATCTCACCTTAACACCTTGACTAGCTTTTGAAATTAATGAATCAATTAACTTTGGTAAATTAATTTCATAAGCAGCCATATCAATTTGCCACTCCGCATTACTAATTCGTTCAATTAATTGATCTTCCAAATTCCATTCGGAGTTAACGTAATTATTTTCAAGAGCAATCGATGTATCAGCACTTTTGTTAACGTAAACATTGATCTCACCGCTTGTACCGGATTTGTAAGTTTCAACGCTGCTTGAACAGCCGAGCAAGAAAATTAAAACTAGAAGAGTTATTCTGATCATCACAAAAATTTTAAAAGTGAAAAAAGAAAGTTACTTAACAACTATCATTCAACCAATTTTGAATAAACTAGCTTTTATTAATATTCCAATTTTTCAAGAACTTCTATATCCTTGTGCCCATTGTACTTACTTTTGGCACAGCCATCCATTTGGGAGTGTTCATTGTGGTTAATTTGCCTTACTGCCAAACTCACGAGGAAGGCACTGAAATCTCTATGCGAAACCATTCGATAACACATCTTTAAATTTAGAGCCAAATTGAAGTTTACTTCCCCTATCAGTATATTTTGATACTTAAAAGTATTGAGGACATTGCAATGGATAAAGATCTACAATCAGTTCAGGAAGCACGCGACCTCGCACGCAAAGCAAAAGAAGCACAACTCGAATTCAAACATTACAACCAAGAACAAGTTGACAAAATCGTTAAAGCGATGGCAGATGCCGGATTTCAAGCATCCGAAAAATTAGCAAGAATGGCTTACGAAGAAACCGGCTTTGGTGTTGTTGAACATAAAGTAATCAAAAACCAATTTAGTACACGTGATGTTTATGAATCAATTAAAGATCTTAAGAGTGTTGGAGTAATTAGTGTAAAGAATAACGGCAAAATTGTAAAAATTGCCGAGCCGATGGGTGTCGTTGCTGCTTTAATTCCATCGACAAACCCAACATCGACTGCGATGTTCAAAACACTTATTTCATTGAAATGCCGTAACTCAATTGTAGCTTCGCCTCATCCAATGGCAGTAAATTGTATTACTGAAGCAAATAATATTCTTAACGAAGCCGCAGTAAAAGCCGGCGCTCCGCAAGGTTTAATTCACACGTTGTCTCAACCGACGCTAGCCGGTACCGAAGCTTTAATGAAAGACAAAAATGTTGGTGTAATTTTAGCTACCGGAGGTACTCCGATGGTAAAAGCCGCTTATTCAACCGGAACACCTGCACTCGGAGTCGGTTCCGGAAATGTTCCGGCGTTCATTGAAAGATCGGCTAATTATCAAAAAGCCGTAGCGGATATTATTTACGGTACAACTTTTGACAACGGAACACTTTGCTCCTCTGAGCAAGCTATGATTGTTGACAAACCATTAAAAGAGAAAGTAATAGCCGAAGCTAAAAAACAAGGTTGCTATTTCGTTAATAAAGAAGAAAAAATGAAGCTCGAAAATGCAGTTGCAAAGGGCGGTAAAATTAATGCCGATATAGTTGGGAAACCGGCTGCATTCATAGCTAACTATGCCGGATTTTCAGTCCCGGAGAACACAAAAGTTTTAGCAGCAGAATGCACATCAGTTGGTAAAGACGAACCACTTTCAATTGAAAAACTTTCTCCGATGCTCGCCTTTTATGTTGTTGACGGTTGGCTTGAAGGATGTCACAAGTGTATCGAGCTACTTGAATTCGGAGGAATCGGTCACACTTTAGCAATTCATTCCAACAATAAAGATATCATAATGAAATTTGCTCTCGAAAAACCGGCTTTTAGAGTTGTTGTTAATACACCAAGTTCAGTAGGAGCGGTCGGTTATTCAACAGACTTAATCCCCTCAATGACATTGGGTCCAGGAACTTGGGGCGGATCAATTATTTCCGAAAACGTAAGTGCAATGCACTTAATGAATATTAAAACTCTTGCATTCGAATCAAATCCGGTAAATCCCGGAAAATCGGTCAACTCTTTTGGAAGCGAAGGTAAATTTAATTTGCAGAGCGAAACAACTCCCGGTTCATTCATGCAGCAAATTGAGGAACGGCTGAGAGCTCGTGCCGGAAATGTTAAATACGAGCAAGCTAAATCACCAACTCCAAAGAAAGATACAAATTCAGGTTCTAAGTTTGGAAGCGGCATTTCTGAAAATGAAATTCAGAAAATCATTGAAGAGTTTAATAAATAGTATTCTTCAATAGTACTGCATAATTTTTAAAACATCTGTCTAAAAGACGCCATCTCTAAAGTTCAAATCGCTGCATCATTTTATTGAACCCCTTCAGGGTTCACTTTTTCTGTTTTCTTTTACTCCGTGTTTCACACGGAGCTATTTATATTTGACTGCTTTGCAGTCACAAAAACTGTTTATGTTTTCACACATTTTTTAAACAACTCCGAAGGAGTTGAATATGAATAGACTCATTTAGAGACTTCCCCAATTATTATTATATTTGTGGATCGAGATATATTATTAAATCAATCTGGAGTTAATTATGCATAAAAAGAGTATTGAATTATTAAATAAGGCAGTCGCCGATGAAATGTTGGCTGTTCATCAGTACATGTATTTTCACTTTCTCTGCGATGATCAAGGATACGATTTATTAGCAAGTCTTTTTAAGAGAACTTCTATTGAAGAGATGATTCACGTAGAAAAACTTGCGGAAAGAATTTTATTTTTAAAAGGTGATGTTGAATTGAAAGCCGCTGAAGATGTAAAGAAAATTCATGACGTAAAAGAGATGTTAGAATTAGCAGCTAAAATGGAAGAAGATAGTGCTGCAGAATATAACCAATGGGCAAACGAATCTGCTTCAAATAACGACAATGCAACAAAAAGATTGTTTGAAAGTTTAGTTGATGACGAAGAAAGACATTTCGATCAATACGATGATGAATTAGAACAACTCGCAAAATTCGGAAACGATTATCTAGCGCTTCAATCAATTGAAAGAAGCCGCACCAGAGAAGCCGGCGGAACGGCTGCCGGATAATTGAGTATTAAAAAGCCCAACTTTTTCAAAAAGTTGGGCTTTCAGTAAATGTATCTATTTCTTTATATTTGCATCTCCCTTACTAAAGAAATTTAGATATGAATAACACTCCGGAATATTTCGAAGATCAAAAAGATAAATATGAGAGAAAACCGGTCTACTCCGGTTTAGGTTGGTTCATTGTAACTTTTATCGGGATGAGTGCGTTGCCAAAAAGAATTGAATTTTACGAAAAAGAAACCGGTAAACTTGCAGCTTCATTTGATGACGAGGTAACTAGAAAAAAATATGTCGGAAGATTTTAATGATACCTATCCAACTTAAATTTCTCACCTAGATAAAGCTTACGCACTTCTTCATCATCGGCTAGATCATGCGCGCTTCCTTCTTTAAAAATTGATCCTTCGATAAGTATATAAGCACGATCTACAATGCTCAAAGTCTCATGAACATTGTGGTCAGTTATTAAAACACCAATATTTCTATGTTTGAGATTCGCCACAATTGTCATAATATCTTCTACGGCAATCGGATCAACTCCGGCAAATGGCTCATCAAGCAACATAAATTTTGGATCAGTTGCTAATGCACGAGCAATTTCTGTTCGTCTTCTCTCGCCTCCGCTAAGTTGAAAACCCATACTCTTTCTAAGATGCGCAATACTTAACTCTTCCATTAATTGTTCGGCTCGTCCTTTTCTTTCTTTCTTCGGTAGGTTCATCATTTCAAGAACTGCAATAATATTATCTTCTACGCTTAATCTTCTGAAGACAGATGCCTCTTGCGGTAAATAACCTATGCCCATTTTAGCTCTTTTATACATCGGTTCGGAAGTGATTTCGTCTTGTTCGAGGAACACTTTTCCGTCGTTTGGTTTGATCATACCAACAATCATATAGAATGTAGTTGTTTTACCGGCACCGTTAGGACCAAGTAACCCGACTACTTCTCCTTGAGTTACGTTTACCGAAACTTTTTTTACTACGGTTCGCTTTTTATATACTTTTACTAATCCTTCACTACTCAGCTTAAGATGTTCACTCATTTCTTTCTCTAATTAATTTTATCAATTCAGTTTTTACCGGACGGTTTCCATACAACTTAAAGAGCGGAAGTGTAAATTCTCTTTCCACACCTTTCACCAAATTTTCCGGATGAAATTCACTTATTGGACTAACATAAAGCCGCACATCAACTACTTTACCATCTTCAAAAATTATCTTTCCCCTTTGTGCACTTGATTTTACTAGTCCGCTCGGTTCTCCTTCTTCAAAAAAATAATAAATACTAAGCACATTATTAAAAACTTCAGTTCTTGCGATTGTGGTGTCATTAAAGAATAACTTTATCTGTTCACCGGAAATTTGATCATACCGCCAATCATAGTTTTCGTTTTTCGAAATAATGATACTTTTATTTTTTACGTCAATCCACTCTAAACGATTTTCATTCAAATGAATGTAAATAGAATCACCGACGAGCTGTGAATCTTCAAACCAAATAATCGGCTGATCGGTTTCTCCTTCTTTCTTAAATGTTTCAATTCGATTTGCATCATTGTAGAAAATTGATTTTTGATTCGCCGAAGCAAATTCACCTCTAATTATTTTCACCGAATCAATCGCAACAAATCTTCTTGTCGAATCATTGTATGATTCTAAAATTTTTGACCTTACAAACAGCGTATCTAATCTGCTTGTATTTGAAGTGTCGATCTGCATAAAGAGCGGTCTGCCGGTAACTTTCGAAAAATTTTTCTGATTATCATTTACCAGCGTATCGCCAAAGATTACAATATTATTTTCAAAATTTTCTACGCGGACGTTGCCAACAGCGAAAGAATTTTGATCTTCTCTAAAATGTTCGAGCGAGTCGGTAAAGATAATAGAAGTTGAATCTATTATTTCGACACTTTCCGGATGCATTCATCCTTTCTAATTCTTTAAAGTAAAATAGTTCTTCCGATTTTAAAGTGAATGAGTTTGAATCTTCGAGAATAACCCGTCCAAAAAACTCAGCTCGTTTTTGATCCATAAAATATTTGCCGCGATCAGCTTGCAGTTCCATTCCGGGTTGATTCAGGAAAACACTTGTATCACTCACGGCAATTTTTTCATCGCCGTAGTAATAAGCTTTTTCTGTTCTGATCATCATAGTATCTTGGGTTACAACAACGCTGCCTATTAATTCAATTTCATTTACTGTTAAAAACTGTATTGCCTTGTTGCAATTTATAACAACATCACCTTGAGTTATTACAACATTACCGATCACTTCTCTTATGTTTTTTCCGTCAACTACTTTGCCGATTAAACTGTCACCAACTACAGTGACATAATCACTTTCTTGAGAAAACAAGTTGACAGCAACAAGGAATATGAATAGAAACTTTCTCATTGATTATTTAGCCGGGTTGAGTAAGTGATATTGTAAATTGTGTATTGATCTAATCCTTGATCGGAGACAAAACCGTAACCTTCTATACGTTCTTCCGAAGTTGTGATCGTGACAAATTTATCGGTTGTAATTTTTTTTGTTTTGCTTGCCCACATAAGTTCATCGGTTTCCAGAACAGTACCGTCGTCATTTACTGCAACAACGGAATCAATCGCATACATATCTTGTGTAGAATCATCAACTCTTCCGCGTTTGGAAGTCAGTTCGGAAACTTTGACTCCCTCCTCATCAAAAAAGTGAATCTCAACACCTCTTAACAAAGTTTCTTTTCTTTCATCGTACATTCTAATATGATCTGCGTAAATAAGCGCTTTTAACATTCCGTCATTGGTGATCATGATTTTAGAATCCCAACTTTCTTGTGACGGAATTTCATCTTCCACCATCGAATCATTGAGGATGGGTTTTACTTCTTCTTGACATGAAGAAATTAAAAGAATTGAAAAGCATAATATCACACAGAAGAAAAATTTCATCTTCTCTGCAGACCAATTTCTATAAGATCATGAAGATGAACAATTCCAACCGGTTGATGATTTCCGTTCACAACTACAAGAGAAGTGATTTTGAAATTTTCCATCTGCTGTAATGCGAAAGAAGCTAAGTATTCCGGCTGAATTGTTTTCGGATTCTTTGTCATAACATCAACTGCTTGCAAATCTTGAATATCGTTATGTTTTTCCAGTAACCTTCTCAAGTCACCGTCAGTCAAAATACCAACCAAGTTTACCATCATCATCAACGACAGAAGTTGTACCAAATCGTTTTGAGGTCATCTCAAGTATTGCTTCTTTCAACGAGGCATGTTGATGAACTTTTGGCACCTTTTCATCTTTATACATTATTTCCGAAATCTTTAGAGACAACCTTTTTCCCAAACTTCCGCCCGGATGAAGAAAAGCAAAGTCTTCGGATGTAAATCCCTTTAAATCTAACAAAGCTATTGCAAGCGCATCACCCATTACAAGCGCTGCTGTTGAAGAGGAAGTCGGAGCAAGATCGTATGGACAGGCTTCTTCTTTAACATGAACGTTCAAAATTATATCACTCTGTCTTCCAATCTTTGAGTCATTCTCTCCGATCATTCCGATCAAAGTAACATTCATTCTTTTCAACATCAGCATTAGATTATAAAGTTCTTCGGTGTTTCCGCTTTTCGAAATTAGAATGACGACATCTTCACTTCTCACCATTCCGAGATCACCGTGAAGCGCATCTGTCGGATGAAGATAGATTGCCGCAGTTCCGGTTGAGTTAAAAGTTGCAACAATTTTACGAGCAATTAATCCGGATTTTCCCAAACCGGTTATGATAACTCTGCCTTTTGATTTGTATATAGTGTTCACGGCTTTCACAAACTGATCATCCAAAACATCGTGCAAATGACCAATTGCTTCGCTCTCTATTTTAATTACTTGTTTTCCTTTATCAAGAATTTCTTTATCGGTCAATTTTTCTTTCCTCCGAAAATATTAAGGAATGATTTTTTCTTTTTACTTTTTTCATCTGGAGTAAAAAGGGAATAATCGATCTTTATTTTATTAAGATATTTATTGTACATCAAAAATCCTTGTACAATTTCAACATCTGATAATTCATCGTGATTTGAAAATAGCCGTTTAACATCTATTGCAATTTTAGGATCCCGTTCATTTTTCACACGCATGATTTCGTTGTAAAAGTTTGTCTGAGGAATCAAATGATTGATGCCGGTCTCAGCTTCATACACCCATAGTTTCTTACTTTCCGGTGCTATTGCCACAACAACTTTGTTTTTGATTAAGTGAATCTCTCTAACGGTAGAGTTATCAACCGGTGATTTTTTGCCCGGCAGCCATTCGGAAAGTGTCCAATAATTTAGTATTTCAGGATCGAAAGTTTCCTCACCCTCGACAGCAAAATCTAGTTCAATTTTTTCTTCGGATTCTTCGTGAATTGAAATATCTATTTGATGAGTCCGAGTTTCGATTTTTCCCATCGTCAACATTTGCTCTGCCGGTATAGAAAAATCGGGTTTATCATTTTCATTCCCTAAGACATAATCATCTTGCTCAAATCTTCCTTTACCGATTACAAAAAGATCATCCAATTTATCTCTGTAAACTTTATATCCTTTCCGATCTTCCGGCAGCAAAAGGCGTAGATATGTTTTCTCCTGCTCGGTTAATTTTCTAGGATATTTTTCAAAATCTTTGTGAGGTAACATGAATATCTATTTGTTAAGAACCATTGACTTAATTTTTTTGAGCATCAAATCAACGTCATTTGCCGGAATGATTTCTTGAACAACTCTTTTTACTTCACGTCTAGCGTTTTTCGGAGCTGCGCTGTATCCGACTTTTTGCAGTAATGGAATATCTAAAATATCATCACCCATAAAGAAGACTTCACTGAAATCAATTTTGAGTTCGTCAATTAACTCTTCCGCGTTGCTTACTTTATTCAATGATGCATTAATGATACGGATGTTATACTCCTTAATCGACTCGATAACTTCGTCATCTCTTCTTCCGGTGATAATTGCAAAGTTAATTCCTTCATCGCAAATTTCTTTAATGAATTCGCTCAATGGATTTAAGACTTCTTCCAAAGTATAATCACGATTTTCTTGAATCAAAACACCGTCGAGATCAAATATTACCAGTTTTGTATTTGCTTTAGTTTGATCAGATCTCATAATTTTTTACAACCGAATCAATTTTTTGAAGAATTACCAAAATCTCTTTCAAGTCTTTAAGCGGAAGTTGACTTGCCGCATCACTTTTTGCATTTATCGGATCGGGATGAACTTCTAAAAAGAGTGCATCAATTCCGACTGCAATTGCTGCTTTAGAAAGAGGTAAAATATATTCCGGTTTTCCGCCGGTTACGCCCCCGCTTCCGGGAGATTGCACCGAATGTGTTGCATCCATTACGACGGGATAACCAATTTCTTTCATCATTTCAAGTGACCGCATATCAACAACCAAATCACGGTAACCGAACGAAGTTCCTCTTTCGGTCAGTAATATATTTTTATTACCGGTAGATGCAACTTTATCAGCAGCGTGCTGCATGTCCGGCGGATACATAAACTGACCCTTCTTAATATTAATGGCTTTTCCCGAATTTCCGGCTGCAACTAATAATTCTGTTTGTCTGCAAAGAAATGCCGGTATCTGCAAAATATCTGCTACTTCAGCCGCCGGTTCAATTTCTTCGATGTTATGAATATCGGTAATGATGGGTAGATCAAATTCATCTGCCAGCTTTTTTCAAAATTCTTAATGCTTCATCTGAATCCAAGTCCAATAAAAGAATCTAAACTCGTCCGGTTTGCTTTTTTATAACTTGATTTGAAAACGAAAGGAATGTTTAATTCGTCTGTTATCTTTTTGATTTCCGATGCAGTTGAAAGAATCATTTCTTCATTTTCAACCACACAAGGACCGGCTATCAAAACAAACGGTCGATTATCACCGAACTTAATATTTTTTATTTCTATCATAATTTTTTATTGATTGAACAAATTATTTTGATCTAACTTGCCACGTTTAGTACGATTAAATTTTTTATACGCAAGTGCGGTTGCTTCTCTACCTCTCGGTGTACGTTGAATAAATCCTTGTTGAATTAAAAACGGTTCATAAACTTCTTCTATTGTTCCGGGATCTTCATTGACCGCCGTTCCGATTGTGTTTACGCCGACAGGTCCTCCGTTAAATTTATCGATGATCGTCAAAATTATATCTTTATCCATTTCATCCAATCCATCTTCATCTACTTCTAATGCCAAGAGCGCTTTTTGTGCTATGCTTAGATTGATTGTTTTTGCGTTATCAAAATCGGCAAAGTCTCTTGTTCGGCGTAAAAGCCGGTTTGCAATTCTCGGTGTACCTCTCGAACGTTTTGCAATTTCTGCCGCTGCATCTTCTTCAATTTTTATATTCAATATTGAAGATGAGCGTTTTAAAATTTTTGTTACCAATTCAGCACCGTAGTAATCTAATCTAGATTTTATTCCGAATCGATCACGCAATGGAGCCGTTAATAAGCCGGCTCTGGTTGTCGCACCGATTAATGTGTACGGCGGAAGTTTGATCTGAACGGTTCTGGCATTCGGACCGGAATCGATCATTATATCAATTTTGTAATCTTCCATTGCCGAGTATAGGTATTCTTCAACCACCGGACTGAGCCGATGAATTTCATCAATAAACAAAACCGATTTTGGCTCAAGGTTAGTCAAAATACCGGCGAGGTCGCCCGGTTTTTCCAATACCGGCCCGGAAGTTGTTTTGATTGAGACATCCATTTCATTTGAAATGATGTTTGCAAGAGTTGTTTTCCCCAATCCGGGTGGACCTGTTAAAAGCACATGATCTAACGCTTCACCCCGTTTTTTTGCGGCACCGATAAATACTTTTAGATTATCTGTAATTTTGCCCTGCCCGGTAAATTCATCAAATTTACTTGGGCGAAGAGTGTTTTCGTATCTGTATATCATCCGATTTTAAAGTCGGGTCTATTTCGCCGGAATTTCTCATATCTAAATTTAATTATAATAATTGTTATTAGCGTATTGATTAAACAGCAAATTTTTCTCTACGGTATTTATTAAATCTTTCCAGCACCACAACCATTCCAATCATTAATGAATACATAAGGAGAACAGCAAGTAAAGTTAACGATATACTGAATTGCTGTCCAATTGAATTATAGAGACCCGGAACCCAAGCGCTGCCGTAAAGAATTACCAAATGCACAACATAAATCAACAGTGTATGCCTTCCAACCAATTTTATTAGATGAGGAATATTTTCTACCCGGATAACAACTAACGCTACAGCACCATTTAGAGCAATTACAAATCCTACTCGCAAGAAAAAAATAGCAACTCCGGAAACATCCGTGTCGTAACTACCCAAGAACCAATAAACAATTTGTGAGCCTATAAAGTAGACAAACATGAAGCTTAACCCAATTAGTATTAGTCCGCTCCCAAATCTTTTCTTCTTAAAAATACCGTGATTGTGAGCGAGAAAAACTCCCAGCAAGGAACCACCCAAAACATATCCTGCCCATGGAAAAAGCGGAAATAGCGAACCGGTTTCTTTATACATGTAAGCCGCAATTGGTGCAGGCAAAAATTCGTTCCAATTTATGGTTGATGTTATTGGATACAGCAAAACGAAAAACAGCGTGCCGGTAAGCAAAGTAATGTAAGGAGAAATTTTGATCGTATTTGCGATCACCGAAAGTATAATTATGAATAGAAGCCCAAATCCGATTAAATGTAAGGCATCTACAGCGAAAAATATGCGCCATTGATTTTCAGAAACATTAGAAAAATCAATAATTGTGTAAGTTGGATATCTTAATAAATAACCGATAAAAACCAGGAGAAGAAATCTTTTAATTCCTTTAATCAGCCGGTCTTTATTAGGTGTTTTGTTGTTTAGAAACAGCAAATAAGTGAACACTACCCCTGCGGTAAACATAAAGATAGGCGCGGTAAAGCCACGCAACGTATTCCAAACCAAGTAAAATATTGATTCAGTTGTTCGCAGATCGTTATCTAAAAATGTATGAACCGTATGCCCTTGAACCATCATTAAAACGGCAAAAGCACGCATCAGGTCGAGGAAAATTATTCTTTTTGGTTTTGGTTGATTATTCAAATGTTCTTGTAGGTTTAGCAATTAAAGTACGTTAAAATACGTAAAGAAATGATAGAATTAAATGAAAGGAAAAGTTAAAAGAAAAGGTTGTTCCAAAATATGTTGGTTGACTACTAAGTTGAGAACTTTATAGCAATTTACTCAACCATACCAAATTCTTTGAAACAACCCTTCGTACAAAGAGTATTACCTACCCAAATTATCCAGCTTCTCTTTTTTGGCAAATAATTCATCTTTACTTTCTACATTGTCGGGATCCGGGACACAGCAGTCAACCGGACAAACAGCAGCGCACTGCGGTTCATCGTGAAATCCTACACACTCTGTACATTTATCAGGTACAATATAGAAGAATTCATCAGAGTAAAAACCTTCGGCTCCGGAGGAGCTGCATCGCCTTCGCCATAAGTCTTACCTTCCAATTCCCATTCTACACCGCCTTCATATATTGCAGTGTTCGGGCATTCGGGCTCGCAAGCACCGCAATTTATGCATTCGTCAGTTATCATAATAGCCATAGCGAATCTCCTTTCAATATGTTATTAAATTTTCTTTATGCTGGGGATTTTGTTTGTTTTTATTTCTATTTCACCGCTTGAGAGATACAACTCCAAATCGGTAATTAAATTATGAATTTTTTCCAGGAGAATATCAAGTTCAATTCCTTTGTAATCCGGAACATAATTCTCAAGCTTGTTTGTTCCTTTTTTGTACTGATTGAGAGAACCTTTGAAGTTTTTATTGAGTAAATGATAACTCCCAACAGAAATTTGAACCATCCCTTGATAAAAAAGCCGGTCTTTACTTTCGGCATTCATCCACAAGTTTTCAAAGAAATCATGTGCGGCGAAAAAGTCTAAATCATTGAAGAGTTCTACCCCTTCTTCAATTGTTCGGTACATTTATAAAATATTAATTTTTTTAATGAATAAAAAGACAAAAAATTCTGAATTACCAGCCACCACTGGCTCCACCGCCGCCGAATGAACCACCGCCGCCGGAAAATCCACCGAATGATCCTCCACCGCCAAAACTTCCGCCACCGCTGCTTCTGCCGCCGCTTAGTCCGCCGAGCAAGATCAATCCGGCTAAGCCGCCGCCTCTGCCTCTACCGGAGATCAATGAAATGATTATGAAGATAATAATATAAATAATCGGCAATCCGCCGCCTCCTTCATCATCATCGGCAGTTCTTCTTTCACGGGTGTATTCACCAACCGTAGCGGATTTAATTGCATTTAAACCCGATTGAACGCCGCCATAATAATTATTCTTTCTGAAGTACGGCGCTACTTCATTTCGAATTATCGAACTTGCAAGTGCATCGGGTAAAGCGCCTTCCAAACCATAACCGACTTCTATTCTCATTTTACGATCATTCTTTGCAACAAAGAATAGTAAGCCATTGCTATTTTCCGCTGTACCGATCTGGTTTTTCGTTGCTGTTTCATATGTGAACATTTCAATCGGATAATTATCCAGAGATGAGATCATCAAAAAAACAACTTGATTTGATGTTGTGTCATCGAAAGTCTTTAGATCGCGATTCAAATAGTTGACTTCATTAGTAGATAATGTATTTGTAAAGTCCGTTGCATATTGATCTAATTTGGGAATTTGATCTTGTGCAAAAGTTACAACCGAGATAAACGTTATGTATAAAATGATTTTTCGTAACATCAATTAAAACTCGACGGTTGGAACTTCATCAGCGCCTTCATTTGCTTGGAAATATTGTTTTTGATTGAACCCTGCTATTCCGGCAATAAATCTTTCCGGAAAAGTCCTAATTGTCGTATTGTATTTTTGAACAGTTTGATTGAACTTCATCCTTTCGACTGCAATTCTGTTTTCCGTTCCTTCGAGTTGCTGCTGAAGAGTTTGGAAGTTTTCGGTCGCTCTTAATTGCGGATATGCTTCAACGGTAACCATCAATCTCGAAAGAGCATTCCCCAATTCCCCTTGTGCATTCTGAAACATTTGAAAAGCGTTCGGGTCTTCGAGCATCTGGGGAGTAACATTTATTTGATTTACTTTTGCTCGTGCTTCGGTAACCGCAGTAAATGTTTCTCTCTCGAATTCGGCTGCACCTTTAACATGTATTGACTAAATTGGGAACTAAATCAGCTCTACGTTGATAAACGTTTTCAACTTGAGCCCAGCTTTGGTTAACACCTTCTTCAAGTGTAATTAAATTGTTGTAGATGCTGAAACCCCACATTACAAATCCGACTACAATTACAACAATTACGGCACCCACGCCGCAACCTATCATTAATCCTTTACTCTTTGCCATTGTTTCTCCAAAAATTAATTTGTTAAACTTCTTGTTGGGGCAGGAATTCTGCCTCCTCTATTTACAAAACCTGCACCGCTGATTTTTCTGACTTCCATAATCGGAGCTTTACCTAGCAAGCCACCGTAATCGACTGAATCACCGACTGATTTTCCGTAAGCCGGAATAATTCTAACTGCGGTCGTTTTATCATTTATAACGCCAATGGCGCATTCGTCGGCAATAATACCTGCAATGTTTGCAGTTGAAGTATCTCCGGGAACAGCAACCATATCTAATCCGACCGAGCAAACTGCTGTCATCGCTTCTAATTTTTCTAAAGAAAGGTTCCCGTTTTCAACCGCTCTGATCATTGCTTGATCTTCACTTACCGGAATAAAAGCGCCGCTCAATCCACCGACGGATGTGCTTGCCATCAATCCGGCTTTTTTGACGGAATCATTCAACATAGCAAGTGCAGCGGTTGTTCCTGGTGCACCCACGTCCTCAACCCCCATCGCTATCAAAATATCTCCGATGCTGTCGCCTTCCGCCGGAGTTGGTGCTAGTGAAACATCCACAATTCCGAATGGAATTCCGTGTTTTTTTGCAACACCTCTCCCGATCAACTCACCTGCTCGGGTAATTTTAAATATAGTTTTCTTTATAACTTCGGCAAGATCATTTAAATCAACATTACCAGCTGATTTAATTGCATCAAGCACGACGCCGGGTCCGCTAATTCCGACATTCAATACAACTTCCGGTTCGGAAATTCCGTGAAAAGCTCCTGCGACAAATGGATTGTCTTCAACAGCATTCGCAAAGACGACAAACTTTGCGCACCCGATTGAATCGGCATCTTTTGTAAACTCCGCTGTTTTTTTAATCGCATTGGCAACCATGTTTACGGCATCCATGTTAATACCGGCTTTTGTTGATGCGACATTAACCGATGAGCAAACTCGTTTTGTTTGAGCAAGTGCTTGAGGAATTGAATTGATTAGTTCTCGTTCACCGTTTGTCATTCCTTTTTGAACTAATGCACTGTATCCGGCAATATAGTCAATTCCGATTTCGGCTGCGGCTTTATCAAGCACTTTTGCAATTTCTATAAACTCCTCGGCATTGCAGTAATCAAAAGGAATTGATGCCGGTGTTATTGAGATTCGTTTATTTGCAATCGAGATTCCATATTTAGCCTCAACTTCTTTGGCATACTTAACGTGATTTTTACCATACTTTAAAATCTTGTCGTAAATTTTTTGTTTCGTGATCTCAATGTTTCTATCGGCGCAGTCTCTTAAACTAATGCCAAGAGTGACAGTTCGAATATCGAAATGTTCGATCTCCGTCATCTTAATTGTTTCTAAAATTTCTTCAAATTCGTAATTCATGATTAGTCTGTATTAATTGAATAATTGTTGATTATATTTTTACAATCTGTGCATCATTCTAAATACATCTTCATGCTGCAAATAGATTTTTATTTTGTTTTCGTCAGCAACACGCTTCATTTCTTCCTGCAGTTCTTGAAAATCTTTTGGAGAGTTTGTGATATCGATTATCATTATCATTGTAAAGAATTCTTCCATGATATTTTGACTGATATCTTGAATATCACACTCTGCTTCGCTGAGACTTTTTGTTATTGCAGCAACAATTCCGGGTTCGTTAATACCAAATGATGTTAGAATTACTCTGCCGGTTGCTTCGCTGACTTGCTGCGGCTTTGATTCTCCGCCGCCGTAACTTTCCGCAGCTTTTGAAACAACATCTTTTACTTTTTTCGGGTGTTGCGTTTTCACCTAATTCGTTGATTGCTTCAATTGTAAGTTTTCTAATTTGATCTTCAGTAAGTTTCACGGTTTTTCACCTTTATAATTTTCCATTAAATAGAGAAAAGCTTTGTTAGCTATTTTAATATTTTCATTCTCGGCAAGTTTGCCGGCATTTTGAATGTTTCCCCTATAAAAACGTAACCAGAGTAAAGATCCGCTTGCTGCGCCATCAAACGTACGATCCGCAATAAATGCGTCAACGGTTAAATAACCCCAGAGAACATTCCATGCGAGTGACATAAAACCGGAGAGATAGTTGCCGGTATAAAACTGTCCCGCACCGGGCAAAATATAAGAAATTACACGTGCAAAAGTAACCGAATATTTTTCGTCTTCGACTTGTACGCAGAGTTTTTTGAGTTCGTGTTCATTGGAAATTTTTGAGAAATAAGTTGCCGCCGAGTCCCATTTATCCGCAAGCATAAAGGTCCATCCGCGCCAGTAATTTACTTCATTTTGATAATCTGTGCTGCTCTCGTTCTTTTCAATTTCAGAAAGGAGCTGCAGTGCTCGGTCGAATGTATTCCGCAAAATATTTGTTCGGATGATTTGAAATTCAGCATCTATTATTTCTTGTTGATTGTCCGCCTCGATTTTTGCTTTCGTTAAATACTCAATCGCATTTTCGTAATACCCGCCCTTTTTGTATGCAGCACCGATTTTGAAATTTGCATCGTAAGCATATTCATTTTGATAATCGAAAAATTGCAGGCGTTTGTATTCTGTGATTGACTGGTAGTAGTTTTCTGCATTAAAGAGCGAGTCCGCGTAGTTAAGCTGTTTTTGTAGCCTATCGTTTGCAGAGAACAATGATACTGTGGAAATGATCAATATGTAGAATATTCTTTTCATTTAAGGCAATAGAACGCAGATGACACAGATAAGGAACAGATTTGCACAGATTGATCTGCGTTAATCTGTTTAATCTGCGAATGCTCCTTTGGAGCATCTGTGTTCCATTGATATTTTCACTCACACAACCACTTACTTTTAGGGACGAAGTGATTGTTATTTTTTAGAAACAATTCTAAGTCACTGTTAAAACTAATTTGCAGATTTGTATTGTAAAGTTCCGCGGATGCGGCGGAACCGTAAATATTGCCAGCATAAAAATAGGCTGCGAGTCCGGCAAACAACCAGCCGCGGAAGTCATGCTCGGCTTTGAAATTATCGACAGATAAAAATGTGAGCACACCTGTCAGCAGCAAAGCGGTTATGCCGTCACCGTAATTTTCCGTATATAATTTCCCCAAGCCCGGAATAACACCGCTCATTATTGCAGCAAGCACCGGACTCTTAGGCTCGAGGTTTTGTTTCCTCATATAAAATTTAAGCAGCTGAAAACTTTCAGTTTCGCTGAACGGTTCAAAAAACTTTGTTGAATCTTCAATCGTGTTGAATGAATATAACTTCGAAAGCTGTACCAGCTTTTTATAGAATGGTAAATAGGATGATTTATAATCAAAGTGAGCCTCAAACCTTTCTTCCAATACTTCATATTTCCCAAACAGATAGAGGTTGCGGAAGAACTCGAATCTAGAATCATCAGCAAATTTTTCCGTGTTAAACAACTTCATAAAATACATTTGCGATCTTCCGTACCTGCCCACTTCCCGAAAAGCCAGTGCAATTCTAAACTTCAAAACACTCGGTTCACTTTTCCCTCTAATTTTACTCTGCACAAACCTGTATTCATCAATTGCGCGAACGTAATCCCCTTCACAGAAAAGATAGTCGGAAAATTGAAGTCGATTATCAAACGAGTGAAAATCGTCTTCTGATTGTGCACAAACGGAAGCTGAAAAGATTATCCAAACAAATGTTAATCTGAATAAGAAACTAATCATCGGAAAGATTTTCTTTTTGTTCCGTTGAAGGAATAAAAGCATACTTGTGAGCCGGGTCGTAAAACTTTCCGGATTTGTGAATCGGATAGCTGTTCAAAGTTTTGAAAAAATTTAGATCTCGTGTGAACCGGTCTGCAAACATTAAACTTCCTTGAAGGATGTTAGTAGTATCAACTGCTTCAACGAAAAAAGCGGAACAGCTTGGATGAAAAGGGCAGTTATCGCCGTCATAATCGGAAAATAATTTGTAGTAAGTTACCTGCGAATACAGAAACAAAGGTGGTGGAATATCGGACCAGTGTTTATGCTGGCATCTGTTTTCTTTAAGTTCGTGCTTACAACCGATAATCTACTTTTTTCAGCTTTCCACTGCTGCAGTTTCTGTCTGTGCATAATGAAGCGCAGCAAAAAATAAGAAGCAGCAAAAAATATTTACTCATTATCGAGATCAATTTTCAAACGATTCATTAATGAAAGGAGTGATAATTTTTCATGAAGCGCATTTACACAAAGCCGAACTCCGCCCGGCCAGCAGAGTTCGTTCGTGCATTCATCATAAAATACTTTTGAAAATTCTTCTTGGTTTTTTAACTCCTCAAAACAATTTTTCTCAACCGTGCTTGATAGATCGATCTTCCCTTCAACGCCGTCGTCATATTCCAAATAAACACTGAGGCAGCCAAGTGATTTTACTGATAAAAGATTAGCCAATTTATTACTCTCAATAGTTCTCTTGCTATAATTATTTTTTGTATTTCTGAAGTGCCTTCATAAATCTCGGTTATTTTTGCATCGCGCAGAAATCTTTCAACCAGATATTCACGCACATAACCGTAACCGCCGTGAATTTGAATTGCTTCAAGCGCACATTCAACGGCAACTTTAGATGTATAGAGTTTTGCCATAGCCGCTTCTTTTACATATTTTTTCCCTGCATCTTTCATTCCGGCTGCTTGAAATGTTAATAGTTTGGCAGCTTCAATTGAAGTAGCCATATCGGCTAACTTAAATTGAATTGCTTGATGATTAGCTATCTCTGTTCCGAACGCTTTTCTTTCTTTTGCATATTTTGTCGCCGATTCGAGTGAAGCTTCGGCAATTCCTATCGCTTGAGATGCAATTCCGTATCGTCCGCCATTGAGAATGTTCATTTGCAAAGTTAAATCCTTTGCCGACTTCCCAGATCACATTTTCTTCCGGTACTTTAACATTCTCGAAAGTGAGCGAACATGTATCGGAGCTTTTAATTCCAAGTTTATCTTCCTTCTGCCCGTGACCGAAACCTTCCCATCCTTTTTCAAGGAGAAAAGCAGTAATTCCTTTGTGTTTTTTTTCTTTATCTGTCTGAGCCATTACAATATAATAGTCTGCAGATTGACCGTTAGTGATCCAATTTTTCATTCCGTTTAGTATCCAATGATCACCATCTTTTTCGGCTGTTGTTTTTTGCTGAGTAGCATCGCTACCGGCTTCAGGTTCCGATAAGGCAAATGCCCCTAGCTTTTCTCCTCTTGCAAGTGGTTTTAAGTAATTCTCTTTTATGTGGTCAGAGCCATATTTTTCGAGCCCCGAACAAACAAGAGAATTATTAACAGACATAATTACACCAACACTTGCGTCTACTTTGGAAATTTCAATCATAGCAAGTACATAGCTGATTGTATCCATTCCGGCGCCGTCATATTCCGGCGAAACCATCATTCCCATAAAACCGAGTTCGCCTAATTTTTTTACTATTTCGGTTGGAAACTCTGCGTTTTTATCGCGCTCGACTGCAGAGGGAGCAATCTCGTTTTGTGCAAATTCGCGTGCCGATTGCTGAATCATTAACTGGTCTTCGGTGAATTCAAAATTCATTTTACGCCCCGTAATTTGTGAGGTTTTAATTTATTTAGAATAGAAATTGATTTACGAGTCGTGATTATTCTCACTATTTCAAGCTAATTAAAGTTTACAGAAATTTCAATAAAAATACCTTTGCGCTTTTTTCTTTGTTATATTTGCATCCGTGATGAAAGAAAACAAAAAAATAGAATTAAAAAGGGATGACTCTCGAAGAGATAAAAAATTATTTCTCTTCGATCGGGGAGCAGCCATTCCGCGGTGAACAGGTCTTCAACTGGCTTTACAATCATCTTGAATTCGACTATGACAACATGCTCAATCTTCCAAAAGATTTGCGCGAAAAACTTAAAGAAACTACATCGTTAATGAGTTTATATCTGGTCGATTATCAAGACTCACCTTTCACGAAAACGAAAAAATATCTTTTTAAAACTTATGACGGAAAGATGATTGAGTCGGTTGTAATTCCGGATAAAGACAGAAACACACTTTGTATTTCAACACAAGTCGGTTGTCCGCTTGATTGTAAATTCTGCGCAACCGGTTTGATGGGATACAAACGGAATCTAACTTCAGGAGAAATTGTCGATCAATATTTATTAGCGGCAAAGGATTACGGCAAAAAATTCATCACAAATATTGTTTATATGGGAATGGGTGAGCCGTTGTTGAATTTCAAAAACACTCTAGATTCTGTACAAATCTTTACGAATGAATTGAACACCGGCTTAAGCAGAAATAGAATTACTGTTTCGACAGTCGGTATTCCACATAAAATAAAAGAATTAGCTGATAATAACGTGCGCGTGAAATTAGCTCTCTCGCTTCACTCTTGCTTTGAAGATATCCGGAACAAAATTATGCCGGTCAATGAAAAATATTCGCTTCAATCAAATTTAGATGCGTTGAGATATTATTCAAAAAAAACCAAGACGAGAATCACTTTTGAATACACAATGTTGAAAGGAATTAACGACCGGGAAGAAGATATTAAAGCACTTTCCCATCTTTGTAAACAACTTCCGGCAAAAATTAATTTGATTCCGTTTAACTCAATAAAGCATATGGACCCGGACGGATTATCCGGTCAACTTGAGCCAACCCCGAATGATGAAATAGAAATTTTTGCAAACAAACTTAGAAACAACGGAATAACTGTATTTGTAAGAAATACACAAGGGAATGACATCGCCGCAGCATGCGGACAGCTTGCAGTGAAAGCATCATAAACTTTTAATTTAATAGGAATATAGAAATGAAGAAACTTATCGCTTTCTTTTTACTTTCATTGATGATTTTTTCTCAAAACCAACCGGCTAAGAAAGATAGTCTGCAAGATAAATCGAAATCGGTAAAGGATAAAAACGAAGCTCTCAGAAATGAAATTGACAGCTTAAAAAAATTACGCGATTCATTAGAACAACAGCTCAACTCTGAATTACGTGAATTATACATAATGAAATATGGCCGCGAAGACGGAGCAAAAGTTTCGCTCGGTCAAATTTGGACCGGTATGACCGAAGAAATGATGCGCGACAGCTGGGGCGAACCGGACAGCATTTCTATCAACAATCAAAATTGGGGAAAATATACACAGTGGTATTATGGTGATATAATCTACTTTTTTAAAGACGGCAAGTTAATGGAGTGGGAATCACCTCCACCAACCGAATAATGTAAATAATCCTTGACTTTAAATTTTCTCTAAATTATTATTGTAAAGTACACTTTACAATTGATATGAAACTAGGCAACGATTTAAAGAAATTTAGGGAGAAAAGAGGTCGAATTTCCCAAGAAGCATTAGCAAATGCCGTTGGGGTTTCTCGCCAAACAATCATCTCCATTGAAAAAGGCAAATTTATACCCTCTGCTTTTTTAGCAATTAAGATTGCAAAATACTTTGATTCGAATGTTGAAGAGATCTTTTACTTAATAGATGATCAAAACAATAAAATTCGTTGGAGGGTAAAATGGAAGTGAAATTTATTCTACTGGCAATTTTAATAATTCTTTTTGCATCGGCTTGGGTTATTTCAAAATCTCAACTTTCGAAAAAAATCAAAATGACCGAAACATTTTTTCTTTTTGCAAATTTGATTTTATTTATATCGAGCATTACCGGTTTTATTCTGACACTAATCATGGGAGAAAAAAATATTAACCACTCATGTTTTTGAGTTAGTATTGATACCTGCTTTGTTTGCATTCATTGTCACCGGAATCTCCACTAAAAAAGAAAATGCCGATGAACTTTACGATGAAAAACAAAAATCGGATATGAAGGATGCCGCAGCATTTTCTTGGATGATTGTTATAATCACTACTTTTGTTTTATACGCGATGTATTCTGCTGAGAATATTTTGGGTTTAATTTTCTTCCCGATTATTTTATTTGTTGCTTTTGCTTCGTATGCCGGTTCACTTTTGTACTTCAATAAAATGGGTTAATCTATGGGTTGGATTTATGTGCTTATCGCCGCTGTTTTTGAAATTAGCTGGGCAGTGGGATTAAAATACAGTGCAGGTTTTACAAATCTCAAAGCAAGTATTTTTACGGTTATCACAATGATCTTAAGCTACATATTTCTTGCATTCGGAGTAAAGACAATTCCGGTTGGAACCGCATACGCAGTGTGGACGGGAATCGGAGCTGTTGGCGTAGCTATATACGGGATATTGTTTTTTGAAGAATCTAAAGATCTGCTTCGTGTTTTTTTTATATTGTTGATCGTTACCGGAGTAATCGGATTAAAATTTCTCAGTAAATAAATTACCCGGCAAATTTTGAATTTATTTTCTCAACTAATTTTTGAGAGTCAACTTCGCCATAAAGATAAAGTTGGTCATCGATAAAAAGCGCCGGAACAATAAATACGTTTTGCGGTTTTGTTTCCTTTATATTTTTCACGTTTAGTTCAACACCATCCAGACCGTTAATTACTTCTTTTATTTTTGTTACCGCCCTAACACAAGCAGAACAATCATCAGTAACAAAAAGAGTCAATTGCATAATCTACTACCACTATTTTTTAATTCTCCAGTGATGCAAGTATATAATAATTATCGAATACAATTTGTCATCTAAATTACAAGAAATTAGTTAACCATGTCTTTCAGTTCTGAGTCATTTTTAATGATCAATTTTTTGCGATCAAAATTAATTATCTCTTTTTCTCTAAGATCGGTTAAGATCGTATTAACTGTTTGACGCGTACATGCAGTTAACTCAGCAATGTCCTGATGAGTTAAAAATGGTTTTACAAAAATTTCTTCTCCAATCTTTTTACCTTGCTTCTCTGCTAAATTAAGCAGAAAAGAAATTACTCTCGTCGGGGCATCCTTAAAAACTAGATCTTCAATTTTTTCAGAGAATTGACGCAGCTTTAGTCCGATAAGTTTTGTCACTTTCGGGTTTAGTTCGGGATTTGACTCGATAAATTCCTTAAAATCACTTTTGCTGATTGCACAAATAACAGTCTCATCAAGCGCAAAGGCAGTGTCGGTTCTGTTTCCATCATCAATAATTGCCATTTCACCAAAAACTTCACCCGGGTTGACTAGTGCAACTATCATTTCTTTACCCTCCGATGACATTCGAGTCAATTTTACACGACCTTTTTTCAGGAAGAAAATAGAATTGGAGGTTTCTTCGGCAAAATATATTGGTTGGTTTTTTGCAAAGTTATGCATGTAAGTTACACTTCCCAGACTCTCCATCTTATCGTTTGAGAGATCTTCAAATAAGTTAAAATTTGCTAAATACCAAAGTTTTGATTTTTCCGCCATTTTTCCTTCTCTTTTTTATCGAATTTAATTCATTGGTTTCTTTTATTCAAAGCAATTTATTCTTTACCGGCTTTGGTTATGGAGTTTTCTCGAATTCGTTTAGCTGTTGTTGTAATAATATAAGGCGGTATAAACGGAGCAATATATTTCAGATAATTCACCCAATCCCAAATCATACCTAATTCGTAAATAACTAATTGCAGTAATAAGATACTGCCTCCGACTACTATAGTAGCTAAAATTGGTCTCGATACTATTTTCTCCATACTTTACCTCAATATCTGCGCAGTGGAATTAAAAATTTTATGGTCATAATTTATTGGAGGTATTCAAATATTGGTGACAAATAATTGACAAAGTACATTTATATTAAACTCGATTGTAAAATAATTGACAAATAATTTATACGGATAATATGATTTTTATAGCGTACTTTGATTATTAATATAGATTAGATAAAATCAATTTAATTTAGGAATAGTTATGAACATAACAGATTACCGGAATTTCGCCTTAAGTCAAGTAATGCTTGACACAGATGACATCGGCGTTATAGTTTTAGATAAAAACGGTATTATCCAAGAGTGCAATAAAGGTATGTTGACCGTATTCGGATTTAGCAAAGAAGAGTTAATCGGAGTTGATCATAAAGATTTTTTCAATATCAATAATGAAAAAGGGATTCCGGATTATGCATTCGAAATAGCTCAAAACGGAAGAAAATTTTCAATTGAGACAAGTTTACTGACTAAATCCAAACACACACTTTGGATTAACTTAGGCCTACGTTCAATAAATTTCGATAATGAATTAATCGGATATGTTATGTTGCTACAAGATATATCCGAAAAAGTCAAAAAGGAAAAAGTTACACAAGACCTCGCAAAATTCCCCAATGAAAACCCTTATCCTATTTTACGTATATCAAAAGAAGGAAAGATACTTTTTTCTAACAATGCCAGCGCTCCACTAATCGATAAACTAAAATGTGACCGTGAAGGATATGTTGATAAAAGTATGAGAATTATTGTAGAGGAGGTTCTTAAAAAAAATAAAACAAGAAATATTGAAATACCTTATGAGGGGCGGGACTTTCTATTTTCTGTTGTACCGGTTACTGAGTATGTTAATTTATACGGCATAGATATTACGGACAGAAAGAAGATGGAAGATGATCTTAAAATCGCAAAAGAAAAAGCAGAGGAATCCGATCGTCTTAAATCCGAGTTTTTAGCTCAAATTTCTCACGAAATAAGAACACCGTTAAATGCTGTAGTAAGTTATGTTTCATTGCTGGAAGATGAATTAGAGAATAATCCCTCCGAAGATGTGAGCATTGCAATCGATGGGATTAACAGCGGCAGCCGAAGACTCATACGTACAATTGATCTGATATTAAACGTTGCCCAGCTAAATACCGGTAAATACAAAGCCGACTTTGATTTTTTCGATCTTAGAAAAAATGTAATTGATAAAATATCTTCGGAGTTTAAATCCACTGCCAAGGAAAAAGGATTATCGGTGAATATCGATGATCGTATTGCAGACACATCAATCTATGGTGATCTTTACAGCGTTACTCAAATTTTTACAAACCTAATTGACAACGCTGTAAAATATACACAGCAAGGTTCCGTAAACATTTCTTTCGATCAAGATGAGTTTGGCAGGATAAAAGTGAAAGTAAGTGATACCGGAATCGGAATCGAAGAAAAAAACTTAAGCAAGATATTCGAACCATTCGTTCAGGAAGATTCCGGTTACACGCGGAGCCATGACGGGAACGGTTTAGGATTAGCTTTGGTAAAGGAGTATTGCAAGTTGAACAATGCTTTAATTACATTGGAAAGTGAAAAAGGAAAAGGTTCTACATTTTGTGTAACTTTTCCGAGTGTTAAAGAACAACATCAATCAATAGGAAGGTGAGACATAATGAAAAAAGTTTTGGAATTTTCACTAATTATTCTCTTTGTAATTACCATACAGGCGGCAGGTTCGCAGTTAAAAAATAAAATGGTTGCAGAAAATGCGAATGAAATTTGCCCGGTTCTCACCGGTCAACAAATTCCGGATGTTTTAGTTACAAATTTAGATGATACGGATAAAAATTTAAGAGAGTTGGTTTCAGCAAAACCAACGGTATTAATTTTCTATCGCGGTGGATGGTGCCCATATTGCAACTCTCATTTATCCGAATTAATTGATGTCGAGGATGATCTCACAAAACTTGGATATCAAATATTAGCCGTAAGCATGGACAAGCCCTCTAAATTAAAAGAAACACTGGATAAAACCGAAATTAATTACACTCTCCTATCCGATGCTGATGCAGAAGCAGTAAAAGCGTTTGGTTTAGCTTTTCGTGTAGAGGATGAATTGAATGAAAAATATTTGAAAATGGGAATTGATTTGGAAGCTTCTTCGGGTGAATCGCATCAGATATTACCCGTACCTGCTGCTTTTATTCTTGATACCGATGGTAAGATTCATTACTCCTATGTTAACCCTGATTACAAAACAAGAATCAATGCAGAAGTTTTGTTGAAGGCAGCAGAGACAGCGATCCGATAAAATTTTCCTCCCAACTAAAAAACTCCTGATTTGGATGGGGGTCCGACTCGGGAGTTTTTCTCTTACCCGGTTTATTTATTAAATTTACAATTCAAAATAAACTTGAATAAAGTGCGTAAACTTTCACACAAAGAGATATCGGAAAACAGAAGCTCATTAGATAATTACACGAAGTTGAAAAGCTTCCGGTAGTTGTCATTCTCGATAGCATTAGAAGTAGTTACAATGTCGGTTCAATATTTCGAACATCTGACGGCGCGATGATTGAAAAACTTGTCGCTTGCGGATACACCCCATATCCACCCAAAAAAGAAGTTTTGAAAACAGCGCTTGGTTCACAAGAGAGTGTACGTTGGGAGTATATTGAAAATCCGGTTGATGCAGTTAATAAGTACAAAGAGATGGGATACAAAGTTTGTGCTCTCGAACAAACCGATAAAAGCAGAGAGCATTATAGTTTAGCGAAATCTGATTTTCCGCTCTGCTTAATTATTGGGAATGAAATAACCGGAGTTAAACAAGAGTTAATTGATTTGTGCGATTTTTCAATTGAGATTCCGCAATATGGAATTAAACAATCATTAAATGTTGCGGTTGCCTGACGGAGTTGCGATATTTGAAATGCCGAAGAGTATTTGATAGTTAAGAAAGTGTAAAATATTCCTCTCCGTTATCTTTATGATGGATCATCAACAGATTTGCCCGGACCATATTTATTAAAGTGCGAGACGCTCTGCGGTTTGAAATGTTTGCCTTTTCAGCTAGTTGTCTCACTGAGATGTTTTCATTTCTATCTAGCAAATCAAAAACAATCTTTTCATTTTTAGAGATGGTATAGTTTACTAACGATGCCCCTTTCGTTCGTGTCTGTAATATTTTGATCATCTCTTTGCTTGCTAAAACGCTTTTTTCATTAACTCTAACATAAACTTGAGCTTCATTCAAATTAAGTTTTGTTTCGTAGTCTTGTATTCTGTGTGGTTTTGTTTCTGATTCTTCTATATGAACAACAACTAATTCATCCGGACCGATATTGATAAAATCAATTTTATAATTTACCGGTGGTTCGCAAAAACGTTCGGCAGCGATTTTCACTAACTCCGCTTCCCCTTTTTCGCTTAGTACACCACGGATTTTTCCATCGTCTTCAACACCAAAAATAATTGTACCACCTTTTGTGTTTGCAAAAGCAATCATCTCCTTTGCAATTTTCTCTTTGGTAGAAAATCTTTGTTTGAATTCGACGGTAACATTTCCCGCCTTCAATTAGCTTAAGTAATTGTTTACGGGTCATATCAATTTTATTGATTGTTGTTTTGAGATGTGTCTATTATTTCCGGAGTGCTCAAAGAATCCATTACTTCACTAGTTTGTATAGATTCCGGAATGTCAGATTCATTCAGTTCATTACCGGTAGTTAATGTATCGGTAATCTCATCGCTCTGTTCAGGAAACGCTAAGGAATCTCTAGTAGCTTCATCTGCGGCAAGTGAATCTACAATCTCTCCTGACTGACCTGGAAGCATTGTTGAGTCCTGAACTTCAGATGATATTCCAAGCGCATTCAATGAATCGGCAATGGCTCTTTGCCTTTGTGCTTCGGCAGCTTCTGCAGCGGTTTTCTCTTCCTCTTTTAAAATTTTCTCCATTTCGGTTTGGAAGGTATTCACTTTCGCTCTGACAGCAGAGGCGTATTCACTATTAGCATAGTCATCGAGTAATTTAGAATAATAACCCACAGCAGAATCGGGTTGATTAATTTTATTTTCGTAGAGCCAGCCAATCGTATAAAGCGATTTTGGTACATAGATTGATTCAGGATATTTTTGCGTAATGTTCTTTAACGTAGAGACTGCATTCACAAAACTAGAATCTTCGATTGCATCTTCAGCGATTAAGAATTCATCTTTTGCAGGATCGCTTTCTGTTATAAGCGGTGGTTTGCCCAATTTCTCAGCAGCTTCATTAGCAATTGGGTGGGTTTTGTAATCATTATAAACGATAGCATAGAGACTATCGCTTTTTAACGAGTCGCCTTTAGATTCCCAATAAGTACCAAGGGTAAATAAAACTCTCGGTTGATTTGGCGTTTCGGGAAATTCACTTAATAGCATATCGTAATAATAATAAGCGGAATCAAGTCCATTTAAATCAGTGAAGAAGAGGTTCCCTGAAGTCAAAATAATGTTTTGCTAATCTTGCTTCGAGAGAATCAATTCCAACAGTTGGATACACAGGTTTTTCAGTTACGATATAACTCTCATCAAACTCAATATCGTAAGCAGGTGTTGACGCAGCGAATAATGAGTCTTGTGGGCTGGTTTCCGTAGTATCACTAATTGCAGTTGTATCCGTTGGTTCTTGAGTAATTCCCGGCGTTGTTTGCTGCGTAGTTTGATCTGTTTGCTGTTCTTCCGAAAGCGTTGCAAGATAATTCTGGTAAGCAACCGAATCTCTTAAAAATTGTTCAGGATTATCTAAATATATCATCTGGCGCTTGGTCTGCTTAATATCGGTTTTAAATTTTACATAACTGTCAATTGATTTGAGAATAAATTTCCGCCAATTCACTAGTTTCCGTATCACGATTGTTTGATTTTACTTGATCATAATAAGTTTTAGCCGAATCATAATCGGCATAAACGGTGCGCATTATTTCACCAAGCATTAACTTAGATTGTATTGCACCGAGACTGCTGCTGTAGAGTTCATTTACATCCTCAAATATGTCGAAAGCTTTTTCATAATTTTCTGATTCATATTCCATCAAACCAATTTGAAAATAAACATCACCCCAGAACTCAGAGTACTTTCCTTCATTATATAAATCTTCGAACATCTCACGGCTCTCTTCAACATCGCCTAATTCTTTTTTCAGTTTTGCGAGTTCAAATTTACTTTGGAATTCAATTTCAAATCCGGGTGAAAAATCCAATACGCTTTCGAATGCTTGGGCGGCTTCTTCCTCATTACCGGCATCAAGATGAAGCGTACCAATTTTATATGCTGCCTTTGCTCTGAGTTCATCGTTTTCCGAAACTTCAATTAAGTTATGCCCTTCTTCAATTGCTTGGTCAAAATTTTGTCTGTCAATATGATAAGCAATCATAACACGATAAGTTTCTTCGAGAATTTCTTCGTCCTCATAAACAAGCGCAGAATCCCTCACTCTATTGATGATTTGAATTCCGGTTTCAAAATTTCTCATTTGCAATTCACATTTGCCGATCCAAAGTCTGCTTAACAATTTATAATCCTCTTTTTGCAAGCTCGCTAACTCTTGAAACTTACGTGATGCTTTCAAATAATTGCCGCTGTAATAGAATGCAAATCCACTAAGATATAAAGCATCATCAAAGTAAGACGACTCGGATGAATGTTGTAAAATCTTTGACGTTTTAGTCTGAAGATCCGTAAGAATAGATTTTAAATTACCGGTCGCTTCAGGTTCATTAAGAGCGAAGGGATCGTGATCGAGTTTGTCGATTTCAAGTAATGCCTCTTGCTGAAGCTGCTTTGAATTGAAGTAAAGATTAAAGTAAGTAGTAAAGTCAGTCCAAATACCGCATGAAGAAAAAAGAGTATTGCTGTTACCGGTAAAAATATTTTGATAATTTTCATTTTCATAAATTAGAGTGCTTCCGGACCAGATTCATCGGTTCTAATCCTTATAATATCTTCTATGTTATAGATAAAGATTTTGCCGTCGCCGACTTGACCGGTTTTTGCATGTGCTAGTATAGTATCAACAATTTTGTTGACAACAGAATCATCAACAACGACTTCAATTTTAATTTTAGGAACAAACTCTATTTGGTACTCACTGCCCCGGTAGGTTTCCTTATGACCTTTTTGCCTGCCATACCCGCGAACTTCGGAAATAGTCATTCCCCGCACACCTTCCTCAAGTAAAGCTTCTTTTACCTCATCCAGCTTAAATGGACGAATAATAGCTTCAACTTTTTTCATGGTTTCCTCTTAAACCTGTCCGTGACAATGTTTATATTTTTTCCCGCTTCCGCAGGGGCAAGGATCGTTTCTACCGACTTTTTCTTCTTGACGAACCACCGGTTGAACTTTGCCTCTTCTTCCGCCTTGATCATCTTGCGGGCGCCCGCCCTGAAGACCCATGTTCGTAACGCTGTCTTTGATTGTGCTTATTCTTTGCTGCCGTTGTTTTTGCTGCTGAATTTCATCCGGTTGTGCAGGGAAAAACTTAAAGCAGAACGAGACAACTTCATTACGAATCATTTCGAGAAGTTGAAGGAAGAGTTTAAACCTTCCGATTTATATTCAATCAATGGATCTTTCTGACCGTAAGCTCTTAGACCGATACCCTCTTTAAGATCGTCCATTTCTCGGAGATGTTCTTTCCATTTGTTATCTAATACACTAAGAACAGCGTATCTTTCTAAGCGAGCCATTAACTCGTGACCCAGCATTTCTTCTTTACATAAAAATCTTTGGCTTCTTTTAGAATTTTTCTTTGAGCCCTTCTATACCAAGCTCTCGATATTCATCCCGGTAATTTCTGAAATCAACAAGTAAGTTTTGTATTAGCGATTCTTGAATCTGCTCAAGTTCGCCATTCTCATAATGACGTTCGAGTAAGTCATCAATATATTCTTCGAGATATTCATAAACCTCGCCTTTTAATCTTTCACCTTCTAGCGCTTGACGTCGCTTTGCATAAATAACTTCTCTCTGCTGATTCATCACGTTATCAAACTCCAACAATCTTTTTCTGATTGAGAAGTTATTCTCTTCGACTTTTTTCTGAGCACGTCCAACAGATCTTGTAATGAGCGGATGCTGAATAACTTCACCTTCCTCTAAACCAATTTTACTCATTACAGCAGCAGCTCTATCACTTCCAAAGAGTCTCATAAGATCATCTTCTAATGAGATAAAAAACTTTGTTGTTCCGGGGTCACCTTGTCGTCCGGCACGTCCTCTTAACTGCCTGTCAATTCTTCTTGATTCATGACGTTCGGTACCGAGAATGTAAAGACCTCCTGTTCCAACAACTCCCGAGCCGAGTTTAATATCAGTTCCTCTACCGGCCATATTTGTGGCGATAGTGACCGCACCCGGTTGACCGGCATGAGCAACAATTTCTGATTCGCTTTTATGTTGTTTTGCATTTAAGACATTGTGTGGAACACCTTGGCGTTTCAACATTCTACTTAATGTTTCGGAAACTTCTACACTTGTTGTACCGACTAGTACAGGTCTATGCTCGTCTCTTAAACTCTTTATCTTTTCAATTACTGCATTATATTTTTCTCGTTTGGTTCGGAAAATTGCATCATCTTCATCCTCACGTACAATCGGTTTATTTGTTGGGATAACAACGACTTCGAGTTTATAAATTTCGTAGAATTCACCTTCCTCTGTTTCCGCAGTACCGGTCATACCGGCAAGTTTACTGTAAAGCCGGAAATAATTTTGAAGTGTGATAGTTGCGAGTGTTTGCGTATCCCGTTCTACTTTAACGTTTTCTTTTGCTTCAATCGCCTGATGCAAACCATCGGAATATCTTCTGCCTGGGAGTACACGACCGGTGAATTCATCCACGATTGCAATTTTGCCATCTTCGGTTACAACATATTCGTCATCCTTTTCGAATAACGAATAAGCTTTGAGCAATTGGTTCAATGTATGAATTCGATCGCTTCTTTCACTATAGACTTGATATAGTTCATCTTTTTTGACTTTCTTTTCTTCTTCACTTAATGTCGTATCATTTTCAAGTTTGCTTATCTCAGTTCCAAGATCGGGTAAAATGAAATATTCTTTTTCTTCGCTTGATCCCTCTGCTAGTAATTCTCTGCCCTTATCTGTTAAGTCAATTGTATTATGTTTTTCATCGATTGCAAAATAGAGTTCTTCGTCAATTTCCGGCATTCGTTTTTCTTTTTCTCTTAAGAACTCCAGCTCGGTTTCTTCGAGCAGCCGCTTTTTTTCCGGATCAGAAAGGAACTTCATTAATCTTTTGTGTTTTGGATAACCGCGATGAGCCCGCAATAAGCTGATTCCCGCTTTGTGTCTCGTTTCTTTATCGGTTTCGTTTTTGAGTAAGTTCTCAGCTTCTTGAACTAAAGTTGCAACTAATCCCTGCTGTTTGCGGAAAAGTCGTTCAATCGGAGGTTTCATTTCGTGGAATTTATGATCGTCAACTTCAACAGGCCCCGAAATAATAAGAGGTGTTCTCGCCTCATCAATTAAAACAGAATCGACCTCATCCACAATTGCGTAATTATGTTTTCTTTGTACGCGGTTCTCTTTGGAAACTGCCATATTGTCGCGAAGGTAATCAAAACCAAACTCGTTGTTTGTTCCGTAAGTTATATCTTGATTATAGATTTCTCTTCGTTCTTCCGGGTTCATCGTGTTAAGTATGCAGCCGATTGTTAAGCCATGAAATTTAAATATCTCACCCATCCATTCACTATCTCGTTGAGCAAGGTAATCATTCACTGTTACGATATGCACGCCTTCCCCGGTCAATGCGTTTAGATAAATCGGCATCGTAGCAACAAGGGTTTTACCTTCACCGGTAGCCATCTCCGCAATCATTCCGCGGTGAAGAACTACCCCGCCTATCAGCTGAACATCATAGGGAATCATATCCCACTTAATTTTATTTCCGGCGGCAATCCATTCTTTACCAAGTAATCTGCGGCAGGTATCTTTTACAACGGCAAAAGCTTCTGGAAGGATTTCTTCAAGTACTTCTTCGTATTCTTCTTCTAACTGATCTTCAAAAGCTTCGAGTTCATCATAAATCGCATTTTTGTCATCAATATCGTCATCTTGAAGTTTACTTTTAAGTGATTCAATTTTTTCCCTAGTTTCACCGACAACTTCGTGAATACGGGCTCTGAATTCTGTAGTTTTCTCTTTTAATTGGTCGTCGGAAAGATCTTTTAACTTTTCGTATTCTTCATTTATTTGACCAACTAAGGGTGAAATTTCATTAATTATGCGTGTGTTCTTATCGCCAAAAATCTTCTTAATCAAGCCAGCGAGCATCAAAAATCTCCGGTTTTTATCAAAATGGTAAAGTTAAATAAAGGGTCTGCTAAAAGCAATTTGACACATTTTCTACTAAATTATACAGACCAGTTATAAAATTTTTATCGGTTTTTGTTTCTCCAAATTATCTTAATTTATACTCTTTAACAATGTAGAAAACTTGGGCTTTTTTTAATACACCAGTGACATCAAAAAACAATTCATATAAACTTTCCGATTCTTTCATTCAATTCTTAGCCGAATCATCGGAAGGATTTCTTTCAGGTGAGAATTTCGAATATTTAATTGAGCGGTTCGAAGCAAATGCAGGAAAGTATGCATTTACAGATATTTCAGAGTCAAACCTGAGAAGAATTATTTCAGCACTTTTTGATAAAAAAACTTTTTTAATCGAAGCTCTGAAATTCGATCATCATTTGGAGATAATCTGCGCAGTAAGTTCATTCAGTAATTATCTCACAGATATAATTGTACGCAACCCGGAATACCTCCATTTAATTTTTGATCAAGATTTTTTGACTTCAAAGATTGATTCACAAAAAATGCTGAGAGAAGAATCGAACTCTATCGAGAAATTTAAAAAGTTTGAATCAAAAACTAGATTACTCAGGAACAGAAAGAGAAAGTATTTACTCAAGATAGGTGTTGCAGATATTCTTAATTTGATAGAATTAAAAGAGGTAACAGAAGAAATATCAAAATTAGCTAACGTAATTTCAACTCTCCTTCTTGATACTTGCTGGCGTGAAATTGAAATCAAATATAATCTCACTTTTGAAAAAAATTATGCACTTTGTTCTCTCGGCAAACTAGGAGGTAATGAACTTAACTACAGTTCCGACATTGATTTGATTTTATTTTATGAAAGAAATTTTGTTATCGAATCAATTAACAAAGAATATCATGAATTGATTACCGAAGCTCTTCAACTATTTATTCAAGAAGCAACAAAAATCACTGCCGAAAGTTATATCTTCCGTGTTGACTTCCGTTTGAGACCCGATGGTAGAAATTCGATGTTAGCCAGGACTCTTGCAGATTATCTCAAGTATTATGAAACACGGGGCGAAGAGTGGGAAAGACAAATGTTAGTAAAGCTAGGTTTTGTTTGCGGAAGTGAAAAGCTTTATCAGCAATTCAAAAGTTTTTTAACCGGATTCATTTTCCCCAAATCATTTTCAGGCAGTATTCTATCAACAATAAAAAAATGAAGAAATCAATTGAAGAAAACTCCGATGATGAACAAAACATAAAATTAACCGCCGGTGGAATACGAGATATAGAGTTTTCTGTTCAAGCGCTTCAATTGATCCACGGGGGAGAAAAAGAAAATCTACGTACCGGGAATTCCCTCAAAGCAATTAGTGAATTAGCGAAAGAAGAACTTTTAACACCCGAAGAGAGTCATACCTTATCCAAAGCTTACATCCTCTTCAGAAAGATTGAACATTTTGTGCAGTTAATGAATGACAAACAAACTCACACTATACCCAAAGAAGGTGATACACTTTACAAATTATCGCGTTACCTCGAATTTGAAAACGAAAAACAATTTACATCGAAAGTAACTGAATTAAAACGCAAAGTACGTGATGTTTACAACAATATTCTCGCCGTTAAAGAAGAAAGCTCACCCAAATTTATGGAAGCAGTTGATTTTTCAAATTACCAAAAAGCAAGTAAAGATTTTCAATTTTTAGCGCGCGGACTTTCGTTGATCGGGGAAAAACAATTTGACACTAATACAGCTAAAGCATTCCAAAACGTAGAGAGTGATTTAATTGAATTATTGCGGGAAACTCAAGACCCGGACTTAGTATTGGAAAATTTCACTCGTGTAATTAAGAATAGTAAAATCCCATCGGTATGGTATAAAACTTTTGAAGATAGATCACTTTTAAAAGCTTTGTCAAATTGTGTATGCTCAATCAGAGTGCAATTGATTCGATGGCTACCTCGCCACAATTGGCCGATCACTTTTTAAGCAAAAAAGTATTTCTTAATAATGAAGATGTAATTTCTTTGTTTGATCTAGATCAGCTTTTGTTTTCTTTATCGGTTCAACATTCTCTTTTCTTTAATTAAATTCCCCAATTTTCCGAACTCTTAGCAAAACAACTTAGAGTAAAAATAACTAAACTCGTAGAGAGCCAAAATATTAAATACTCATTTTTTCTAGCAGGTTTAGGAAGTTTTGGTAATTGCGAACTAAGTTTTGGTTCCGATATTGATTTAATCGTTGTAGTAGAAGATTTTAAAAAAGCGAAGCAAGCCGATCAGGACTTTCAAAACTTATTGCAAATTTTGAGAAAAGAGATTCCACAATTTGAAATTGATTTTCGCTTACGCCCGGAAGGCAAAAGCTCACCTTTGGTAATTGAAATTGCAGGTTATGAAAAGTATATAAACAACAGGATGCGAATTTGGGAATTTCAAGCTTTATCAAAAACCCAATTTATTTGCGGGAATGAAAATTTATTTAATCAATTTATAAATATTCGTAATGAGCAAATCAAAAATATTGATCCATTAGAAACTGCCGGTGAAACTTTTGCCGCCTATAAAGCAAAGTTGAATTTTGGAATTTCATCTAATCAAAAAATAAATCTCAAATCTAATTCTGGTGCATTGTTAACAATTGATACAATTGTTCAGCTATTTTTGATGTTGAATCATAAATTTTATAATGAAAGCTACAAATTAAACGGGCTTGAAAAATTACGTTTGGTTTCACAAAAAATTGCTGAAGAATATCGACAAGATCTTATTGATAACTATATCTATTTGAAAAATGCTCAGATAGCAATTCAAAACTTGATGAATCAGAAAAAATCGACTATGCCCAATGATAAAAACAAAGTTGCCTTGCTTGCCACATACTTAAAAGAACCGGACAATCAAATATTGTTGGAAAAAATTAAAAGTATACTAAATACTAACACAAATCTATTCAATAAAATTAAAAGTGATAATCAAATTTCTTAAAAACCATTACAAGTTGATGACTGCATTGACGGCATTAACTGTTTACTTATTCACCTTAGCTCCGACGGTTATTCATCTCGATTCGGGTGAACTTGCAGCAGTTCAATCAACTCTTGGGATTGCGCATCCAACCGGGTATCCGCTTTTTACTTTAATTGGATACTTGTTCTCTTTACTTTTATTTCCATTTTCAAAAATATTTGCTCTCAATTTATTGTCTGCTCTTTTTTGTACCGTTGGGGTTTATTTTATTACATCAAGTACAAAATTAATTTTAGATAATTTCCAGAATAAAGAAGCCAACACAAATTATCTCTTAACCGAAAAACAAAAAGCTGTTGTCTCTTCAGTTCTTGGTTTAATGGCAGCATTCTCAGCTACTTTTTGGTTTCAGAGCACATCCGTCGAAGTTTATTCACTTCATTTGGCAATTATTACAACAACTATCTTTTTTATCTTCCGCGCATATTACTCTAATAGTGAAAAGCAATGGTTGTTAGCAGCTGTATTTCTGGCGCTTGGTTTTACCAATCATATGACTACGATTCTAATTATTCCCGCATTTGCTTACGTCTTTTTTCTCAACAAGGGGTTTAATAAAAATTCATTTTTATTGATTGTTAAAATGTTGGCTATCTTTCTTCCTGTCCTTGCGATTTTTTATGCCTATCTCCCATTAAGAGCTATCACGGAACCGAGTTTGAACTGGGGCAACCCGGTTGACTTGGAAAGATTTTTCAGGCATGTAAGCGGCAAACAATATCAAGTATGGATTTTCTCTTCACTTGAAGCAGCAATATCCCAATTGGAATATTTTCTAAAAATCCTTCCTAGAGAACTTGGTTATATTGGTTTAGTTATTTCAATAGGCGGTTTATTCTATCTTTTCAAAAAATCAAAAGTAGTTATGTTATTTTTTGTTATCTCTTTTTTGTCAACACTTCTTTACTCGGCAAATTATGACATAGCTGATATTGATGCATATTTTCTTCTCGCATTTATTTCATTAATATTTTTTGCAATTGGATTTTTTGTTGAAATCATAAAAAGAACAAAAGGAAAATTTATTTATTCATTTTTTGCCGTTCCAATTCTTTTTATTTTTATAAATTTTTCAGATGTCGATCAGAGTGAAGTGAAAACGTTTGAGGATTATACCAAAGCTATGTTAGACCAAGCTGAAGAAAACAGCATAATTTTTAGTTATTTATGGGATTATTTTATTTCACCCAGCTATTACTTTCAGTATGTGGAAAAATACCGGAATGATGTTGCCGTAATAGATAAAGAGTTGCTGAGAAGGTCTTGGTATTTTGATCAACTAAAAAATAATATCCCCGGAGTCATTGAAAAAATTAATCCTGAAATTGAAAATTTTTTAATTGCGCTTGAACCTTTTGAAAAAGATGAAAATTATGAACCTGAACTAATAGAGAAGCGTTACAGAAACTTAATGACACAATTGGTTGCCGCTAATATTGAAGAATATAATTTTTACGTCACTCCCGAGCTCTTTGAAAATGAAATGAGACGAGGTGAATTCACATTACCAACCGGTTATCAATTGGTGCCGTTGGAACTCTATTTTAAAGTTGTTCCTGAAAATACCGGCTATGTAGAAGCAGATCCGACACAGATCAAAATCCGGTTTAACAAAATTGAGGATCCATATCAAAAGCAGATCCGTAATCTTGTTTTCAATATGATGATATATAGAATTCTTTATGAGCTGCAGTTTCAAAAAAATGATAAAGCAATTTCGATTTATAGAGAGTTAAAAAGTAATTTTCCGGAGATCCGGATACCGCAAATTGTACTTGACCGGATTCAAGCTGAAAAATAGACTAACTTTTGTCTTGACCGGTGAAAATTATTTGATATATTTGTTTAAAAATGACAGGTGAAAAATGGCTAAAAAAAATTTCTTTTCGATTGTAATTCTGATACTCTTGTTTGTTGTATATTCAACAGTTTCTTCTAACCAGATACAAGCTCAATCATTCTATAAATCTGCCGCAGACGATAACACGAACGGCTCAGGCGGCACGGGAGGTTCCGGAAGTGGTGATGATATGATTTACATTGTTGCCGGTCTCGCGGTTGCGGCAATTGTTGGCTATGCTATTTTCAAACGTTCAAGCACTTCAGAAGAAGACACGACAAAAGAATATACTTCTTCTGTTCAGCAGTTACTACATAATGAAACAAAACGTTTTGAAAATAGAGTGAAGAAAGCGGCTGATTCATTTCCGCTAAATTTAAGTTTTAGTGTGAAAAATCCATCTGCACTTTTACCGGAGAGAACTTACTTAGTAGGTTTCTCCTTAGAATTATAAAACAAAAAAGCCCGATCATTTTTGACCGGGCTTTTAACTTTTCTAAAATCTATTCAAGTCTGCTTAAAAGATCATCAATTTTATCTTCTGATAAATCTTCTTTTGTCATAAACGATTGAAGCAATACATCAACTTGTTGAATCATTTTCTTCTTATAGTACTTCGGAGCGTAAAGTGATCCGTCCAGCATATAGATACGTTTGGAAGCTTCATCGTAAAATGTATAATTAATAAATGGACCGCCCATAGACTTGTCATTCATTCGCCATAACCCTTGGGTCATCAAAGCATATCTTCCCAAAAAATTAGCTTCTTTTGTATTGATATAGCTATCGGCAATTTCGACATACGCTGTTTCATCTTTCGAAATATAGAATTGTTCGGTCAAATTATTACGAATTGCATAGATTGAATCTTTATTCAAAATACTGGGAGAAGCATTTTCAATCCAATGTACAAAAATCCAGCGTTCCATATCAGAACCCGGAGCTCTTCTCAGCCAAACAAAATTTTCCTCGGGTTTATCCAATGCCAACATATAATCGGCTTGAACATAAATTATCCATCCGTATTTATCCAACAATTGTGCTTCAATATCTTTTTTCTCATATGAAGGATTGTAGAGACTTTCGAATAGTCTTTTGTTTGAAATATTCTGGAAGTAGTAAAGAAGATCTTCGTGGTTTTCCAACATTCTCTTATTCAGATGCTCGATTGTTGGAGCGGTCATTATACTAACTAATTGATTTTTTGCCCAAAGGTCGTATTTGTTGAATACAAACTCGCTGTCGGCTTGTACTAATTCTGCGACATTTGTATCGAGGATAGAGTTTATATATTGTGAAGTGTAACTTCCGGAATTAAAAGGGGCTGCTATGATAACATTCTTTTTATTCTTGACTTCATCAATTCTTTGAACGGGAACTCTCTTTATTTCGAATAGATTTTCGGGTTGAGGTGTGTAGATAACTTTTCCGAAAACTTGTCTAAGTGTTCCCTCAAGTTCATAATATTCTGTTGAATCTGCTACAACATAGATCAAATCTTCTTCACCTCTAGCCGGTTCTTTTGTATCACATCCGGATATCACGAAAATTGAGAAGAGAATAATTGTTGTAAATAATCGTAAAAATTTTGGTCTCATTGGCTCTAATATTTTATGTGAAAATTTATACAACTTCTTGAAGAGATAGTTTCTAATTAGGTACTCCGGATAAAATTAATTGCAATTCGGGCAATAAAAGTGAATAAAGGATCCACATTGTGAACCCAACCGAAAGTGGAATAGTTAAATTATCATCTGCATAACCGTAAGAAACATTTTCTACAATAGCGCCAACAAATGCTGCAATAAACCCAATAATGTATTCCTCAAACGTTCCGGTAACTTTAGGCGCTAACAAAACAACAATACAAGCTGTCACAAAAAAAGCGCCGGTACCTTCCAAACTTTTTGATAGAAATTTAATCTTACCAAATCTCCGACCGATTAACGCTGCTGAAATATCACTTATTATTAAGATAGCAAAAGCTGCAACCGCAATTACCTTTGGGAAAATTAACACCGTTAAAACAGCTGCAATCAATACATAAGTTGCGCCATTTAAACTCCGTTTCTGGTGATCTTTTTCGTGATCACGAAGTAAAAATCCAAAATATTTATAGAAAAGTTCGGCAAAGTTATGGTTATAAAATCTGTAGAGGTCAATAACAATCGAAAGGATAACTAAGGGAACTAATATTGATAAGGCAAGTTCCCTTGTTATAAAATAGTAGATAACCGGAATTGAAAGCGAGCATAAATGAATCCCCTTCCGGAAGAGTTCATTTTTGTAATCAATTGTTCCTTTATCAAGCGCTGTCATTCGAAGAATCAGATTTGTTTGAAGAGGGATCATCTTTACCCTGTACTTTCTTTTCTTTCTCTTCCATCATTTTTTTAACATGCTCAGGTAACCCGTCATCTTTCTTATCTTCTTTTTTCTCTTCCGGAGTTTCTCTCTTTAACGGGGGCAGATCTTCGCCCGCCATTAGTTTCTCAATTTCTTCAGAATCAAGAATTTCTCTTTCGAGTAATTCATTCGAAAGTTTATGCAATAAATCTATATTCTCTTTAAGAATTTTCTCTGCTCTTTTTTCCGCTTCGGTAATTATCCGTTTAACTTCATCATCAATTTCCTCGGCAGTTTTTTGACTGTAATCTTGATGACGAGTAATTTCTCGTCCGAGAAAGATCTCTTCTTCATTTTGTCCGTAAGCCAATGGACCGAGTTTTTCACTCATTCCCCATTCACATACCATTTTTCTCGCAATCTTAGTTGATCTCTCGATATCGTTTCCTGCGCCGGTCGTGAATCTGTTGAATACAATTTTTTCTGCCGCCCTACCGCCCAAGGCATAAGTAATCATTGCTTCAAGATAATCACGAGCGTATGTATGCTTCTCATCAACCGGAAGATATGTTGTAACACCAAGCGCTCTGCCTCTTGGGATAATAGTAACTTTGTGAACCGGATCTGCTTCGGGTATCATTCGGGCAACGAGCACGTGACCAATTTCGTGATAAGCAGTGGTCTTCTTTTCCTCATCCGAAATTATCATACTCTTTCTCTCGGTACCCATCATTACTTTATCTTTTGCTTCCTCGAAATCAATCATCCCAACTTTTTTCTTGTTTTTACGAGCTGCCAAGAGAGCCGCTTCGTTAACAAGATTTGCAAGTTCTGCACCAGCTAATCCCGGACTCCCTTTTGCTAATGTTTTTAAGTCAACTTCAGGTTCGAGTGGAATATTTCGTGTATGAACTTTTAGAATTCCTTCTCTCCCTTTAACGTCAGGTCTGTCAACAACAACTTGTCTATCAAATCTTCCGGGTCTTAATAGCGCCGGGTCAAGAACATCCGGACGGTTAGTTGCAGCAATTATAATTACACCGCTGTTTTGCTCAAAGCCGTCCATTTCAACAAGCAATGCGTTAAGGGTTTGTTCACGTTCGTCATGCCCGCCACCTAAACCGGCGCCTCTGTGTCTTCCGACCGCATCAATTTCGTCAATAAAAATAATGCAAGGTGCACTTTTCTTACCTTGTTCAAAAAGGTCTCTTACACGACTTGCACCAACACCAACAAACATTTCAACAAAGTCTGCACCGCTTATTGTAAAAAACGGCACACCGGCTTCACCGGCAACTGCCCGTGCCAACAAAGTTTTACCGGTTCCGGGAGGTCCTAAAAGAAGAACTCCTTTTGGAATTTTTCCGCCGAGTCTTTGAAATTTGGATGGTTCTTTTAAGAAGTCAATAATTTCTTCAAGTTCTTGTTTTGCTTCATCGGCACCGGCAACATCTCTAAAAGTAACTTTTGCGGAAGTCTCGGAAATCAACTTTGCTTTACTCTTTCCAAAGTTAAATATACCGCGTGTTCCGCCACCGCCGCCGGCTTGCATACGCCGCATTATGAAAATCCAAACACCGATAATTAAAATCCACGGAAGCAATCCAAGCAACACTGTTACCCATTCGTTAGAATCTTTAACAAACGTGTATTTGATCTCTTTCTGATCCCATTTTTTAATTTGTTCTTGTAATACCGGTTCAACCAAGGTAACTGTAAATTTTTGTAGTTGTATATAATTGTTGTTGATTAAAATTCGTTCTTCCGAAACGAGTGTGCCTTCGAGCTTATAATCGTTTATATCCGTTTTAACAACTTTAAGTTCACTTATCTTGTCAGATTTGAGTAATCTTTCGTAAACATCATAAGTTATTTCGGTACCGTCGGTACTTCCGGATCTCATAAACTGCATAAAAATAACTGCTGCAATTATTACAGCACCCCAACTGAAAACAGTTTTGATTACCTTCGACCAATCAAATTCGCCATCCGGTTTCTTTGACCCATTTCCATCGGACTTTTTTTTGTTTCCTTTCGGAGCATTAGGTTTTTTATTTTTTTCGTCAGCCATATAAAGTTTTCTTATTTCGTTATTCATTTTCCCCTTACTTCTTATTCATTTAAAACATAAATGGACTTAAGGTTTCTATACTTCTGAGCATAGTCCAGTCCGTAGCCGATAACAAACTTATCGGAAATTTCGAACCCAATATAATCAATTTTGACCTCATATTTCAGACTTCCCGGCTTAATTAAAAGCGATACGACTTTCATGCTTGCCGGTTTATGTTCTTTGAATATATCTTCAATGTATTTAATAGAGAGTCCGGAGTCAACAATATCTTCAACAATTACAATATGCCTGTCTGTAACATCGGCATTTAATTCTTTAAGAAGTTTTACTCTTCCCGAGGATATTTTTTCATCACCGTAACTTGATAGTTTGAAGAAGTCAACTTCACAGTTTATATCTAATCTTTTTAATAAATCAGATAAAAACATAAATGAACCGTTCAGTACGCCGATGAATATTGGGAGTTTTGTTTTATATTCTTCAGAAATTTGTTCACCGAGTTCGTCAATTCTTTTTTGAATTTTCTCTTCTGATAAATAAGGAACGAATTTCTCGTTGCCCACCATTATAAAATCATCGTTTTTTACTGTTGACATAATTTATAGATCCTTTTGCTGCTTGAAGTAATCTTGAACCTTTCGTCTATCCTTAAACCAATAATCCAGACAATTTGGTTCCTATATTCAAGTAGAAATTTAGTTTTTTTTGTTAGCGACGGAATCTTTAGGTCGGTTAAAAAATCGGATACTTTTTTGAAACTGTTCATACCCAGTGGTTTAAATTTATCACCGGACTTCCAATTCCGGATTGTAAATATAGGATTTTCATCATCAATTGAGATGTATTCAATCCCTTTTAGGTTCCACTTTATTTCACTTTTATTAATTTTTTCTATTGATATTTTCTGTGAGCCCACGACAACGGTTTCTCCCGGTTTTAATTTAACTTCGGAGAATTTTTCACTTTCTTCTTTATAGATTATTATTGTTTCGCGCTCTCTTAATGCAATAAAATTTTTCCGGAGTTTTATTTTCTTGCCGACTTGGCTGTTAACCAGTTTTTTTACTTTTTCAATATCATTAGAGTTGATTTTTGAATCGTAGTATTTTTCCAAACCTCTCTTAATGATTTCGTTTGTTAATTCATTATCAAACTTATTTAATGCGGCTAATTTTAACTTTTTGTTAGCCCAAACTTTTGCTGTGGTTTTACTCAGAGTCGTCTCTAGAATTGTACTATAAGATTGCAAGTTATTAGACATCCTAAAAACCGCTTGATGCAAACTAGGATTTAAATTTCTCAATCAATTGGGGTATTATCTTGTTTCTTATGAAGTTTCGGTCATAATCATTTTCAAGATTTGTTCTGTCTATTCTATAATTAATTTTATTAGATTTTAGATAATCCGTAATTTCCTTTTTTGAGAGACAAAGCAATGGGCGGATAATGTTTGAACGTTTAATCGGGATTCCGGTCAATCCTTTAATGCCTGTTCCTTTAATTAAGTTCAGCAAAACCGTCTCTGTATTATCGTCTTGATTGTGTGCTGTAACTATCTTATCAGCACCGAGTTTTTCAGCTTGCTCTTGATAAATTCTGTATCTCTCCTCTCTCGCAATTTCTTCCAATGATTTTTTAGATTTTTTTTTAATTTTTTTTACATCTACGTTTTCAGAAATGTATTCAACACTTAACTTATCACATAGTTTCTTTGAAAAGTCTTCATCTTTATCGGAATCTTCACCACGAATAAGATGATTGATGTGAACAACAGAAAGGTTGATCTTAAATCGTTTGCTGAATTTGTTAAAGAAATAAAGCGCAAAAACCGAATCAGGACCGCCGCTTAAACCGATGAGCAGTTTGTTATTTTGTTCAATGAGTTTGTGTTTCTCCACAAACCTAATCACTTTTTCTTCAGTTTTTTTCAATTCATCACTCTCTATAACGAATAAAAGGGGAAACGATGATCGTAATCCCCTTTTAAAAACATGCTTCAATAATTTGGTACTTACTCAATTGAAAGAATCTGAAATTTAATTTTACCGGCCGGTACATCCGCGACAACAGTATCACCTTCTTTTGAACCCATTAGCGCTTTACCAACGGGAGATGTGTAAGCAATTTTTTTCTTCTGAAGATCTGCTTCTTCCGGGGAAACTAATGTATATTGAAATTCTTTTTTATTGTTAAGGTTTTTCACTTTGACCGTAGCAAGAATATGAACTTTGTCCTTCGCCATTGATTTTGTATCTATGATCTGAGCTTTTGAAAGCAATTCTTCCAGCTTGCTGATTCTTAATTCCAACAATCCTTGTTCTTCTTTTGCGGCATCATATTCAGCATTCTCTGACAGATCACCGTGTGCTCTTGCTTCGGCAATTCTATCGGCCATATTTTTACGTCCCTTGGTCTTAAGTTCAATTAACTCTTTTTCAAGTTCTATTAGTCTTTCTCTGCTCAAGTAGATAAAATTTGACAATTCGCTCACCTTTATACTTTACTTAAAAAAAATTGCCACTGCTCCAGGCAGTGGCAAAACAAAAATAACAATTCAATACTAGGTTTTCAATTATTTCTATCATAATTCGGTATCGTCAATTCTGCAAATTTTTCGAAAATCACAATACCGGCAGATCTTAGTTTCTCGATCTTCTAAATTCGTTAATGGGAATTTCCCTTTAATAATTTTTTCCACATAATTTTCAATTTTATCTAGAGTTTCTTCAATTAGTTTTTCAATTTCTTCTTCGCGGTTTTCAACTTTCTTACTGACCAAAGATATTTTCTGTTTGCCAAATTCCTTTTCCGAGAATTTTAAAGAATAGATAAATACTTCCGATGGGGAAAGAGTAATTTCATTTTGTGCAAATAATTTATGAGCGGCAAATAAATAAAGCGGCAATTGAAGAGATATTCCTTGACTAATATCTTTAAGAGTAGGTTTGCTGCCCAAACTCAGTTTGTAGTCGATAACATCAAAACTATCATTTCCAGTTGATACATCAATTCTATCAATCTTTCCTTTGAATTTGACTTTATCTGTCCCAATCGGTTCAGCCGAAGTTAAGTTAATATCTTTAATTGACGATTTGATATTTCCAAATGCAACTTCGAAATAAGATGGCTTTAGGGTTTGTTCATCTTCCCGCTCTTTAAGCAAAAACTTATATAGAATTGATTCCTTTCGATTTCCGTTCACACCTAATATTTTTTCTTTATCAAAAAATGTTATTTCCGATGAAAATATTGGAGAGCTTAAATTTGTTTCACCAATTTGAAATATTAATTCAACTAACCGATCGAAAGTATCATTGGTGCAGTTTCTTATTTCTATTTTTCGTTTTCTTACTTCGGTATAAAATTCATACATTATTTTATGTAATACGCTTCCCATTTCAATTGCTTCAACCTCTTCGGTGGGATCGGAAGTTTGAGAAAGTCCTAGTACATATTGCATAAAATATTTGAATGGGCATTTAGCATATGTTTCCAACTGGGTAATTGAGTATTCACGGTCTGCAAATTTTTTGAGTTCTTGGCTGATGCCGTTTTCAGCTTCACCAATTAAATACCCGTTATATTCATTTACTAAATGTGGGTTTTGAATTCGTGTATTACTTATCTCTATTTTATTTTTTATTTCCTTTATTTCACGTTGAGTGATCCCGTTAATATTTGAAGTCCCTTTATTAAAAAAAATATTTTTGGCAGCATGAATATGGATATCTTCTAAATTGTATGCGGTGTTCTCCAAAGTTAATTTATCAATTACATTATGTTCAAATTGATTTGAAAATTCAGTAAGAAAGTTTGAGTTGACTAATTCCTTTTCTCCTGCTGTAAAAGAGTATGATAGATATAATTCCTTTTGCCAAGAAGTTAACGCTTGATAAAAGTGAAATCTCTCTTCGGTTTGATGAGTGTTTTCCTTCTTGGCAAAGGAGCCGGAAAAAAATATCTCCGGGTTGAATCTTGTCGGGAAAACTCCCTCATTTAATCCGGCGATAAACAAGTAATCAAATCTCAATCCTCTGATTTCGTTAACAGAAGTAACGAGCACTCCGTAATCCGATCTTCCCTTAACATTAAATCTTGCCCATCCGCAAGCTGTTTTTATTTGATCAAGATAGTAAGTAAGATCAAACTCTTTATTACCTTCGTGCTGTAAATCAATCAGCTCGAGGATCTCCTCAATCGTTTCCAACAAAGTTGTAAGTCCGACTATATTCTCTTCTCTATTCTTCTCTGCGGTTTTCAACACTGCGGTTGTGATGTTTGATTCGGTTATAAGCTGCAGCAACCGGTTAAAAAATTCTTTCGGTCTAAGTTTCCCGGAAAATGGTTTTAATTTTTCTTCAATTTTGATTAAGTCTTTTAGCGCACGTCTTAATTTTTCTTCCGAAATTTGTCCTTCATTGTCGTATTGATTTTCTAATTTATTCGAGATTGAATTCTTCCAATTATATAATCCGGAAACGATTTTTAATTCCGAAGCAATTAAGCCAAGATTAGCGGTATCAATATCAAACTTTTTAAAAAATTTACTGTTGAATGCACGAAAAATATTTTTGTAATAATAATCGCTTTCGGCAATATCTAAAAAGTTAACTATGGCAATTACCGGCGGAGATTGATCCAGTGGTATCCGATCTGTTAGGTTATAAGGGATTCCTATCCTTTCAAAAACATCACGAACTATTGGTGAGTATTCCGAAATAAGATTAAAAACAACACAGATTGAATGCGGTTCAACATTTTTGTCAATTAATAAATTTTTAATCTGTTTGGCAATCAGTTCTATTTCCTCTTCCCGGTTGCTTCCTTCTATTTGTGTAATTCTATCTGAATATCGATGAACTTTTTGTTTATTTCTTAAGAATAAATTTTCTCTTAGTGTTTGATCAAATCCGGGCAATGCGAAAACAGATTTATCTTCAATGGATCTAAATTCATATTTAGTTAGCTGCTTATGAATTTTTTCTAAGTGATCGAATATGACGGGATTGAAATCATAATAATCGAAATCAATAAAAAGTTGAACATGTTTTATTTGCGCTATTCGGTCAATTAGTTCTATCTCCGGTTGACTAAATTCATCAAACCCAAGCAGACCAATTAATTGAATTTTGTTAAAAAGTGATAAAAATTCATTTTGATAATCAGCAACTTCTATCGTCAATAATTTTGAATAAACATCTCCGATCTCCAACGCATTGATTGAAGCAGTCTTTTGGAGATATTGAGAATAAATCGATGCAATATCTACAGCTTTTAATTTTTCTGACCCGGGAAGGGATTCACTTTCCTTTAATAAAGTATCCGGTGTAATTCCATGTCTTTTATATTCTGTAATTACATTTTTAATTCTATCCAAAGTTCTGTCCGGAAAATTTCCGCCGTAATGCCGGAAGTAATTGAGTTCACATTCTTCCACACTTTGTTTGATCATAACAGATGCGGACGCTTCGGTAAGTTGAACAAAAGGTGATATGCTTTCCAATAGTTTTGTAAATAAGGTATGCAGTGTCTCTATATTAATTTTGGTGATGGTTTGATTGGGTGAGAGATTAATCAATTCTTTCTTTAAGCTGCGCAGCTTTCTGTTTGTTGGGACTATAATTAAAACTTTTTCACTTTCACCCGATTTTATATAATCATCTATTGTACCGTAAAGATCAAAGGATTTTATTTTTTCTTTTGTTAATATCATCTTTCAAGTAAGATTGTTCTGTAGGAAGATTTAAGCTGCTTCGAAGTATCTAATCTAAGCAACTCTACAACCGAATTAAATTCATCAATTCCTTCTTCGGTTGATCCCTTTACGACTGTTTCCAATTCAAGAAATTTTCCCAATCCCTCAACTTCATCTAAATGTATTCTTGTGTTTTTATACAAATAGAGGAAGCGCACTTTTTTTACTTCAACTTCTGTTTCAAAAATATATTTAAAGAACTCTTCTGCTTCCTTAGGATCTACATTTAATATTTGATAGTTACTTACCCTATCTTTTGCTGATTCGTCTCTTTTGTAATAAATCACTTCGCCATTTGTTGAGTAAATTCTAAGCTTTAGCAAACCGTCTTTTTGCTTATAATAAATATCTCTCTGCTTTAAAACTGCTTCTTTCTGAACTTCATACTTTTTTAGAATGTTAAGAATATCATTAAAGGTTTCCAGTTTAATTTTTAATTCAATATTTTGGGACATTTATTAACCCTTCTTATTTTACAGTTTGTAAATAGGTTGAAAAAACATTGCATTGATTTTTGAAATATAATATCTAATTTTAGTATAAAATAAAGAGAAAAGGAATTCCAATTATGTTTAATACCCTAAAAATAAGTTTTATGCTGATATTTATTGCTTTATCGGTAAATGCTCAAGAAATAGGAAAATTAGCCCCCGAACGCCCGGAAGACCAGTTCCCCTCAAATTCATGGGGAGTTGATTTAATGTTTGGTGAAGGTGGTTTTGGTATAGGCACTTTTTTTAGAAAAGATTTTGCCGGCGACCTAACCGGATTTATTGATATCTCTTTTTCTGAATCGAAAGACGAAAGAGAATTTCAATATGTCGATTTTTTCGGTAATACCTTTACAATCGGTAAAGTAAACCGGGTTTTCATATTACCAATGAATGTCGGCTTACAGTACCGGCTCTTTCAAGAAAGTCTTACCTCTACACTGCGGCCTTATGTAAATTTTGGTCTTGGACCAACACTTGTAATTACAACTCCATATGAAAAAGAATTTTTCAGCGCATTTGGTGAGGCAGATTCTAAAATTGCTGCAGGAGCTTACGTTGGGTTAGGTGCAAACTTTGGTTCGAGTAAATCTAACTTAGTCGGAGTTAATTTTAGATATTATTACATCCATTTATTCGGCGATGGAGTTGAGAACCTCGAAGATAAATTCCGTAATAATTTGGCGCATTTCTATTTAACAATAAATATCGGAATAATGTATTGAGCGAGAACAAAATGGTCTTCAAAGGATTTAGTGAAGAACTTTTTCGTTTTCTCAAAGATTTGGAGAAAAATAATACGGTTGAATGGTTTCGGAACAATAGACAGCGTTACGAAGAATATCTAGTTGAACCTTCACGCGCTTATGTTACTGAAGTAGCTCCATTTTTAAACAGAATTAATCCCGCTATCAGAACAGAGCCAAAATTCAATCAAACATTGATGCGGTTGAATAAAGATATGCGCTTTGCGAAAGGTTCGCCTTACAAAAATTATTTTCTAATACATTTCGGCAGATTCAAATTAGACAGCGAGTTCTTTCTCTACTTTGAACCAAATCAAACTGACTTAGGAATATTTATAAACAACACCGATGGTGATCAGCTTTACTTTAAACAGAATTACATTCGATATAAAAAAGAAATTGTAGAGATTTTTAATCGGAATAAGCTCAACAACAAAGTTTATCTTCAACAAATGGACAATAAACGACCCGAAACAGTTCTGAAAAAATTTGATGCAAATAAGCACATAGAGAAACTCGGAAATTATAAATACATCTTAATCCAACTAACTAACTTTACACAACAGAAGGTCTATTCCGATAATCTTCTTCCCTTATCTATCGAAACATTTACGAAGTTGTATCCGCTATTATGTTTTTCATATTCTCAAATCCGCTGAAGGAAATTGAAAAATTTGAAGAGACTTTTGGGATTGCTCAATTGTGATAGCTAAGTATAGATATTTAACAAAATTGTTAAAGGAATGTATTTGACAAGGAATCATAAAGAGCGGCACAAAAATACCGCTCTCCATCTAATTATTTTCATCAAACCCGTTTACAAACTCGAGATTCTCATTAAATCTTTCAAAAGTTTCAATTTCAGAACCGATAAGATCATTGAGCGTACATATCTTTTACAACGGTGTCAACTGCATCTTGAATAACTTTCCAAAGTGATCGAACCGAGCAGTCAATTGTGTGAGTACAAATATCACCAACCCCTGAATGCGAAAGACAAAAGGCATCATCGAATAACCTTCCACCGAGAACACTCATCACTTCGTTAATCTTGATTTCATCCGGTTCTTTTGCTAAGGAATAGCCACCGGATTGCCCACGTTCACTTTCCAAGAAACCCGCCAAACGCAGCTTACGCAGTATCTTTGCCGCATTGTGCTGTGAAATACCTTCCGAATCGCTGATCTCGGGGATTGTTAAAGATTTGCCCGCTTCATGAAATTTTGCAATTCGTATCAAACACCTAATACCATATTCTTCGGTTGAACTAAATTTCATTTTAGTTTGCTTCTTCGTTTTTTGGAATTGTTGAGCCGCATGCTCTTGCGTGAACAAGTTTTCCGTAAGCTTCTTCGGAAATTGCAGGCCCTTCTTTTGTGCAATGTTTTTCAAATGCATCGATTAATGCTTCCGCAACTTCCTGCGGTGTTCTCCCTTCAATATGATGACGCGGCAAAACAGCAATCGGTTCATCACTTTTAAACATCGCAACAAACGGAGATGAGGGCGGAATATCTTTCAAATAATTTTCGCGCACAAACTCTGTCGCGTCTCTGTCTTGTCCGGCAAAAACAGTTACCAATCTATCCGGGATTTTGTTGTGCATAACTGAGTGAGTAACGCCCGGACGAGCACTTCCGGCTGCACAACCGCAGACAGAATTTATCATCAGAAGTGTAACTTTGTCATCGTTTTTTGAAAACACTTCTTCTACTTTATCCGGAGTTGAAAGTTCTTCAAAACCGACGTAGGTCAATTCGTCCCGCATCGGCTGAACAGCTTCCGGATCATATATTGGTGGTTTTATATTTAAGTTTTGCATCTGATACCTTTCTTTTGTGATTACAGAAATCCTAATTCAAATTTTGCTTCGTCTGACATCATATCTTTGTCCCATGCCGGGTCCCAAACTAAGTCAACATAAACATCATTTACATCAGGAAGGGCTTTTACTCGTTCTTGAACTTCCTTCGGTAAACTTCCGGCAACCGGACAAGCCGGTGATGTCAGAGTCATTTTCAAATAAACATTTGCTTCTTCATCGATTTTAATTTCATAGATCAATCCGAGTTCATAGATATCTACCGGGATTTCCGGATCGAAAACAGTTTTCAATTGATGAATGATGTCTTGTTCTAATTTTCCTACGTCCATAATCACTTCACATTTTTATTTAAACATTTTGATTACTTTTCTTAATCCATCGGCAAGTTTATCAATTTCTTCTTTTGTGTTATAAAAAGAAAAAGATGCTCTCGCTGTTGCCGGTACATTGTATCTTCTCATGATTGGTTGAGTACAATGATGACCGGTTCTAATTGCAATTCCGTGGGTATCTACAATTGTTCCGATATCGTAAGGATGAATTCCTTCAATAACAAAAGAAATAACCGACGCTTTTTCTTTTGAGGTACCAATTATTCTTAGTCCCTCAATTTCACTTAACTTTTCTGTTCCGTATAACAAAAGTTCGTTTTCGTATTCTGTTATTTCGTCAAAATCAAATTGATTCAGATAATCTATTGCAGCGCCAAGCCCAATGCCGCCAGCTATGTTTGGCGTTCCGGCTTCAAACTTTGTGGGCAAATCTTCAAAAGTTGTTTTCTCAAAAGTTACCTCACGGATCATATCACCACCGCCTTGATACGGAGGCATCATATTCAGATATTCTGTTTTTCCGTAAAGAACACCTATTCCGGTTGGACCATACATTTTATGTCCTGAGAAAGCAAAAAAGTCACAATCTAAATCTTGCACATCAATTTTAAGATGAGGAGTAGCTTGCGCACCGTCAATAAGCACGGGAACATTTTTCGAATGAGCTTTCTTTATTAATTCTTTTACCGGATTAATTGTTCCAAGTGAATTTGAAATATATACACAAGAAATTAATTTGGTTTTATCGGTTATCAAGTTATCGAGTTTATCAATTTCCAATTTCGCCATTGTCATCAATCGGGAGTACTTTTATGTTTAGATTTTTATCTCTGCAAATTAACTGCCACGGAACAATGTTTGCATGATGCTCCATTTCGGTGAGTATAATTTCGTCACCAGCTTTGAAATAATTTGCACGGCATAATGATGTTGCAACCAGATTGATAGCTTCAGTAGTACCTTTAACAAAAATTACCTCTGAGGCGCTCATTGCATTGATAAATTCTTTTACTTTTAACCTGGCAGTTTCAAATGCATCTGTGGCAACTTCACTTAAAAAATATAGTCCGCGATGAATGTTCGCATTTTCGTTTTCATAATAGTGCCGATTGTTATCAATTACCGCATTCGGTTTTTGAGTTGTTGCCGCATTGTCTAAATAAACAAGCGGTCTGCCGTTTACCAATCTTTGTAAGATTGGAAAATCCGACCGAACTGAATCTACGTCGAACTTTCTGACTACAGATTTATTTTTCGTTATTGCAGCATCCACATCGCTTCTCATTTTTTTTAGATTTCTACTCTGTTAAGTTTTTCAAATAATTTATGGTTAAGCTGCTCGCGCATTGGTTCGATCTTCACGGCTTCAATAACATCGGCAGCAAATGCATGAATCAACATAGATTGTGCAACTGTATGAGGTACACCCCTCGAGACAATGTAAAAATATGCTTCTTTATCGAGCTTCCCGATCGTAGCTCCGTGTGAACATTTAACATCGTCGGCAAAAATTTCCAACTGCGGTTTAGTATCAATCGTAGCATTTTCACTCAACAGTACATTTTTATTTGATTGGTAAGCATTAGTTTTTTGTGCATCCTGCCTGACCATAATTTGACCGTTAAAAACGCCTCGCGATTTATCGTCTAAAATACCTTTGTAAACTTCATTACTTTCGCAGTTCGGTTTTGCGTGATCTACAAATGTATGATGATCTATGTGCTGCTTGTTTTTACCTAGGTATAATCCGTAATAATGGCACTCTATATTTTCATCATCTAATTTTGAGTTTACATCAGTTCGAGAAAGCGCAGCGCCGAATGCAAACGAATAATGGTTGAAAACACTTCCCATTTCCTGATAAACATCGGTTCTGTCGATATGAAAGGAGTCTTCTTTTTCGTTTTGCATTTTAATTAAATCTAAATTCGCGTTGGCTCCCGAATAAACTTCCGTTAATGTGTTTGTAAAATAGGAGTTAGCTCCTGTACCAATGTAATTAGTAATGATTTTCCCGGCTGATGCCTCTTCGGCGATTACTAAATTTCTTGGCACTGATAAACTCTTACCTTCATCATTTCCGCTCACAAAAAAGACTTGAACCGGTCTTTCGAGCATTTTCCCTTTCGGAAGATAGACAAACAATCCGTCCGTAGAATACGCATGGTTCACCGCGTTAAAAGCGTTTTCTGCTTTAGTATATTTGCCGAGATATTTTTCAACTACTTGCGGATAATTGTTAATTGCATTTGCAAGAGAATCAATTACAACACCTGAAGGAAGCTCCCCTAATACCGTTAATTCTTTATTAAACTTTCCATTCACAAAAACTATTCGATCATAATCAAAGTCAATAAAAGAGTTTTTGTATATAAACTCTTCATCTACAACAAATTCGCCGAGAGTTTCCGGAGGATGAAAATTATCTTTCATTATTGGAGAAACATTAGTGTACTTCCATTCTTCATTTTTAATTGTAGGAAAATGAAGTCCCTTTAATTTCTTTAAAGCATCTTTTCGAACATCATGTAAAAATGTCTTTGATTGTCCGTTCAGCTTACTTTCAAAAGTTTGAAAGTTGTCGACATACCAATCGCGTATTTCATCAAATTTATTTTTTTGTTTCATTTGAAATCCTTATTTATGCGGTTTCCAATTCCTCTTTTTTTATCCAATCATAACCTTTATCTTCAAGCTCAAGAGCCAATTCTTTACCGCCCGACTTGATTATTTTTCCATTTGAAAGAACGTGAACATAATCAGGTACAATATAATTAAGCAATCTCTGATAATGTGTTACGAGAAGAACAGACTTGTTTTCGCTTCTAAAATGATTGACCCCTTCGGCAACAATCGTTTAAAGCATCGATGTCCAACCCGGAATCGGTCTCGTCTAATAATGCAAGCTTGGGGTTGAGCATAAGCATTTGAAAATTCTCGTTTTTCTTTTTTTCACCACCGGAAAAACCAGCGTTAACCGATCGGCTGATTAAGTCACCGGGCATATTCAAAAGTTCAGCATATTTTTTTGTTCTTTGCATAAAATCTTTAGCCGAAATTTCTTCCTGCTCGTGAGCTTTTCTGATTTCATTTATTGCCGTCTTCAAAGGGTTGCATTACTTATTCCGGGGATTTCAATCGGATATTGAAATGCGAGGAAAATACCTTCCCTGGCTCTTTCTTCCGGAGCCATATCGAGTAGGTTTTCGCCCTCATAAATTATTTCACCATCTGTTACCTCGAATCCTTCATGACCGGCAAGTACATTTGCCAAAGTGCTTTTGCCGGAACCGTTTGGGCCCATTACGGCGTGAACTTCGCCGGGGTTGATTTCGAGGTTTATTCCCTTGAGAATCTCTGTACCTTCTATCGTTGCGTGTAAGTTTTTGATTTTTAACATTTTGCTGCTTTCCTTTTTATTTTCTTTCGTTCAAAATTTGTTTTGGAGTGAGATTATGATTAAGAGTACGATTAAGATTTATTACTCATTTCCCCAATGACCTTAATCATAATCCTACTCTTAATCTTACTCGTATTAATTTTTATCCAACCGAACCTTCAAGTGAAATAGCCAACAACTTCTGTGCTTCTACCGCAAATTCCATCGGAAGCTCGTTAAAGACTTCTTTACAGAACCCGTTAACAATCAAGTTGATTGCATCTTCTTCATCAATTCCTCTTTGATTCAAATAGAAAATCTGCTCTTCGCCTACTTTTGAAGTTGTTGCTTCGTGCTCAACTTGAGCGGATTTGTTATCAATTTCGATGTATGGAAATGTATGCGCTCCGCATCTGTTACCCATTAACATTGAATCGCATTGCGAGAAGTTTCGTGCATTCTCTGCATTCTTACCAACTTTAACTAATCCACGATATGAGTTTTGACTCTTACCGGCTGATATACCTTTCGAAATAATTGTACTCTTGGTGTTCTTTCCTAAGTGAATCATCTTCGTACCGGTATCCGCCTGCTGATAGTTATTTGTAACAGCAATCGAATAAAATTCGCCGACTGAGTTGTCGCCTTGTAAAATACAGCTCGGATATTTCCAGGTTATTGCAGAGCCGGTTTCGACTTGCGTCCAGCTTATCTTTGAATTTTTACCTCTGCATGCTCCGCGTTTGGTCACAAAATTATAAATTCCGCCTTTTCCTTCTTTACTACCGGGATACCAATTCTGTACGGTTGAGTATTTAATTTCAGCATCATCCAATGTAATAAGTTCAACCACTGCGGCATGTAATTGATTCTCATCTCTTAAAGGAGCGGTACAACCTTCGAGATAACTAACATAAGCACCTTCGTCGGCTATAATTAAAGTACGTTCAAATTGCCCGGTATCTTGAGCGTTAATTCTAAAATAGGTTGAAAGTTCCATTGGGCAACGAACACCTTTAGGAATATAAACGAATGACCCGTCTGTGAAAACCGCAGAGTTTAATGCTGCATAAAAGTTATCACCTTGAGGTACAACAGATCCCAAATACTTTTTAACTAATTCAGGATGCTCTCTAATAGCTTCGGAAATTGAACAGAAGATTACTCCTTTTTCGGCCAACTCTTTTCTAAAAGTTGTGGCAACCGAAACCGAATCGAAAACCGCATCAACCGCAACTCCGGCTAATCTTTTTTGTTCGTCTAAAGGGATTCCTAATTTTTCAAATGTTTCAATTAGTTCCGGATCAGCTTCATCCAAGCTGTCTAATTGTGGTTTTTTCTTTGGTGCGGAATAATAGCTGATATTCTGAAGATCTATCGGAGGATATTTTCCATTTAACCAATGCGGTTCTTTCATCGTCAGAAAGTGTTTATAAGCTTTCAACCGCCAATTCAACATCCATTCCGGTTCTTCCTTTTTAGCTGAAATAAAGCGTATTGCCTGTTCATTCAATCCCTTAGGAGCCGTGTCAGATTCGATATTTGTGACCCATCCCCATTTATAATCGGATTTCGTAAGGTCTTCAATCGCCTTCGCTTGTTCTTCGTTTCCAAAGTCCTCAATTTTCACCTTATCATTAACATCCTTAGTACTCAGGCATAAATTCTCCCTTCTTTCGTTCGTTCATTAATTTTGTATTACAAAACTATCTAATCTGGAAAAAAAGTCAAGATTATAAGTGCTTATTTTTCTTGATTTTCCAATAAAAACCAAAAAATTCTAAAAAAGTTCCTAATCTTGATTTTTTTAGCAAGATTTGCGCATTTTTTGCTAATTAAGTGAATTTTGTTGCGAATAAATTTGAGGTGAAATCTTAGGGAGGGGTAAAGAATTATACCCCCCACTTAAAAAAATGCGTGGTAGAAAATGGATTACTAATCAATCTCTTCACTCAATAAGTGCTTAGAACCAAAAACTATTTGTTTCTCTTGTTGCGTGCTTCCTTTTTACTCCGCGAACGCCATGACGTTCACCCGGATAAATCATTAATTCAAATTCTTTATTTGCGTCAATTAATTTATCAATTAGCTGAATTGTATTTTGCATATGAACATTATCGTCCATAGTTCCATGAGTTAAGCGCAGCATACCTTTGTAATTATCAACATAAGTAAAGACTGAACCGGCTTTATAACCTTCGGGATTGTCTTCGGGTTTATCCATGTATCTTTCTGTGTAAACATTATCGTAGAGCAGCCAATCAGTTACAGAAAATTGTGCAATGCCGTGGGTAAAATAATCTGATCCTTGTGTGAGCGCCAAAGAAGTGACATAACCGCCGTAACTTCCGCCGGTTATACCAATTTTACTTGTGTCAATAAATGACTTCTCTTTCAGCCATTTAACAGCGGCGATATAATCGTGCATTTCCCATTTGCCCAAGTTCCTGTGCATAAGAGACATTCCCTCTTTGCCAAAATGTCCGGAACCCCGATGATCAACATAAATAATAATTATTCCTTCTTGGGCATAATACATATCAGATAACCGAGGAAAAGTGTTGGTTACGGAATTTCTTCCGGGTCCGCCGTAAACTTTAAAGAGAACCGGATATTTTTTTGCGTTATCGAAATCTGCCGGTAGAATCCAACGAGCCGGCAATTCAATTCCGTCACCGCTCGGGATTGTGAAGAGCTCAACTTTTCCTAATTCATATTCATCATAAAACGGGAGTTTAGAATTTCCTAATTCACGGATTTTCTTCTCCGTTACCATTATACAGATTTACTACGGCTGGCGTAGTAATGCTGCTGAATCTGTCATAATAATATAGTCCATCCGGAGAAACTTTAACACTGTGTCTTCCCGCTTCGTTAGTGATTTGTTTCAACCCGCTCCCATCTAATTTTGATTTATAGAGATGACTTTCGGTTGACTTGTTTTTTGATCCGGTAAAATAAATTTCTTTGTTTGTTTCATCTACATAAGATATTCCGGTTACCGCCCAACTTCCCCCGGTAATTCTATTGATAAGTTTTCCTGTATAATCGTAATGATAAAGATGTGACCACCCGCTTTTATCCGACCGAAGAATAAAGCCGTTTCCGTTTTTGAAACAATAAATATCTTCAAAGAATTCTATCCATGATTTTTGCTTTTCATTATAAATTTCTTTTATATCACCATTGTGCGAATTTGCAGAATAAATTTTCAAATTATCCTGATCTCTATTTAGCCATTGAAATAATAATTGTTTGCTGTCGGCTGACCAGAACGGCCAAGCAACCATGTGTTCTTCATTGTTGTCAATGTCAATCCAAGTTATCTCACTTGTTTCGGTAGAAGCAATTCCGAGTTTTACATTTGGAAGCGGATCACCCGCTTTAGGATAGTGTTCCCATTCGAGCTCGCCATGTTTGCCGGCTGATCTGTAAATAGGAAATTTGGGGACCGGTGAATCATCAAATCTTAGAAAGGCAATTAACTCACTGTTCGGCGACCACCAAAATGCAGCATACCTGCTTCCCCTTCCCAGGATTTCTTCATAATAAACCCAAGAAGCAAAACCATTATAAATCACTTCCGATGCATCGTTTGTTAATCTGTATTCTTTATCTGCAGAAATATCATAATAGAATAAATCTCGATTCTTTGTGTAAGCAATTAAATTATTGTCAGGGGAAAAGCGGGGATTAACTTCTTCTTCAACATCATTGGTTAATTGCTTGCGATCAGCTGTCTAAAATTGATATAATGCAAATCATTTTGATAAACGAAAATCATCGAAGAATAATCATCTGTAAACTTATAATCGCGGGAAAGTTTGATGTATTCCGGTAAAATTTCCGAGATTTTATCAAAATGCAACCAGAACGGTTGACTCTCCGTTTACTGCGTTTACTTTTAGGATTTGATTTACACTATCTTCATTATTTCGTTCAAGATAGTTTCCAGCATCAAACCAACCAAGAAGTGAAGGTGTTGATCCAATTATTTTTTCACCTTCATTGAGAAAAACTTGTTCATATGATAGTTGTCTCTTTTGTGCTTCAGAGATATTTGGTAATCAAAAACAAAACGAAGAAAAATGTAGAAAATACCCGGAAGGAAAACATCTTTAACTCCTTAATCTGTTTACAATAAGTTTAATAAAACCTTTGTATCCAAATTAAGAAATTTTGTAAAAATAATAAGGTTGCAGTTGATGAAAACAATTGAAATTATAACTGCAACCTTTCAAAGAAATGAATGATCTATTTGAGTTAGAGTATATACTAATGACAAATAGAGAATTTGTTTAATCAAACAATGCGATTACTCTAGTTGGCCCGCCGCTGCCGCCTTTTATTTTCATCGGGAGAGCTATCACCTCAAATCCTTTTGGGGGAAGTTGATCGAGATTAGCGACGTTTTCAATAATCAGGGTGTTCGCTTCGCACAAAGCACAACATGCGCTTCAAGTATTTTGACTGTCCGTAGTCAATGCTAGGTGTATCTATTCCAACAACTTTGATGTTCCTTTCTTCAACCAGCCATTTGGCACCTTTCTCACTAAGTCCGGGAAAATGAAGTTTAGCAACCGCTTCTTCACCGCGCTCGGCTGTACCCATATACTTTTCTCTATCGGGCCAATATTTTCCATAACCGCTTTTGAGCAAGACAATTGATCCGTCGGGAATCCTGCCATGCTCTGCTTCCCATTTTTCAAAGTCAGCAGCCCCGAATAGATAGTCTCTATTTTCCGCACACTCATCCGAAGCATCAATTACAATTGCCTGACCAATAAACTTTTCGAGAGGTATTTCATCGGAAGTATATCTATCCTTATAAAAATGAATCGGGCATCTAAATGAGTGCCGCCGTGTTCGGCAGTTTTAAAACCGTACGATGAATAGAAGTAACCTTTTTCTAGTCATCGCCAGTGAAAATCCTCAATCAACTGGAATCCCTCTTGAGTTGGCCAATAGATTGTGTTTTCATCAAAGGCGTAAGTTAGATCGATTATTTTTCTTGACTCTTGAGCTGCTACAAATGAAGTGGTAATCAATACTAATAAAATTGCGTATATATGTTTCATCTGTTACTCCATAGTTGTTTTAATTTTTATGTTGGAATATAAAAAATATTTTATAACAAGTTATGGTGTCTTTTAATTGTCTCACAAGAATAATACTATTTTGAGATGGCAAATATTTAAGCTAATTTTACAACGAAAATATTTGTACTGCTTCAGTAACATACCTTGTTTGCAATTCTTTAATAGAAATTCATTCATTTCACTGCTGATCAAAACAAAATAAAATTTAACAACCCGTTATAAAAGGAAATAGAAACAAATGTCATTTGAAAAACTAAATCTCATAAAACCTATAAAAAAAGCGCTTGCCGAAGAAAATTACACAGTACCAACCCCCATACAGCAACAGGCAATTCCCATTATTCTTGAACGAAAAGATTTACTGGGATGTGCACAAACCGGTACGGGAAAAACTGCGGCATTCGCCGTCCCTATTTTACAAATTCTTCATAATGAAAAATCGAACACAAACAAAAGAAGAATTATTCATTCGCTCATTGTTACACCGACAAGAGAACTCGCAGTTCAAATCGGAGAAAGTTTTGATGCTTACGGTAAACATACCGGACTGAAGAACGTTGTAGTTTTCGGAGGTGTTCCGCAAAAATCACAGACAGATAAATTACGAGCCGGTGTTGATATATTAGTTGCTACCCCGGGCAGATTACTTGATCTAATCGATCAAAATTATATTAGTTTGCGCGATATAAAACTATTTGTTTTAGACGAAGCCGATCGAATGCTGGATATGGGGTTCATCAACGATGTGAAAAAGATAATTTCAAAATTACCGTCAAAGCGGCAATCATTATTTTTTTCCGCTACAATGCCGCCCGAAATAGTTAAGCTTGCCAACAAAATCTTAGTTAACCCGGTAAAAGTAGAAGTTACGCCGGATTCATTGACTGTCGAAATAATTAAACAGCAAGTTTATTATGTCGCGAAATCTGATAAGAAGGCACTTCTTATTCATTTACTGAAAAACCCGGCCATCGAATCAGCGCTGGTATTTACAAGAACAAAACACGGTGCGGACGTTGTTGCCAGAACGTTGAATAAAGCGAAAATATTTGCCGAAGCAATTCACGGAAATAAATCACAGAATGCACGGCAACGTGCTTTGAATAATTTTAAAGCGAAGCAAACTAGAGTCCTAGTTGCAACTGATATTGCTGCGCGGGGAATTGATATTGACGAACTTTCACACGTTATAAATTTTGAGATCCCGAATATTCCCGAAACGTACGTTCATCGAATCGGGCGAACAGGACGAGCCGGATTGGGTGGAGTAGCACTTTCACTTTGCGATACGGAAGAGAAAGCTTATTTAAAAGATATAAACAAGCTTATTTCCAAGCCTATCCCCGAAATTACGAATCATCCGTTTGTACTAAGCGATTCAAATAAAGAAGTCACTCGAACATCGGTTAAAAAGAGTAAATCTGTTAAGACAACTTCGAAGGGTATCGGCGAGACTAAAAAACCGAGACATAGTCGCCGGAAGAATAATAAAAGTAAAGTTTGGACGAACAGGTGACGAGGAAGTATCATGGATTCAAAAATCCGTAAAAATATTCAAGCGGGATTGCAAGTTGCAATTGTTTTGAAGGAAGACCAACAAAGCAATAAATTAACCGAAGGTACGGTAAAAGAGATTCTCACGAAATCATCCAAACACCCTCACGGAATAAAAGTCCGGTTGGAAACAGGTGAAGTCGGACGAGTAAAAGAAATTTTGGGTTAGCCCGCACATATTTCTGCTAAACAGATTCTGCTTTATTTTATTGGGTAGAGAAATATTTATACTAGAAGCCCAACTTCTTTGAAGAAGTTGGGCTTCTTGTTGAAATGCCTAATCTATTACTAACTTTGTAAACTTGTCACTTAACAATCAACATCTTCTTTACTGAATTAAATTTATCACCTACATTAATTCTATAAAAATAAATTCCGCTGGAAAGGTTGCTCGCATCAAAAGTTACTTCGTGATTACCGGGCTGAAGTTTTTAGGTTTACGAGTGTTGCCGCTTCTCTTCCGAGGATATCGTAAACAACCAATTTCACGTCTGACGTCTGACGTTTGACCTTTCACATCCGAGGGTACTGTAAACTTTATTGTTGTACTTGGATTAAACGGATTCGGGTAATTTTGCTCTAAGGCAAATTCATAAACAACATCGATCATCCACACTATGTTATTGTAGTGAGATCAACCGTGACTATTTTTGAATATGCAAATGTGCCGTCGTTGTCTATTTGTTTTAGTCTGTAATCAAGGCGAGTAAGATTAGGATTAAGAGTAAGATCAAGAATATCTGTAAATCGAATATTGCTTTTGGTGAGTTTAAGAAGCCCAACTTTTTCAAAAAGTTGGGCTTCTTTCGTTGGTCGGACTTCATTATTGAATTCTATTTCGATTTAGAAGATGTTTTATGATTTACAAATTTCCGCCAACAAAATCCCCGCGGCAACAGAAACGTTAAGCGATTGGATTTCACCTTTCATCGGGATGTGAACGAGGAAGTCGCAGTTTTCTGCGACAAGTTTGCGAATACCTTTTTCTTCATTTCCCATCACCAGTGCGATTGGCATGTTGTAATCTACTGAAGTATAATCTTGAGAATTTTCATAGAGTTGAACCAACAATCCAAAATCCATTTTCTTTCAAAAATTTCATTTCTTGCACAAGATTTGTGACCTTAGCAATCTTTAAATGATTAATCGCTCCGGCAGAAGTTTTTTCAACTGTTTCGGTAATCGGTGAACTTTGATGAGTGGTGATTAAAACTCCATCTACACCGAAACATTCTGCGCTTCGTAATATTGCTCCGAGATTCTGCGGATCTTGTATGGAGTCTAACAAAAGTAAACGCGGGTTCTTTTTCTCTTTACAGCTTTTCAATATTTCCTCTACTGACGAGAAAGTGAAATCCAGCAATGTTTGCTATTACACCTTGTAGTGTTGTTGCCTTTTTCTGAGCTGTTGAAATTTATTTGTGGGAAGTTCGGAAATCTTTATCTTGTTTTTCTTTGCGGTAGATTTTAGTTCGTTGTAAAAGCTCCCTTTTGCTCCAAAAGGGATCAGAATCTGTTCAATTTCTTGTTCCGGACATTCTTATCATTGCTTCCGCAGTTTACGACGGTAATTTATTTCATTCCAAAGCAACTTATTTGGGCTTTCATCACTTTGTAAAGCCCATCTCGCTTTGAAACGGTTAATTTAATTCGGAATTATCATTGGACGCATTAACCGCACGCGTTCTAAACCGTGGGCTAACCACCAAACCTAAACTCATCTTCGGCAACCTCAAACTTGCAGAAGAGACGATTGTTTTTCTTTTTTGGTTTGTATTCTTTAAGAAGTTTGATCTCTTTCTTAAATAAATTGATTTTATAATCCGCAGCGTTTATTGCACCGTCTTGTTTTACGACCTTAACTGTATAATCACCGACTAAATCTTCAAACGGAATTTCAGTTCGCGCCGGTTGAACATTCGGCGCCATGTTCGTTAATGCTTTTAAACCCATCAACACGACCAATATTTCTCTTTTATCCTTTATAACATCGAGAGAAACTTCATAAACAAAACTTGTAAATTCGGCTGTCGTTTCGATTGCAAAAACTACATATTGCTTTTTTGTTGTATTATCATAATCAAAAAAAGCTTTACACTTATATTCAATTTTATCCTCTTTCGGCTCTGGAATGGCGGCTAAAGCATTCTCTGCTTTTTTTTGTCGGGCTTTGGGAATCTTCGGTAAATCTTTCGGTTTTTTAAGAGGCACTATGCACCTTTAATAGTTTTTAAAATACCTTCGACATTTGTTAATTCTAAAGTCTGTTCTTCACTTGTTTCCATATTCTTTAAACGAATTTTATCATTCTCATATTCTTCACCGCCGAAGAAAAGAACAAACCGGGCGTTCAATTTATTTGCTTCGCGCATTTGTGCTTTAACACTTCTTAGTGCATAATCGAGTTCTACATTCAATCCTTTTCTTCTGAACAATAAAGATAGATCGTATGTTTGTTTAGCAAGTTCTTTATCTAAACGAACAAAGTAAACATCTAATTTTTGTTCCGGTAAATTGAGACAAGCTTCATTTTCACACGCTAAAAGTATCCGTTCAATTCCGGCTGCAAAACCGACTCCGGGCGTTGATTTTCCGCCGAGTTCCTCGACTAAGTTATCATATCTTCCACCACCAAGCAAAGCGCTTTGCGATCCGACTTTTCCACTAATTAATTCAAAAGTTGTGTGAGTATAATAGTCCAATCCCCTAACGAGTTTTGGATCAATTTCAAAAGAGACGCCGGCAGAAAGTAGTATCTGTTTTACTTTTTCAAAATGCTCGAGTGATTCGTCATCGAGATGTTCAATTAGCATCGGTGCATCTTCAACAACTTTTATATCGCGTTCATCTTTGCTGTCTAGAACTCTTAGTATATTTGTTTCAACTCGCTTTTTACTCTCTTCGGAAAGTTCGTCTAATCTTCCCTCCAAATATTCACGCAAAAGTTTTTTGTACTTCTCCCGAGATTTTGGGACACCGAGTGAATTGATTTTTATCGTTAAGTCTTTCAGTCCTAATTCTTTTAATATGTCGTAAGACATTATAATCATTTCTGCATCCAGAGACGGATCTTCACTTCCCAATGCCTCGGCGCCAAATTGGTTAAACTGTCTGAACCTTCCTGCTTGCGGTCTTTCTTGTCTGAACATCGGTGAAATGTAATATAGTTTATTCAGCACTTGCTGTTTGCCAAGCGAATGCTCCAGATAAGCACGCACAACCGAAGCAGTCATTTCCGGTTTTAGTGTTATGCTGGTTTCTCCTCTATCGAGAAATGTGTACATCTCTTTACTTACGATATCGGTTGCTTCGCCGATACCCCTTGCAAAAAGTGCAGTTTCTTCGAAAACCGGGTTCTAATTTCTTTGTAACCGAATTTTTCGAATACATCATGTACTATTTTTTCGAGATATCTCCACTTCACTACCTCTTCCGGAAGAATATCTTTTGTACCGGTAATTGCTTTTATCATAGTTCGAATAAACCGTTAGTGAATAATCTTTTATTTTAGTTCGAAATACTTCTTTTCTTCTTCTTCAAAAGTATTGTATATCTCTTCGGGCGTGTTTGCGTTAAGAAGAGCTTCTCTAAATTCGTCCTTATTCATCATTCTTGAAATACGGCTCAACATTTTAATGTGCGGACCTATTAAATTATCCTGACCGATCAAGAGAAAAACTAAGTGAACCGGCTCACCGTCAAGTGAATTAAATTCCAGATTCCTTTCTTGGATTTTGCGAAGCAAGCAATAATGCCTTTAACGGCGGTAGTTTTTGCATGAGGAATTGCAAATCCTTTGCCCACGCCGGTGGACATAATTTGCTCTCGTTCAAGAACGCATCGTTTTATCTCATCTAAATCTTTCACCGATCCTTCATCTTTAAGGAGATCAACCAACTCATTTATTAGAGCATCTTTGGAATCGGCCTCAAGTTCTGCTTTGATATGCTTTACGGAAAGTATGTCACAAATCTTCATGTAGTCAACAACTTCATTAATTTTAAAATTCTAATTTAAGAAAGGGTCTTACCTAATTCAATTTTGAAGTGTGAAAATAAAAAAATCGCATGCAATTATCCTATTTTTCTTGTTTAGCTTATTAAGATGGCTTAATTTGGATACTGTAATTTTTCAGAATATTAAGATGAGGAAATCTTATGGATATTGGAAACAAAACCGTGTTAGTATTAGGGGGCTACGGTCTTGTCGGTAATGCAATCGTCAGAAAACTCGTTCCCGAAAAACCTAAAAAAATTATTGTTACATCCCTGTTTGAACACGAAGCAAAAGAACAGTGTAAAGATTTGCAAGAAGAATTTCCCGAAGTCGGAAAAGACTATTTTGAACCGTGGTGGGGAAATATTTTTGTCCGAAATGAATTTAAGGATTTAAACAGATTACGATATTCTTGAAGACGATGAAAAAAGAAAGGTTTTACTTGCTGATACTATGGAAGAACTTACGGATGATATCTTAAAAAATTCAGCAATTTATAAGCTTTTGGATAAGTATAAACCTGATGTCGTGATCGATTCAATCAACTCTGCGACCGCAATAGCTTATCAAGATATTTACACAACATATCATCACATTAAAAAAGTAATTTCATCAAAGCCGAGCGCTGAGGATCTTGCAAAAGAAACCGAAAAATTACTTTGCACGGTTTACATCCCGCAATTGATCAGACATATTCAAATTCTCTATAACTCGATGCAGGCGATGAAATCTAAAATCTATATTAAAATCGGGACAAGCGGTACCGGTGGTATGGGATTAAACATTCCTTATACACACAGTGAGGAAAAACCATCGCGAGTTTTATTGAGTAAAACTTCTGTTGCAGGCGCACATACTTTATTACTGTTTTTAATGGGTAGAACCCCGGACGGAACGATCACAAAAGAAATTAAACCAACAGCTGCTATTGGTTGGAAAAGAATTGTTTATGGCGAGATTAAAAAGAAAGGTAAACCGATTGAAATAATTGAGGTTGATCCTACCGATGCAATCCCGCTGAAAGATAGACTGAAATTGAAAGAAGACAAGAAATTTAAATCAACCGGTGAAACTTTGAAATCTGTTTTTATTGACACAGGTGAAAACGGAACATTCTCAAGAGGAGAATTTGAAACTATCACCGCACAGGGTCAAATGGAATATGTAACTCCCGAAGAAATTGCTGTTGATGTAATTTACGAGATACGCGGAGGAAATACCGGACATGATATTATTAATGCACTCGACAACGCATCATTAGCCCCAACTTATCGTGCCGGATTTATGCAGCACGCTGCAGTTGATAAACTTGACGAACTTGAAAAAGAATACGGTTCAGAAAGTGTAGCTTTCGAACTACTTGGACCGCCGAGACTTTCAAAACTTTTACATGAAATTAATCTGCTGAAAAAAATCGGTGGTGGAATGAATACTATCGCCGAAATGACTCCGGAAAAACTCTCTGAAAGAGTTCATCAATATATTACAGAAAATAGAAAGTTGCGGAATGAAATTATCTCAATCGGTATTCCAATTTTACTCCCCGACGGAAAGAACATGCTGCGAGGTAATGAAATTAAGATACCTCCATTCAGAGGTGAAAATGAACTCAAACTAACAAACGAAAGCATTGATAAATGGGCTTACGATGGCTGGGTCGATTTGCGCGAGAAAAACATGAAAGTCTGGATTGACAGAATGAAAGCTATCATCGCCGAAGCCGAGTCAATTAAACCGGATGATACAAGCTCTATGCACGTAAGAACAAAAAAATATTGGAATAACTTTGAAAAGATTGACATCGGTAAGGTTGTCGGCTGGATCTTCATTAAAGAAGAAAAAGGCGAACGGATGAAAGCGTAGTTTTGTTATTATGTTACTAAGTTATTGAGTTTTAAGGGCGCTGATCTGGCGCCCTTTTTTTGTGCTTAATATTAACAACCTATTCTGCCGTCAGAAAATTATTAGCCGGAACAAATTCAAAATTAGGTGCATCTTTAATAAATCTTTTCAATAAAGTAAGGTGCCCGGTACCTATTATCACAATAATTCGATCTGTGTTTGATTCTGCTAAGCGAGTTATATTTATGAATATCTTTAAATTACGTTCATACCAGCCTGAAACCATGTCTGCACCTATATAATTAGTATCTTTGCCAATCTGAGCGGAGGCAAGATAAAACTCATTTGTTACATCTACTCGATCACTATTCAAAAAGCGGAGCAGATCCATAACTGTTCCTGTAGATTGAATATCCTGAAACTTTCCGGCAACTTCTTTAGTAGATTTCCTTGCTAAATCAACCAGATGTGCTTGTCCGGCTTCCTCTGCATATTCAAAAGTTTTACTTATTGGCATTGGTATTTTGTAATCGATTGCATAAAGTCTATTATGATTTAATTTCTTTGCCAGCTTAAACCCTATTTGATAAATTTCATTTGGATCGTCCGGTGAATTTTCGGCCGTTAAAAAATCTTGATACCAAATCATTAAAGAATCCTCAAGCTTTATTGGCACCTCAACACCAATCTTTGTCGGATTGAATTCGGCTAATGAATTCAAAACATCTTCAATTTCTTTTTGTCTTTTAGATGTAGTAACATCATCCGCTTCAGAATTCGTATCATCAGTTCCCGGATTAGCCATGTGATAAGTTCCAAGTATCATAATTTTAGGATTTTCTTTTTGTAAATCAGCTTGAGTAAAGACTACGGTACTTAAAATCAAAAACAAAAGAACTCGTTCAATCAGCATAATTGCCACCTAATATTTTTCTTAATGAAATCTTCTCACCATAAGTTTGTGCTGTAATATAAAAAATATATATTGTCCATTTCAATTTAGACAATGAATGAGAAAAGGACGAACGATGCGGACATTTCTCATCTTCATGACATCAGTTTTTTATTTTTACAACATGCCAAAACAATGAAAATTTTGAGAAAGAAAAACCCGACCCCCATTCATATTCAAATCATCATGAAGTTGTAACAACACACATGAATCTTGACTTGAATGTTAACTTCGAGAACAAACAAATTGAAGGCAAAGCTTCACTGAAAATTGAGAATAAAACTCAGACCGATTCAATTATTCTCGATACTTATGAACTCGCAATTGAAAAAGTTACTCTCGGAAGTGATGAAAAAGATACCGAGTACTACTTAGGCAAAAAAGATTCTGTGCTCGGCAAACCGCTTATAATAAAGATTCATCCCGAAACAAAAATCGTAAATGTTTATTACAGCACCTCAGACAATGCAACCGCTTTGCAATGGTTAAAACCGGAACAGACTGCCGACGGCAACCATCCGTTTTTATTTACACAATCTCAAGCGGTTCATGCAAGAAGTTGGATTCCATGTCAAGATAGTCCCGGTGTTAGATTTACATACGATGCAAAAGTTACCGTTCCCAAAGATCTGCTTGCTTTAATGAGTGCAAAAAATCCAAAACGAAAGAATGACTCGGGAGTTTATGAATTTTGAAATGCCGCAACCGATTCCGGCATATCTACTTGCGCTTGCGGTTGGTGATGTTAAGTTCAGCGAACTCGGTCCGCGCACAGGTGTTTATGCAGAACACTCTGTTATCAAAGATGCCGCATACGAATTTGTCGATACCGAAAATATGATTCGCGCTTCCGAAGAAATGTACGGACCTTATCTTTGGGGACGGTATGACATGATAGTTCTGCCACCAAGCTTTCCATACGGCGGAATGGAAAACCCGCGATTGACTTTTTTAACGCCAACTCTCTTAGCAGGCGACAGATCATTGACAAGTGTTGTTGCTCATGAAATAGCTCATTCTTGGTCGGGTAACTTAGTAACCAATGCAACTTGGAGCGACTTCTGGTTAAACGAAGGATTCACTTCTTATTTTGAGCAGCGCATAATGGAGCAGGTTTACGGGTTTGAATACAAAGAAATGCTCGCTCATCTCGATTATCAAAATCTAATTCATGTCCTCGGCAAAATGGGCTGGGATAATCCGGATACAAAACTATATGTTGATATGAGCGGCAGAGATCCCGATGAAAAAGTAAGCGCGATTGCATACGATGAAGGTGCGCTCTTTTTACGAAACATGGAAGAGAAAGTCGGCAGAGAAGATTCGATGAATTTCTTTCTAACTATTTTGATGAGTTTAAGTTTGAGACGATGACATCGCAAAATTTTGTTGAATATGCAAAAGATAAATTGGTTGACGGAAATAGTGATATCGAGGAACTGCTGAGAATTGATCAATGGGTTTTTCAACCCGGTTTACCAAACAATCATGTTGTTCCGCACTCAAATGAATTTGACAAAGTTGATGAAGCAGCCGCAGTTTGGCTCAACGGTTATCCCGCTGAAGAACTAAATACTGAAAATTGGACAACGCATCATTACCTTCACTTCATCAGAGAACTTCCTTGGACGATGTCTCAATCTCAATTGAAAGAACTCGACAAAACTTTTAGTTTTACAGCAACTCAAAATTCGGAGATTTTACATGCTTGGTTGCTTCGTGCAATTCATAACAATTACAAACCGGCTTATGACGAACTTGAGGATTTTTTACTCGGAATGGGAAGAAGAAAATTTTTAAGACCGCTTTATTCTAAACTTGTTCGAATCAGAAGATGGGAAAGAATATGCAATGAAATTGTACGAGAAGGCACGTCCGCTTTATCATCCGATCTCACGTCAGACGATTGATGAGATTTTAGGTTGGAAGTAACCGTGTCGAGGATGGTCCTCGACACCCTGGTTTAACACTCCCGGTTAGAGCGTATATTCAAGGCCGTCGAAAACCACTCCTCGACGTAGCTTTTAATTATTTATGGAACGCGGATGACCACGCCCAAGGCGGGCAGACACAGATTAGACATGATTGGCACAGATAAAACTATAATCTGCGAAGGTCTGCTTAATCAGTGGTCTATCAATATTAAAATTGATTGAACGGCTGTAAAAATTATTCCCTGAACCATATTTTGCGGGCGACAGCTGTTGTGAGTATAAAGTTATTCCTTAACCTTTACTTTTTCCTTCGCCAATTCATGATTGAATTGTCTTGGTTCTCCATCAACTGCAGTTTGCATGATTGGGATGTTGCCGTTCGCATTATCCTTCACGATAATTTCTCTTTTACATCTTTTGCATTTCAGACTAAATGCTTGAGGACTCAAGCGCTTTATTATTACGCTGTAACCGGCACACTCTTCATGGTATAATTTTAGGTCTTCAAAATTATCTACCGTTGATTGGTGAACTCTATTAACAAGTATTGTAAAGCGTCGCATATCACATTCCCACATTAATTATCTACAAACATTATCGTAGATTTTAATGTCTTTTAAAAAGTGCAAAAATCAATTTAAAAATAACCAATTAAATGAAAATTTCTCGTCAAGTTCATGAAACTTTTTAGGTTGACAATCCGTCTTAATTAATGAATCTAGAAAGTTAGAAGAGCAACCAAATCTACAATTTCCGAGTCTAACTAAGTGTTGAACACAAACTCAAAAGTTTAATAAATCTCTGGGGGAGATATGAAAAACAGAAGATTCAACCTAATCGTATTGGTACTTTTAGTATTTGCAACGAGTTTACTTGCCGGACCAAACAAAGCTTCACGAGAGATAATAGAGCAGAATTATATTGAGGGGATCAACTCTGAAAATTTGGGGTTGAAAGTTAGTTCTGCTTATTATCTCGGTGAAATGAAATCTCAAAAAGCTGTTATACCATTAATGGCAATTCTAAGAAGAAGATCATTCTGACGGGGCGAGATTAGCAGCTGCTTTAGCGCTAATAAAAATTGGTGATGCAAGAGGTGTTTACATGGTAAAACGTACTGTTGATTTCAATGATCGTGAAAAAGTAAGAAAGTTGGCTAAACACCTTTATTCAGCATATTTACACGGCTATACCGAACTGCTCGCACAGCCGGATGTTTCCTACACCTATCTTGCATTAAATTAAAATTAACCCTATAAACCCCTTCCATATTATAGGTTGAGGAAAGTCCGGCTCTTTGTCGGACTTTTTCTTTTAACTCTATTATTAAAAATCTAAAACTAATGTGAGATAAATCACAAACAAATGCTTTACTTTCCCTTAAATTAATAATCAAATAGCTTAATAAAACTCGGAGGCGAAATGAACGGTTTATTCATAATTGCCTTTCTGGTCTCTGGTTATTGTATTGCTTTCCATAAGGGCATCTAAAATATTAAAAGAATTGCTATTCCGATAGCAAGTAAATCGCTTTGGTTCATTTGTTACTATCGATTTACACACCCAGAATGGAGTATGTGTCTTGTAATTGGATTTGGGATAGTTAGTAATTATAACTATTTTTGAGAACACTAAATTCTCAAAAAAATCCTCTAAAATTCTAATGTTTCTTCTTATAGCCCGTCACTAACATTTTTGTAATCTTTGTTTTATTGGTTTCCAGGTTGTTGGAAGATGCATTATTTTATTTAAAAAATAGGATAGAACAATGCTTGAAATATTATGAGATTAGACAATGAATCTGATTTTAACGAAAAATTATCCAGAGAAAAGTTCGTGGATTTTTTATATGAACATTTAGATCGTTTTGGTGACCCGAAAGAAGCAATAAATAATTGTGTCGATTATGCATTCGGGAAAGACGGTAAACTTGGCGGATTTTTACTCGCGGCTTATTACGAAGAAAAATTAGTCGGTGCACTAATTATTAACGACACGGGAATGTCCGGTTATATACCGGATCATATTTTAGTTTATGTTGCTGTTGATGCAAGTTATCGCGGAAAAGGTTTTGGGCGTCAAATTGTTGAAAAAGCAATTGAGGAATGCCCGGGCGATGTTAAACTGCACGTTGAATATGACAATCCGGCAAAGAGATTGTATGAAAGAGTCGGGTTTACAAACAAATATGCTGAGATGAGATTTAATAAATAAGGCAAATAAATGGCAACCTTAAATATTCATACGGATAGAATTATCGGCAACATCAAAAAGCTAAATGACTTTTTGATACCGAAAGGTTATGAGTGGACATTAGTAACTAAGGTGATGAACGGTTATAAACCTGCATTAGAAAAAATTCTTGGTCATCCTGAAATAAAAAGATTACACTCGGTTGGGGATTCAAGAATATCGAATCTTAAAGTCATTAAAGAAATTAAACCCGATATCGTTACGATCTATATCAAACCTCCTGCAGTCGGTCAAGCGAAAAATGTCGTTAAGTATGCTGATATTTCGTTGAACACATCATTGGAAGCAATTAAGGAAATAAATTCCGAAGCGGACAAACAGGGTAAAACTCATCGTATAATAGTGATGCTTGAAATGGGTGAACTTAGAGAAGGAGTTGTTCGTGACAATATTCTTAAGTTCTATGAAAAGATTTTTAAGATGAAGAATATCGAAATTATTGGGCTAGGGACAAATCTCGGCTGCATGTATGGTGTAGAACCGACAAATGATAAATTAATTCAGCTGAGTCTATATGAACAATTGATCGAAACAAAGTTCGGTGTAAATCTTCAGTTACTCTCAAGCGGAAGTTCAATTACGCTGCCCTTGTTATCTTCAAAGAGACTACCGAAAGGAATAAACCACTTTCGGATAGGCGAAGCTGCTTTTCTTGGTGTCTCTCCGTATGACAATAAAAAGTTCAAAAATCTCTCAACAAATGCATTTACATTTGCGGCAGACATTGTTGAACTTGAAAAGAAAGAAGTAGTGCCCGACGGCAAAATAGGCGATGCGGCAATTGGCGAGACGTCAAACTTTGAAGATCTCGACTATAACGAATCATACAGAGCTATTGTAGATTTCGGAGAGCTTGATGTTGATTATAATAATCTTTCTTTGAAAGACCAGAGTATAAACTTCCTCGGAACAACATCCGATATGACTGTTTATGATTTAGGTGAGAAGAGCGGTAAATATAAAGTTGGTGATAAGATTCATTATAATCCCAACTATATGGCAGTTGCACGTTTAACAAACTCAAAATACATGACAAAAAAAATTCTCTAATAATCTACTTATTCAATGCACTGGATAGACCTCTCAATTTTCATATTGTATTTTCTCGGTGTTCTCAGCATCGGATTTTACTTTCTCAAGAAAAACAAAAACGCTGAAGATTACTACGTAGGCGGAAGGTCGATGGGAAGTATTCACATTGGTCTTTCTGTTGTGGCTACGGATGTTGGCGGCGGGTTCTCTATCGGTTTAGGCGGTCTTGGATTTGTTATGGGAATTTCCGGAAGCTGGATGTTATTTACCGGTCTAATAGGTGCATGGCTTTCAGCAGTTTTCTTGATTCCTAAAGTCAGCAAACTGGAAAACTTCAAAGAACTTTATACATTCCCTCAGATATTCGAAAAATTTTATAGTAAAAAGGTTGCGATAGTTGCCGGATTAATTTCTGGCATCGGTTATATCGGTTTTACTGCTTCGCAGATTTTAGCCGGAGCTAAATTAGCTTCCGCATCGTTTGTTGGTCTTGAGATGCAAACCGCCCTCATTGTAATGGGAACTATTGTAGTTGTTTACACATTCTTGGGTGGAATTAAAGCAGTGATTTATACGGATACCGTTCAGTGGATCATATTAATGTCCGGTTTAATTTTAATCGGTATTCCGGTTGCTTACTTTGCAATAGGCGGCTATGATGAACTTATTGCAACCGTGCGCCCGGGTTTTCTTTCTTTGACGAATGTAAGCTGGCAAGAATTAGTAAAGTGGGCGGTAACGATTATACCAATTTGGTTTGTTGGTATGACGCTTTACCAGAGAATTTTTGCGTGTCCCGATGAAAAAACCGCAAAGAAAGCTTGGTACATTGCCGGAATTTTTGAATATCCGTTTATGGCATTTATGGGTGTTCTGCTCGGACTTTTTGCACGAGTCGCTGTTGACCAAGGAATGTTTGATTATCTTGGCTACGAAGCAATATCGGAGCTTGATCCCGAAATGGGACTTCCAATGTTATTGCGTACCGTCCTGCCGGTTGGTTTAATGGGGTTGATGATGTCAGCATATTTCTCTGCAATTATGTCGACGGCAGATAGCTGTTTAATGGCATCTTCCGGAAATTTTGTTACTGATATCCTCGATCGATTTTTTGATATAAGCAGTTCACACAAAAGATTTTTGCGTACATCACAGTTTGTTACTTTGATATTAGGCGCTTTTGCATTATTGCTTGCAACAACCATGCAGAATGTACTTGACTTAATGTTGTACTCTTATGCATTCATGGTTTCGGGATTATTTGTCCCGGTTATTGGTGCGTTTTATTGGAAGCGCAGTTCTACTATTGCAGCTTTTTGGGCTATGCTTATCGGGGGTACTACTACCGTAACACTCGTAGTTGCCGATTGGGCTTTACCGTTCGGATTAGATGCAAACATTTTTGGGATTTCTTCTTCCGCATTAATCTTCTTTTTATTTTCTTATCTTTTCCCTTCAAAGAAAACAGAAATGGTGGAAAGTAATTAATGAACTGGGATTCACTTCATTCCGAACTAACACAACTCAGAAAAGAACTTCACAAACATCCTGAACTATCCGGTGAAGAATCGGATACAGCCGGAAGAATTGTTGAGTATGCAAAGCGTTACGATCCGGATGAGATCATAACAAGTTTAGGTGGAAACGGAGTTGCAATAGTTTTTAACGGTGAGGAGAAAGGTAAAACGATTTTAATCAGATGTGATCTCGATGCACTCCCGATTGAAGAAGAAAATGATTTTGATCATAAGTCTATTGAGAAAAACGTTTCTCACAAATGCGGTCATGACGGTCACATGGCAATTGTATCCGGTTTAATTCCATTGCTTGCAGAAAACAAAATTAAAAAAGGAAAAGTTGTTTTATTGTATCAGCCGGCGGAAGAAATTGGGCAGGGTGCCGAATGGGTAATAAACGACGACAAATTTAAAGAACTGATTCCGGACTACGCTTTTGCACTGCATAACCTTCCAAAATTTAATACTGGTCAGGTTGTTGTTCGCGAAAAAGGATTTGCCGCTGCTTCCAAAGGGTTGATTGTGAGATTAAAAGGAAAAACCGCTCATGCAGGTCACCCCGAACGCGGAATAACTCCTTCACCCGCGGTTGCCGAGCTTATTCAACAATTAACCAGCATTAAAAGATGATGAAAATCTTTCTGATTTTTCATTAGTGACAATTATACATGTAAGAATCGGAGAGAGGCTTTCGGAACAACTCCGGGTTATGCCGAACTGATGTGCCACACTGCGTGCGTACAAGAACAATGATATGGAAATATTAAGCAGTAATGCTGAAAAATTAATTGAAAAGTCGGCTGAAAAAAATAATCTAAAATATGAAATTGAATGGGTTGAAGAATTTCCCGCAACAATAAATAATAATGAATGTGTTAACACGATCCGAAAGGCAGCCGAAGAGAATAAATTTGATTTACACGAGGTTGAAACTCCCTTTAGATGGTCCGAAGATTTTGGTCAGTTTACGAGCAGATACCCGGGCGCACTTTTTCGGAATTGGATCCGGAAAGGACTTTTCTCCACTTCATAATCCTAGTTATGATTTCCCTGATGAAATTATTCTAACCGGCACAAAAATGTTTTATTCAATCATCAATAACATATTGGGTGAAAAAGGTGTTTCATAGTTCAAAAATTGAAATAAGCAAATCTGCTTTGAAAAAGAATTACGATTTTATTAGAAACTTACTTCCTAATAAAGTTAAATTTTCCTCCGTAATTAAAGGTAATGCATACGGACACAGTATAGATAACTTTGTCCCGCTTGCCGAAGAACTTGGTGTTGATCATTTCTCGGTCTTTAGTGCGGATGAGGCATGGCAAGTTTTTGACGTTTGTGATACATGTTCAGACGTTATGATAATGGGCAACATCGATAACGAGGAGTTGAGTTGGGCTGTTGAAAATGAAATTGAGTTTTACGTATTCGAGCTTGACCGGCTGGAAGCGGCAATAAAAGTTGCTAAGCAAAAAAAACAAAAAGCAAAAGTTCATTTAGAAGTTGAAACCGGAATGAACAGAACCGGGTTTGAAACTAGTGAACTTAAAAGTGCACTTAAGTTGATCGATCAGAACAAAGAGTATGTTTCTTTTGAGGGCTTATGTACTCACTATGCCGGTGCAGAAAGTATCGCAAATTATGTAAGAATTCAGGAGCAATTTAAACGCTTCAACAGGTATAGAAAAGCAATTGAAAAAGAGGGGTTCAGACCAAAAAGATATCACACCGCGTGTTCGGCGGCTGCAATAAGTTATCCTAAAACACGTATGGATATGGTGCGCATCGGTATTCTACAATACGGCTTTTGGCCGAGCCGGGAAACAAATATTCATTACTTCAAAGAAACCGGGAACCCCGATCAGCCGATTGAAAGAATCCTCTCTTGGAAATCAAAAATTATGGATGTCAAAAAAGTTAAAACCGGTGAATTTATTGGATACGGTACAACTTATCTTGCTCAACGGGATATGAAAATTGCCACAATACCGGTTGGTTATTCTCACGGATTTGCAAGAGGATTGAGCAACATTGGTCGAGTTTTAGTGAACGAACAAAGAGTCGGCGTTATCGGCATGGTTAGTATGAATTTAATGACAATTGATGTAACGGGCTGCAATAAAGTTACCAAAGGCGATGAAGTAGTAATCATTGGTAAACAGGGTGAGTTGGAACTTTCTGTTTCTTCCTTCAGTGAATTAAGCTCGCAGGTCAACTATGAAACACTAACTCGTTTACCCGAAAACATAACGAGAGAAATTGTTGATTAATTAGTTGTCTGATTCAGTTGGGCATTCACTACCATCTCAACAAACTCAAGCGGTTTGAAAGAAACACCTCTCCTGTTCCAATGTGTAGTAAAGACCAAAACTAAATCAAATTTTGGAATGACAAAAATATATTGCCCGCCGTAACCCGCGCCAAAATTTATCACTACATCTTTATATTCCTTCACCCACCATTGGTAACCAAAATATTGACTGTACTCTTTCCCGATACCTTCGGTTTCAATTTGGGTTGCAAGCATCTCTTTAATGTAAACGGAATCAATTAGTTGTTTATCAAACCAGTAACCTTTCTTAAGAACAAGTAAACCGATCTTTGCCATATCGCGAGAGGTTAAAAATAGTTCCGAGTTTCCTAAGTTATAACCATTTCTATCGGTGGTCCATTTATAATTTGAAATTCCGAGTGAATCGAATAAATATTTTTCGGCAAACTCGTTTGTTCGCATTCCACTTTCGTTTGTAATTATTCCGGAAAGCATGTGCGATAGACCGGAGTTGTAATTGTAAACTTCACCCGGCGTATCTTCCATTACGGTTTTTGTTATCATATATTCGTGACGATTACCTTTATACAAATCCCAACCGGAACGATACTTCCCACCGAAATTATTCCACTTAAATCCGGCTGACATCGTTAACAAATTTTTAATTCTAATTTCCTTTTTCAGAGAATCACCTACATCTTCAAAATATTCCGGAAAGAAATCCGATATTTTTTGATCAACACTTTCTATAAGACCCAATTCAATTGCTTTCCCAGCTAGAATTCCCATTATACTTTTTGTAACCGATTTCAAACTGTTTAGTTGGTTAACTCCTTCGCCATCATAGTATTCTTCGAATACAAGAAAATTATTTTTTGCAATTATAAAACTTCGATAATTTTTTGAAATATTTTGGTGGGCTTGAATTGCCTGATCAATTGAATCAACAACAAACGAGTCAACTCCGGCTTTAGCACAAGATATACTTTTCCACTCGGTTGCCGGATTGTATTCCCAATTATCTTCTACAACCGGCAATTGAATAGTTTTATTCTCTTCCGGTTTTTCGTTGCAAGAAAATAATGAAAACGCTATGATTAGAAATATGATCTTTTTCATTTATAAATATTGTCGTTAGTAAAATATAATTAAAAGGTGCTGTCTTCTATTTAATTATATCTTATTGTAATAAATATCTTAATCGCATCCAAATGACTTGCCGAGCAATACATTTAAGTTATACCTTTGTAATAAAATTCTTAACTTAAGGCATATACAAAAAGTTATCGAGAAAAAAATCAATTATTACAAATTGAATAAAATAAAATTCTAGAAAATTAATGATGGCTCGGTTATCAATATTCAAAATAGCAGCGGCAATATTATTTTGTGTGTTAATAAACATTAATGCACAGGAGAATTATATAGTCCGGAATATCTCCTTTCTCGGCAACGATTCGCTCTCTGCTGATAATTTACTTGAGCAAATGGAATTCTTTGAGACTGGCTGGTTTGCGGATAATTTACTTTTTGAGGACCCATTTTTATTTAGCGAAGAAATTTTTCAAAAAGATAAGATAAGAATTATTAGATACTATCAACGCGAAGGATTTATTAATGCAAATATTGACGACATAGAATTTGATATGGATAATGAAGATGAAACGATTGATATAAAAATATTTGTGAACGAACATAAACCTGTAATGGTTGACACTGTAAATTTGGCTTTGGGAGACTCAATTGACCAATCGTTAGTTAAGCTAATTAAGGATGACTTATCGCTTAAAGCGGGAATTCGATTTAGAGATCAGCAAATTAATGAAGATAAACTTACCATTATTAATCAGTTTGCAAATAGAGGTTATCCATATACAAAAGTGAATTATAAACTTTACCTCGATACATCAAAAACAACAGTTGGAATTGATTGGAATATTGAGCTAGGTAAACGCTCAAATTTTGGTGAAGTGATAATTGAAGGTAACAATCGATCAGATAAGGAAATTATTCGCAACCAAGTTAGCTTTGAAAACGGGGATTTGTACGATAGCAGAGAGTTAAATAAAACTCAGAGACAAATTTACGGATTAGGTATTTTTTACATTGTAACAGTGACACCTAATTTAGAAGAAAAGCCAAGTAACATTCCGATCAATATTAAGATTGAAGAACTGCCGCGGTTTAATACAGAAATTGGTGTCGGTTACGGGCGTGAGGAAAAGTTTAGAATTTCTTTAGATCAAAAGTGGTTGGGATTTCTCGGTGGCGCACGACAATTACAATTTTATACTAAATATTCAGCACTAACTCCATACCATGTTCGATTAAATTTTATCCAACCGAATTTTGTTGTACAGGAAACAAAATTTTCAATTAGTCCTTTTGTAATTCGTCAGACCGAACCGGGATTTACTATTAACCGAATTGGTACGGATTTAACATTACAGCGTCCACTCTTTTTGATTCTTTCGGCTCACTAAAATATACATTTGAACAAAGTCGATTGGATATATCTAGTATTTCACAAGTGGATAGAGAAGAATATGATATCGATCAACTTTACAATAAATCAAGTATAGAATTAGGTCTTGAAAGAATCACAGCTCTTCCTTTATTTAATCCGGATTTCGGTTCTTTCACTTCACTTGCTTTTCATTATTCCGGGTTAGGTCTAAATAGTAAATATCATTTTTTCCGTCCTTCTTTTGATTACAGAAAATACACTTTCATAACCGATTGGCTTGTCATTGCTTTCAGAATTAAGATGAGTACAATATTCTCGTTGGACGATGACAATTTTGTTCCCTTTGAAGAAAGATTGTATTCCGGTGGAAGTTCATCTAACAGAGGTTGGGCTCGTGCGGATTTAGGGCCAAAAAATAGCGAAAGCAAACCGAGCGGCGGCAAAAGTTTATTCGAAGGTAATTTTGAAATTAGATACCCGATTTATTCGATTGTTTCGGGCGTTGCCTTTGTTGATTTTGGAAATGTTTGGAAGTCACAACTTACTTTTAAGGTCAACGAATTTAATATGCAGCCGGATTGGGTATAAGAGTTTCAACACCAATTGGACCGGCAAGGTTAGATGTAGCAACTCCAATTTCACTAAGTCCGGCTAAAGTACAGTTTTTTATTAGTGTAGGTCATGCATTTTAGATATGAAAAGATTTCTAAAAATATTAGGCTACTTCTTTCTAACAATTTTCGTATTGGTACTACTTGCGCTTTTATTTACGCAAACCGGGTGGTTCAGCAGTATTGTAAAAGAAAAAGTGGAAGGAATTGCCAATGAAAATTTAAATGGAAATTTATCCATAGGTGAGATTGACGGATCATTTTTCAGTAGTATTGAAATAATCGATTTAAGAATAGAACAAAATAACGAAACCGTATTTTATACAAAAAAGATAGATGTTAATTATAATTTGTTTGGACTTCTATCAAGTACAATAGACATAAACACCGCGATAATTGATTCGTTTTATGTTCATCTAATTCAGATTAATGACTCTACATGGAACATAAACTCTTTGATAAAACAAACCGAAGAAGATACCACAAGCGCCGGAGTGGGATGGGATATCGTAATTAATTCATTTGAAATCAACAACTCAAGAATTGAATATTGAAACGTCTGATCCATCAGCAAAAATACCGGAGGTTATACATAATATTAATTTGAAAGCGTCGGCTTCAATTTCGTCCGAAGAGAAAACAGTTGAATTGGAAAGCTTTTCTTTTGTAACTGATAAACCCCACTTAGAATTATCCAACTTGCAATTCATTGCTGTTCAGTCTGATCAAAATATTAAATTGAATGATTTTATTTTGCAAACAGAGAAAAATAAATTGGTTGCACATGGTAATTATTCACTTGATGAATCGGAAGCATCAGAACTTTTTCTTGAAACTGAACCAATTAATCTGAGTGAAGTAAAATTGTTCCTTCCCGATTTAGATTTCAGCGGTAGTCCGGAACTTCAACTAGAAGGTCGTTATCTAAATTCAACTGCTGATGTGGAAGTAAAATTGACTGAAGAAAACCAGAAGATAGATCTCACCGCTCATTTAGAAAATATTAACACCAAACCGGCTTATGATTTGGAAGCTGATATTTATAATATCAATGCCGCTCATTGGTTAAATGATACATCATTAACAACAGACGTAAATGGAAGTATTCTGATAAGTGGCAGCGGTACCTCCATTGAAGAAGCTAACACAACAGCGCAAATCAAAATTTTCAATTCGGATTTGATGAAAAGAAAATTAGACTCACTCACAATTTATTCAACGGTAAATAATGGGAATATCAAATCTACGATAAAATTGAATTCCGATTTTGGAAGTCTCAATGGAGAATTAAATATTGTTGATGTTTCCGCCAGACAGAAATTTAATATTAAGGCTGATGTAAATAATTTTAACCTTGCTCCAATACTACTTAACGACAGTCTGCAATCAAATATAAATTTATCAATCTCGGGTAATGGTGAAAATTTTACACCAAAAGAAATGACTGCAAATATTTCATTGATTGTAGATACAACTTCATTTATGGATTACCGGATTGATTCATTGAATACGCTGGTAAAAGTAAATGGTGAAAACTTCACAATCGAAAAGTTCAATCTGGATAGTGAAATAGCTGAAGTAGAGGCTCACGGTACTTTTAGTCAATCGGACTCGGCGAGTATTATGTTTTCGGTTATTCCAAAAAAACTTTCGGCCATTCCTCAACTGGATAAATACGAGAGTCTAAATGCGGAAGGTGAACTTAACGGAGAAATAACCGGTAAACCGGACTCAATAAATGTAGTGCTGAATTACTCTTTTGAAAATTTAGCTTTTCAAATGAATACTGCGGAAAGCTTGAGCGGTTCTGCAAAAATTGTAATAAAAGATTCTATTGATGCTTCGATTGATACCAAGATTGTTAAACTCAGAGCCGAAGATAATAAGTTGGATGCCGTAAGTATTAAAGCACATTACTTTGATGATAAATTTAAGTCTGATTTACTTGTAACTCTTAATGATACTGCCTCTGCCGAGATAAATTCTACAGTTATGTTGGACTCAACAATTACTATTTCAATTCCAAAATTGAGCTTAAATATTTCGGAGGACGCTTGGCAAAATCCGGAAGACACAATTACCGTAGTTATTGATCAAGAAAAATATAGAGTTGATAAATTTGTTATAGCAAACGGTAATCAGAGAATTAGTTTAAACGGGATTTTGGCGCTGAACGATAGTAGTAATATTGAACTTGTATTGAGCAAAATTGATATCGGTGAATTCATCGATCTATTGGGTGAAGAAATTCAAGTACAAGGTATAGTTGATGGAAAGTTGGTTTTCGTAGGAAATATTTCTCAACCAACAGCTAATGGAGAGTTAGTTGTTACAGATATAGCTTATAATGATTATTCGATTGGTGATATTACGACCGATTTTAAACTGAACAATGAAAAATTAAATTGGGATTTTGAATTAAATAAGTCCGGCAATAAAATTGTTTCAGAAGGATTTATTCCACTTATAATTAATGCAGATAGTAGCCAGTCGATTATTCCAGGCGATAGAGACTTAAATTTCACACTCAAAATTGATTCTCTGAATTTACAAGACATTACAAAATTTACAGACCAATTTGATGAAGTGAACGGATCAGTTATAAGTGATATACGTTTTAATAACTCACTGAATGATCTTCAGGCAGCAGGATTCTTAGCAATTAATAATGCGCTTTTAAAAGTGATTTTTATGGGATTTCCTATGACAGTATTAATGTGAAATTAAAAGCCGATTCGACGGAGAAAAATTATATATAGATAAATTTATTATTAAAAATGATGAAGGAGATCTTAATGTTGATGGATTTTTAGGTTACGATAACGGCTTATTATCCGGTTCTTTCGATCCACTGGAGATAACAATAACAGCTAACGAATTTGAAGTAGCGCAGAATGATAACTATGAAGCGAAGATTGACGGAAAAATAGAATTTAGAAATAAGGGCGGAGCTGCAAAGTTTGACGGCAATATCACACTGATACGTTCACGAATATATTTACCTTATTTTTCCGAGACAGGAGGAAAAGAATTTGATCAGAGCAAACCATTATTAATTCAAGAACTACAAAAGACGGCAGAAGATAGTGTTGGTAAAGTGGCGGAGAAAATTAAAGAGGACAGTACTAAATCCGAGACAATTCTTCGAGGAAATCACCGGAAGATTTACTCTTTCTATTCCAAAGAACACTTGGATTGTGTCTCCACAAATGAATATTGAATTAAGCGGTGAAATTGATGTTGTGAAAACAGTAAGCCATTTTGAATTATTTGGAAGTGTTTCCGTAAAACGTGGTCGTATTGAAGTTTATGGCAAAGAGTTCGAAGTAATGGAGGGGAGGATTATTTTTAACGGCGGAGAAAAACTTAATCCCGAACTAGCTATGACGTTACAGTATGTTGTAAGGGGTTCAAATCGATTGAAACAAACTTTACAAATTTCCGTACACGGTGCTGCGGATGATCCGAAACTTGCATTCTCACTTGACGGCTCCGAGATTAGTGAAGGTGATGCAATTTCATATATTGCATTTGGAAAAAGTCTAGGTCAGCTTACGCAAGGTGAACGTTCGAATGTAGAAAATCAGGAGCAGAGTATTGCTAAAACTCTTGCGGGTAATTTTTTGGCGGCACAGGTCTCTTCAAGTTTAGGTGACGCTCTCGGATTGGATGTAATTGAAATTAGAGGCGATGAAAATTGGCAGAGGGCAACTCTTACCGCCGGTAAATATATTACGGATGATCTTTATGTTAGTTATGAAAGGGGATTCGGAGGTACTGAAGCAAATGAAGTTAGTCCTAGAATTGTTACTGCTGAATATGAACTTACAACGTTTTTATTTCTTCAATTGGTGGAAGGGAATGATAAATCAGCAGGGTTTGATGTGATACTAAAATTCAGTTGGGATTAATTAAAGGAAATCTATCCCGAGCTTCACCCTTAATAGGTTCCTAAGATAGATTTCTCCTTTTTCAAAATTAATCCCTCCTAGAGTGATTGTACTCACATCCTCGATGTCAGGCGCACCAATACTTAGTCTACAGTTTTTCAATATGGCGATTTATTTCTTTTAGCTTTTCTGTTTTACTAAATTTTTAAGTAAATATTTGCTCATAGTGCCGTCCAAAAAACTTCGTTACCTAACACTCCAATATATTGACAATAGGCACAATTCTTTAATTTAAACATGAAGTATTTCGATTGGAATATGCAAGAATATTTGGCTGAAGAATCATCGGAATATCTTTTGGGAGACTTATCTGAAAAAGTTCTAAAATGCCATCAAAATGTTGATTGATGGCACTTTTAAAATTATCTCTTAAGCTATTATCTCAAAATCTTGCCCGGTGTCCATTGGCGCACCGAATTTGATTTAACTCTTGCTTCAATTTCGAACAATATCTTTATTCATGATTTCTTTTATAGTGAATTAACTATCCACATGACTCAATTCTTCTTCAATTACATCATACGCCACTTTTTGATTTTTTGTTATGTTGGCATGTGCGTAAAGCGAAGGAGAGATCATATCTCCCAAGCGCCAATTTAAAGGTAGAATTTGCGGAGGTATTTCTTCGCTGCTTGCTTTTGCCGGCTGTCCTTGGAATCTGAACAAGATATCCTCAATTTTTTTATCGATTCTGGAAATCTTTTTCAGCAGTTCAAAAGAAGCGCCCGGCGTTTCATTTGCGGTTTGCATCAGCGTAGCTACTTTTGCATCCAACTCTTCGGCTTGTTCTCTTGCACCGACTGCCTTTCTAGCTAAGTCCAGCGCATCAATTTCAAACTGTACTTTTTCTTCGGTCTTTGTAACCGGGATTGTATGATGATCGAGAAGATTAATGGTAAACGGTTGCGGATCGATCAACACTTTCTCTTCTCCCCTATAAACCATCGATACTGCAACGCTGTATTTACCTGGAATTGCATACAAACTGCTCGTCGGTTTTTTTGTCGGATCAAATTTGTCATTTGCCGCTTTGATTGGGTTGTAACTTGGGTATTGCAAGTCCCAAGCTAAACGATTGATTCCACTGCTAGCCGAAGTATTAATTTTCTTTACAACTTGCCCAACTTCATCCATAATTGTAAAGATTAAATATGGTGCATGTTCATCTTCTTCCGCCTTCACCTCTTCATAACTTGGCTGCGGAATCGGTTTTCCTTCTTTGAAGAGTTCCGCTTCTTTTTCTTTTCTTTCTTCCTTTAAAGTTTTCGGTACTTCTTTTAAGTAATAAGTGAAGACTGCACCGAACTCAGGATTTGGTGCGCGGAAGTAAGTTGCACCTTGCCCGTAATTGCCCGAAGCTTTTCTAAATAACAAAGCATCTTTGATCGGAAACATGTGTGCATCATTTTCGAACAATTCTTTTGAAGCGGTACGAAGCGGTGAGTAATCATCTAACACGTAAAATCCTCTTCCGAAAGTACCGGCAACTAAATCTTTTTCTCTTTCCTGAATTGCTAAGTCGGGTACTTTTACTTTGGGAATTCCGTTTTTCAATTGGATCCATTTGTCTCCGCCGTCAAGAGTAAAGTAAACTCCCCATTCGGTGCCGACAAACAATAAATTGGGATTAACCGGGTCTTCAACCAATACACTCACCGGACCATTCTCGGGAAGATTGCCGGCAATAGATTTCCATGATTCACCTTTGTTTGTGCTCTTCAAAACATACGGCTTTAGGTCGTCTGCTTTGTGACCGTTAAATACGGCGTAAACAGTATTTACATTGTGACGAGAAGGAACAACATCATGAACGGGTGTAAACTCCGAAACATTAGGGAAGTTGTCTATTCTTGTCCAACTTTCTGCATCCTCGGTTCTCTGAATTATTCCGTCATCGGTTCCGACGTAAATTAAATTTTCTTGCAGACGTGATTCATCAAGAGAAATTATTAATCCCCATTGAGATGTGCTCACATCTTTTCGAACTGCATCTGCACTCCAATATTTTCCCATAACTTTGAAAGAGTTACGATCGGTTTGAGTTGTTAAATCTCCGCTAATTTCTTCCCAGCTTTCGCCGCGGTCATTGCTTCGCAATACTTTATTCGCCCCGATGTATAATGTTTTATTATCATGCGGACTTATAATGAACGGAGTATCCCAATACCACTTATACATCTTTTCACCTTTCGGCGGCTCCGGACGGATTAGTAATATTTCTTTACTTACCCTATCATAACGGACGATATTTCCGTACTGCCACTCGGAATAAACAATATCCGGATTTTCCGGATCGATTTGACTTACGAAACCGTCACCGAAAACGGTTACATACCAATCGGAATTAATGATTCCGTCCTGGCTTAATGTTTGCGAAGGTCCGCCCATTGTTGCGTTATCTTGTGTTCCGCCGTAGATGTTGTAAAATGGTTCATCGTTATCGACGTTCACTCTATAAAATTGTGTTGCAGGTAAGTTCGGTTTGAATTCCCAATTTGCACCGCGGTCGTAAGATTCATAAACACCGCCGTCACCGCCGATTAGTAGATGATCGGTATTATCTGGATTGATCCACAAAGCATGATCATCAACATGACGATCTTCTAGTGGTAAGCGTTTCCAAGTTTTACCGCCGTCTTCGGTATAGTGAGAGTAAGTTTCAACCGAATAAACTAGATCAACATTTTTTGGATCGCAATAAATTTCGTTATAGTATTGTCCGCTCGCGTTATGATCGCTCATTCTCTCCCAACTAGCGCCTCGGTTAGTCGATCTAAAAAATCCATCTTTGCCTTCCGCTGCTTCTACAATCAAATAAAGTACATCAGGATTAACGGGTGATATATCGATCCCCATTCCACCGAGATGAACGTTCGGCAGACCTTTCATTATTTTATTCCATGTTTTTCCGGCATCGATAGATTTATAAACTGCGCTTTCCGGTCCGCCGCCTATTTTTGTAAATGCTCTTCTTCTTCGCTGTTCGGATGTCGCGTAAAGAACATCAGGGTCTCGCGGATCCATTACAATATTATTTACACCGGTGTGTTCGCTTATCTCTAAAACTTTTTCCCAGGTCTCTCCGCCGTCGGAAGTTTTATAGAGACCGCGATCACCGCCCGGACCCCATGCAGAACCTTCTGCGGCAACATAAACTACATCGGAGTTTCTCGGATCGATTACGATTCCACCGATTTGCCTGGAATCTTTCAATCCCATCCGGGTAAAAGATTCTCCTCCGTCGGTCGATTTGTAAACACCGTCGCCGTAACCAAGTGCACGCTGGTGATTGTTTTCACCGGTTCCGACCCAAACAACATTGTGATTATTCGGATCCATAGTTACAACACCGAGTGAATAGGGAAGAGTATCTGCAACTGCTTTCCAAGTTATCCCGCCGTTAACTGTTTTCCATAAATGTCCGCTCGATGTTGCAACGTAATACTCTTGAATATTATTTGGATTAACGGCAAAGTCGGAGATTCTGCCGGAAGTTCTAGCCGGACCGATCCCGCGCCATTTTAATCCGCTGAAAGTTGATGATTTTAAGTAATCGGTTTTCTCTTCATCCTGTGCAAAATTCTGTGTAGAAAATGTAATAAGAAAAATGAAAAGAATTGAAATGATTTTACGCATTGGTACCTCTGGTTTTTTTGAATGATTTATTTTCGGTAAGAATTGGACGCATCAAGTAAAAATTTTGTACGAATTGAGTATTTGAAAATAAGCATTATTTGAAAAAAAATGGGTAATGTTTTTGGGAAAAGAAAACTCAATTAACCGGATATTTTGGTATTGTTAAAATGAGAAAGTTTGAGTAGTTTAAGTCGATTAATTAGGGGGAATCAATGAAAAAATTCTTTTTCATTTTATTATTCTCACTGCCGCTTGCTGCACAATTAGAACTTACAATTCATACTGATAAACCAGAATATTCCTACGGTGAACTAATTAAAATTATTTGCACTGTTGAAAACAACTCAGATTCAACCGTTATATTTTATGCAAGCAACTACGAATCTTGTCAAGCAGAATTTATATTGAACGATTTTGATTCGTATGAATGGGGATCTTGTTTGCCGACAGTCGAAGAATTAATTTTCCCTCCGTATAGCAATATTCAATATTCATGGTCTATCGATCCGTATGTTTTTGGTTTGCCGGATAAAGATGGCACACAAACTTTAATTGGCTATTTTAGACCGGGCTGGAATTCTTTTGATGTATCTCATCTCAAAGATACGACTACTTTTAATGCACCGATGTTTCTTGGCGAGGTCAACTAGTCTTAGTTCAGTTATGATTTATGAAAATAAAGTAGAAAGTGATACGCAGCAGTAAAAGCAGTGCGATGTAATAGATCAGTGGTCGAGAATAGTTTTTCAAATATACATATACTGAAACTTGGCAAATTAATTAGGAATGCAATCAGATGACTGCTAAAACTCAGTTATCTCAAAATTAACCTGTTCAGTTAGTCGATATAACGTATGACTTTAATCGTAGCTCATTGTTGTGAGAGTGAATAACTAAAAGTGAATTTAACTTACAACGAATCTACCCTCACACGTTCAACCCGACTACGGAGATAAAGTTTTCATTACCATTCGTAGAAACAGGGCATGCCCCGTCTCTATACACAAAATTAATGGTTTATGATATACTCGGTACGTGAAGTACAAACGACTAGTAAATAAACAAATGCATGTCGGCACATACGAAGTAACTTTTGATGCAAGTAATCTGCATAACGGTGTTTACTTTTACAGATTGACAACGAAATTTATTCGGCAACTAAGATTAGATGCTACTTTGAAATGAGAAAACTCAGATTAATTATCGCCTTGTTTATCTAATGCTCTCTAATTTTTAACTTCACAGATGAATGCGCTCCACCACCCTACCATCAATGTCCGTTTAACCGGACAAATTATTTGTGATACTGTTAACAGATAAATCAAATTATACTGTTACACTTTATGGTAAATCGGATTTACTTACAGATAAATACCAAAAAGCATTTGCGCTTATCCGGATTGTAATTGAGAACTAAGCATTAACAGATTCTACGGTTATTATTTATTGATTGCAAGCAATGAGTTTGAATTCGATTCAGTAAGGACTGCAGTAATTTATCACCGGTAAGAACGAATCTTAGTGAAGCAGTTTATGTAAATGAATCAAACAGGATCGAAATTAAAAAGTTTATCGATGGCTACTGACGATAAGAGTTGGCATTGCATGTCGAAAATCAAGTCACTCCGCAGAATGGTTCAACTGTTATAGACATAGGTCGTGAAGTACAAACACTAGTAATATAAACAATGCACATCGGTACACACGAAGTAACTTTATGATTGCAAGCATATCTGCCGAGCGGGTTAACTTTTATAGATTATACACAGCGGAAATTATTCGGCAACTAAGAAGATGCTGCTTTTGAGATGATTTTCTACTCCATTTCCCACAATCAAGAGGAGTCGTAATGAAAGCTATAATGAAGTTAATGTTTGTATGCATTTTATCATTATCACAATTTGTGGTTGCTCAGGAAGTTGAGGGTTCTTCGTTTTTTACAAAATCGGAATATGGTTTATATGGCGGTGTAAATGTATCGGGAGAATCTGACCCTGGAGGCTTAACTAGTTTTGAATTTAAGACTAATCTTACATCAAACCTAAATTTAAGATTATCGGTATCTTATTTTTATTTAAGAACAAATGTAACACAACATGTAAAATCCTTTACCACCGGAGAAATTCAAGGTCAAGAATTTTTTACTGCAGGTGAATACACAATAAACGGAAAGAGAATACAAAAATGTTCCTATATCTGTAGGGCTTCAATACTTTGTAAGTAGGTCTATGTTTTCACCTTATGTTATTGCGGAAGGTGGTTATAATTTAATTGATGGTAAATTAGATAGAACACCCGGACAGTCTTGGAGTTACAATTTCAACAGAAGAAATTCCCGATGAATATAAACACCATAAACCGGGAGTAACCGATTCCTCTAAGCTCTTTCCGCTACGGAATTGGATTAGGGACTATGTATTCATTATCAAGTGTGTTCAATCTTGACGTAAGGTATCTCGTATAATTTTGATTCTGAAATTGTGAATACACATCAATTTTTAATTGGATTTGTTTTCTAAAAATTAATAATCTTTTCATTTTAATTTTCTTCAAGAAGTGATTCATTTTTCGTAAAATTAAGTTATGACTAATGAATCACTTCTTTATATCGGCGGATTTTTCAATTTGGGATTCGCAATTTTTCATCTCTTTTTCTGGAGCATATTCGATTGGCGAAATGATCTGAAGTCAATTCGTTATGTTAATCGTGCAATTACTGCAGATTCTCAATCTTTGTCTTAGCTTTTATCTTTTTTAATTTTTGCATACGTTTCGTTTTGCATTTACATTAGATTTATTAATAACACGCATAGGTCACTCAATTGCTTAATTCAGTATTTCACTCTTTTGGTTTTTACGCGGGTTTATGCAGTTTGCTTTCTTTGGATTAAAAAATAAAATCTCTGTTCTTCTTTTTGTGTTGTTTTTGTTTGGTGGTATTATTTATATCTATCCGTTGATGTATTAGACGGAAACATTTGGTACGTCGAGGAGTGGTGAGTGTGTCTCAAAAGTAATTAACAAATAAAAAATCTGCGGAAATCAGTTCAAATCTGCGGTATCTGTGTTCCAACTATTATGAAGTTATTAGTTTTGAGACACCCTCTACAAACCTCGACTGCCTAGTCGACGATTTATGCAACACACTCTAAAAACATTGACTCGTACCCACGGCAGGAATCGCCCGCCTAAGGCGGGTAGGAAACCGATGCTCTGTACCCACGGCAGGAATCGAACCTGCGACACTCGGTTTAGGAAACCGATGCTCTATCCCCTGAGCTACGTGGGCATTGTTAAATACTCACTTCAAATATAAAAATTCCTATTTCACGTAACAATTTATTAACCTCATTTAAATTGAATTTGCGTGTCCTTTTTTCTAATTTTCTATACTGAAAACCAATAAAAAAGGAGTAAAAATGACTACGATATTCGAAGTTTTGGGACGAGAGATACTTGACTCACGCGGTAATCCGACTGTTGAGGTTGAAGTACAACTTGAATCCGGTTTCATAGGAAGAGCAGCCGTGCCGAGCGGTGCGTCAACCGGCGAACATGAAGCAGTTGAATTACGCGACGGTGATAAAAAACGTTATTTAGGTAAAGGTGTTCAAAAAGCAGTCGATAATATAAACAATAGGATAGCCGATGAACTAATCGATTTTGATGCAGTTGACCAAGTTGCAATTGATAATATGCTATTACAATTAGACGGCACCCCGAATAAAAGTGAACTTGGTGCAAATGCAATACTCGGCGTTTCACTTGCTTGCGCAAAAGCTGCTGCAGAAACATTCGGTTTACCTCTCCATCAATATATCGGCGGAGTAAATGCAAAAACTTTACCTGTACCGATGATGAATATTCTTAACGGCGGAAGTCACGCAGACAATACCGTTGACTTTCAAGAATTTATGATCATGCCTCACGGTGCGGAAAACTTCCCCGAAGCACTTAGAATGGGTGTAGAAACTTTCCATTCACTCAAGTCCGTATTAAAAGAAAAAGGATACAGCACATCTGTCGGTGACGAAGGTGGATTTGCTCCAAACTTAAAATCAAACGAAGAGACTTTAGATATAATTCTCTCTGCAATCGAAAAAGCCGGTTATAAACCGGGTGAAGAAATTTCTCTTGCACTTGATGTTGCAGCCAGCGAGATGTATAACAAAGAGAAAAAAGTTTATGAGTTTTTCAAATCGGATAAATCAGAAAAAACCGCAGAAGAAATGGTTGATATTTACAATAATCTCTGCAACAAATATCCGATTATCTCCATTGAAGACGGTCTTGACGAAAATGATTGGGACGGCTGGAAGCTTCATCACCGATAAACTCGGAAAGCAAAATTCAATTAGTTGGCGATGACTTATTTGTTACCAATACCGAAAAATTAAGTCGTGGTATTAAGGAAGGAATAGCAAACTCAATATTAATTAAAGTAAATCAAATTGGCACACTAACTGAAACATTAGATGCAATAGAAATGGCGAAACGTGCAGGTTACACTTCTGTAATTTCTCACCGCTCGGGTGAAACCGAAGATTCAACAATTGCCGATATAGCTGTTGCAACTAACGCCGGACAAATCAAAACCGGCTCAGCTAGCAGAACCGACCGAATTGCTAAATACAATCAACTCTTGAGAATTGCGGAGTATTTAGATACAACCGGAATTTATCCCGGACTCTCAGCAGTAAATTATAAAAGATAAACATAAGCAGAACTTGCTTGAGGGCTGTTGAAGATCGCACGATTTTTAACAGCCCATTTTTTTCTGTGTAAATTAAAATCAGAGGATGGAATGGCTAAACGAACAATTGAATCGATCAAAAATGAATTAAAGAAAAAGAAAATTGAAGTAATTGATTTAAAGGCAATCGATCTTACGGGAAGATTACATCATATTTCACTTCCGGTAAGAGATGATATAATGGAAAGGTTAGTGAACGAAGGTGTCGGTTTCGACGGATCAAGTTACGGTTTTAGAAAAGTTGAAAACAGCGATATGATCTTAGTTCCCGATCTCGACACTGCTGTGATTGATCCTTTCCGCGATGCACCGACAATGAGCTTTTATACTCACATAGTTTTAACCGATGAAGACCGATCGCCATTTCCGCAGGACGGAAGATATCTGGCTAAAAAGGCAGAGACACTTTTAAAAGAAACAACCGGCGCGGATCAATCTTGGTGGGGACCGGAATTTGAATTTTATATTTTTCACAATGTTGAATATGATACAAGAACTTCCGCATCATACTACAAAGTTGAACACGAAGAAGAATTTCACGGCAAAGCATACCATGCCGCAAATCCTTTTGATCTATATGACGATTTCCGTGATGAAGCGTGTAAAATATTAAAGAACTTTGGTGTTGATATAAAATACCATCATCATGAAGTCGGCGAAAGAGGACAGCAGGAAATTGAAACATATTTCAGCAACTTAATGGAAACAGCCGATAATATCGTTACCTCGAAATATGCTTTGTTTAACTTTGCCCGTCAAAAAGATCTCTTCGTTACCTTTATGCCAAAACCAATGTACCGTCAAGCGGGCAACGGCATGCACGTTCATCTTTATTTAACCAAGAACGGAAAAAATGTGTTTTACAAAAAAGGCGCTTATGGAAATATGAGTGAACTTGGCAAGTATTTTATCGGCGGAATTTTAAAACATGGTCCGGCTTTAACCGCATTTACAAACCCAAGCACAAATTCATTTAAAAGATTGGTGCCGGGATTTGAAGCTCCTGTCGCATTAACATACGGACAAGGCAACAGAGCAAGCGCAATTCGAATTCCGAAATATGTATCAAATCCAAAAGAGACCCGGTTCGAGTACAGACCTTCGGACGCAACCGCTAATCCTTATCTTTGTTTGTCTGCAATTTTGCTTGCCGGAATTGACGGCGTGGTAAATAAAATCGATCCGGATAAAGAAGGATTTGGTCCTTATGATAAAAACTTTTTGAATGATGAAGATATTAACAAGATTCATTTTCTACCGCGCAACTTAACCGAAGCTCTCGATGCACTAAGCGCAGATAACGAATTCTTGAAACGCGGAAATATCTTTAACGATGATTTGATAAATCAATGGATGAAAATCAAAAACGAAGAAATAAAATCAATCGGCACAATGCCTCATCCGTTTGAATATAAAATGTACTTTACTTTGTAAAAGCGAAATCTATAGTTTGTAGATTGAGATTTTTAATAAACATTCCAAATACAAGTAACAATTATTAAACAAAAGGCTCAGCGATGGGCCTTTTTTATTGAAGAAAAACTCATCCCTTATTCAATAAATAATAATCCTCTATCCTAATTAAAAACTGTAATTTCTGTTTGACTGAATTACTTATGAAAGGAAATAACAAATGATATTCATTGCCCAAAAGTCTCTTACTTGTTTCAACCAAAGGGATTGGATCAGAATTAATGTAAACAGGTTGTTTATCTTCATATTCTAATAATAATATATCTCGATAAGATTCATTCGGTGGAATACGAACAATGAACAAAGAATCTATTTTTGCATTTTCAAATTCGCCATCTTTCTTAATTAACTCGTAAGGTGAAGAAGGTCGTTCGACCAATTTCTTTGCTTTCGTGATAATTTTGAAACTATCCGATTTCACGATTACATCCCTCAAATTTACAATAAGAGTATCGGAAGAAACATTATTTAATTGAAATGAGATTTCATCAATGTTGAAGTCAAAATATAACTCTAAAAAATCATTGGTATAATGAGATTTTAGTCCACCAAAATGAACCATTTCAATCGTTTCATTTTCATAATTATTCATACTTTTTACATCATAATCATATTTAGCAATATAATTGGAACAACTCCATATAAACAGAGTTGAGAGCAAACCAAAAATGAACGCTTTTGACATGTTATGTCTCCATAGATTTTAATTTTGATATTAATTTATAAAAGTTTTCTTAACGATAAAAATAATATGACGCTAATTATAATTTCCGATCAATAAAAAATCATCCAATTAATCATATCTTGACAACAAAAAAAGGGAATGCAAAAACGCATTCCCTTTTCTTTAAATAACATTTCAATAAATCTTACTCTTCCATCTGCGGCATATTCAATTCTTGACCGGTATAAATTTTATTCCAATCATGAATATCGGGTTCGTTAGCCGCAAAGATGTGAAACCACTTTTGAGAATCACCGTAAAATTTTTCGGCAATTGAAGCTAACGTTTCTCCATCTTGAACAACATAAGTTTCCGGAACTTTTGGTTGAGCTGCCTTTTCGGCTGCTTCCTTTTCCCTTTTGATTTTTTCTTCAGCTTCGGTTTTCATTCTCTCAACTTCAGCTGAATCCGGTTCTTGAATTTCTTGCGGAGTTACTTGTTGTGGTGCTTCGGGTTGTTCATCCTCACCGCAAGCTGTTAAAAACACCAGAGTAAAAATTACTGTGATCAAGTAGATTACTATTCTCTTGTGTTTCATTATTTCCTCCTCTGTTTGTTTTAAATATACGAGATTAATGCATAATTGCAAATAAAATGATCTTACTCTCCAATTCTCGTTTACTTAGTGATAATTCTTTAATATATTAAAAGAAATTTTTAAGGGCACGATGAAAAATGAGGGATGAAGAATTATATCAAGTTGTTCGTAATGAACTACAAGATGGTATCTTCGATGAAGATTTGTGGCAGAGGGCATTAGCAGAAAACAACAATAACAAAGTCGAAGCCGAAGATGATTATATTGAATGGCGTGTCGATGCTCTCAAACAAAGTGAAGATATCCCCGGAGAAATAAGTAATGTTCCCGAAACCGGTGAACCTAAACCAAGCAGAGAACCGGTCAAGAAGCGTAATATTATTATTGGAATATCTCTGTTAATTCTACTATTTATAATGATAATTTTACTTGGATTTTTGCTTCATGATTATTTTAATTGATTCGATTATCTTTGTTGTAAAAATTTTGATGTGATAACATTGTTCAACTTTCCTATTGAACGGGCTTTTTATCGACTTCCTTAAAAACATACAAACTAGTTTAAAACAACTTTACAAACCGGCAAAGTTAAGTACATTCGGCGGTGTGTTTACACCGGATGTTTTAACAATACTCGGTGTAATAATGTATCTCCGCCTCGGCTGGGTTGTCGGTAATGCCGGTTTCGGCGGTGCTGTTTTGATAATTTTGCTTGCCAAAACTATAACCATCTGTACCGGCTTGTCGATGTCTTCTATTACAACCAACATAAAAATTGGAGCAGGCGGTGCTTATTCAATAATTGCTAAATCACTTGGTTTGGAAGCAGGCGGAAGTGTTGGAATTCCATTTTATATATCGCAAACTCTCTCGGCAGCTTTATATATTGTTGGTTTTACGGAAGGTTGGATTTTTATATTTCCGGAACATGACCCGTTAATTGTTTCGCTTTCTGTTTGGCTTATTCTTTTAGCCATTTCTTATGTAAGCGTAGTCTTTGCAATTAAAATTCAGTATCTGATTTTAGGTGTAATTGTATTATCCATTCTGTCATTTATGTTTACACCCGAACCGGCAAATAAAAATGTTGAGGTAATCGGCACATTTACCGATGCGGGATTTTGGGCAGTCTTTGCAATTTTCTTTCCCGCTGTTACCGGAATAATGGCAGGCGCAAATTTATCAGGCGATCTAAAAAATCCACGCAAAGCAATTCCGCTTGGCACATTATCAGCGATTGGTGTTACTCTTATAGTATATATTGGATTGGCATACTTCGTTTCATTGGTCGGCACTTCCGAAGAACTTCGAACCAACCAAATGATAATGGTGGATAAAGCATTTTCACCAACACTAGTTTTAATGGGAATCTTGGCTGCTACTTTTTCTTCCGCACTCGGCAGTATGATTGGTGCGCCAAGAATTTTACAGGCATTATCAACATATAAATCAATTCCACTTTATCAAATTTTCGGAAAGAAAACCGAACAAGGCGAACCGCGGAACGCAATTATTTTTACAGGCGGCATAGTAGTAGTAGCATTGGTTTTCGGAAGTTTGGATGCCCTCGCTTCACTTATTACAATGTTCTTCTTAATAACCTACGGCACATTAAATTTAGTTGTATTCATTCAGCAAAGTATGAAGATCATCAGTTTCCGCCCGACATTTAAGATCCCACGTGTAGTTCCATTGATTGGTGCAGCCGGATCAATATTTGTAATGTTCTTGATCAACCCGGTATTTAGCGTAATAGCAATAATTGTGATTATAGCAATCTATTTTTATTTAACGAAGAAAGGTCTGCAATCAAACTGGGGAGATATAAGAGGCGGAATGTTTTTAGTACTTGCGGAGTTCGCGTCAAGAATTGCCACCAAGTTTCCGCGGCATCACATAGTCTGGAAACCGGATATTTTGCTTCCGGTGGAAGAGCCGAGTAAATGGTCCGGCTCTTTATCGTTCATAAAAAATATCACCTATCCTTCCGGAAGTGTATTTGCATTTTCGGTAAAAGCGAACGATCGTGAGAAAAGTTTGGAAGAGTTACGTCAATTAGTAGATCCATTAAAGGCGGAAAAGATTTTTGTGAATTCCGCTGTAATTGAGGATGATGATTTTCTTCACGGAGCTAAGTTGGTAATCCAGACTCTGCAAGGCGGAGCGCTTAGACCGAATACACTTTTCTTAACATTAGGCAGCAACAAAGAGAAAGATTATATCATCGAGGAAATTGTTCATCAAACTACAAAGCATGAATTGGGATTAATAATTCTTCGCCAACATCCACGCGCCGCTTTCGGATTCCAAAAAACTATAAATTTATGGCTGCGTGATAAAAGTCCGAATTGGCATCTTGCAGTTTTAATTGCTTTACAGTTACAACTGAATTGGGAAGGGAAAATCAATCTTGTTACGGTTGCACCCAAAGATGAAGATGAAAAAAGATTATATAGATTTTTAGAAAGACTAAGTGATCAAACAAGACTGCCGTCGCTTACGGAGTTTCACGTTCTAGTCGGTTCTTTTGACCAAGCTTTAACAACCGCACCAAGAGCTGATATTAATATTTTTGGATTAGGAGATGTGCTTAATTTTTCGATGATGAGAGAAACACCTGACAAAACTATTTCTTCATGCTTGTTTATTAAAGATTCCGGTAAGGAAAGTGCTGTTGTTTGAAAAATTCCCTAAAGAGTAATTCTTAAAATACCACGCGACAAAAATTTTTTAGATAGTAAGAAATATTCTATCGCTAAAAAGCCGCTGACAATCATCAGCGGCTATTGAAATAATTACAAATGAATCAATTATTGAAAAGTTGCGGAAAAGGCAATTCCAAAAGTTGTACAAGCAATTGTAATATCCGAACTACCTTTATCGGGAACATTTGCATAAGAGAAAAAAGCACAAGCTCCAAGCGCCCAATCATCTGCAATCCACCATTCTTTACCAACACCGGCAAAAACACCAATTCCCATATCGGTTTCACCTTCATATTTAACCGAACCCTTGGTGTATTCAAGCTTAACTTTGGAAGCCAATACTGAAGCGGTAAAGTAAAAATTTAGGGGCATTATATAATACGTCATGCCACCTCCGAAACCAAAACTTGAGGATTTTGTTTCATCGGTTTCGTGTACCGTACCGTTAATTTCTATATCGGGATTTGTGATTGTTGCTCCACTAACTTCGCCGAAAGCGATTAAATTCTCAGCTATTGTAGCCCCGATTTGGAAATTAAATGTAGCTGAAAGTCCCTTTACCTCCATCTCTGATGGGGCACCGTCATAAACTTGAGTTGAATAAGATGGACCGGCTAAAAATCTCATAAAGAATCCATCATGTTCATGCTTGCCTGAGTTTTGTGCGCTCGTGGATACCACAAGTAAAGAAATAAAACAAATCGACATTGCAATTTTTTTTAACACGAGACCTCCTAGGATTTTTAAACCACAAGTTGAAAGCACCTAAATTAATATTTAAGGAAATCAATAAAACAGGAGAATATATCCTTGGGAGAAGCGCGGTAATGTAGAGAGAATTTTGTCGATAGATAATCTCAAAATGTCTCTAGCAAGGAATGAATACTTAAGGAAAGCTATGGGAATGAAATTAATTAATCAACAAGAAATAAAATTAGTTAATGAGACTAAAACCCCGGATATCTTTTACATGATAGAAATAGTGAGACGAAACTAAATTTAAACTTTTGTAAAATCTTTTATTATTTCTTTGTGTTGAGGAAATTTATTGATGAGTTCAAATCTGTCTCCCATCTCAAAATCCTCAAAATCAAAACCGGGATAAACAGTACATCCGACTAATGAATACGATTTTTTATCTTTAACTTCAGCCGCAAACCAGGTGCCATTAATAATAGTAAACTGATGTAATTCATCTTCCAAAATTTTTTGTCCGAGAACTATTTTAGAATATTCACCTTCGCGGCTGATTAAGTGAAGAATTATTGGCGAGCCGAGATAGAAATGCCAAGTTTCGTCAGATTTTAATTTGTGGAAAGAAGAAAATTGTTCACCTTCCAACATGTAATAGATCGAGGTTCCGGAGTTTCTATTCGTCTTATAACGATCAGGCAATCCATGTTTTTTAATCTCATCTGTTGAACGATAAACTTCTCGAAAGTATCCGCCTTCGGGATGCGGCTGAAGTGATAATTTTTCAATAATACTTTTTATCATTTATAACTTCCAAATCCGGTATTGAATAAAGGTTACACTTTCTTAGAAACAAAAATTAAAAACAGTCCCGCTTCGTCTTTGGAAACTTTTTCTGAGTTTGTATCGTGTTGTGAATATATTTCTAATAATTCGAAATTATTTGCACTAAGCTTTTCTTTGACCTCGCTTACGGTGTAATGTTTTTGATGAAACGGAAATCTTCTCTTTTTCAAACGGTAAGGTTTTTTGGTTTGGGGAAGAGAAAATAAATAATCCATCCTTCTTTATTACTCTATTAATGCTTGCAATGAACGAATCCGGGTTAGGTAAATGCTCCAATGTTTCAAAAGAGATCACATAATCAAAATCATTTTCGGGAAGATTTGGTTTATGTGCATCATCGATAATAAATTCTACATTTTCATGAGCATAATGTTTTTCTGCATAAGCAATAGCATCTTTATCAATATCAACACCTACAACTCTTGCATCTGAAACTTTACTAGCAATTAGATTACTTCCATAACCAACCCCGCATGCTATATCGAGTATTACTGTGTTTGGCTTTATATAATTCGATGCAAATTTATATCGTCCGACATGATCAATTCTGATATCACTGATTTCAGATGCAACTTGACGTTCACCGCTTCTTTTGAATTTAATTTTGGGGAATATTTTGAAGACTATTCTTTTTATAAACTTTTTCACTAAAAAAACTTCCCTTTAATAAGAAAGAGTTTGTTTCAAACTTTATTGTCGATTTACAGAAATCCCCGGAATTTATCTATTAAACAAAAGTAGTTTTTAAGTATTATTAAAAATTCTACTTCCGGAAAATTCCGGGGATTTATAAAATTAATTAACTTTAACCGGACCTTCCGGAGCTTTTTCAGGAAGTTCAAGCGGGAATTCTTTTATAAGTTTTTGAATTTCTTCAATTGCTCTACTCAGCTGTTGATCAATTCCTTCCCACTCTTTTGCCGGGTCATTATCTACATAAATATCAGGTTCAACACCATGACCTTCAATCAACCAATCCTTGCCGTTCAGATCAAATAAACCTGCTTCGGGCACCATAGTTGTTCCGCCGTCAACATACGGCAGCGAACCCCAAATACCGACTGTTCCTCCCCAGCTTCTCTTACCAATTATTAAACCAAGTTCGTGTTTCTTAAAACGATGGCTGACAATGTCGCCGTCGGATGCAGAAAATTCATCAATCAACATAACTTTTGGTCCGACAACTAATCCGCCCGGATCAGGTGACGGTTTGTTGTGTCGTACATTATCCATCATTATTGCTTCTCGTCTTAACCGCTCGATTATCATCGGTGATACATTACCACCGCCGTTACCTCGGACATCAACAATCAATCCCTCTTTGCTTAACTGCGGATAGTACCGTTTAACAAACTCGTTCAGACCGCCTGCTCCCATGTCGGGGATGTGAACATAACCAACTTTACCATCTGTGGCTTCATTTACTTTTTCGATGTTATCTTTCACCCAATTGTAATAGTAAAGCTCCGATTCATCATCAATCGGAACAACTGTTACATCTTTTGCTCCGTTCTTTGATGGTTCATCGTTAACGGAAAGAACAACTTGGTCACCTGCTTTGCCGGTAAGTTCGGCAAACAGATTTTTCATTTCTGTAACAGGTTTTCCGTTGATGGCAATTATGTAATCACCTTCGTTTACGTTAACACCAATTTCTTGTAACGGTGAGCGAAGTGATTTATCCCAATTTGCACCGTCAAGAATTTTAGTAATCCTATAGTAACCGGATTCATCAAGTTCAACTTGAGCACCGAGTAAACCGGTTTTAATTCTGTCCGGTTTTTCATAATCACCGCCGCCTACATAAGAGTGTCCAACATTAAGTTCTCCTACCATCTCGCCCATTACATAAGTTAAATCCAATCTATGATTAACGTGCTCGAGAAGTTGTTCGTATTTCTTTACGTTAGCAGCCCAGTTTAAGCCGTGCATATTTTCTACATAGAAAAAGTCTCTTACCGCGCGAGCAACTTGATTAAATATTTGCTCCCATTCTTCGTGTCTGTTCAAGTACATTTCCAATTCAGAGAGATCAAGTTTATCGCTAAGATCAAGTTTGCCGCTTGGAAGATCAACAATATAGTAGGAACCGTTTGAGCCGACTAACATTTTTTCCCCGTCTGCAGAAACTTCGTAACCGCTTATGTTTCCAAGTTCTGTTTCTTTTTCTTTTTCTAAATCATAAACGAGAAGAATTGACTTGCTATCGCTGCTTCCGTTTCGCATGTAATAAATTTTATCACCGACTGAAGTTAAATTGAAATAATTTGACGGCGATACCGGAATTTTCACAGTTCGCTTTTCAATTCCATCAAAATCAATTTTAACCTCTTTGCTCTCATCTTTCGAATCACTTTCCTTATCGTCTGATTTTTCATCGTCTTCTTTTACTTCAACTTCGTCGTTCTTCGGTTCAAAAGGTGATTTGGTATCGCTTGCAAGCGTAATTAAGTAGATGCCACTCATATCTTGATATGCATGATTCCACTCGGTCCAGCTATATGTTGGACTAAAATCACGCTGCGATACAAAGTAAAGATATTTGCCATCTTCGGAAAACACCGGTGAACCGGAATTATACCAACCTTCGGTAACCGGATAACTTTTCTTTTCATCAACAGAATAAATAAAAATTCTATTCATTTTCCTGTGTTCGGGAAGCGAATAAGCAATCCACTTACTGTCCGGTGACCAGCTACCGAAGAATCCTCTTCCCACTTCACCTTCGGCTACTTGGGTAACATTTTTTGAATCTATATCAACATAATAGAGTTTAAGTTCTCTATCGGAGAATAAAATCTTTTTGCTATCGGGCGACCAGCTGAGCTGCCATTTATATGGTTCACCGTTTGTTGTTAATTGAATTTCTTCACCTGAACCATCTTGAGATATTATATAAATTTCATCTTCACCCGATTTATCGGAAATGTATGCAATGTATTTTCCGTCTGGTGACCATTTAGAATTTCTTTCGTGAACACCTGATGACTCTGTAAGATTTCTGGTAATTCCTTCTTTGGCAGGAACAGTAAAGACTTCACCTCTCGCGCCGAACAGACCTCTATTTCCGTCAGGTGCAATTTCATAATTGCTTATGCTTTTACTTACATCTTTGACAAATGGTCTGCTGACTGCAAAATCTTCAGCAAATTGAACATCAACCTTTGTTGAAGTTTCTGAAGCTAGATCAAATTTATAAATGTAACCTGCATTTTCATAAACAATTGCATTTTTTCCGAGTGAAGGAAATTTAACATCGAAGTCAGTATAATTAGTTAGTTTTCTGGTTTCACCACTTGTTAAATTATATACAAACAGATTCATTCTTTGATTTTCATCGCGGTCGGATAAGAAATAAATATTATCACCATACCACATTGGGATAATATCTTGTGCGGGATTATCGGTTATTGTTTTTGTCTCTTTTGTTTCAAAATCATATATGGAAATTTCATCGGCCATTCCGCCTCTATATTTTTTCCAAGTTCTGAATTCACGGAAAACCCTGTTGTATGCAAGCTGTTTCCCATCAGGAGAATATGAAGAAACCCGCCTCTAGGAAGCGGTAATTGCGTGTGGATATTTCCATCAACCGGAGCTAGAAATAGATGACCTTTAAAGCTGTTAAATTCGTTCATGCGAGAGCGGAAAAGAACATTCTTATCGTCGGGAGTCCAACCGATCACCAAATTATTTGGACCCATTCTGTCGGAAACATCATCTCGCCCTAATGTTGCGGTGTAGGTTATTCTTTCCGGCTTACCTCCTATTGAAGGCATAATATAAACTTCTGTATTTCCGTCGTATTGACCCGTAAATGCAATCCACTCACCGTTATTGGAGAAACGCGGAAAAATTTCAACTCCTACGTGATTAGTTAGTTTGCGTGCAACTCCGCCATCGGCAGAGACCGTATAGAGATCTCCAGCATAAGTAAAGACAACTTGGTCTTCATAGATTGCAGGAAATCTTAACAATCTTCCTTCTTCCTGAGAAAAGACCAGCATTGAAAGTGAAAGAAGAGAAATAAACAAAATAAGTAAACGCTTCATTTTAGTTGTTCCTATATAATTTGTTTTATAAATATTTTTCGACTGCCAGGTGGGGATGAATAAAATTAAGATTACTCGAAATCTTTTTTGCTTTAAGGAGTTTTTCGTCAAACCAACTTTCATCAACGCTGTTTTTTGCAGCTATCGATTTTAGGTAATCGACTTCCATATTAGTTAATTCATCATCGGTTATCGAAACCGAAATACCGTCTTCGATAAAACTTCTTGCAAAATTCTCGTCTGAAAATTTTGGAGGGTCGTCAGAGATGTATTCATTCTCAAGCAGAGTTGATATTGCTTCTTCGCAAAACTTTTGATCAAAGCCCAAGGTTTTGCCGACATTCATTATAAAATCGCTTTCGTCCGTAGATATTTTCTTATCTTTGCCAATTAAGACCAGTAGTCCTTTTAAGTAATTACTTTTGTCTTTAATATCAAGTTTCATTTAATCCATTTTATAAATTAAGTTTAATAACGTCATTGAAGTTAACAAAAATTCACAAGGAATTATAATCTAAGTTTATATACATAATTATTATGCGGCTGGTTTCACGAAAAACAAAACGATCTTCAACAATATTTTGTAATTGGTGCGGACAACCTACGGAACTGATTTGGGTTCATGGCCACGGACAATGCAAATTTTGCAGAGTAAATATTGACGAATGCTGCAGAGGAGAAAACTGCCAAAACTTGAAAGAAGAATCTCAGGAAATGAGTAACCTGTCTCAAAAAAAAATATCAAAATAGAATTGAGACAGTCGGCAAAAATCATCTTCGCTTTTTCTGTCAAAAACCTATATACCTATGGCACACAAATTGTGTCTAGTGCTCGAATAAACTTTTTTGCAAAATGGAAATAATACCCTTAATCACAAATTTTTTGATCTACATTCTAGCAGCGCTTTTGCTCGTTTTGATAATTTCCTATATCTATAGGTTGGTTAGAGCCAATTCTATTTCGGAGGAAGAAAAAATCCACGCGCAAAGAGATGCCGTGAGGAAATATATTCGAACACATTCTGATTATATAACAAACGCTCAAAAATACAGATCGAACGAGTTGAATAAAGTAAAATATTCGGCGCCGCATTATAGCACTACAAATAAAAAAACAAGTTCTGCTTTTGGAACTAGAACAAATGGAACAAACTCAAGCCGTTACTCAATTCTAAATTCACATAAAAAAGAAACAGCCGAATTTTATTTCCCGTCAGCACAATACTCACAGTCGAAGCTTAAGAATCAGTACTTCCAGTAGATTAAATTTGCCACAGTACAAACAATTGGTATCAATACAATTCATCTTTCAGAGAAGAAAATTCTGATCCTTTAATTTTTACTTCTAAGTATAAGTACGTAGAAAAATTGGAAAAGTGCCGTTTTCGACAAATAAAAATACGTACTTATACTGATTCCAAGCATCTAAAGTTTTGCTATATTAAATACCGCTAAGTTGTTATAAATAAAGATTTTAGACAACTTCAAAAAGTTTAATATCTTACATTTTGACAGGGGTATTTATGCAAAACAGAAATGCAACTGGAATTAAAGCCGCATTTAAACTCGGTTTTATCACATCAATTCTTGATAATGAATTACGAGATTTAGAGAGTGATTCCCCACTCCAAAGTTACTCAGAAATTGTTGAAAATTATTACCAATCTTTACTCCACTTTGAAAATGATTACAAAGAAATTTTTAACGAAGGTTTTATTCTTTTCTCAGAATTTAGATCTGCTGAGGATAAGAATGAGTTTCTTGTGGCAAAAATTTCTTGGATCAGAGACCGTATCAATTCATTGGAAAAACCCGAAATTGAACTTGCTTTTTTTGCCGGTGCAACGTTGGCAGTATCATATGAGGAGGAGCGGGAAGCTTTCTCATTTACTGCCTACACAGAAATTTTAAATTTACTTTTCAAATGGTGCAACAAAGTTTCTCATGAATTAAAAGAGAATGTTTCAATGGTTTTCTCCGAAGATGTTTACGAATGCATAATCGGTAGAAATAAAATTCTTTACGATTTGATAGGAAGTGAAATTACAACTGACCAGAAAAATATTGTTACTTTTTTAGATAAGGCAGTTGTTAAGAGAATGTAACGAAATCCACTAGGAAAAATTTTAGTTTGCTTTTATATACTAATATTAAAAAAACCCCAACAGATCTCTGCCGGGGTTTTTTTTCACAAAAAAGTTAGTCCAATTGATTATTCCGTATGAAGAACAGAAATTCCGTACATTTCTTGATTGTAAGGCGGTGGAGAATTCCAACTTCTGAATGAATGAGATCCGTCAGATTCGTAAAAGAGTTTGTATGTTCCGGCCGAAAGTGTGATCACCCCGTCAAATTTTCTGTTCTTTCTTGCTCCCCCAGCATGATCGCTTTTTCGATAAGTGAACTCCCAAATTATTTGTCCCGACTCTCCATCTTCGATCCAACCATAATCATACATTCTGCCATCCGATCCTTCACCTAGTGCAAGAACCCTAACTTGTTGAGTCTTATCAATTGTAAAAGTTTTTGATTCTTTAGCTCTATTACTAACGCGTACAATTTGTGAAATGACTTTTTCACTTTGGTAATTATCGGGGTCAAAGTTTTTGACAAATTTTTTGTCTTCTTTATTAACAGTCCAGATCGAAATACCCCATCTTTCCGGGTCATACGGAGGTGCATCATTCCATCTTTCATAAGAATGCGATCCATCGCTTTGATAAAAAACTATGTAATTTCCTGCTTTCATTTTCACTGATTCGTGTACCATTCTATTTTTCTCGGCTCCGCCGCCGTATTCAATTTTAGCGCTTTCCATATGCCATACTTTGCTGCCGTCATCAGCATTAACAATCCACCCAAAATCAGATAAACGCCTTTTGTCATACCCTTCACCGAATGCGTGTATTAGTATTTCCAGATCTTTTTCTAAAGTGAATCCTTGTTTTCTGAATTGATCATCCCCAACTTGCGTGATTTCGACAAAGGGTTCGTTAATTGCATCGCTGCTAAACTCGACGATGTTTTTTGCATCTTCGGCGGAAGCAACCCAAATAGAGAGTCCCCAAAATTGAGGGTCATCCGGCGGCATTTGATTCCATTCTTTAAATGAATGAGAATCATCGGAGACATAAACAGCGTAATAATTTCCCGCAGGCAATGTAACATCTTCATCGACCATAATGTTTTTATCTGCCCCTCCGGCATAGTCGGAAGTTCGCGATTTCATCTGCCAAACTTTTTCATAAGTTGATGCATTATAAATCCAGCCATAATCATAAATTCGGCTGTTAGTTGCTTCGCCGATTGCATAAATTCTTAAAGTTGTTTTATCGGAAAGCGCGAATGGCTTTTTGATGAACTCATCATTTCCGACACGTATCATACTTGCAACAGATCCGACGGTTAGTTCATCAGAAAATTTATTTTTATCAACGCTGTTAAATTTGCCGGAAGGCCCGCGAAGCTCCAAGAAAATATCATCCCGGTACCGTCTTCGAAATTCTCGTTCATCGTCACCAAAAATTTTGTTCAGCAAATCTTTTAGTCCGCTGATACTTTGTCCGCTGCTGCTTGCGCCGCCGGTAAAGTAAAATTCGTAATCGCCCGCGGGTAAAGTGGTTTTCAAATTGATATCAACGAATTCAAGATCATCTAATCCTTCGCGCACGTCACGGTCATCTAAAAGATGCCAGACAAGATTTCTTGTTTTTGCATCTAAGATCCAGCCATAAAAATAGGTTTTATTACCCCACTTTCGAAAACCTGCAACTGTACCGGATATAGTTATTTCTGATTCTTCAGACAGAGTAAAAGCGCTATACTCAACACCACCGGGTTCTACACCGGAAAGTTTTATGTAATTTTGGGCGAAATTTGTATTAATTAGTACAAATATCGCCAAAAACACATAAAAACAAGAGGAAATGATTTTTGATTTTTTGGACATATAAATCTCCGATCTATTTGATTTTTTAGACGGAAGAGAATAGAAAAAGTTGCATTCAAATTCATTTTTCTATTTCGACATAATATTTTATCTTTGCCAACATTTACAATTGAGCAATCTCAATAAATTACAAGGATTATAATGGCTGACTCTTCAACCGGGAAAAAAACGTTAATGGATCGTTTTTTATCTACCATTGAAAGGGGTGGCAATGCTCTTCCCGAACCTGCCACTTTATTTGCGATATTAGCGTTTCTAGTTATAGTTATTTCTGGTATAACAAGTTTGTTTGATATATCGGTTATTCACCCCGGAACCGGGGAAACTGTTAGACCGGTTAACCTCTTTTCCGTAAAAGGAATACACTTAATTTTAGAGAATCTTGTTGTTAATTTCACTTCGTTTGCACCACTCGGTACGGTATTAGTCTCTTTACTTGGGTATTGGTGTTGCCGAGGGAAGTGGTTTGATAAGCGCCGTATTGAGATTATTGGTATTATCCGCTCCAAAAAAGCTGTTAACTTTTGTAATTATTTTTGCCGGAATTTTGTCAAATACGGCAAGTGAAGTTGGATATGTATTATTAGTTCCGCTTGCAGCTATAATATTTCTTTCAGTTGGCAGACACCCGCTTGTAGGTATGGCCGCCGCATTTGCTGCCGTTTCCGGCGGGTATAGTGCAAACTTGTTGCTTGGTACAATTGACCCATTGCTTGCCGGATTGTCTCAAGAGGCAGCCAGAATTATTGATCCGGAATACAGAGTAAACCCTGCCGCTAATTATTACTTTATGTTTGTATCTACCTTCTTTTTAGCAGCTGTTGGTACTTGGGTTACTGAAAAAATAGTTGCTCCTCGTTTTGGAGAATATGAGGGCGATGAAAAACCTGAAAAGTTGGAAAGAATAACACCGAAAGAGAAAAAAGGTTTGATCTATGCCTTGATAGCTTCGCTCGTTTTTGCCGGTATTTTGATGTTTGGCATTATTCCGGAAAATGGATTTTTGCGTAATCCTGACACTGGTGAAATTTTACATTCTCCTTTTATGGATGGAGTTGTTGCATTCATTTTCTTCGGCGGCGCTTTTGCCGGTATTGCCTATGGAGTTGGAGCAGGGACATATAAATCGGATAAAGAACCGTTGAAAGGCATGGCAAAAGCAATGGAAACATTGGGGATGTATATTGTACTAGTTTTCTTTGCCGCTCAGTTTGTTGCCTTTTTTAATTGGACAAACCTTGGTTTAATTTTTGCAATTGAGGGGGCAAATGTTCTGAAGAGTTTAGCATTTGGAAACATTCCTCTTACGTTTGCATTTATTCTAATAAGTGCAATAATAAATTTATTTATGGGAAGCGCTTCAGCGAAATGGGCTATTATGGCGCCGGTATTTATTCCGATGTTTATGCTGCTCGGATTTTCACCCGAGTTCACTCAGATCGCTTACAGAGTTGGTGATAGTACCACAAATATTATAGCCCCGATGATGTCTTACTTTGCTTTAATAGTAGCTTTCTTCCAACGATATCAGAAGGGTGCAGGTATTGGAACCATTATCGCCACAATGCTTCCGTATTCATTTTTCTTCTTATTGATGTGGAGTGTTTTATTAGTGATTTGGGTAACTCTGGGTTTACCTATCGGGCCCGGTGCTCCGCTTGATTATAACTTGACTCCGTAAAATTTTGATAATAACGAAAAAAACCGCCGGCATTTAACCGGCGGTTTTTGTTTAGTGACTTCTACATTCTGCATCTTCTAATATTTCTAGAGTACCGTTTTCTAGTTTCTTTGCTGCCTCAACTGCATCAACTTCGTTTGTGATGATAGGTTTTATATTAGCTTTGGTAAAGTCTTCGACTAATCTCCAACCCATACCATGAGCAATGAGATGGCTGCAGTCACTCAGTCCGTCAGCTAGTCTCTGGTGCCCGTTTCTATGCTCTTCACCATGATTGCCGTGACCATGCCCTCTACCATGTCCGTGTCCGCCTCTTCCATGATTTGTGAAATCATTAATTCTTTCTTCAGTGTTGAGAACTTTGCCATCTTCAACTTCTACAATTAGAAACCCTTCACATCTACCAACATGTCCGGTTACATTTTTAAAGTCGTCTGTTGCTATTGCTACTTTCATTTTACACCTCATCTTAATTTATTTTTATAGCTTTACCTTTAATTATTGCTTCGGCAATTTTCTTTCTTCCTTTCTCTAATATTCTTCCAAATGTTGCTCTTGAAACAGCCATCTTTTTTGCGCCGTCTTCATGTTTTAGACCATCAAAATCTGCAAACTTTATCGCCTCAAGCTCATCTTTCTCGAGTTCAATTTCGGTTAGTTGACGCATGGGAATCCCTCTCGGCTTGAAGTAATCAGCTTCGGGATTGCATCTTGTTCTTCTATGTTTACATGGCCTCGGCATAATTAATTATGAGCATATGCTCATAACAAACTTACAACATTTCCATCAAAAGTAAAAATATTTCTTAAAGAGACTTTGCCATCATCAGAAAGGTTTCTTCGATACTCAGCGGTTTGTAATTTAATTCTGTTTCAGCTTTGAGAGTTATTAAACCTGAATTTAACGGTCGTGGAGCCGGTTGGTTCAAATCGCTGGTTTTAATCTTATTTATGAGAGATTTATCAAGCTTAAAATAGTCGGCAATTCTTATCGTAAAGTCATACCTGGAAAGCAATTCAGCACCACCAATATTGAATACACCGTCTTTGTCATAATCAATGATTTGGATTATGCCATCAGCAAGATCTGGAATGAATGTCGGATTATTGATCTGGTCAGTAACAATATTGATTTCCTTACCATTTGATAATGACTCAATCACCCAATTAACAAAATCCGGATTGCCAAACTCAGATGGACCGTACAAAACATTAGTGCGAACAATCGCATATTTTGTACCGCTAATCTTCAATGCGTTTTCCGATGCAAATTTAGTCCTGCCGTAATAACTAATCGGATTTGGTTTATCGGTTTCACTGTAAGGTCCGGCTTCTCCGTCAAACACATAATCGGAAGAAATATGAGTAATGTGTGCATCAACTAATCGAGCATATTGTGCAAAATATTCTGCACCGGCGACGTTAACTTTCCAAGCTATCTCACGCTCGGTTTCGCATTTATCAACATTTGTGTAAGCAGCGGCATTAATTATAAAGTCCGGGACAAAATCTAATACAACCTTTTTGACTTCTTCTTTCTTTGTCATATCGACTTGACGATACTCAACATCAACAAATAAAGATTCTTTTTCAATGGAGCAGCAGAGCAATTCTGTTTTAACTTTGTTTTTAAGTTTTTCCGTAAGACTTTGCCCAAGTCTGCCATTTGACCCAACAATTAATATTCTATTCTTCAATATGTCTTTTGATGATATCATAATTTAGTTTCATTAATTCATCTGCACTTTTAAAAGTTGTTGCCGTTCCAGCAGCAGCATTAGCGATTCTCAACGATCGATTTATATTTTGGTTCGCAATGTAATTATAAAAGAAAACCGAACCAAAGATATCTCCGCAGCCAACATTGTTAATTGATTTCAACTTAATTGCATCAATGGAAAATTTTTGTCCACTCTGTGAATAAGCTTCCACTCCCCTTTCACCTTTGGTAATAATCAAAAGTTTCACACCAATTTCAAATACCTCTTCTAAAATAGGATTTAAGTCATTGTATGGAGTAATAGTTTTTAATTCACTCTCGTTTACTTGCACAATATCAACATTTTTCAAGTACGACTTATAATTTTCAATTTTTCGAAAATGACGATGATGCTCTTTGCCGGTTCCGCGGGAGAGAGTATGAACATCGAGATAGATTATTCCCCCATAATTTTTACGAATCTCTTCAAACTGTTCCGGTAAAAGGTCGCCACCGGTGATCATGTTTATATAAATTCCATCGAAAGAATTGAAATCAATATTTTCTTTGAAGGCAAGATTCTTAATAAGATTACGGTAATGTTCTCTTCGCTCTGCACTTCCGTCAACAAAAAGATTTACGTGCGGAACTGAGTCATATTTAACTGCATAATTCAAATTAAATTTCTCAAATGCATTTTGAAAAAATTTATGGTCATCTTTTGAAATAGAGGTCAGCAGAAATATTTCATCTTCCTCTTTCTTCATCGAATTAAAGCCGATGCTTGAATAATAAATTCCACCGGGAGCCACAATTTCACCATCTACGGTATAAATATGATCAACAACCGAATGACCGATAATTAACAGTTTCATAACTAAGTTCGTTTGGTTTTTCGTTGAGAGTATAATTTTAGTTAATTTAGATGTACAAAAGATACTCAATAATTTATTCGGTTATAAAATAATATGAAAATCGGAATTACGTGTTATCCAACTTATGGTGGTAGTGGTGTTGTTGCAACAGAACTTGGTAAAGCACTTGCTGCCAAGGGCTGCGAAGTGCATTTCATTAGTTATGCACTTCCACATAGATTAAACAATTTTGTTGAGAATGTGATCTTTCATGAAGTTGAATTAGGCAATTATCCCTTGTTTGAACATTCTCTTTATGGCTTGGCGCTAACCAGTAAAATGGTTGAAGTTGTTGAATACGAAAAATTAGACTTGCTTCATGTCCATTATGCAATTCCTCATGCAACTAGTGCTTACTTGGCAAATCAAATTTTGAAAAAGGAAAACAAGGGAACGAAAATTATCACAACACTTCATGGGACTGATATTACATTAGTCGGACTCGAACCTTCTTTCTTACCGTTAGTTAAATTCAGTATAGAAGAAAGTGATGGCGTTACTGCTGTTTCAAGATTCTTAAAAGAAAAGACTCTCACTAATTATAATATTAAAAAAGAAATTGAAGTGATTCACAATTTTATTGATACAGACGTATTTAAACCCACATGTAACGAGCAGTTTAAAAACCATGTATCTCCGAATGGAGAGAAAATTTTAGTTCATACTTCCAACTTTCGACAGGTTAAGCGTGTCCCCGATACAATCAAAATATTAAAGGAAGTACAGAAGAAAATTCCGGCAAGATTAGTTTTGGTCGGTGATGGACCTGAGCGTTCGGAATGTGAAAGATTAGCCCGTGAACTCGACGTTCATAAAGATGTCCTTTTCCTTGGCAAACAAGATGGACTCGCAGAAATACTTAGTTCTGCAGATCTATTTCTTATGCCTTCGCAGTCGGAAAGCTTTGGACTCTCGGCACTCGAAGCAATGGCTTGTGGTATACCGGTCGTCAGCACAAGTGTTGGCGGGTTGCCTGAATTAGTTCGTCATAATGAAACAGGTTTTATTGCAGAGATTGGTGATATCGAGAGAATGGCAAAATATGCAGTTGACCTGTTAACAAATGATAAGAAATATAAATTCTTCTCGGAAAATTGTTTGAATTTAGCAAAGAACAGTTTTGAAAAGGATTTGGTAGTTCCAAGATACGTCGAGTATTATGAAAAGGTATTAAACTCTTAGATTTCAAAAAAATTTCCCGCAATCTCCGAGATTGCGGGAAATTAACCTTACGTTCTATTTAACAGCAACTCTTCCAATGCTATAATAAATATAGCCCAATTCTTTCATTCTATCCGGAGTAAATACGTTTCTTCCATCAAAGATTAATTTACTCTTTAAGAACATCGTTCAAGTCTTTTCAAATCCGGATTTCTAAACTCATTCCATTCTGTTAAAATCAGCAAAGCATCTTTTCCGGTTGCAGCGTCATATTGATTATCCGAATACTCAACCGAATCGCCTAAAGAACGTTTTGCATTCTCCATAGCTTCAGGGTCGTAAACCGTAACCCTTGCACCATGTTTTATGATTTCCTTTATAATATATAACGAAGGTGCTTCTCTCATATCATCGGTGTTTGGTTTGAATGAAAGTCCCCAAATACCAAAATGCTTACCTTTGATATCACTATTAAAATGGTTCAATATTTTATCAACTAAAACTAATTTCTGTCTGTTGTTTGCTTCATCGACTGTTTGAAGAATTGATATTCCAGATTCTTTACTCAAGGAAGTTTTTATCAAAGCTTTCACATCTTTCGGAAAACATGAACCACCGTAACCAATGCCGGGGAATAAAAATCTTTTGCCGATTCGTGTATCAGCGCTCATACCAATTCTTACTTTATCAATATTACCGCCAACCTTTTCGGTAAAGTTAGCAAGTTCGTTCATAAATGTGATTCTCATCGCCAGATATGAGTTAGAGGCATATTTTGTAATTTCCGAACTGTATGGGTCCATTTCAATAATAGGATTGCCCTGCCTAACAAATGGTTCGTAAAGTGTTCGCATTTTATCGAATACTTCTTTTGTTTGTGCACCAATTACAATTCTATCCGGTTTCATGAAATCATCAACTGCAAATCCTTCACGCAAAAATTCCGGATTAGAGATCACTTCAAAATTCTTAACTCCTTCGCTCGAAATTATGTTAGTAACTTGGGTGCTTGTTCCAACCGGAACCGTGCTTTTGTTAACTATTATTTTAAAATCTTTATCACCGCTTTCTTTTAAAATATTTGCAATATCTTTTGCTACGCCATAGACATATTTAAGATCAGCAGAACCGTCTTCATCCTGAGGTGTTGGAAGACAAAGGAAAACAACATCGGTATTCAAAACAGCATGTTTAAGATCATCGGTGAATTCTAATCTTTTCTTTTCAATATTTCTTTTGAATAAAATTTCCAAACCCGGTTCGTATATTGGGACAACTGTGTTACGCATCTTTTCAAGTTTTTCTTGGTTGTTATCAACACAGATAACATTATTGCCCATCTCCGCAAAACAAGTACCGGAAACTAATCCAACATAACCGGTTCCAATAACTGATAATTTCATTTTTCCTCCGTAAAAGAAAATTAATCGAATGTAAAATCTTGTTCAATTTCGTTGAATCTTTTTGCTTTCAAATCCTTTTCAGAAACAATCGGATTTTCAACCATCCAATCTATATTTAGTTCTTCATCACTATAGATAATTGCCCGTTCATGCTCTTTGCTGTAAAGCTGAGTACATTTGTACATAAAAATTGCACTATCGGAAAGGATTGAAAACCCATGTGCAAATCCAGGCGGTATCCAAATTTGTTGACCGTTTTTTGCAGACAATTCAATTGAGAAATGCATTCCGTAAGTTGGTGAACCGAGACGAATATCTACTGCAACATCCAGTACCCTGCCCTTCAAAACTGAACAAAGTTTACCTTGTACAAACTCTCCAACTTGGTAATGCAATCCCCTAATTACTCCATGCTTTGATTGTGAAATGTTATCCTGAACAAAATTTACTTCAGGTAAAAACTCGGAATATTTTGATTGATTGAAAGATTCAAAAAAATAACCCCGCTCATCTTCGAAAGTATCATGAGTTATTATTAGTAAATCTTTTATCGGTGTCTTTTCAGTTTTCATTTGTAATAACAATTGAGAAATATTTAAGAATAAAACTTACAAAAATTTTTGAAGTTCTTACCATATTAAAACTATCCCTATAAAAGATACTTGTCTCTCCTGATTTAGAATATTAATTTAGGGTATAAAATATTTTTGGAGTTTATTATGGATATTAATGCTACGGAATCCACAACAAATTTAGCCGAAGAGATGGCACAAATAACTTGTGAACTTGCTAGAAATTGTTCTGCTAAAGAAAATTACTTTGCCTCTCTTTTTGATTTAACTCCGGCTGAATTTAAGTGCTTGAAATTATTCGCCGCACAAAAAGTTTTATCTATTAAAGAAATCATTTATCACATGGAAATTACACCGGGAAGAATTACACATATACTCACCTCACTCGAAGCTAAAAAATATGTGTTAAGAAAAATTGACCCAACCGATAAACGCAACGTGAAAGTTTATCTCACACCCAAAAGCGAACCATTTATCAAGAATTTGAATAAAAGTCATATTGAACTGCATGAAGAAATTCTTGAAAAAATAGAACCCGAGAATAGAAAAACCGTAATATCCGCAATGAAAGATTTGAATAGAGCGCTAAATTTGTGGATCAAGAAAACATCTCATATAAATCAAGAGGTCGAACATGTCTGAATTACCAAAAGCATTTAAGAAATTTATTGATGAATATCCGAAGGTTGCCGAAGCATACGAAAAGTTAGGAACAGAAGCACATGCTGCGGGTCCGCTTGATGAAAAAACACGCACGTTAATTAAACTTTCGATTGCAATCGGCGGCAGAATGGAAGGTGCTGTTCATTCACATACACACAAAGCGCTGGATGCCGGATGTACAAAAGAAGAAATTAAACAAACAGTTTTATTATCTTTAACAACAATCGGGCTGCCGAGTATGATGGCTGCGATGACTTGGGTCAACGACATATTAGAAGCATAATTTGTACAGAGAGAACTTTCAACATAATTCCATTCTTGAAAAAGAATTTTCAACAATTAGCAGAATTACCGCACTTTGGGCATTCAGCGAAGCGGCGTTGGGCGGAATTCTGCATGCTTTAAGAATACCGTTTACCGGATTGTTCATAGGGGGAAGTGCTGTAATTTTTTTAACTCTAATTGCGTATTTAGCCGAGAATAAATCAACACTTCTCAAATCTACTTTGATTGTTATTTTAATTAAAGCAATGGTGAGTCCGCACACACCGCTTAATGCTTACATTGCAGTTTTTCTTCAGGGATTGTTTGCTTATCTAATTTTCAGTTTTATATCAAACAAAAAGTTTGCAGCGTTGTTATTGGGATTTATCTCTTTAACTTACTCAGCATTTCAAAGAATTTTTGTACTAACAGTTGTTTTCGGGAATACTCTGTGGGAATCGATAGATGCGTTTGGTATCTATTTGATGAATGAGTTTTTCTCAATTTCTTCTTTTGATAATACTATTCAGCTTAGTTATTTATTGATAGGTACGTATGGTTTTATTCATATTTCAGGCGGAATCTTTTTCGGAATAATCGCCGGAAATATTCATAAATGGATAATTAATAATTCTGGTAAAGTGAAAGAATTCAATGAATCAATTATAAGAAAAGATGAATCGATATTGCTGCAGAAAGATAAAACAAAAAAGAAAAGAAAATGGTGGAAGAAAAAGTCAAACATTGTGGTCCTTACTTTTGCTGGGATGATGATGCTAATCTCTTACACTAATCCCGAGTTAGACGACAATTTGTTTTATAATATCATCTTCATGCTAATTCGCTCAATCCTTATAATGTATATATGGTTCGTGTTGCTGTCTCCTATAATTATAAAATGGGTGAAAAAGTATTTGATGAAAAAACAATCAGATTATTCAAAGGAAGTAGAATCAATTATTGCACTTTTCCCATATTTTAAAGGAATAATAAATTACAGTTGGGAGCAAACAAAAGAATTGAGAAATTATAAACGAATTATTCCATTTTTGAAAAACTCATTTATACTCCTTTTGATGGCAGACATAGAAACCTATGAAGAAAATAATACTATTTAGCGGACCAATTCATTCCGGTAAAACTACCCGGTTGCAAAAATTTATTGCAGACAAAAATTGCGATGGAATTGTTGCACCGGTAAACGACGGCAAGCGGTACATTCAACGAATCAAGACCGGCGAAATCAAACCGCTCGAAACCGAAAATGAAGATGCAATTGTAATCGGCAAATATAAATTCAGTAAAGAAACTATGGAATGGGCGAGGCAACAAATTCAAGAATCGCTACAAAGCAATATTGATTACTTAGTGATTGATGAGGTCGGCAAACTTGAAATGGTTGATCAGGGCTATGAACCGATGGTAAACTTTGTCGTTGATAAATTCAAAAAAGAAAATTTGTTTGATCTTATTTTGGTTGTTCGTGAAAGTTTGGTTGATCAGGTAATCGAGAAGTATAAACTAAAAGATTGCAATTACGAATTTGCGGATTAGCGAATTTAACAAATTTTACTATTGAGATCCGTTTTCTAAAATTTTTTTGATTTGTTTTTTATTCTCCGGTAAATAATTAACTGCTATATCCCAAATTATTTCTACATCTACTTCAAAATAATCGTGAGTGATTCTGTTTCTTAAATAATACATTTCTGACCATGGAATTTCAGGATATTCGATTTGATATCAATCTCTTTGCCTAATAATTCAAAATTTCTGCAACCGCATCAACCTTTGATCCATTTGAAATATCCTTAATTCTGTTATCTTATCAATACTAAGATTCAATTAAATGTCCATATCTGATATCGTAATTCACCTGTGATAAAATGTTATCTTTAATTTGTTCTTTAAGTGATTCTTGTCGGACTAAATCAACTTTTCTATTAAAGATTTGTTCTAGATAAATCTGCAGAGAGAAGAATTTCCATCCTATTGGATTTTCTAATTCAACTAAAATATCAATATCACTTTCCTCGTTTGATGAATCATCTGAAAATGATCCAAATAGTCCTATGTTGATAACTGAATACATAGAATATAATTCTGGTTTCAGCTTCTCCAGCTTTTTCAATATTTCATTTTTTGTAAGCATCAAAAATGTATTGACCCTCAGATTTTTATATTATAAAATAAAATAATGGGAATGAACTAACAAGTATGAAAAAGGAGTTGGTTTCTGAACAAACAAAAAACCCCGAGAATTATAAATCCCGAGGTTTTTAATTCGCAAAATCCACCAATTCGTCAATCCGCTAAATTCATCAACATCCTTCTCGCTTTGGTTTGCTGCTGTTGGTATTCATCGGTAACGCCGCTGGCATTTCGATCTTGGGCATTTTAATTTCTTTGCTGCCATCGGTTTCACCGACTTGCGGCGAGCCGCCAAAAAATTTACTTACTTCCACCATCTTATCAAATTCTGCTTTTTCTTCCGGTGAAGCATTTGCTGAAATACTTGGGAAAAGTATTTCATCTTTCCAACTATCAACGCCGCCGTTAAGTATATAAACACCTTTATAATCTTTTGACTTCAGCACAAACCAACCTTGCGCTGCTTTGATGTTGTCTTCACAATATAAAAGTATTTTTTGATTACGCATTAAATCTGGATTCAAGCAATTTGGAAGTTGGAATATTTACGGCAGTCGGAATAAAATATTCTTTGAATGCCTCCTCATCGCGTAAGTCAACCAACCTGTAATCCACTTTCCCTTCAATTATCCATTCGGCAAGTTCTTTTACGTTGATTATTTCGCCATCCCGAATTGATTCAACCGATAATTCCTTTACATTTACTTCTTGCATAAGTATTATCGTATGGATTACCGAGAAGTACGGCAACCAATCCAAATACCAAAGCAACCATTGCTAATTTTTTTGAACCGGATAAATTCATAATATAATTTTTCATTTTGATTCTCCTTTTTTCGCCATAACTCTTTCACCCCACTCCGCAGCGGCAAATGCACCAAGCGCCATCAATACTACCAAGAATACAACCATACCGTAAGAGAGTCCGAAAAAGTCAGGCAGAGTTACTCTTCCCATATTTGTTGAGTAATAAAAATCTTGTATGAACGGAAATAATTCACCAAAGACAAAAATACCAAACGTCACACCGAGTATAAAAACAATCGCATCTTTCTTGCCTGTTGAAAATGCGACGAACGATGTCCCGGGACAATAACCGCCAACTATAAATCCAACACCAAGAATTAATCCACCAACAATTTGGGGGATGATATATGTATCGCTGATATAAATTAACGACAAATCTAAATATCCAATGTATGATAAATAGAAAACTCCGATCATTGCGGTAACAATTGCGGTAAACATAACTTTAAGAACACGCATATTGGTGAAGTAGAATTGTGCGGCAAGAATTCTCGCACTTCCGAATCCACCGCGCTCCAAAGCAAACCCGAAGCCAATACCAATTGCAAAAGCAATAATCAAACTGACATCAAAACCAAATAGATCGAATTTGTAAAATGGTGCGTTCATGTCCATTGCCTCCTCATAAAATAAGCTACTGCATATCCGCCGGCGAAAACTGCGAGCATAAAAGCCCAGCTTCCGAGTCCGAGTAAAGCCCCGCCGGTAAGTGCTTGTCCGCTTGTGCAGCCGCGTGCAAGCTTAGCCCCGAAACCCATTAAAGTTCCGCCGATAAAAGCAAAGATAAATCTTGTTCTTGTTTTAACACGAGGTCCTTTTTCGACACCGCCTTTAACTCTGCCGGCTAACATACCTGATAAGAATCCGCCGAAGATAACTCCAAGTACTTCAAACACGAGCCAATCTTTTAACGGACTAACAGTGCCGTCGCCAATATAAGATGAAAAGTAACCGTTACTCTGTGCGTGTTCCGGTGCAACTGCGTTCACTCCAACAGTTACAACAGATGAAACCGCTCCGGAAGCTCCGAGTCCTCTTCCCATAATTACAAATGCTGCCAATAAAACTAATCCCAATCCAAAGCCAACGTAATACGGATTCGAATAAGGTTTCGCTTCTACGTGACTGTGAGTATGCTCATTATCACTTACGTGAAGTTTAACTTTTGATAAAATGTGAGTAAGTGCTGTCATTTTTATTTCCTTTTAAATCTACTTAATAACTTGCTTGTTATGCCCGAAAGATTTTATCGGGCATCTTATATTAAAAATAGATTCCCGCTTGAATTCCCGATAAACCGGGATGTCGTAAAAAACACTCCACACGCGGGAATGACACTAATGAAAAATTAAAACCAAGAACTAACCTGTCCTGCTTCCACAATAACAAACCTTAAAATCAATCCGCCGACAATAACCATAATCGGCGCCCAAGGCGTGTGATTTACTTTATGATTAACCGCCATCAATTGTATAATTAACGGAATTACAATTCCAATACCGACGACAAAGACCCAGAAAGTTGCAGCAAATGGTCCGCTTAGAATTAACATCGCTGCATCTTGATGAACTTGCGTTGATGTAAGCAAACCGATAATCATCAATCCGATTACAAATAATTCGAAAGTCAAAAATCCGTTATCGGCTTTGGCAAGCAATTCTCTTTCGTAAACATTTTTTGCAACCATATGAACAAACGCCGCCGCTCCTGAAAGTCCGGATACTAAAAAGAGCAGCCATAAAATTGAAGTGTTCCACAATGGTCTTGCGCCGAGTGAGCTTAAGAGAATACCGGTGTACATTCCGAGCATTGCACCAAGAATCATATTTGCTACGCCGATATTTTTAATCCACATTTTTCTTTCGTTGAGCCAATCAGAATATTTTTTTACAATAGGAAACTTTTCAACCAACCATTTCGGTGGTGTGATTAATATAGTTACAAATATTGCGGGATAAACAATTATCAAAATCCACGCGCCCCAAGACATTGGTGAAGTTACTTGAAATGTTGTGTACAACCGCCATGTAAATAGTTTATGTTCGAGATCTAAAAATAAAGCAAACATACCGAGACTAAGTAAAACCAAACTTACCCAAGGAACATATCTGCATGAACATGTTTCATCATCTTGTCTTTGCTTAAATAAAAAATATCCTGTTATAATCATCATCCCGGCAACCATTCCACCCAGAAAAGATAAACCGGAATTTCCCATCCCCAAACGCTGAAGAGTCGGATCGATTAAATGATTACTTCTTGTTGATGTTATTTCGTGCATCTTAATCCTCTTAAGTCAAATAGAATATTTTCGGATTTGTACCGGCTTCCGGTTTCAATGAATGATGTTTTCTCGAATTAAGCTCTTTACTTATTTCACTGTTCGGATCATCGAGATCACCGAATATCATACAGTTTGTCGGGCAAACCGAAACACAAGCCGGATCTTTTCCTTCTTCAACTCTGTGAATACAAAATGTACATTTATCTGCATAACCGTCAGGATGTATAAATCGAGCGTCATACGGACAACTTGCAACGCAGGCTTTACAACCGATACATTCGTTATGTTCAACTAATACAACTCCGCCAACATCATGATAATGACTTGCGCCTGTCGGACAACTTGAAACACAGGGTGCATCTTCACAATGGTTGCATCGTTCACTTCTTATTTCCAGATTTATGTTCGGAAATTTTCCGAATGCTTCTTCGGTTATCCAATCTCTATTGAATCCTTCGGGAACATTATTTTCTGTTTTGCATGCAACAACACAATCCATGCAGCCGACGCAAAGTTTAGTATCTATTGCCATTCCAAATCTTGCCATTTACGCCTCCCGCTCAAAAGTTACAAAATTGACATTCATTGCAGTGCCTCCCATAAGCGGATCGAGTTTGTACTTTGTTGTAAGATGTGCATCGCTTGCACCTTTTAAGTAAGTGCTCTTCAACATTCTTGAACGTTGTCCGAATCCGTGAACCATAAAAACACTGTCGGGACGAATTCTTTCTGTAGCTTTAACTTTTACTTTGCTAGAGACAACACCATCAGTATTTTTCAATTTTATATAATCACCGGATTTTAGACCGTATCTCATCGCAATGTCATTATTAATCCAGACCGAGTTTTCTTCCATCATATCTTTTAAAATTGGGTTCGATTGTGTTTTAGCGAAAGTGTGAACAGGTGCTCTACCCATCAGTAATCTAAAGTAACCGGGAGGCGGTGATTCCGGTTCGGTAAATTTTGGCACAGGATCAAAACCTTTTTCTTTTAATTGAAGTGAGTAAAATTCAATTTTGCCTGAAGGCGTCCAGAAGTTCGGTTGAACTCCCTCTTCAAAATAAATCGGCTGCTTAGGAGCTTTTACAACTCCTTCTTTCTTTAATTGTTGTAATGATAAACCGACGGATTTTAATCTTGTATCGAGATATTCTTCAACATCGTTCCACGGAAAATACTTTTGAAGTCCGAGTCTTTTACCTAACTCTTTAGCAATCCACCAATTTGGTTTTTGATGCGAAGGTTCATCAACAACAGGCTGTCTGAAGCGAAACAAATCCTTCTTTGAAAGGAGAAATATTTAATTCATCATATCTTTCCAAGTAAACAGATTCGGGAAGCACAACATCAGCCCAGCCTGCAATTTCACTCGGGACAACATCAACAACTACCATTAAGTCTAAGTTTTGAATTGCTTTAATAGTTTCTTCTTGGTTCGGAATTGCTTGCAGTAAATTTGTTGCGTAAATCATCCATCCTTTTACCGGATAAGGATTTCCCGTAATCGTTGCTTCACGAATCCCGTTTGCCAAAAGTTCTCCGGTTGCGAATGGATATCTTAAAGTCGGGATTATCAACTCTTCCCTTTTCGGATTTCGGATATTCTGGATAAGGATAAGAAGGAATATTCAATTTAGTTGGAATAAAAAATCCGCCTTTTCTTCCCCAGCTTCCGAGCAATGCATTCAACAACGCAATTGCACGACTTCTTTGACTGTCATCTCCGTACCACGTTGTTCTTCTTCCCGGATGAATAATTGTAGCCGGTTTATGCTTTGCCATTTCATAAGCCGTTTCTCTTATTACTTTTGGGTCGATACCGGTTTTGGGATAAGCCCATTCGGGAGTGTAATCTTTTATTTCATATGCAAACTGTTCAAAACCGAATCCGTATTTTTCAACGTATTCTTTATCGTAAAGATTTTCGTTTACGATAACATTCATCCAAGCGAGAAGCAATGCGATATCTGTTCCCGGTTTAATCGGCAGATAATATTTCGCTTTACTTGCCGCAACGGAAAATCTCGGATCGACAACAATAAATGTTGCACCTTTTTTGTTTGCTTTCGCGAATTCCTGCACTTGTGTGTTATGCATGTTTTCGCCAAGGTGTGAACCGATTAAAACCATACATTTCGTGTTTTCGATATCGGTTCTTTCGGGTGAACCGACAATATCACCAAAAGTTAATTCGAATCCCGTTTCCCTTGGTCCGCGGCATTGTGCGAATGATGGAGCAGTTTCGTTCGGTGAACCGTATGCTTTTATCATATGTTTCAAAAACGTACCACCAACACCGTGACTAAATAATGCCATCGATTCGGGTCCGTATTCATTTTTAATTTTCTTCATTTTATCGGCTATATAATCAAGTGCTTCTCCCCAAGTAACGCTAACCCATTTTTCTTCACCACGTTCACTTTTACGTATGAGCGGAGTTTTCAATCTATCTTTATCATAATGAGCGCCGATACCGCCGGTTCCTCTCGGGCAAAGTCTGCCGTTACTTAGCGGATCGTTCGGATGTCCTTCAATTTTCCAAAGTTCACCATCTTTCAAATAAGCAACTGCGCTGCATTTCCAAAAACATAAATCGCAGTAAGTCGGAATTTTTTGAATTCCTTTAACCGGTTTGCCGGTTTTCTCTTCTAACTTTTTTGCGCCTTTTGTAATCGTACTCAGCGAAGTTACCGCTGCAAGTCCGGTTACCGTGGCTGATGAAATCTGTAAAAATCTTCGTCGCGATAATTCCATATTAGTTTCCCGAAATTTTTCTTATCAATTCTTTCACTTGACCGCAGCTTGAGTGATTTGTGTAAACTTCACATTCGCGGCAGTCTCTATTTTCACAAGTTGTGTTTGGGTGATTGTAAGTCCAGCATGGTTCTGTGTGACCCAAATACGCTTTGCAATTTCTTCTATCTTCATCCGAACACTTTACGACTTCCCAACACGGAATCAACGAGTAAATTGTTTTAATTCCGTTAATACTGATTTTACTTTCATTTATTGCTCTGTCGGATACATTCAATTCTCTCAATATCATCTTGAGAATATGAACGTTGATTACCGCTTGTTTTGTGCGGAATAATAAGACCTTCTCTCTCGTACATTCTTAATGTGTGAATAGAAATGCCAAGTAGTTCAGCCGCAGTTCTGATTGGGTAAATCGGTTTGTCTTTTATTTCACTTAAGTTCATTGAGAATTTCTCATTTGTAAATGTTGATATTTGTGGGTGTCAACTTTCTTGCCATTTATAAATATGCGTTTTTGCAAAATTTTTTAAGGGTAGACAAGTCTCATTTTTATAATTGGGAAATATTTCTTCATAAAATCTTCGATTTTGGGAAATAAAAGACGTTTTATCCACAAAAACTATAATAAGAGATTTTTATTTCTTTTGATGCCAAGGTTCGAGAAAGGATTCACGATACGTATAATAAATTTAGATAGTCTTAAAAAGGATAGTTATTTTTTCTTGAAATCAATATGGATTGAATTATTTGATACTCTTCAAAGGTATTCATATTCAAAAATTCGTTTTCTTCGGCAATTGAGGTGACATCAACAAACTCAACTTGAGAAACATCGAGTAATCTTTTAACAGAAGTATTTCTCTTCTTTCTCCCTTTCCCCTCTTCTCCTTTTCTCCAATTCTCCCCTTCACCACTCGCCTTCTCCGCTTCTCCCGATTCTGTCACTCAAAATAGATTCAGCTTTCCCCAAAACAGATTGCGAATAAACCCCACAAAGTTGATGATATTTTCCAGTCGTAACAGGAAGAATAATTTCTTTATCGGAATTAGTGTTAATAATATTTTCAATCACATTTTGAGAGACTAAAGGCAAGTCGCAAGAGATTATAAAATTTCTTTCTGAATTTGATTCGAGTAAAGAGGAATAAATTCCGGCGAGTGGTCCGCTGTTGTCAAATTTATCAGGTACAACTTTATAACCGAATTGAGAATATTTTTCGGTTTCATCAGCGCTGATTATTATCTCATTGCAGAATGGTTTCAGCTTATCAATCATTATTTCAATTATAGTTTTTGCGCCGACTTTCAGCAGAGCTTTATCTTCACCCATACGTGAACTTTTTCCGCCGGAGAGTATTATGCCGTTGACTTTATTCATAATCTAAAATTTTTCCTTGTGTAAAAGTAATGATAATCTATTCAAATCATTTTCAAAAACGAGAAATATTTCTCAATTTAAGTTAAGATTTCTGCGAAAAATAGCCTTATTTCGCTTAAACTCAATTCTAATTTGGCTTGATTTTTTCTTCACTTACTTTTTGTTAAATGAGATATTATCTGCTATTATTGATATTTTGTATAGAGTTCTTAAGTCATTCCCGAGTGTATTAATCGGGAATCCATAATCATAGAAATTAGATTCCCGCCTTCGCGGGAATGACAAACTGATAAAGATTGAAACGGAGTAACAGAATGTCAGAAGAAAAATTGAAACCGGAATTACCAAAAGAATTAAATCTAAATGCAGATTTTCAATCACCCACATATGAAAAGTGGCGTGAGGTTGTTGAGAAAGATTTTAAAGGTGTTCCGTTCGAAAAAAAGTTAGTTACAAAAACTTATGAAGGAATTGATCTCCAACCGATTTACACGAAAAAGGATTTAGAGAATTTAGAATTTACTGATGAACTTCCGGGTGACGGTAATTATGTCAGGGGAAATAATGCTGCCGGTTATAGAAAAAGCGGTTGGGAAATTTGTCAAGATATACCCTATCCCCTTGCAGAAGAATTTAACGAGGCATTAAAAAATGACTTGTCACGCGGTCAAAATTCTATTTCACTTCCATTAGATGAAGCAACCAAGCTAGGACTTGATGCTGATAATGCCGAGATTGGACAAGTCGGCAAAAATGGTGTTTCAATTTCAGCACTCAACAGTTTCAAAAAAACATTTGATGAAGTTGATATAACAAAATATCCGCTTCACATTAATACCGGTTTTTCTTCTCTTCCAATGATGTCTATCTTTGCCGCTTATTTAATCGATAAAAACATTGACAAGTCAAAAGTAAGAGGAAGTATAACAGCCGATCCAATTTCCTATTTGGTTGAAAACGGAAAACTTCCGGTTTCTTTAGATTATTTATTGAGCGAATTAAAATTGGGGACCAAGTGGTCAGAAGAAAAAACTCCTAATGTTAAAACTATTGGGGTGAGTGGATTACCTTATCACAACTCCGGTGCAAACGCAGTTCAGGAACTTGCTTATACACTTGCATCTGCGGTGGAGTATATGAACAGACTATCCGAGAAAGGATTGGATGTAAACTTAATTGCCAAACAAATGAGATTTACCTTCGGAGTAGGTTCATTCTTCTTTATGGAAATCGCAAAATTAAGAGCGGCAAAAATCCTCTGGTCAAAGATTACCGAAGCATTCGGTGTAAATAAAGAAAATAGAAAAATGACCATTCATGCAAGAACAGGATTTTTCACTCAAACAAAATTTGATCCTTATACAAATTTACTCAGAACAACTACGGAAGCATTCTCTGCTGTTGTCGGCGGAATTGATTCACTCCATACAAATACTTTTGACGAAATTTTTGGAATGCCGGATCAAATTTCGAGACGGATAACACGGAACACTCAAATAATTTTAGATGAAGAATCGCACTTAACAAATTTAATTGACCCTGCAGGTGGTTCATTCTTCATAGAAAAATTAACCGACGAAATAGCAAAAGCAGCCTGGAAAGAATTCCAAAAGATTGAAGAAAAAGGCGGTTTGCTTAAAACTCTTGAAGAAGGTTATGTACAAGCGGAAATTGAAAAAATATGGGAAGCCAGAAAGAAAGATATATCAACACGTAAGTCGGTTATTGTCGGAACAAACATGTATTCAAATTTGAAAGAAGAAATGAAGAGCAAGAACGAACCGGACTACAAAGCGATTCACAAAAAAAGATCAGATTACTTAAAGAAATTAAGAACCTCCGGCAGCGCTGATAAAAACCAATTAATCTTAGATAAGTTAAAAAAGTTAGTTGATGGCTCGACCGAGACTGCAGTTGATATAAGTGCTGAAGCAATTTTAGAGGGTTCCACTTTAGGTGAAATTGCAAAAGTGACGAGAGAGAAATCTATTAAAGAAATTTCAATTCAAAAAATTCCACAAAGAAGAGCAGCAGAGTTTTTTGAATCACTCCGCGACAAAGCAGATGAAATAAAAGTAAATCGAGGAAGCAGACCGAAAGTTTTTCTCGCTACTATGGGATCAATCAAGCAGCACAAAGGACGAGCAGATTTCTCACAAGGATTTTTTGAAATCGGCGGATTTGAGATTGAATACCCGCGCGGATTTGAATCAACCGAAGATGCTGTTAAAGCTGCTGACGAATCAAAGGCAGATGTTGTTGTGATCTGCTCAACTGATGAAACTTATCCTGAACTTGTACCACCGATTGCAAAAGGAATAAAAGAGAAAAATAAAAATGTGACATTGGTTCTTGCGGGTTATCCAAAAGAACAAATTGAAGAACACAAAAATTCCGGCGTAGATGAATTCATCTATCTCGGTTGTAATGCATTCGAATTGCTAAGTAAAATTTTGAATAAAATTAAATAAGAAAACTTTGCGTCTCTGCGCCTCTGCGGTTGTTGTTTTTTGATTCACCGCAAAGACGCTGAGACGCAAAGCAAAATTGAGGATTAAAATGAAACCTAATTTTGCAGAAATAAAATTAGACTTGAACACTAAAGAAACTTCATACGAAGCTTGGAAAGAGAAGTTCAAAAGTGAAACCGGTAAAGATGTTGACGATTTCATTTGGGAAACAATGGAAAAGATCAATGTAAAACCTCTTTACACAAAAGATGATATAAAAGACTGCGAACACATCGATTATATGTCGGGTATTCCACCTTTCTTGCGCGGACCATATGCATCAATGTATGTTATGCGTCCATGGACAGTCCGCCAATACGCGGGCTTCTCAACAGCAGAAGAAAGTAATGCATTCTACAGAAGAAATCTTGCACAGGGTCAACGCGGACTTTCGGTTGCGTTTGATCTTAGCAACTCACCGCGGTTACGATTCTGATCACGAACGTGTAACCGGCGATGTCGGTAAAGCAGGCGTTGCAATTGATTCTGTCGAAGATATGAAAATTCTTTTTGATCAAATTCCGCTCGATAAAATGTCGGTATCTATGACGATGAACGGAGCAGTGCTTCCTGTGCTTGCATTTTTTATTGTCGCCGCAGAAGAACAAGGTGTAAAACATGAAGAGCTTACCGGTACAATTCAAAATGATATTCTAAAAGAATACATGGTTCGCAACACATATATCTATCCGCCAGAAATGTCGATGAAAATTATTGCGGATATCTTTAAATATTCAGCGAAAGAGATGCCGAAGTACAACAGTATTTCCATTTCCGGTTATCATATGCAGGAAGCCGGAGCAACTGCGGATTTGGAAATGGCTTATACATTAGCGGACGGACTTGAATATGTTCGGACAGGTGTTAAAGCCGGAATGGGAGTTGATTCATTTGCGCCTCGACTTTCATTTTTCTGGGCACAGGGAATGAATTACTTTATGGAAATCGCAAAGATGCGCGCCGCAAGATTAATTTGGGCAAAACTTATAAAACAGTTCGATCCGGAAAATCCCAAGTCGATGTCTTTAAGAACACATTCACAAACTTCCGGATGGAGTTTAGCTGAACAAGATCCGTTCAACAATATTGCGAGAACATGTATGGAAGCTATGGCAGCGGCACTTGGCCATACTCAATCACTTCATACGAATTCACTTGATGAAGCAATCGCGTTGCCGACTGATTTCTCCGCACGAATTGCCCGCAACACTCAGCTTTATTTGCAGGATGAAACAAACATCACAAAAGTTATCGATCCTTGGGCTGGTTCTTATTACGTTGAAGCATTGACAGACGCACTTCTCAAAAAAGGATGGGAGCACATTCATGAAGTTGAATCCTACGGCGGAATGACAAAAGCAATTGAAGCAGGAATTCCGAAAATGCGTATAGAAGAAGCCGCCGCAAGAAGACAAGCAAGAATCGATTCAGGCAGAGAAACAATTGTTGGTGTTAATAAATATAGATTAGATAAAGAAGATCCGATTGAAATTTTAGACATAGATAATAGTGCAGTACGGTTATCCCAAATAAAAAGATTGGATAAGATAAAAACCGAAAGAAATTCTGAAGATGTTAAATCCGCGCTCGATGCAATTACAAAATGTGCTGACAACGGTGACGGAAATTTATTAGATTTATCAGTCAAAGCTGCTCGAGTTAGAGCAACACTCGGTGAAATTTCCGACGCAATTGAAAAAGTTAGCGGAAGATACCAGGCTACGACAAGAACAATTTCAGGTGTTTACAAAAGTGAATACAGTGATGAACAAGGAAACAAAGTGGAACAAGTAAGAAAAATGACGGATGATTTTGCGGAAAATGAAGGTCGACGTCCGAGAATATTAGTTGCTAAAATGGGACAAGACGGACATGACCGCGGTGCAAAAGTTGTATCAACCGCGTATGCCGATATGGGATTTGATGTTGATGTCGGCCCGCTTTTCCAAACTCCCGAAGAAACAGCAAAACAAGCTGTTGAAAATGATGTTCATTGTATCGGTGTCAGCTCACTTGCTGCGGGCCATAAAACTCTAGTTCCGCAATTAATTGAAGAACTTAAAAAACTCGGAAGAGAAGATATAATTGTTATTGTCGGCGGTGTAATTCCATCGCAAGATTATGATTTCTTATACGAAGCGGGCGCTGCGTTAATATTTCGGTCCCGGTACACAGATACCGGAAGCTGGGATAAAGATTATGGATGAGATCAATAAGCGTTTTGGTTGATTACTCCTTTTCCCCTTCACTAAAAAGTGTTTCGCATAATTCTAAATGCCCGTGGCTTCTCCCGAGGGGATGGCTACGCCAAGCCACGCGATGAGAAAACACAAAAACTAACGGGCTTTAGTCCCATTAAATGTGAGAAATGGGGCTTCACAAAGTGATCCCTTCGGGAAAAGCCCAGTTGTTTTTTTGCTCTTTACTCTCCGTTCACTGAAGTGGAACGGTAATTGATATAGTGCTTCTTCTTTCATTGGCAATTAAAGTGAACGGTAAGTGATCGTTTTACTTAATTTTATAATTATCTCCGTCAGGTTTACAAATCAATTTCCGTCTGCTTTAGAGTCTGTTGCATAAGTCTGAATTGCCCGTGGCTTTAGAGTCTGTTGCGTAAGTCGATTTATTTTTGAGATCGGCACACACTCTGTTAGATTTTATTGAATACAAAATTCTAATCTATTATTGAACGAAAAATATTTTTGCACACAACTCAGTATGCCAAACATTGATTTTCTTTTTCTATTTCCCTTTAATAACCTTTTAAGATTTTGTACCGTTGCTATCATAAATGAGTTCTTTTGAGCACTTGATAGACCTCTTGTCATAAATTTTCTTAACCCATGATCTTTCTTTGCTTCGGCAAATAATAATTCCGTGTCCGGTTTTCCGATGTTTCATTGCTATCTTGAATTCTTCAGTTTTCATTCTCTGCTCTAAGCGTTCATATTCTTCTGTGTAATATGAGCGATATACTATTCTACTTCGCGCCTCTGTGCATTTTTCCTTTAATCTGCACATTCGACATTCTTCGGCTTTTGCTTTATATCCGTGTGCTTTATGTGTTTTTTTATCACAAAAATATTTCAACTTATTGCCCACCGGGCATATATATTCATCAGTTGATTTATCATATCTAAATTCTTTTTTATCATATAACCCTGTTCTATTTTCATTACTCTCTCTTGGTATCTGTGGGATTATTCCTTCTTTTTCCGAGATACTTAGGTTCTCCCCAGAAAAATATCCTCTGTCGGCGCTTATCGAACTTATATTAAAGCCATGCTCTTTAGATCTTCTTTTTAATCGCTCTATTATTTTCGGTATGTATACTACATCCGGTTGATCTGCGCCCACAGCATATACTTCTGTTATTACATTGTTCTTTGAGTCAACACCGTAGTGTGTCGAATAGTATAGGTCGGTATTAAATCTTCCTTTCTTTCTTATTTTACTATCCGGATCGGTTTTACTTACATATTCTTTATTACTTGTCTTTTTCTGTTTCGGAGGTTTGTCTTTGTTTTTCTTGTTTTTCTTTTCTTCTTCAAGTTTATTTTCTTCTTTTGTCTGCTCTAGATATTGTTTCAAGTCTGTTATTGTAACTCGTCTTTGTAATGAGTCTAGTGATGCATTTGCTTTTACTAATGTTGAATCAATCGATTGATGTTCTCCGCTTACTAAACCGGCTGCAATACATTGTTCTAATACTACCGCAAATACCTTCTCGAAAATCTCTTCTCCAAAAAGTTTTCTTGTTCTTGATATTGTTGAGTGCCAAGGTAGTTCTTCATCTAAATCATATCCCAAATAATATCTCGCACTCAAACTATCGGCTGCCTTCCTTACTAACTGACGGTCTGATATTATTCCTTCGAAATAACCGTAAAGTAACATCTTTATAAACACCACCGGATCAATTGAAGGTTTACCTGTTTTGCCATATAGATCTCTTACTTCTTTATATAAAAATCTCATGTCTGAAGACTGACTCTAATCGTCTATAAAAATTATCATCCGGTACTAAATCAGCTAAGGTTACTGAATAAAGCATTTTCGGTTCGTATTTCTTTTTTCCTGTCATTTTTGCTTCTTTTTTTTGTTCGCTCTCTTTATTGAAGCAACTTCTTTGCCAAAATCTATGAGTTATGCAACAGACTCTTTAGCAGACGGTTAGAGGTCAACAATAAAAACCGGCTTTAGCCGCATTCGATTATTTTGTATATTTCAAATCTAATGAGTTGGGTAAGAGTTTGGCTGCATATTGTTTTCACCACAAAAAATAGAGAACCTATTTTATCTTCTCGTATCCGTAAAAATATTTTTCAACATATGAAAGAAAATGCTGCCCAAAAAGATATTTGGATTGACAGCATTAACGGTTACACGGAACATTCCCACTGCTTACTTTCTTTGAATAAAGATCAAACAATCAGCAAAGTGGTTCAATTAATAAAAGCTGAATCTTCATTTTGGATAAACAAGAATAAGCTCACTAAAACCAAATTTAGCTGGCAGGATGATTATTGGGTTGTGAGTGTTAGCGAGAGCCACTTAAAATCCGTTAGGGAATATATTCATAACCAAGAGGAGCATCATAAGTACAAATCTTTTAGTGAAGAGATTGACGAGTTTATGAAAAAGTACGGATGGTCTTACGCTCAAAAGTAATGGGGCCTGCCTGCCGGTAGGCGGGCTAAAGCCCGTTAGTCTTTTTTGTTCTCTACTTCCGTTCACTGAAAGTGAACGGTAAGTGATTAGTATTATTTCATTTTTTTCAATTACCGTCTGCTTTAGCTGACGGAGAGAGGACACTATAAGAACCGGCTTTAGCCACATTGCTCTCGTCAGATGGGAATAAAGTCCTGTTAGTTCTTTTGCCTTTTACCTTCGTTCACTGAAGTGAATGGTAAGTGATTAGTATTACTTTTGATTTCTTATCAATTTCTGTTTGCTAAAGTAGAGTGTTAAATAGAAAGTACTAAGAATTGTTTTTTCAAAGTCCGAGCACATTATCGATTTGTTCTTTTGGTTGATATTTCTGACCTATTTCAAAGAGCTTGATGTCGATAGGGTGCATTTGGTTTCCTCCATTAAAGATAGTCCTTATTTCTAGATATGGTGCTCCTTGGTTATCACTTAACCCCATAAAACAAGAGGCAACCTCTTCAAGTGTTGCCCTCCGATCCCACAAAACTATTTGCAATATTCAAATCATCATCGAGTTGAACGATCCCCCACTGTATAACATTAGTTTAAGTTTTATGAGATTGTATTTAGACACATCCTGTTTTTGGTGCGGTATTTTGATGAAGAGTTTTCTGTTGAAACACTAGAGTACTTTTTAAACGATAATTGAATAAAGGAATGCACTACCATAATTCTTATCATCCGCAGAACTCAGAGAAGAGATCTTAGAGATTGAGTCGACCATCATAAAGTATCTGAATTTGCTTGAAAGAGATTCCCAAGTAGAAAAGTTATTGAAGTACAGTTTCCAAGAGAAGATGGTACTAATGCTTATCTAAGAAAGTTATGTTGATTTCAAGAAAGTAATTTCGTGATAAAATTTGAAAATGGCTGACGATTTCATGTGGCTGCGGCCACTATTCACTAGGGTCGATGTTAGTTGTCAGTTGGAACTTCAAACACATGGTTAACATAAGAAGAATTAGAGAATATAATTCAGTAAATTTGAGTGAAGGTTATCCTATAATAGATATTAGAACCCCGAAAGAGGTACAAAATGATGAAGAATAAAAAAAAATCATTTGATGCTGTAGAATTCATGAGGAAACAGCGGGAGCGATTGTCTAAGATTATACTCGGAAGACCCAGAAAAATTTTTTCAAGAAGTAAAAGAAGCTGGAGAAAAAGTACCGTAAATCTTCATCGAAAAAATCTCATAAACAAAAATCTAAAGTTTAAACCAGATAATTACAAACCAAGTTCCTTTAAGGAACTTTGGTTTGTTGCTCTCCATGCTGCGTTAACTTAACCACGAAGAACACGCAAAGTAGGCACGAAGACCACAGAGAATGAGCAAAAAAGACAATAAATATAAACCCGAATGGACACCCGAAAATGCCGGAGATGAATTTGCCGTTAGAGTTGTCAAGGGAATCTCAATCGTCTGGTAAAAAGATTCCACCTAATCAATCAAAGAAGAATAATTTACTTAACGATTGATGAATATGTTGACGGAGTTCTTAAAAGGAGACCGAATAAAACTTGCCCGTTCAATAACATTAGTCGAAAGCAACTCATCTAAACACCATCAACTTTCACAAGAAGTTTTACAAAAATTACTTCCTCATTCAGGCAATTCTTTACGAATCGGTATAACCGGAACTCCCGGTGCAGGCAAAAGTACATTGATTGAATCGCTTGGAATGTATTTGTTGAAAGAGGGACACAAAGTTGCAGTACTCACAGTTGATCCTTCGAGCAGTATTTCTAAAGGAAGTATTCTTGGCGATAAAACTCAGAATGGAAAAATTAGCAAAAGAAGAAAACTGTTTTATTCGTCCATCCCCTTCCGGCGGAACGCTTGGAGGTGTTGCGCGTAAAACCCGCGAAACAATTACACTCTGCGAAGCAGCAGGTTATGATGTAATTTTAATTGAGACAGTCGGAGTGGGACAAAGCGAAGTAACTGTCCGTTCGATGGTAGATTTCTTTTACTCGTTTTAATCCCCGGCGGCGGAGATGAATTGCAGGGAATTAAAAAGGGTGTAATCGAGTTAACTGATGCTGTTCTAATAAATAAAGCGGACGGTAAAAACGAGCAGCTTGCAAACCTTTCAAAATCGGAATATGCAAATGCATTACATTATCTTCAGCATGCAACAAAAGGATGGGAAACTCGTGCACTTACTTGCTCTGCATTAACCGGAAAAGGAATTCCCGAAATTTGGGAAATGATTAAAGAGTTTGAAAGACAAACAAAAGATTCCGGAATATTTTCCTCACGCAGAAAAGAGCAAGCAGTTGAATGGGTTTTCAGAATGGTCGAAGACGGACTAAAAGAATCATTTTATAATCACCCAAAAGTGAAAGAAGAACTGCCGGTGTTGAAACAAAAAATTTTGAATGGTGAACTTCCCGCAACTACGGCAGCTGAATTACTTTTAAATTCCGTTTACAAAAACAGTTAATGCCAAGTTACTTAGCAGCTGCTAAAGAATTCCCAAATTTTTTATCGCTTCCCTGAATATGATCGACCAACCAATTTTTAAATAATTCAATAACTCTATTGTTATAGCAACAGAACCAGACTCATATTTTTTAAGTAACGCTTCTATTTCATCCACAAATTTTTGATGTTCCTTTTTGTGATCATCGAGCAGCACATAGTTATTTTTATTCATTAATTCTTCTTCGTTTCTAAAATGAGTTTTTGTATATGTTACCAATCTCTGCAGCGAAGAACCAACAATTTTAAACCTTCCCGTTTGTCATTGCATCATAAAGTTCATTTATGATTTGAACCAACCGTTTATGTTCAAAATCAATAGATAAATTACCAACTGAAAGATCTTCACTCCAATCAATGTATGCCATAACGCCTCCTTAATTATAACTGACAATAATTTCCTTTTATTATCGAAGTATTTATTTAATTCTTAATAGTAGTTTATTAGTGGTTGCAGACGTTACGCTGTCGAATATTTCCATATATAAACCAAATACACAACGCAACATGTGGTCAAGTATTGCAAAAAAGGATATATTTATTCTCTTATTTTTTTGATTAATGCGCCGAAATCAACTTATAATATGAACTTTACTCTAACAAATTCGTCTAAAAAAATGATTTATCTCAAAGTTGGAGTTCTAATGCGGATTTTTTTATTCCTTTTTGTTGCATTGATTATCTCAGCACAAACTGAAAATTCAAACAAAGTTTTTCATCTCAAAAAAATCGAACAAGAAATTAAAATTGATGGTGTTATTGATGACGCATGGGCACAAGTAGATTCGTTAAGTGATTTTGTTCAATTTGCACCTTACAACAAAACCGAACCGACCAAAAGAACCGTTGTAAAATTATTTACAACAGAAGAAGCAATTTACTCATTGTTTATTTGCTATGATGATCAAGAAAGTATTCAAGAGCAAACCGGTGTGTTGGATGATTTTGCCGGGGACGGTGTTTCGTTAATGTTGGATACTTTTGGAGATAGAAGTTCCGCTTATAAATTTATTGTTTATGCATCCGGTGTTAGAGGTGATGCAAGATTATTAGATGATGCTAGAAATAGAGATTATGATTGGGACGGAATTTGGTTTGCAGCTTCCGAGATTTATGATTGGGGCTGGGTTGCGGAGATGGAAATTCCGTATAAATCGATTCAATACAACGAACAGCAAAATGAGTGGGGTCTCGATTTTGATAGATGGAGAGCTATTAATAATGAAGATACTTATTGGATAGCATATGAAGAAAATGAAGGTCAAAGAATTTCTAAATGGGGCTCACTAGTTTTTGAGAATTTCAAACCTTCACGTCAAGGATTGAACCTAGAAATCTATCCTGTTGGTATTTCAAAAATCGACTATATCGGAAACAATAAGTACAAAGTTAACGCAGATGCCGGATTAGATATTTCTTATAATCCTTCACCTAAGTTAAAATTCCAATTTACCGCAAATCCCGATTTTGCACAGATTGAAGCAGATCCTTTTGATTTTAATATCTCGCGCTATGAATCATACTTTTCTGAACGGCGTCAATTTTTCACCGAAGGAAGCGAAGTGTTTACTCCTTCCGGCAAGGAGCGAGGTTCAGGGTTTTTATTCACCGTTGGAACTTTTTTATTCGAGACGCATTGGTAAAAAACTCCCCGACGGCAGCGAAGTTCCGCTTTCGTTTGGGACACGCGCATTTGGAAGACTTGGGGACTATGAGTACGGCGGTTTTATTGCCAGAACAGAGCAAACAGATTATTCCCTTAATAACCAAAAATTTGTTGAACCAACTTCTTACTTTGCATCGGCTCGATTAAAAAAGAAAATATTAGATAATTCGTCCATCGGTGTTTTATACGTCGGTAAATACAATGAGTACAATCACTACGGTGTTTTAGATATTGACGGAGCATTTAGAGGAACAGATTGGCAATTATCGTATCAACTTGCACGATCATTTAATGGCAACGAAGGTGATTATGCTTTTTCAGCCGGGTTCATAAATTTTGGACAGACTTGGGTTAATATGGTTCGCTCCAGGTACATTGGTGAAAAGTTTGATGTGCAGGAAATCGGTTTCGTCCCATGGCGGGGTACTTGGGAAACTGTTGGCTTATTCGGGCCAGCTTGGTTATTTGATACTGGTTATATAAAATCAATTTTACTCTATGCCGGTCCGGCTGTAAATTGGGAGAAAAAAGACGAATATACAGATTGGTCTTTTATTCTCGGGTACAATATGCAATTCAGGAATAACTGGGGCTTTGAGATAAACCTCGATGCCGGAAAATCTAAAGATGACAATGTTGAGTATTCATCTTACAGCGGATCGTTGAGTTCTTGGTTTAACATGTCACCAAATTGGCGCGGCAATTTATGGGGTGGATATCAGCACACTTATAATTTCAGTAGAGATTGGCTTGCGTTTTATTCTTGGGCGGGACTTTCATTTAGCTGGAAAATCTTAAATGAAGTTTTTTTAGGAACCTCCTTTAATATGTTCATCGAAGGTAACCCGGATGGTGATGTTGAAGATATTACTTTTAACTCAAGACCATACATCACAATAACTCCTTTCAATGATTTAAAAATGAGAGTTTACTTCGATAATGTATTTGTGCGCTCGTCGGATAGATTTGAACAATTTATAGTCGGGTTTCTCTTCTCATATAATTTTTCCCCAAAAGTTGGATCTACTTTGCTTATAATGAAGTGCAAGATAGAAGTCCCGAGTTTGATAGTTTTGGAAATATTCTTCCCAACAGAATGCACGTTGCTAATAGAGCGGGAGTTTTAAAAATTAGATATCTCTATTATTTTTAATTTATCAAATTGCTTTTTCTATTTCTTTTAACTCCGGAATTTACCACATTTCAGTATGCATAAATTCAAATTCATCGAACATACTGCATGATATTGCGGTTGAATTAACCGCTTCTACAATTGAAGAATTATTCATCTGTGCAGTTGATGCATGGAATAAAGCAATGCTCGATGCAGAAATACTATATGACGATGAAAAAATTAAGTTGGATTTTGAAGCAGACTCGCTTGAAGAACTGCTTGTAAATTTTTTAAGTGAAGTTAATTATCTTTTCCTTTCAAAAAATTGGTTCTGCACAGGAGTTGAAGATATTAATCTTCACAAAAATGGCGGTTATAAAATGACTGCCCGTCTTGCAGGATTAAATGTACAACCGACAAAAATAGATTTCAAAGAAGAAATAAAAGCAGTCACCTACCACCAATTGGAAATCAAAAAAGCAAACGGCAGTTATTCTACACGAATTGTTTTTGACATTTAATCTTTTCCTTATCATATTCTTACTTAAAGAGTCTAATAACGTTTAGGATATTATGTGAATATACAGTCGGATCGAATTAAAAAGTTCATGACGAAGGAGTAATAATATGCAAGTAAGTGGATACGAAGTAAATAAAATAACTGATTACTTATGGGAAGTACCAAAGCAAAACAATATGCTTGTGCCCGGACGAATTTATACGACAAAGAACATGCTCGAGGGTACTCTCAAAGACGACGAAGCAATTAAGCAAGTTGTAAACGTAGCTCATCTGCCCGGAATTCAAAAGTATAGTTTAGCAATGCCGGATATCCATTGGGGATACGGATTCCCGATTGGTGGCGTTGCTGCAACCGACATTAATGATGGAGTTATCTCACCCGGTGGTGTTGGTTACGATATTAATTGCGGAGTCCGACTTGCACGAACATCACTCCAACTTGATGAAGTAAAACCAAAAATCAATCAATTGGTTGAGAGCCTTTTCAAAAATGTACCGACCGGTGTTGGAGCAAGCGGAGCAATAAAAAAGTTATCGGCAAAGGATATTATGAATGTATTGGAAAACGGAAGTCAATGGGCTGTTGAACAGGGATTTGGAAATCAAGAAGACATAGATTTTACTGAAGAAAGAGGAAAGTTAGCAAATGCAGATAATTTTGCTGTTTCATCCAGAGCAATTGAACGCGGGCAAGATCAAGCAGGAACGCTTGGTTCCGGCAATCATTTTTTAGAAGTTGATATTGTGGATGAAATTTATGACGAAAAAGCTGCGGAAGTGTTTGGACTTTTTAAGGGACAAATGGTTATCCTTATTCACACCGGCTCGCGTGGATTGGGTTATCAGATTTGTGATGATTATTTGAAAGTGCTGGTTAAAGCGGAAAAGAAATTCAATTTTAATTTACCTGATAGACAGCTTGCATGCGCACCTATTCAATCAAAAGAAGGCCAAGATTATCTTGGTGCGATGCACGGCGCAGCAAATTTTGCTTGGAACAATCGTCAAATTATTATGCACCTTGCAAAAAAATCGTTGCTCAATACTTTTAACATTTCCGAAAGAGAGCTTGGTTTTAATCTGGTATATGATGTTTGTCATAACATTGCAAAAATTGAAAACCATAACATTGACGGTAAAGAAAAAGAGGTTTGTGTTCATCGTAAAGGAGCAACGAGAGCATTTCCTCCGGAGAGTGAATTCATTCCCGGTAAATACAAAAACGTTGGTCAACCGGTTTTAATACCGGGTGATATGGGGAGATATTCTTTTATATCTGTTGGAACAAGCAGAGCAATGGAAGAAACTTTCGGCAGCTCATGCCACGGTGCTGGAAGACTGCAGAGCAGACGTAAAGCATTAAAAGCCGGTAAAGGAAAAAATTTAATTGATGAGTTGAAGTCTCAGGGTATCTCAATTCAAGCAAAGGGAATGAAGACTATTGCCGAAGAAATGCCCTATGCGTACAAAGATGTTTCGGATGTTGTAGATGTTATGCACTTCGCCGGAATAAGTACAAAAGTGGCAAAGATAAAACCAATCGGAGTTATTAAAGGGTAATCATGGAATATCCAGAGATTTGTCTGACAAAAAAATATTTTCAGTAGATGCCGATTTACTTTCTATAGATAGAAATCCCGGGGTTTATTATTATCCTAAAACAACCCTTCAACAGAAAGATATCTTTCACCTGTATCGTAAGAGAAGGTTAAAATCCTTTTCCCTTCGGGAATTTCAACTAACTTTTTATTGACTGCAGCAAGTGAAGCGCCGGAAGAAATTCCAATCAACAATCCCTCTTCTCGAGCTGCTCTTTTTGCGAATTCAAAAGCTTCTTCCTTCTCGACTTGGATTGAACCGTCGAGAACTTCCTTATGAAGATTTTCCGGGATAAATCCGGCGCCAATTCCCTGCAAAGGATGAGGCCCCGGTTCTCCTCCTTTAATAACGGGTGAATCCGCAGGCTCTACGGCAAAAACTTTCAGGTTTGGAAATTTTTCTTTCAATACTTCCGCAACCCCGGTTATATGTCCGCCTGTACCGACACCGGTTATCAAATAATCAAATCCATCCGGGAAATCATTAAGTATCTCCTTTGCTGTTGCTTCTCTATGTATTGCCACGTTAGCCGGATTTTCAAATTGCTGGGGCATCCAGGCATTTTCATTTTTTTCAACAATTTCAGTTGCCTTTTCAATAGCTCCTTTCATTCCACCTTCTTTTGGAGTGAGCTCAAATTCGGCTCCGTAAGCTGCCATCAATTTTCTTCTTTCAATCGACATTGATTCCGGCATAACCAAAATTATTTTGTAACCTTTAACAGCAGCTACCATCGCCAAGCCGACTCCGGTGTTTCCCGATGTCGGTTCAACAATTATACTTCCTTCTTTAAGAAACCCTTTATTTTCAGCATCTTCAATCATTGATGCCGCAATTCTATCTTTAATGCTTCCGCCGGGATTCGCACGTTCGAGTTTCATCCAGACTTCATGTTTATCGCCAAACAACTTATTGATCCTCACATGAGGCGTGTTGCCGATTGCTTCAACAATATTATTATATTTCATTTCTTGCTCCTTTCAATTAAATAACAAAATCTACGGGCTCTTGATAATTACCGCTTTCCCTTACTTTAATTTCACTTTTGATGATAAACAACCGAATAGGCCGGAACGCTTTGAGTAAGCCAAACGTTTCCGCCAATCACGCTGCTTTGTCCAATTACCGTTTCCCCGCCAAGGATAACAGCTTGAGCGTAAATAACTACATCGTCTTCAATTGTTGGATGACGTTTAACATTTTTCATTTTTTTATCGACGCTTAAAGCACCAAGCGTCACACCTTGATAAATTTTTACACGGTTACCAATTTTTGCGGTTTCACCAATTACTATGCCGGTTCCGTGATCAATAAAAAATGGTGTGCCGATTTCTGCACCGGGGTGAATGTCAATACCGGTTAATTGGTGTGCATACTCGGTCATAATTCTCGGCATTTTAGAGATATCAACTTTGTATATTTCATGAGCCAATCTATAAACTGCGATTGCAAAAAATCCGGGATATGATAGAATTACTTCGTCAATATCCTCGGAAGCCGGATCACCCTTAAAGATAAACTCGGCATCTTTCCATAACTTTTTATTTATCTCGGGTATCTTTTCAAAAAATTTATCAAGTTTATCTTCACTGTAATTAATTCTTCCGTTCATAGATTTCATTATGAAGTGAAGATTTCTCTTGAGAAGTAAAAGTTTACTTTCAATTTCTTTACTATCATAATAAACCTGTTCCGAATAATGCGGGAACAATAACTGGAGGAGTTCGTTTATAAATTTCTGTATTTCAGTCTTCGCTGAAAACCGAGAAGTGTAACCGTGACGTATATTTAAAAGATTGTTCGAAAATTCTTCGAACCCAATAAACTTATTGGAGTTCATAAATTTCTCCGTTTAATTCTAAAAAACTTTTTTCAATAGATAATTAAAGTGTATTAACGAGGTAAAACGATGAGTATTAACACATGCAGGTAGAAAAGTAACCGAAATTTCGGTTGTATCTTTTCATGCAGATTTGTTCTTTATATGTAATTAGGTAAGTATTCATCTTAATATTTGAAACAAAGCTCACCAAAACAAAGTTCCGGTGAGGAATCTCTTATTCTGCTTTGCTAAATAATAGAATTAAATTAAGAATCTCAAGTAGAAAGCAAAATTTGAAAGTAAGTTATTTGACAAAACTTATAGTTGTTCTTAATTATTAATTTGCTTGAAAATATGCAAAGTTATAATCCGAATTAGGTACAGGATTCATCGAGAATTTCTTATCTTAATCACTCAAAAAATCAGAGGTTGGCGTCATGCATATTACGATTAACGGTTTATCGGTACACGATCTAGGTGATAAAAACAAACAGACAATTATTTTGATTCACGGTTTTCCATTTGATTACACGATGTGGACAAGTCAAATTCGAGCACTTCAAAAAGAATATAGAGTAATTGCATATGATATAAGAGGATTGGGTAGAAGTTATGTAGGCGACGGTCAATATACGATGGAGTTTTTTGTTGATGATCTTTTTTGGTTGATGCATGAAATGGATTTAGGACAACCGGTTATTTGTGGTTTGTCAATGGGTGGCTATATAGCATTACGTGCGGTTGAAAGAGATCAGTCTCGTTTAAAGGTTTGATATTACTCGATACAAAAGCTGATGCAGATGATGATGCCGGAAAAATTAAACGTTCGGATGGTATTAACAAAATTAACACGGACGGGCTCGATACATTTGTTGATGATCTTATTCCGAATCTCTTTGCGGATGAGTCCTTGGAAAACATGCGATCAACTGTTGAAAACATCACAAATGTTTGCAAAAGCAATAATGCAACAGGTGTTAAGGGTTCTTTACTTGCGATGGCTTGCCGAACGAGTACAAAATCATTTTTGAAAAAGATAAAAATCCCTACGCTTGTTATGGGCGGTTCGTTTGATAAATTAACTCCTCCGCCGGTGATGCGAGAAATGGCGGATAAAATAAAAGACTCGGAATACGGAATTGTACCGAGAGCAGGACATATGTCCCCAGTTGAAAATCCCTCCTATGTAAATGATATGCTCTGCGGATTTATGAAGAAAAAATTGTTGGCAAGAAATAACAGCAAAATAGAACGTAAATAACGTAGAGACAACGGATTAACGCAGTTATCTGCGCTTATCTGCTTTTTCGTATTCAATTCATCAATAAAAACTCACCTCATAATCTTTGAATTTTCCATCCACGTAAATAAACTTTGCACTGAAGAATTTATCTTCGAATAACCACGGGATAAAGATTTTATCTCCTTCCCACAAATTTATCTCGGTTAATTCTTCATTTGGTATCCATTTCAGTTCACCTTCAGGTGAATCGATTAAATCTCCATCAAAATCATTTATAACAAAAAAGAAAAACATGCCAGTCATCCTTCCCGTCAAATAGCGGAAAAGTTATGAATCCTTTCATAACTAATTTCTTTACTGTTAATCCGGCTTCCTCTTTAATTTCTCTTATTGCACAATCTTCAGGTGTTTCGCCCGGTTCAAACTTTCCACCCAGTCCGTTCCATTTACCTTCGTGGTAATCATTTTCTTTTTTGTTACGGTAAAGCATCAATGTCTTGTTTTCTTTTTGAATGTAGCAGAGAGTTGCGAGTTTCATAATTTTCCTTTTTCAATAAACTGTTAAAACAGTTCTATGCTTAATTAGTCATCATACCCCGAATTCTTTCTTAACCGTTTTAACGGTTTACCATGCTAAATACTCATCCTTCAGCAGGTAATTTTTCACATAATCCTCCACACCTTTTTCTACAGAACCGATCTCTTTATTGTAACCGGCTTTTTTAATTTTATCCATTTTTGCTTCTGTAAAATTTTGATACTTCCCGATAAGATGTTCCGGCATATCTATATATTCAATATTAACCGGTTTACCGACAGCGTTAAAGAGTGCTGTTACCAAATCATTCCAAGTTCGGGCATTGCCGGCTCCAATATTATAAAGACCATTCACATCACGGTTTTCCAAAAAGAATAATGTCATATCAATCGCATCTTTTACATAAATAAAATCACGCATCTGTCCACCATCTTCATATTTATCATCTGTTGATTTAAAAAGTTTTACTTTTCCTTCATCACGAACTTGTTCAAAAGCTTTGTGAACAACACTCCGCATATCTCCTTTGTGATATTCATTTGGACCGTAAACGTTGAAATATTTCAGGCCGACTATTCTATCTAATACTTTATTCTGCTTGGCCCATTGATCAAACATTTGTTTTGAGTAACCATACATGTTAAGCGGTCGAAGTTTTTCAAGCGCAGTTTCGTCATCGTTATAACCGTTTTCACCGGATCCGTATGTTGCAGCGGATGAAGCATAGATAAATCTAATATCTTGCTCAAGTGCATGCTTTGCCAACTGAACGGTAAAGGCATAGTTGTTATGAAGTAGATAGTCTGCATTCTTTTCGGTAGTTGAAGAACATGCGCCAAGATGAATAATTGCATCTGTCTTAAACGGAACTTCGTTATCTAAAACCATATCAAAATAATCTGATTTATGAATGACATCTTGGAATATTAATCCGTTTAGGTTTTTCCACTTCTCACCGTCACGCAAAGTATCAACAATGATTATTTCTTCTTCACCCATTTGGTTCAACTTCCAAACTGTTGCGCTACCTATAAAACCTGCTCCGCCCGTTACTACTATCATTTTTCAAACTCCTGTTAGATTTATATTAAAAGCTAATTTAAGTATATTGGGCTTCATCTTCAAAAGAGGGTTATATCATTCATTATGATTATAGATAAATTAAAAAGTATTCTTTCTGAACGGATTTTAGTTCTCGATGGCGCAATGGGAACTATGATTCAAAGGTACAAATTATCGGATGCCGATTATCGCGGTGAAAGATTTAAAGATCATCCCGATGAGTTAAAAGGTAATAACGATATACTGTGTTTAACTCAACCGCAAATAATAAAAGAGATTCACAGAAAATATCTCGAAGCGGGCGCTGATATAATTGAGACAAACACTTTTAACGCAACCTCAATTTCTCAAGCTGATTATAAAACCGAAGAAATTGTCTATGAGTTAAACAAGGCAGCCGCAAGTTTAGCAAAAGAAGCAGCTGAAGAGTTCACAAAAAAAGATTCAGACAAGCCCAGATTTGTCGCCGGTGCAATCGGGCCGATGAACAAAACACTTTCTCTTTCTCCCAACGTAAATGATCCGGGTTATAGAGCGGTTACTTTTGACCAAGTTTATCAATCGTATAAAGAAGCTGCAAAAGGTTTGCTTGACGGCGGCGCTGATATTTTACTTGTTGAAACTATTTTCGATACGCTGAATGCAAAAGCTGCACTCTTTGCAATTCAAGAACTGCTTGAAGAGAGAAATGAAGAAGTACCTATCATGATCTCCGGTACGATCGTTGATCAAAGCGGGCGTACTTTATCGGGACAGACAACCGAAGCATTTTGGATTTCAATATCTCACGTGAAAAATTTATTAAGCGTTGGATTGAATTGTTCGCTCGGACCAAAACAGATGCGTCCGTTTATTCAAGAACTCTCTTCGATCGCGGAATGTTATGTGTCGATTTATCCGAATGCCGGTTTACCAAATGAGTTTGGTGAATATGACGAATCACCGGAATCAATGAAAAAGGTATTGGCTGAATTTGCCGAAGAAGGTTTTTACAATATAGTCGGCGGATGTTGCGGTACAACTCCGGATCATATAAAAGTTTTTTCCGATATGGCAGCAAACGCATCTCCAAGAAAAATCTCAAAACGCGAACCATACTTAAGGTTAAGTGGGCTTGAGCCGCTTGAGTTACGCCCGGATACAAATTTCGTAAACATCGGTGAACGAACTAACGTCACCGGATCAAAGAAATTTGCAAGGTTGATCAAAGAAGAAAATTTTGAAGAAGCACTTTCGGTTGCAAAGCATCAAGTTGAAAGCGGAGCGCAGATACTGGATGTAAACATGGACGAAGGAATGATCGATTCCGAAAAAGTAATGGTGAAGTTTCTCAACTTATTAATGTCGGAACCGGATATCGCCAAACTTCCGATTATGATCGACTCATCAAAATGGTCTGTTATTGAAGCCGGCTTAAAATGTTTACAAGGGAAAGGAATAGTAAACTCAATTAGCATGAAGGAAGGTGAGGAAGAATTTATCCGCCAAGCAAAAAAGGTCATGAAATACGGTGCTTCAGTTATAGTTATGGCTTTTGATGAAAAAGGTCAAGCAGATACTTTTGAAAGAAAAATTCAAATTTGCGAACGGGCTTATAAAATTCTAACCGAACAAGTTGGATTCCTCCGCAAGATATAATTTTCGATCCAAACATTTTTGCAATTGCCACCGGCATTGAAGAACATAACGAATACGCAATCAATTATATCGAAGCAACGCGATGGATTAAAAAGAATTTACCACTTACAAAAATTTCCGGCGGGGTGAGTAATATTTCATTTTCTTTCCGCGGAAATAATACCGTACGGGAAGCAATTCACGCTGCATTCCTTTACCATGCAATTGAAGCCGGTATGGACATGGGAATTGTAAACGCCGGTCAGTTGGAAGTCTATGCGGAAATCCCGAAAGATCTTTTAGAACGTGTTGAAGATGTTTTATTTAATCGAAGAGAAGATGCAACCGAACGCTTAACTGACTTTGCAGAAAATGTAAAACAGAAAGATAAAACTGAAGTAAAATCTGCCGAATGGAGAAATACTTCCGTTGAAGAAAGATTAAAACATGCTCTGGTAAAAGGCATCGTAGAATTTATAGAAGCAGATACCGAGGAAGCTCGTCAAAAACTTCCTTCTTCGCTTGATGTAATTGAAGGTCCGCTAATGGACGGAATGAATGTAGTCGGTGATTTGTTTGGTTCCGGCAAAATGTTCCTTCCGCAAGTTGTTAAAAGTGCCCGCGTGATGAAAAAAGCTGTTGCATACTTAATTCCCTATCTCGAAGCCGAGAAAAAAGAAAGCGGCGATAAGCGAGCAAAAGGAATTGTACTTTTAGCTACCGTTAAGGGCGACGTTCACGACATAGGTAAAAACATTGTCGGTGTTGTTCTCGGTTGTAACAATTATGATGTAATTGATTTAGGAGTGATGGTTCCCTCCGATAAAATTCTCTCTACAGCGGTTGAAAAAAATGTAGACATTATCGGCTTGAGCGGATTGATAACGCCATCTCTCGATGAAATGGTTCACGTTGCCAAAGAAATGGAAAGATTAAATATCGGCAAACCACTTTTGATCGGAGGCGCAACTACTTCGAGAATTCACACCGCGGTAAAGATTGAACCTAATTACACAGGTCCGACTGTTCACGTACTTGATGCCTCGCGAAGCGTTAACGTTGTTAGTAATTTGTTGAGCAAAGTTCACTATGGCAAATTCATCGAAGAAATTTCAGATGAATATAAAGAGCTCCGTGAAAACCACGCAAAAAAACAATTGAATAAAAAATTGATTCCGATTAACGAAGCAAGAGAAAACTCATTTAAAACAGATTGGGAAAAAATCCCGATTAAAAAACCAAAAAAACTTGGTATCACCGTTTTAGAGAACTTTCCGCTTGAAGAAATCAGCAAATATATTGATTGGACTCCTTTCTTTATTACTTGGGAACTGAAAGGAAAATTTCCTAAGATTTTTGAAAACGCAAAGTACGGCGAAGAAGCAAAAAAATTATATGATGATGCAAACAAATTATTAGAAAAAATCATTACAGAAAATTTACTTCAAGCTAATGGAATATTCGGGTTATTCCCCGCAAATTCTGTTGATGATGATATTGAAGTTTACACAGATGAAAGCAGAAAAGGGTTACTCGAAACATTTCATTCATTAAGGCAGCAGTCCAAAAAAGCAGAGTCAGTACCAAACTTGGCGTTATCTGATTACGTTGCTCCAAAAGAGACTAATCTAAATGATTACATTGGTGCATTTGCGGTTACTACCGGGATTGGGATCGAGAAACTCATAAGAAAGTTCGAAGATGAGCACGATGACTACAACAGCATTTTAACTAAAGCTCTTGCCGATAGATTAGCCGAGGCATTTGCAGAACTTCTCCATGCAAAAGTTCGCAAAGAGTATTGGGGATATGCATCCGATGAAAAACTTTCAAATGAAGAACTGATTTCCGAAAACTACAAAGGTATTCGTCCCGCTCCAGGTTATCCCGCACAACCGGATCATACTGAAAAGATAAACTTGTTCAAACTACTTGATGTAGAAAATAATACCGGAATTTCCTTAACCGAAAGTCTTGCAATGTACCCCGCTTCTTCAGTAAGTGGATTATATTTCGCTCATCCTGAGGCAAGATATTTTAATGTCGGTAAACTCGACAAAAGTCAAATTCAAGATTACGCAAAACGAAAAGGAATGAGTGTAAAAGAAGTTGAAAAATGGTTAAGTTCAGTATTAAATTACGATAACTAGAATTATACAATACTATTTACGGGAAAATTATGCACAACAAAATTAAAACTATTGTTCTCCTTCTGATCATGGTTATTCTATTTGGCTGCAAGCCAGATAAACGAGAAGGATATACGCTCTATGAAAATGATAGCTACGGTTTCTCAATTGAATATCCCGAAGACTGGAATTCACGCGAAGGTTTTGGCAAAGAGAGTGAAAGCGGGATGGGCGCAATTGTTGTTTTTCAATCACCTTCCGAGGGTAAAAAAGATTTATTCCGTGAAAACACATACATTTTTACAGAAGACTTACCCGATTCAGTTCAAAATGTTACTCAATATATGGAATACAGTAAATCTGCATTGCCTGCTCAAATGAGTGAATTTGAAGTTCTTGAAGAGGGCTCCGCAGAAATGGACGATGAAAAATCTGAATGGATTATTTTTACTTATGTTCAACGTTTGCAAAAATTACAATCAATAGCTTATATATTTCATCGTGGTGATTATGGATTAGTCGTAATCTCAAGTAGCAGACCTGACTCTTTTATGAGTTTCAGACGTACTTTTGAAAACATTGCAACCTCAATTAAATTTGAATAAAAATGGAATACATCAGCAGTTGGTTTCAAGAAAATTTCGGTATTAGTTCTGATGCTCAAGAGAAACTACTTACCTCTTTAATTGCAATAATTATACTCCTTATTGTCCGCAAAATTATTCTGAATCTTGTATTCAAAAAATTTGAGAATGTAAAACTACAGTACAAGTGGCGGAAAACTTCAACCTACATCATTACACTCTAATTATTTCACTTGTATTAATAAAAGTTTGGTATCAAGGATTCGGTTCTATTGCAACTTTTCTTGGGTTACTTTCCGCCGGTATCGCTATTGCGTTAAAGGATCCATTAGTAAACATCGTTGCATGGATGTTTATTGTAATACGGAAACCATTCGAGACCGGTGATAGAATAGAAATAGATGGGCTTTCCGGTGATGTGATTGATGTAAGAATTTTTCAGTTTACAGTAATGGAAATCGGGAACTGGGTTGATGCAGACCAAAGCACCGGTAGAATTGTTCACATACCAAACGGAAAAATATTTACAGACTTTCAAGCAAACTATTCAACCGGATTTAATTACATCTGGAACGAAGTTGGAGTACTTATCACCTTTGAGAGCGATTGGAAAAAAGCAAAAGAAATTTTGTCAAAAATAGTAAATGGGCATGCTGAACATTTAACAAGTGACGTTCAGAGCAAAATCAAAGAAACTTCCCGGAAGTTTATGATTTTCTATAACGTACTTACGCCGATAGTTTATACTTCGGTTAAAGATAATGGCGTAATGTTGACCATGCGCTACCTTTGTGATGTCCGAAAAAGAAGAACATCCGAGCAGGAAATCTGGGAAAACGTCTTAATCGAATTTGCTAAAAACGATGATATAGCATTTGCTTACCCAACTACCCGGTTTTATGATAATTCGTCCGAAGGAAAACTCGGTACAAAACCAAAATCTTAACTAAAGATATAGGTAAAAAATGAAAGAGCTAATTTCAAAAACAGATTTAGAAATTTGGGCAGACTACTTGCTTAATTACTCACTCGACGGAATATCCCCCGAAGATATTGTAATGATTAAAGGCGAACATATTTGCTGGCCGTTAATTTCTGTTTTACAGGATAAGATATTTAGAGCCGGTGCAATCGTTGATGTAAATTTAGTTCCACCCGATAACGACAGAGGAAGAGTTTGGGGAGCATCGATTGCTCGTAACGGAACCGTAAAACAAATTGAACGCGTTCCCGAATGGCAAATGGATCGTTATAACTCAATGACTAAGTATATTGAAATCCTCGGTGCAGAAGAACCAAAGTTGTTTGAAGGGCTGCCGGAACTTAATGTTAAAGCAATCATGAGAGCGGAGGAACCATATAAAAATATTCGGTTAGGTAAACCGTGGGTTCTTACTCTTTTTCCAACAAAAGGATTTGCCGATATGGAAGAGATGAGTTTAGAAGACTATACAAATGTTATCGTTTCTGCTTCAACAGTTGATCCCAAAATGCTGGAAGAGGTTGAAGAAGAAATTTTCCAGATTATGGACAAGAGTCAAACCATTACAATTGTTACAGAGCATCCATACGAAAAAAGAGAACTAACTTTAACAATGGATATCTCCGACAGAAACATTGTTAAATGTACCGGCAAAAGAAATTTTCCGGATGGTGAAGTTTTTACAAGTCCAAATGCAAATACAGTTGAAGGAGAAATTTTTGTCGATCTTCCGGTTTTTCAAGGCGGCACAACAATACAAGGTATCTATCTAAAATTTGAAGAAGGGAAAATAGTTGAATACCACGCAAAACGGGGACATGACGCTTTAACAAAAATAATTGAAACGGATGAAGGATCGCACCGTCTCGGAGAAGTCGCGCTCGGAATGAACAACGGAATAGAAGAAGTATTAAAACATCCTCTCTTTGTTGAAAAAGTTGGCGGAACGCTGCACATTGCAATCGGGGCGAGTTACCCGGAATGTTTCTCCGATGATCCAAATTCAATCGAAGGAAAAAATGAAACCGAGCAATTAGTTAAGGAAGGCATTATGAATAATTCCGCTCAACATGTTGATATTGTTACCGACTTTAGACCAGGCGGTGTCGGCAGAGAAGTTTATTTAGATGATACAAAACTCCGAATCGAAAATAATATTTGGGTAATATAGAAGAGAAGGTTTTATGAATATAAATGTTACATCAGAAATCGGCGAACTTGAAGGAGTAATAATTCATACTCCCGGAAGTGAAGTCGAAAATATGACACCTCAGAATGCAGAGCGTGCTTTATATAGTGATATCTTAAATCTTTCCGTTGCGAATAAAGGAATACAATCAATTCAAAAACGCTCTCGGAAATCTCACAAACATATATGAGGTTAACACTTTATTATCTGATATTCTTAAAATACCGGAAGCAAAAGAAAGTGTGATAAATGATATCTGCTCTAATGAATCGGTTGAATGTATCAGAGAATATTTAGACTCGCTTGCACCCGAAGAGTTATCAAAACAACTTATCGAAGGAGTACCGATTGTAAAAGATACTCTAACAAAGTTTTTAAGCAAAGAACGGTATTCACTACTTCCGCTGCATAATTTTTTCTTTACACGTGACCCTGCGGTTAGTGTCGGGAATAAAGTTTTAATATCCAGAATGAGCAGCAAGGTTAGAGAACGTGAAGCATTCATTATGGAAGCAATATTCGAATTTCATCCAAAAGTAAAAGCGGAAACAGTTAATCCATTACGCCGCTCGGAATATGGATCGAATAATACTTTTGAAGGTGGAGACATACTGGTTATTCGTGATGATGTACTTTGTATCGGGATCGGAACTCGCACAACAACTCAAGGCGTTGATTTTATTTTGGATGAACTTAAGAAAACAAAAGAAACAAAACATGTGATTGTTCAAGAACTTCCTCAAACATTAGAATCTTTTATTCACCTCGATATGGTATTTACGATGCTCGACAGAGATACATGTTTAGCTTACGAGCCGGTCGTTTTTAATCAGCACAGTTATGAAACAGTTCACATAAAAATTGATAACGGAGAAGTAGCTTGGATACGTGAACAAAAAAATATACCCGAAGCATTACGGACAGTTAGCATAGATTTAGAAGCGATCTCTTGCGGTGGTAATTCCGATGAATGGATTCAAGAACGTGAACAGTGGCACAGCGGCGCAAACTTTTTTGCTGTAGCTCCCGGTAAAGTTCTTGGCTATGGAAGAAATAGCTACACCATTGAAGCTCTCAACAATAATGGTTTCGAAGTTATTAAAGCAGATGAAATATTGAAAAAAGATTTAACTAAAATTGATAAATCAGTAATTACAATTGAAGGTTCGGAACTTGCACGCGGGGGCGGCGGATGCAGATGTATGACTATGCCGATAAAAAGAAAACCAGTTAATTGGTAAACATTTTAGGAAAACAAAAATGAAAAAAATTCTATTTTTTCTTTTGATTGCAATAACTGCAAACTCACAAACTTTTTACGGTGAAAATCCGTTAGCTCACACTTACAGCATTGTTGCCCGTGATACCGTGACCGGTGAAATGGGCGTCGCGGTTCAGTCTCATTGGTTCTCGGTTGGAACGATCGTCTCTTGGGGTGAGGCAGGCGTTGGTGTAATTGCAACTCAATCACTTGTTAACGCCTCATTCGGTCCGCGAGGGTTGGAATTATTGAAAAATGGTTATAACCGCTAAAAGAAGCTCTGGACAGTCTTGATCAAAACCGACGAAGGTACGAGCTTTCCGGCAGCTTGCAATATTAGATGCGAACGGAACCGTTGCCGCCTATACCGGAAGCAAATGCATTGCGGAAGCCGGACACATCGAAGGAAATCAATTTTCTGTTCAAGCTAATATGATGCTGAGCAATAATGTTTGGCCGGTGATGAAAGAAACATTTGAAAACACAGAAGGAACACTTGCAGAAAGATTACTCGCAACACTCGATGCAGCTGAAGCAGCCGGTGGTGATATACGCGGGAAACAATCCGCTGCATTGCTGATAGTAAAAGCCGAATCTTCAGGCAAAGTTTGGGAAGACCGATTAATTGACATTCATATTGAAGATCACTCCGAACCGCTTAAGGAATTGCGAAGAATTTACAATGTTCATAAAGCGTATGAACATATGAACGCAGGCGATTTGGCAATCGAACATGGCGACATGGAACTAGCTATGCAAGAATATTCATCAGCACAAAATATGTTCCCGGATAATCTTGAAATGAAATTTTGGACTGCGGTAACTTTAGCTAATACCGGTAAGGTCGAAGAATCACTTCCAATTTTCAAAGAAGTATTTGAAGGTGACAAAAATTGGAAAACTTTAACATCACGATTAATAAGTAATGAAATGCTCACTGTTTCGGAAGAAGACTTAGAAAAAATTCTTGCCGTAACTAACTAATCTTGAGCAAAAGCTGTAAGGTGAATGATCTTTAACGAAACTCGCAAAACATACAATATGATATTTATGATTCTGAAAAGCTGACAATTATAAATCAAATCTGTGCTTATCTGTCGCATCAGTGTCATCAGCGTTCCATTATTAATTAAGTTATGCATCAATTTAATTATTACTGACTATCTTTTATGAACGATACCAAAAAGATCTCATTCCGCCATAAGGTCTTCAATGATATTAACTTTGTAACAATTGCCGCAGTTACACTGATTGCAGTTTTAGGTGTTTCAAGTATTACTCCCGCATTCCCGAAAGTTGAAAAAGAACTCGGCATCAGCACTCAACAAGTCGGATTATTAATAACGGTTTTCACGATACCGGGCGTATTGCTAACACCGATTTTCGGAGTACTCGGAGATCGGCTTGGTCGTAAGAAAGTTTTGGTGCCTTCTCTTTTTCTTTTTGCAATTGCCGGAACCCTTTGCGCTTTTATGGTGGATTTTTATTTGTTATTGTTCTTCCGATTTTTACAAGGGGTTGGTTCCGCTTCACTCGGTTCGCTCAATGTAACTTTAATCGGTGATATTTATAAAGGTAAAGAACGTGCCGCTGTAATGGGATACTCCGCATCGGTTTTGAGTGTCGGTACTGCAGCATATCCGGCAATCGGAGGTGTACTTGCAGTGTTTGGATGGAACTTCCCTTTTTTGCTTCCGGTTTTAGCTCTGCCGGTCGGAATTTTAGTTATAACTTCACTCCATAACCCCGAACCCAAAAACGAACAGTCATTGAGGGATTATTTGATAAGTACTTGGGAAAGCATAAAGAATTTTCAAGTACTTGGAATATTCTTGACAAGCGTTGTCACATTTATAATACTTTACGGATCTTACTTAACATATTTCCCTTTCTTGTTGGACAGAAGTTTTGGTGCGTCAACTGTTACAATTGGGATTTTAATGTCAAGCATGTCACTTACTACAGCCATCACTTCTTCTCAGCTCGGAAAACTCGTTTCGTTTTTTTCCGAAAAGAAATTGATATTGATTGCATTTGTTCTTTATATAATATCTTTAGTTCTCATTCCGCTCATTGATAATATTTGGGGATTAATACTGCCTGTTATTTTATTCGGGGTGGCACAGGGCATGAATATTCCCTCAATACAAACGCTGCTTGCATCACTGGCACCAATTGAATACCGCGCGGCATTTATGTCATTAAACGGAATGGTTCTACGATTAGGGCAAACACTCGGTCCGGTTTTAATGGGATTAATTTATATCTCACTTGGAATTGAAGCAACTTTTTATGCGGGTGCAATTTTTGGTTTAGTAATGATTATCTTAGTAACCATAATGATTAAAGAGAAACGGAAAGATGAATAAGAAATACTCAATATTCGAAACAGAACTTACCATCCGTCCGGACGATATTGATATGAACAACCATGTGCATAATTCAAAATATTTGGATTATGTTTTAGCCGCACGTTATGACCAAATGAAGAAAGATTATAAAGTAACGATGGAAGAGTTTTTAGATCGCGGTTTTACTTGGGTTGTTTCAAATGCTACAATTAATTACAAACGTGCGCTTGTTTTAACGGATAAAATTGTTGTGCGAACACAAGTTGAGGATTTTAACCGTTCACAAAGCATCGTGAACTTTGAGATTGTGAAAAAAGAAAACGGTAAAGTCGCGGCGGACGGACAGTTCACTTACACAATGATCAATATAAAAAACGGAAGACCTTCAAAAATTCCCGAAGATTTTATTGAGAAGTATACGATTTAGTTTCTATTAATGAATCCCGAATGGAACACTGATACCACAGAAAATATAGATTCTCGCAGATTAATCTGTGTTGATCTTCTTTTTCCGTGTAATCTGCGTTCTATTTTCTTCAAATTAAATAGTATTGCAAATACTATCCGGTGTATCTCGGTGATAAATATAAGTCGGATAATCAACTTCAGCTAAGTTAAATTTCTTTTCCGCTCTTTCCCAAAAATCAGTATCGTCCGCATATTTCAAATTTCGGAAACCTTCCAACTCAAAAAAGACTTCGCGCTTGCCGAAAAACGTTCCACCGACTTTACATTCGGAAATATGAATTTCTTTTGATAGAGCATCTTTATCCTTTACAAAAGGATGACCAATAATTTCAACACCACCTTGAATTAAATCTACTTTGGGATTGTTGATCATAAAATCATAACGAAGTTGCAGATGCTCCGGTTTGTATTCATCATCACTGCCGAGGAAAGTAACGTATCTGCCGATTGACGCTTGAACGCCTGTATTAAAAGTTAACGGCGGTTTTTTATTTTGATGCTTCATATAACGGAACCGTTGATCTTTTTGAACATACTCGTTTACAATTTCAAAAGTGTTGTCATTGCTTCCGTCGTCTACGATAATGCATTCCCAATTATGAAGAGTTTGTTTTAACACGGATTCAAGTGCGCGAGGCAAAAGATTTGCTCGGTTATAGGTTGCAATTATTATAGAAACCGAAGGTGAATATTTTTCAAACACCTTCATTTAGTTTTTCCTTATAACTTTATTGAAAAATACAAAATGTACTCAATATATTCTCATCAATGACTTTATATACCAATAACTTGCTGTTGAAAAAGCAGAAAGATTAACAGCGATTATGTGACCAAAATATCAAATATTATCTTTTAATTTCATTATTTTTATAACAAAAATCTCACAAAGTTAGTTATGAAAATACTTGTTGTAAATTGGCGTTGTCCTAAAAATCCGGAAATGGGCGGAGCGGAAGTTCACATGCACGAAATTTTCCGGCGTGTTGCAAGAAAGGGACACAAAGTAACCTATGTTGCGCATTCCTTTCCCGGTGCGCCGCAAATAGAAATTTTTGAAGGTGTGGAAATCCGCAGAACCGGTAACAAGTTTATTTTCAACCGGCAGTTTAGACGGTATTACAAAAAATATCTCGCTTCGGAAAACTTTGATCTCATCGTTGACGATATTTCAAAAATCCCGCTTAGAACTCCTGAATATATAGACAAACCGTTAGTCGGTATTATTCATCATCTTCACGGCGCATCTCTCTATAAAGAACTTCCAAGATTTATAGCAAACTATATAATCCGTTCGGAAAAAATGATTCCAAAAATCTATAGAGAAACGCCGATCTTTGCAGTCTCTCAAAGCACAAAAACCGAATTGATTGAACTGGGTCAACCGGAAAACAAAATCGATATTCTTTACAACGCAATTAACCACGAACTATTCAGCAATGTTAAAGTTGATAAATTTTCCGATCCGACAATTAGTTACATCGGCAGAATAAAAAAATATAAAAATCTTGAGGCGGTAATCGATATTCTCCCTTCGCTTAAAGATAAAATACCGGCAATCAAATTTAGGGTTGGTGGTACGGGTGACCATCTGCCGAAATTAAAGAATTACGTTGAGCAAAAAGGATTGACCGGCAGCGTTGAATTTTTAGGTTACTTGACCGAAGAACAAAAAGCCGAGGAAATGGCAAAGGCATGGCTTTTCATAACTATGGCGCTTAAAGAAGGATGGGGCATCACGGTTATCGAAGCAAATGCATCGGGCACACCGGTTGTGGGTTCAAACGTTCCGGGGCTTCGCGATTCAATTAAAAATAATGTGACGGGTAAATTGGTCGATTTGGACAACCGCGAAGAATTGCTGACAGTTTTGGTAAAATTACTCGGTGATTCCGAAGAGCTGGCAAAAATGTCTGCCGAAGCTAAAAAATGGGCTTCTAATTTTACTTGGGATGCTTCAGCCGAACATTTTCTGCAGAAGGTTTACGAGTGGTATCCGCAGCTAAAATCCTCACAATCCAATTAGAATTACCACCTAATTTTTATATATTGTTGAGTTCTAAATATCATTTTTCATTATGAGTTACAGAGATCAGAAAAAATATTTTGAAACCCTCCGCCGGTATGAAAGAAAATTTTCATCCGATGAAAACAAAAGATATAAAATGCTTGTAAAACGTCACAAGGATGATGAAGATTTAGACAAAGCGTCCATGGAATTTTTGAGAGAACTTTACGAAAAATATCATATCAACAAACCAAAACCGAATTACGATCATCTTTTCAAAAAACCCGATGAGGATGAGTAAATTTTTACAATGTTTTTGAGGATTATTAAATGAACGAAAAACTATTGCACAAACTGATTGCAGGTTCTGTATTTTTAATTGCCTTCATTGTTTATTTTATCACTGTTCAACCGTCAGTTTCATTTTGGGATTGCGGTGAATTTATTGCGTCAGCCGTTTTGATGCAGGTTCCTCATCCGCCGGGAACACCCTTCTTTTTAATTATGGGACGACTCTTTTCTATGATACCGTTTGTTGAGGATATCGGTTTAAGAGTGAACTTTATTTCTGTAATGTCGAGTACTTTTACGGTGTTTTTCGCATACTCTAATCGGCGTAAAATTGATAAAAGCATTCAAAGGAAAAGAGCACGAAAATTATTTTGATGCGCTTTCAACTTATTTAGCTGCTGCAATCGGAGCTTTGTCATTAGCATTTGCTCAAACATTTTGGTTTAACGCTGTTGAAGCGGAAGTTTATGCTTTCTCAACATTCTTTATCGGCATTGTTACTTGGTTGATAATGATTTGGTTCGAAAAAGCAGATGAACCGGATAACGAAAAATATATCATTTTGATTTTTTATCTCATCGGTCTTTCAACCGGTGTTCACTTGATGGCTGTTCTTGCAATTGTACCAATTATGATGATTATTATGATCCGGCGCTATCTGCAAGATGAAGAAATTTTTAAACAGACAGCCAAAATATTTTTAGGTCATGCAGGCATACTTTTACTGATCGCTTTTGCGATGTGGGCATCAATGACTGATTCTGCTCCCGTTTCTTTTGATGAGTCCGGTGAAACAGATATTAGATTTCTTGGTGTGTTTGCCGGAATATCTTTAGTCTATATGGGAGTTTTCTATAAAAGAATTTTCAACAGAAATTCATTTTATATCCCGATCATTTTAGGCGGTATTGCATTAGTTGCAATTTACCCGGGAATGGTTAAGTACATACCGAACACGATTTCAAGTTTGGGCGGTAACAACATCGTAATGGATTTAATAATAATTGCTGTAATTCTTGGTATTATGCTTTATCTGCTTTATTACACGAGAATGAAAAAACAAGAAACTTTCAATCTTGTTGTAAAGAGTTTTCTTTTTGCATTCCTCGGATTCAGCTCTTACGCAATGATTATTATTAGAGCAAATCAAGATCCGCCGATAAATCTTAACAGTCCAAAAACATTTTCCGAAGTTGTAAGTTACCTCAATCGTGAGCAGTACGGAGATTTCCCGACATTCAAACGTCGCTTCTCTCCCGAGCCGCATCAAATGGTAATGTATAGAAATTATGATAGTGATTTAGATTTCCTTTGGACTTACCAAATGAACCACATGTTTAACAGATATTTATTATGGAATTACGGCGGAAGAACTTCAACAGTGCAAGATGACGGAGTAAACATTTATCCTTTTAATTGGCTCGGTAATTTCCTTGGCAAACCTTTTGGAATAAAGTTCGCAGGTAGTGCAGGTAACTCGCTTTACGGAATTCCATTCTTACTTGGCTTATTTGGAATATACTTCCACTTTAGGAAGGATTGGAAAATGGCGTCGGTACTTATGGCGATGTTCATTTTCCTCGGTTATCTGACCGCGTTTTACCAAAATCAGCAACAGCCGCAGCCGAGGGAGAGAGATTATTTTTATGTCGGCGCATTCTTTGTTTACTCATTGTGGATAGCGGTTGGTACTCGTGGTTTGGTTGATTTAACATTCGAAAAAATAAAAAAGAAAGAATTGGCAAAACCGATCGCAAGTTTTGTTCTAGTTGCCACTTTCTTATTAGTTCCTTTAAATATGCTTGCAACAAATTTCCACGAGCAAGACCGCTCGGGCAATTACGTACCGTGGGATTATTCCTACAACTTATTACAGAGCGTTGCTCCAAACGGTTTGATCTTTACTAACGGTGATAATGATACATTCCCGTTATGGTACTTGCAGGATGTGGAAGGAGTTCGCCGAGATGTAAGAGTTGTAAACTTAAGTCTGCTTAATACAGATTGGTATATCCTCCAGATGAAAAACACCGAACCGCACGGAGCACCAAAAATTGAAATGAGTTATTCCGATGAACAAATCAGTAGAATCGGTCCTTCCCGTTGGGAAGCTCGCAGGATGACTATCGATGTACCACCCGAAGATATTGAACAATATAACATAACAGACACTTCTGTTGTCAATAGCGGAAGAATTTCTTGGGTAATGAGCAACACCGCACAATATGGTGATGTTAAAGCAGTTCGTGTTCAAGATCTTGATTGCACTTGATATTATTCAATCAAACACATGGGACAGACCAATTTATTACGCTGCAACTGTTAGTGATGATGCAAGATTAGGATTAGATGATTATTTACAAATGGAAGGAATGGCGTACCGATTAGTTCCAAAGAAAAACGATGGACAAGTGACGTTTGTAAATCCGGAGATTCTCGAAAAACAATTATTCACAAAACCGGATGGCTTTTCGAGATCATATCAACCCGGATTCAAATTCCGAGGAATGGATGATCCATCAATCTTTCTAAACGATAACGAAATTAGAATGATGCAAAATTATCGAAACTCTTTTATTCGATTGGCGATTCATCATCTCTATAACACGGGCAACAATGAAAAAGTTATAGAAGCATTAGATAAGATGGAAGAGCGATTACCAAGAGCAACTATTCCGATAGACCACAGAATTTTATTTGATGTTGCCAGCATTTATTACGAAGCGGGCGCGGTAGAAAAGTATGTTGAACTTGCAGATGAAGTTGAGAAAATCGCACTGAAAAACTTGGAAGAAAACCCAACCGATTTCAGCAGCAGTTATAATCCGTATAGATTACTTTTAGATATTTATGAAAAGACCGGTAAGTATCAAGAAGCTATGGAAGTCATTAATAAGATCGAAACATATCTGCCGGATGATCCATCTGTGAGACAACTTAGAAACCGTTTCGAAAATATGGCGAAACGACTTCAGGAAACATTCGAAGATACAACTCAATAATTTATTAAGCCGCGGATTCGTTAATTCATTCGCGCATTCGCGGCTTAATGGTTTTTACATTCCGGACAAAGTTTTTAGAAAGAAGCTTGTTTCGAAATGATATACTCCGCACACTCTTCAATTTTATTCGAATGGAAAATCATCCCATGCTTTCTTCCTTCAAATCTCATGCGTTCATCGACAGTATTTAAGATAGGTTCCCACATTTCACCGTGACATGCAACTAATTTTTCGTTTAATAAATTTTTGTTAATCATTTCCCAAAGCACGGAAAGTTCAAGCAGTGTTCCGGTTCCACCGCGTAAAATGATAAACGCATCTCCGTAAGAGATCAATTTTTCGATTCGTTCAAAAAGTGAATTGCACTCAACATTTTTGGTTAAGTGTTCGGAAACTTTCGCTCCGAATATATTAACAGTGATTCCAATTGCCTCCTGCCCTTTTTCAACCACTCCTTTGGAAACCGCATCCATTATTCCTTGATAGCCGCCTGTACAAACACTAAAACCATTTTCACCAAGAATTTCACCAAGTTGATAAGCAGCTTCGTACTCTTCTTCACCGGGACGAGGCATCGAACTTCCGAAGACCGTGATAACTTTACCCAAATTATTTCCCCATTAATTGAACAATCACTTTTCTGTTACGCGGCCGGTTATCAAAATCGACCAAGATTATTTGCTGCCAAGTTCCGAGAAGTAATTTACCACTGGCAAACGGAACTTGAAAAGAAGCTCCTTGAAGCGAAGCCCTTACATGAGAATGTCCGTTACCGTCATGCCAAGTATCATTATGTTTATAATTAGCACCGGAGGGAATTATTTTTTCAAAAAAATCGGGATAGTCGCTTAATAAACCGGGTTCATATTCGATTGTTGTAACACCGGCAGTTGCACCCGGTACAAACACGAGTGCATTGCCTTCACTCATCCCAGATTCTTTCAATGTCTTTGAAACTTGATTTGTGATATCGATTATATCGGTATGTCCTTGAGTCGAAATACTGAAAGATTTTGTTGTAACGTTCATATCATCACCAAATTTTATTAAGCAAATTATCAAAGTGCATCGGCAAACACAATGATTAACAATAAACAATACTGAAAAAGTAGCGAGAATATTGTTTATTAATCTGTGAGCTTTGTGGTAAACCACAAGGCACACAAAGTTTTCACAAGAGTAACTAAGGTATAAACCGATTTTCTGCACCGATTTTATTCCCAAATCAGATCAAAAATTGATAGATTTCGTAAATGATTTTTTTCAAAATAAGGCATGGAGTTAAAGAATGACATCAAAAGAGTATATTGAATTGGAAGAAAAATTCGGCGCCCACAATTACCATCCACTGGATGTTGTAATAAATAAAGCAGACGGTGTGTGGGTGCATGACGTTGATGGTAAAAAATATTTAGATTGTCTTGCTGCTTACTCGGCAGTTAACCAAGGACACTGCCATCCCCGCATAATAAAAGCGCTTAAAGATCAAGCAGAGGATGTGACTTTAACATCGCGCGCATTCAGAAACAGCCAGCTACCTTTACTTTACAAAAAATTAAACGAGCTTACCGGTTACGAAATGATATTGCCGATGAACTCCGGTGCCGAAGCTGTTGAAACTGCTTTAAAAGCTGCTAGAAAATGGGGTTATAAAATAAAAGGTGTTCCGACCGATCAAGCAGAGATTATAGTTTGTACAAATAACTTTGCCGGCAGAACCGTCTCACTTATTTCTTTCTCAACAGAGTTTAGTTACAAAGACGGATTCGGTCCGTTTACACCCGGCTTTACAGTTGTCGAATACGGTAACGCAAAAGCATTGGAAGAAGCAATTAATCCAAACACAGTTGCATTTATCTTTGAACCGATTCAAGGTGAAGGCGGCGTTGTTGTTCCTGAGGAAGGTTACTTAAAAGAGACTTATGAAATTTGTAAGAAGAACAACGTACTTTATATAACTGACGAAATTCAAACCGGTTTGGGAAGAACAGGTAAATTATTTGCTCATCAATACGAAGATGTAAGACCCGATGCTGTGATTATAGGTAAAGCGCTCTCCGGCGGCTGTTACCCGGTTTCGGCTGTTTTATCCGATAAGGAAGTTCTCGGTATTTTTAATCCCGGTGAACATGGTTCAACTTTCGGAGGCAATCCACTTGGCGCTGCTGTAGCGATTGAGGCATTGAATGTTTTAATGGACGAAAAATTAATAGATAAATCCTACGAATTAGGTAAATACTTCAAAGAAGAATTGCAGAGTATTGATTCGAAACATGTTAAAGAAGTTAGAGGACGTGGATTGTTTATCGGTGTTGAATTACATCCGGAAGCAAACGGCGCCAGAAGATTTTGCGAAGCATTGATGGAACGCGGAATTCTCTGTAAAGAGACTCACGACCATGTTATTCGTTTTGCTCCTCCGCTTGTAATTAAAAAAGAAGAAATTGACTGGGCTTTGAGTCACATTCGTGAAGTTTTGGTGATGGACTAGACCTAACCCTTTACTCAATAGGATGTTCCTTCAAATCCCGAAGGGATTGAATATGAATAGGTTTAATTCAAATTGATAATCCCAACCCTAAGAGGGTTGAACAAATCTCTTCATATTCAACCACGCTGTGGTTGTTGATTTTCTTTTTTTTCTTATTCTCTATATCATATTGAACCCGTCAGCCGACGGGTTCTTTTATAATTATTTTTTCCTTTCAGATTTCTTTCCATACATAACTACTTATAGAGAAGTATTCAATAGATAGTTGTATTACTATTGATATTTGTTGACCACAACTTTTTGCTAAGTTGACAACATCGCTTTACAGAGGAAAGAGTGAGGATTTTAAATTGTTTACTTTCTTGTATTAATCCACTGATCGATAGTCATTTTTAGGAAGTTTATTGAGATTGGTTTTGCTATGTAGTCATTCAGATCCTGCGGCGAGACATTTTTCTCGGTCTTTCATACTTGAGTGAGCGGTTACTGCAATTACAGGTACATCTTTTGCTTCGCTTTCAAGTTCTCTAATTTTTTGAGTTGCTTTTAAGCCGTCCATGCCGGGCATTTCAATATCCATTAAAACAACATCGTATCTTCCGGTTGCGGCAGATTTAATTGCTTCTTCCCCGCTTGAAACAGAATCGACATCATATCCGACACTTTTGAGAAGTTTGGCTTCAACGTTTTGACTTATCGGATTATCTTCCACAAGAAGAACACGCTTTTTATCATCACTGTAAGAGGTTGCAATATCTATCGCCTTTTTGAATTCATTTCTCTCGTCTGCATCACCCTGTTCTGCTTCTGTTTCTTTTGTTGCTCTCAATTTTCCGTTATCGGTTTTTTCCGTAATGCGGTCTTCTTTTTCTATTTCTTCAACCGGTTCAGTTTTACTGGCAATCTTATCATAATTCAATTGCTGTTCAAATGACTGAGGTTTAAGTCCCAGCTTAACCGTAAACGTAAAAGTGCTTCCTTCACCAACCGCACTTTCAACAGAAATATCACCACCCATCAAGTTGCAGAATTCTTTGCAAATAACTAAACCTAGTCCCGTACCCTGCTTATTAGATCTCACACTATGAACTTGTGAAAACGGACGGAATAAAACTTTTTGGGCTTCTTTGGAAATACCTTGTCCGGTATCCTTAACTGTACTTTCAATTACCAAAAGATCATTGTCTTGATCAATCATTTCAATTTTTATATCGATTCGTCCGTTTTCCGTATACTTAACGGAATTAGCAAGCAGGTTCAATAAAATTTGACGATATCTTGTTGCATCTCCAAAAAGAGTTTGCGGAATCATGTCGTCAAACTCTTCATACACATTCACTTTTTTATCTTTAGCGGTTTGGCTTACAATAGAAATAGCTTTTTCCATTTCTTTCTTCAAGCTGAACTCAACTTCATCAAGTTCCATTTTGCCAGCTTCAATTTTTGAAAGATCCAAAATATTGTTGATGGTTTCGAGAAGTGACTGTGCAGACATTCTTCCGCTTCTAGCAAAGGTATGCAATTCTTCGGTATCTTCGTAAAGACCGTTTTCAATTAAATCGAGATAACCGAGTATTGAATTCATCGGAGTTCGTACTTCATGACTCATGTTTGCTAGGAAGCGAGTTTTAAAACCGCTTTCTTCAATAGCGCGCGATGCAGCTTGGTCGGCTTTTATTTTTTCCATCTTCAATGCATCCAGCGCTTTTTGTCTATCGTATTCCGCTTGGACTTGTTGCGTTATATCTTGGAGACTTCCTTCATAATAAAGAGGGTTTTCATCATCATCGGTAATTAATCTGACATTGGATTTAACGACTATATGAGTTCCATCTTTTCGTTTAAGAACGAGGCGGTAATTTTTTACTTTACCTTGTTTATGCAGAAGTTTAATGAGCGTCTTTCTATCTTCCGGATTTTTATAAACATCTTTTTCAACATCGAGAGCTTTTAATTCTTCTTGCGCTTTGTAACCGAGCATTTTTATCATTGCCGGATTTACAATTATATATTTTCCATCAATCGATTCTTGAAAAATTCCTTCGGCGGAATTCTCAAAGATATTTCTAAATCTCTTTTCCGATGCGGCAACTTCAAATGATTTGAAAATCGCATCTTTTCTCAACCTGTAATTGATCGAACTCGCAGCCACTGCCATCGCACTTATGAATAGCACAAGAAGAACAGATTCGAACATATTTGGAAGAACATACACAGCTCGATCAGTAAAAAGAATTGATGTTGCAAAAACAACATTGTAATAAATTGCAACTACAATTTGATTGGCAACTTCCCAACTAAGAAAAAGTGCAGCGGTAAATATTATCAAACTTATTATGTGGGAGTTGAAAACGATTGTATCCGGAATCAAATAAATTATTACTCCGAACGATCCAATAATAGTTAACAAAAGAATATGAACTAGAGCAACCGGATGATTCTTTCCAAATTTTGTGTTGGAGACAACCAATAAACCGAATGCAACTAGAATTGCGCTCAATCTAGCAAGATAAACTTCTGCGGAATGTTCTTGGAAAGATCTTACTTCAAAGATAAGAGCAAATAGTCCCGCAATTGCAGTGAACTTTGCAAGCGCCCTAAAAGGAGCTAGCAATAAACGATTACTTTCCTCACGGAAGTAGCGGTATTTATAGGACTTTTCCGATGTAACTTTTAAATTTGTCAAAACAATCTTCTGTAAAGAATTTATGAAAAGTAAAATAACAAATTTTATTCGTATTTATAAAGTGATTTATTAAATATATTGGAATAAGTGTTTTGCTTAACGTAACTTACAATATAAACAATTCATAATCTTGGTTATTAATGTTAGATTTTCTTTACCAAATTGATCTGACGATTTTCTACTTTTTAAATCATACTTTATCCAATTCATTATTCGATAAATTCTTTCCCTTTATAACCGAGGTTAAACATTGGTACTTGGTTTACGCAATATTTTGGCTGATACTGGTTATCAAAGGAGGACGATTAGGAAGAATCACCGCAGTAATGATGATTCTTTTAGTAACTGTTTCGGATCAATTAAGCAGTTCATTAATTAAAAATTGGGTGGGAAGAATTAGACCGTGCAACGAATTACCGGACGTAAATATTCTAGCCGGTTGTACAAGTTCATTTTCATTTCCTTCGTCGCATGCTGTAAATAATTTTGCGGCGGCAGTGTTTTTTTCTATTCTTTATCCAAGATATAAATGGGCATTTTTTACGGTTGCATTTCTTCTAGCCATCTCTCGTCCGTATGCGGGAGTTCATTATCCCTCTGATATTATCGGTGGAGCATTGATAGGGTCTTTAATTGGCTATCTATTTGCTCTTGCAGTAAAACAGATAAACAAACTTTTTCAAACAAAAACGTAAATACTAATGAGATCAAAACTTGATATAGCAAAAAACTGGCTTCCTCGTTATACCGGCACTGAGCTTGACGATTTCGGTGATTATATGCTGCTTACCAACTTTCAAAATTATGTAGCAAAGTTTGCGGAAATTTTTGATTGTGAGGTCAAAGGCGAAGGTAAACCAATGCAAACCGCAACAAATAACAACGGTTTGTCGATCATTAATTTTGGAATCGGCTCTGCAAACGCGGCAACGATTATGGATTTATTAGTTGCCCGCCACCCCAAGGGAGTCTTATTTCTCGGTAAGTGTGGCGGTTTAAAGGACTCAACAGAACTTGGACACTTGATCTTACCGATTGCTGCGATTCGCGGTGAAGGAACGTCAAACGATTATATGCCGCCGGAAGTGCCCGCTCTTCCTTCATTTAAGCTGCATAAGTTTGTCTCAAATAAAATCATTCAACACAAAATGGAATACAGAACCGGAGTTGTTTACACAACAAACCGAAGAGTATGGGAGTGGGATGAAAAGTTCAAAGATTATTTAAGAAATTTAGGTGCAATTGGAATTGATATGGAAACCGCAACTCTGTTTGTCACCGGCTATTCAAATCAGATAGCACGCGGCGCTTTACTTTTAGTTTCCGATCTACCGATGATGCCCGAAGGTATTAAAACTGAAGAATCCGACAGACATGTAACAAAACGTTTTGTTGACTTACACTTGCAAATCGGAATTGAAGCAATGACCGAAATTGGTGAAAAAGGTGAGCAGATAAAGCATTTCAAGTATTAGTTTCTTTTAAAAATGGAAACAAATTGCATAATTCTCTACTTTAATAAGAGTTAGATTTACTGGTTAAGCTATTATAAAAATAGAGGGGCAAGAAATGAAAACATTATTGATCGGATTGATCTTCAGCATTGGAATTTCAATTAACGCACAAGAAAGCGAAGCGCTCTCAAAAACCGTTGGTGAATTATTTGCTTTCAGTAAAAATAAAAACTACCAAGCTGTTTGTAGTTTAATCGCTTTTAGCGGCGAGAACTCATCACGAAAGTATAAATCATCACTTAATCCAAAAAGTAAATCAGAACTTGATCAAGGCAAAAGAATCGCGAAAAAAATTAAAGCATATTTAGACATCAGCGATTCACACAAAATTTTAAGATCGTCTTCAGAAACAGTTGACGAGACTCAATTACAGACACTCGTTATTGCTTTTACAAGTGGAAGTCAGCAGCTCAAAATTCCTTTCAAATTTGTTAAGGTTGAAGATAAATTTCTTTTAGTTGACATTGACTAATAATTTGTAAACTGAGTATAAGAGATGAACACATTTGTAAGATCATTTAAAACACTCGATATTATTTTTAATACTTTGCTGTTGACTCAGTTGATTATTGGTTTTCTATTTTATTATCTCAATTCTGCAAATACAATCGAACCGGTTTTATCGGAAGTAGTTTTTCTTCCTTTAATCGTTTTGGGCATCAATACAACCGTAATACTTTTCACTAAATACTTATTTACAAAACGAAATAAAATTGATAAAAAGTTAAACTTGGAAGAAAAAGTTCATAGTTATAGAAGTCTTAGCTTACTTCTCATGACTATGATAGAAGGTGTAAACGTGATCAATCTTGTCATATTTCTTTTAAGCGGCTCCACCATTTATTTACTTGTCGCGGTTCTTATTTTAATACTTTATTTTGTTTACAGACCTTCAAAAGATAAATTTGTTGAAGTAACATTAACAAACGAAGAAGAACTTCAACTTTCGCAACAATAATTTATTTGCTTGTGGAACAGACAACTTCATTTGAAATAACTGCTAATCAATACACACTTTTCGCATTCATTGGATACATTTTAATTATTTTAATTGTCGGCTTGCTCAGCACACGTTTTTCTTCTCGAGGTCTAAATGAATTTTTCTTGGGCGGAAGAAAGATGAATAAATTTGTTGTAGCTTTAAGCGCGGTTGCATCCGGCAGAAGCAGTTGGCTTTTGATTGGGTTGACCGGTATGGCATATATTCAAGGTCTTTCTGCAATTTGGGCTGCCGTCGGTTATATTATTGTAGAATATTTGATGTTCATTTTTGCCGCTCCTCGTTTGAGGGATCAAACAGAGAACTATGATAATCTAACAATACCGGACTACTTTGAATCTCGTCACAACGATTCCACACACATGTTGAGAATTCTTTCGGTGATTATCATTGTTGTTTTTATGACTGCTTACATAAGCGCTCAATTAAACGCGGGAGGGAAAGCATTCAGCGCAAGTTTTGAGGTAAGCCAATTCACCGGAATTGTAATTACCGCAATTATTGTGATAGTTTATACTTTGCTCGGTGGTTTTCTTGCTGTATCAATTACGGATGTTATTCAAGCATTGTTTATGTTGATCGCATTGTTTGTTCTGCCAATTGTTGCAATAGTTGATTTTGGTGGGATTGATCAAGTCATCACTGCGCTTGATAGATATGACTCTGCGTTTATTGATCCCTTTGCATTAAGTACCGGAGCGTTGATCGGCTTTGTAGGAATTGGCTTGGGCTCGCCCGGCAACCCGCATATTTTAGTGCGATATATGTCGATTGAAAAATCCGAGCAGTTGCGTTTCAGTGCTTACGTCGGAACATTTTGGAATATTTTAATGGCAGCTGCCGCAGTATTAATTGGATTAGTTGGCAGAGCTTATTTTATGAGTGCAACAACTCTGCCGGATGGTGATCCGGAAAGTATCTTTCCATACCTCGCACAAATTCATCTTCACCCGGTATTATTTGGGATTATAATCGCTTCGATATTAGCCGCAATCATGTCAACTGCAGATTCAATGCTGCTCGTCAGTGCCTCATCAATTATCAGAGACATTTATCAAAAGATCATTGCGCCACACAAAGAATTGACCGACAAACAACTTGTTCTATATTCTCGATTGATAATTTTTCTTCTAATGTTAGCTGCTTTTGTCTTTGGATACATTGCACAGGATTTAGTTTTTTGGTTAGTGCTATTTGCATGGGGCGGTTTGGGCGCTGCCTTTGGTCCCCCTTTGCTGCTTTCTCTATTTTGGCGTAAAACAAATAAATACGGTGTTGCAGCTGGGTTTATTGGTGGGATGCTGACAGTAATTATTTGGAAATCTGTAGAGGTATTAAACAATTTTCTTTATGAATTAGTACCGGCGTTTTTAATTTCCACATTTTTGACGATTGTGTTTAGTCTTGCAATAAAGCCCACCAATAGGTACAGAATTATTAAAGACTTAAATGCTGAGGAGTAATAGCATAAGCAAAAAACTTCTAAACTCTGTCGTAAATTAGCATAAGCAAAAATTCTAAACCTGTCGTAAATTCTTCCAAAATAGTACGGGAATCAGACAACGGTTATTGGAAAGATATTTTTATCTAAATATTATCTTTCAATTATGAACGTACTAGTAAACCTTTTATCATTTTAAATCATGTTTTATGAGATTTAATATTAGCGTACGCTTATTTTCTTCAAGGAGAGTTTTACTTCTGAGTATCCGATTTTATTACCACCGATTGCTCTTGACTTTCGTATAATTTTCATTAATATATAGGTGTGTTCAGTGAATTAATGGGAGGTGACCTATGGAACATGCTAAGATTAGCAATATGGTAAATTATGAGAATTGGGTAAGGATGCTGAACCGAAACACAAAAATTTCTGACGAGGTAAAACTAAAACCCAAAGCTCCTTCTTCAATACTTGATAAAAAATTACCACATGAGAAGAAGGAAGACAAAATCATCACAAGCGAGTTGTGGCTCGGTTAAATTTTGAAGAAGGGGAACTACTTGGTTCCCCTTCTTACTAATGTAACACCTGCAAAAATTATTACTGCCCCGATAATAATTTGTAAATTAATTGCTTCTTCCAATACTAGCCAACCCAAGAACAAAGCAATCACCGGATTTATATATGTATAAGTTGATACAAAAGAAATCGGCAAATGCTGAACAGCATACATATAAGAGCCATAACCAATTACAGAACCGACAAACGCTAAATAAATGAATGCATAAAAACTTTCTGTTGTAAAATAAAATCTTTCCCATTCTCCTAAAGAAAATCCAAGCGAAGTTTGTAAAATACCGGCAACGAGCATCTGAATTGATGCTCCCATCAATGGATGTACACTCACTTTGTTATATTTTGAATAAACCGTACCACCGCCCCAAGACATCATTGCGATTAATAAACTTACTATTCCGGGAAAGTAATCTGCTTTCCATATTTGTGTTATATTTTCACTAAAAATTACTCCTACACCACTTAAGCCAACTAACAAACCAAAGATAATTGTTGAGTTTAATCTTGGACCACTTGGTACACCGGATTCAATTCCCACTATCCAAAACGGAAGCGTTGTAATTAAAAGCGAAGTTAAGCCGCTTGGCAGCCACTGTTCACCAAAGACCACCAATCCATTTCCCACTCCTAAAATAAAGAACCCAACTACTGCAAGATGTTTTATATCCTTCCAACTTGGTAAAGCAAACTTTCTTAATACAAGGAATAAAAAGAAAAGCGGCCCGATGACCAACCATCTAAAGCCGGCAAATAAAAATGGCGGTAAATCGGTGACACCTATTTTAATTGCAAGGTAGGTTGTTCCCCAGACAATGCAGATTGCAAAATATGCCAGATAAGCTTTGAAATTCTCATTCTTCAAATTTTCACACAAAATTTTTTTTTGAATTTGCAAAGTAGAAAAATAATCTCAAATTGTTCTAATTCATTTAGGAGTGTAATTCTATTTTTATAAATTTGGTTGTGAAATAAAATCAACTAAATGGATTTAGAATGAAATTTATTGAAGACATCAAAAATTGGCTTGAGCAGTATCCGTTTTTACAGGAAAATATTTTCCTTTTAGGCGTATTTGTTCTTGCATTCATCGTTTATTTAATCACAAAAAAAATTGTTTTACGAATTATTCGTGAATTTGTTACTCGTACAAAAACCGATTGGGATAATATTCTCTTAAGTGAAAAAGTATTAAGAAGGATTTCTTTAATTGCTCCATTTCTAGTAATAATAAATTTTTCTTATCTCGCTCCCGATTTTCAAACTTTCATCTCGCGTTTTTCGACAGGGCTTATTATACTATTTATTTTACTTACAATTAGTTCGCTGCTTACCGGGGTAGTTGAAGTCTATGAACGAATTGAACGTTTTCAGGATCGCCCAATTAAAGGTTATGTTCAGGTAGTCAAAATTATATTGTTTATCTTCGGAACAATTTTGATAATTACTTCACTCACCGGTCAATCTCCTTGGGCAATCCTCGGAGGTTTAGGCGCATTAACCGCTGTTATAATTTTAGTATTCAAAGACACAATACTTTCATTTGTTGCAAGCGTTCAAATTTCTTCTTACGATTTAATAAAAAAAGGTGATTGGATTGACGTCCCAAAATACGGAGCCGACGGCGATGTTATAGACATTGCTCTTCATACCGTTAAAGTACAAAACTGGGATAAAACCATTACAGTCATTCCGACTTACAAATTGATTGAAGACAGCTTCAAAAACTGGCGCGGAATGCAGCAAAGCGGCGGCAGACGGATTATGCGTTCAATCTACTTAGACCAAAATTCAATTAAATTTTGTGATGAAGAAATGCTGAGTCGTTTTGAGAAATTTCAACTTTTAAAAGATTACATAACCAAGAAGAAAGAGGAAGTTAAAAAATACAACGAAGAAAAAAAGTTTGATACTACACAATTGATTAACGGAAGAAGATTAACAAACGTCGGTACATTCCGTGCTTATTTAAAAGAATATCTGAAGCAAAGGGATGATGTTCATAAAGATCTCACTTTTATCGTAAGACAGCTTCAACCCGGGCCAGACGGTCTTCCTATTCAGATTTATGTTTTCGCAACAACCACGGCATGGGTTCAGTATGAAGATATTCAATCGGATATTTTCGATCATATTTTATCGGTTGTTCCGTTATTCGATCTGCAAATTTTCCAAAATCCGTCGGGTAACGATTTTAGATCATTGACTACAAGAGAAAAATAAAATGAGAGCAAAGTTATCCGAAATTATTGCACAAGCATTAGTTGATTTGGGAGTATCTGTTGTTACTAATGTCCCCGGTTTAGGCGGAAGTCAAGTATTTGGTGAGTATAATCTTAAGTCGCTTAAACAACTTCCAATCTCTTTTCATGAAGAGGTCGCCTACACAATTTCACATTCCGCCGCAATTTGCGGAAAGCGTTCCACCTTTTTAAGCAAAACACATGGCTTAACAAAAGCGATGAACTCTATAACCGATTCGCTTTATACAGATTTAACCGCCGGTTATGTTATAATGATTTTTGATGATAAAACCGGTGAAAGTTCGGACAATATTTTAGAAGCCGAACCGTTATTAAAAGGAATCGGCATTAAATTTAAAAGAGCAAAAGAAGAATCTATTTACGAAGATATAATCGGTGCTTATCGAGAATCCGAAAGTACGCTTGCTCCATTTGTTTTAATTATCGATGCTTACTCGGTAGATAACGAATTTGAGTTCACACAAAGAAGTAATCTTAAAAAAGAATTCACTTATAAAAGAGATATTCACAATCACATAGTTCATCCGTTTTTAGCTGATTACCAATACAAAGTTTATTCATCTAAAAAACTTGACGGTAACAGAAGCGTGATCAAAAAACCGGCGCTTCCAAACATACCGGAAGACTTACCGGAAAAATATAAGGAAGGCGCCGATAAGTATATTCCCTTCTTTGAAACTTTTAAAAACATAAAACGAGATATTACAACAGGCGATACAAGTATTTCCAGTTCGTTTGCATTTCCGCCTTATAATGCAATAGATATTGTTACTTACATTGGTGGTTCAATTCCGCTTGCGATGGGCGCTTATCTCTCCGGCAACAAAAATGTTTGGGCGCTATCGGGTGATTTTGGTTTTCTATCTGCTGGGCATCTCGGTTTAATGGAAGCGGTTAATCGGCAACTACCACTAAAAATTGTCATCTTCAATAACAAATCAGCAGCAGCAACCGGCGGACAAAAAATCGACAAAAAATTAATGCTCCGAATTCTTGCCGGTTATGATCGCTTTGTTAATCATATAACTAATCCGTCTGATCCGTTTGAAATCGAATCCATGTTAAAAGAAGTTGAAGCAAAAGATGAGTTACAAATTGTTGTAGTAGATTATTAGCATTAACCTTTTTGTCACTAAAAAGATTTGCACTGCTTCAAAATAAGCGATTGATTTTTTTTGCTAATTACTTATTTTGTGTCCAACCATTAGCTAACACAATGAAAAAACAAAATTTATTTGAGAATATTCCTTCTTCAATTCCCCAAGAACTTTTTGAAGAGATTGATTCTACTAACGATCTAAAAATTGAAAGGATTATTTCCCACGGACACAAATCACCACCGGATTTTTGGTATGACCAAGATAAGAATGAACTTGTTTTTCTATTATCAGGATACGGAGTTATTGAATTTGAAGATGGCAGAAAAGTAAAATTAGAATCCGGTGATTATCTTAAAATCCATGCTCACAAAAAACACAGAGTTGCCGAAACGAGTAAATCTACAAAAACAATTTGGCTTGCTATTCATTATTAATAATGGAGGTTAATTTGTTCGAGAATTTCTTTAATAGATTCAAACCAAATTTGGGTACTTTGGGCAATTTTAATTCTTGCAGCATATTTTGGAATTTGGGCAGAAAAAACAAAAATTGGTTCAAAACTTTCCGGTGCGGTAATTGCCATTCTAACAACATTTGTGCTTTCAAATTTATCAATCATACCGGCTGCCTCTGAAGTTTACGATACTGTTTGGTCGTACTTAGTTCCCCTTGCAATCCCAACTCTTTTATTCAAGGCAAATCTAAAACGTATAATAAAAGAAGCGGGCCCAACTTTAATTGCATTTACCCTAGGTGGTATCGGTACGATAATCGGTACGCTGATCTCTTTTAGCTTGATCGAACTAGGTGAAGAAGGTTGGAAATTAGCAGGAATATTCTGTTCAACATATATTGGCGGATCAATGAATTATGTTGCTGCTGCGGAAGCTGTACAATTGCATTCCGGTGATTTACTCACTTCGGGAATAGCGGCAGATAACTTGGTGATGACTCTTTATTTTTTACTGCTCTTTGCAATTCCTTCAATCTCATTTCTTCAAAAAAGATTTAGGACACACCACGAAGATCGCGCACAGAATAATGAAGGTGTTGAGATTAAATCCGTAAGCGATTCTCAAGAACTAAGCTTAACAACTTTATCACAGACTCTTGCCATCGCAACCGTTGTGTGCGCAATTGGATTTTCACTTCAAGATGTGACTGGAATTGCGGGAAGTGGGATTTTAATTATTACTGCACTAGTTGTAATCCTCGCTACATCATTTCCGGAAAGAATTGGAAAAATTGAAGGTGCCGATAAAGTCGGAACATTTTTGATGCAGATATTTTTTGCCGCCATCGGTGCTAGTGCTAACATTGGTGTTGTGCTTTCGGTCGGACCCGTACTTTTTATTTTTGCCGCAATAATACTAACCGTGCACATAACATTTTTACTTACTGCCGGCAAATTATTTAACCTCGATTTAGCTGAGATCGTTATAGCATCAAACGCCAATATGGGAGGACCAACAACAGCAGCGGCGATGGCAGTCGCACGTAAATGGGATAACCTAGTAATTCCGGCTATTCTGGTTGGTACTCTTGGCTATGCAGTTGCAACTTTTATTGGTGCGGGAGTTGGTTATTGGCTGCAGTAATTTTTCACGATCATTTTTATAGCAGGCACAAGGGACTTATATCCTCACAAAGAATGTATTAGACTAATATATTTGACATACAGAATGTTTATCGATATATTAAATGTAGATGACATAATTAGGATCGATTATGACAACAGTTAAAATATCACCAAAATATCAAGTTGTTATTCCCAAAGAGATTAGGAACAAATTGAATCTTCGCCCAGGCTCAAAAACTTCAAATTCTCCTTCTGGGGGATAGAATTGAATTCATACTTCATAAAAATATTAAAGATGCTCGAGGTTTTCTAAAGGGTATTGACACCAATATTGAGAGGGAAGGAGATAGAATATGAATTTAGTCGATTCCTCTAGGATGGTTAGAATACTTATCAAACAGCAAATATGCTAAAAACTTTGCGCCCGCTTTGGAGAATATAGATGGATCTAATATATTTCGACAATTAATGTATATGAAATTTACAAGAAGGTATTACTTGAGAAAGATGAAAATTATGCTTTACAAGTGATTGGTTTATTGCAGCAAGCAAAAGTTATCGAAGTTACTTCCTCAATAGCCATTCAAGCAGCAAAATTTAGTTATGAAAATAAAGTGCCGATGGCTGATAGTATTATTTATATTACGGCAAAGGTGAATGATGCAATAGTCTGGACACAGGATAATGATTTTAAAGATTTAGACGGAGTCAAATATTTCAAAAAAAGTTGAGAATGTTTTTAAATATTTCTGTATAACTAAAAAACTAGTACTCTCTATACTCAGCAAATCCATTCTCAACTAACAAATCATTTACATTAATCAATTTTCCATTTTCATCGGGCAGAAAAATTTCACCGAGATATCTACCGTACTTTCCTTTTTTATCTTTAATGGTTTCAATAAAGATGTTTTTGTTCATAATCAAATTTCTGAGATAATCACGCGCCTTTAGACCATCGGGTCTTTCCTCTCCCCTGATCTCCGGTGTGTTGATTCTGCTTAATCTTATTTTCTCTCCATGAACAAAAACTTTCAAACCAAGATCTATATCAACGGTAATCGTATCACCGTCATAAACGTAAACAACATTAGCACGATAGTAGTATAAACTTTTTTCCATTTATTCTCCTTTTGATTACTTTATATTTGTTATTAAAATAAAAAAGATTTTTTGATGAAGAAAATTGTTACGGTATTCTTTTTATTAATCGCTTTCAATTCAATTAGCGCACAAGTGAAACTAGAAGGAATAGGTCTTTACGGTGGATTAGGTACCATTAAAGGAAACTCTGCCGGGGTTGCAAGTTTTACTACTTCTGCTTTTATTGACACAAAAATGTTCTTCTCCGAATTTGTAATATTTCGTTATAGTTTCTTTTACGCCCGGAAATTTGAGGCGTTAATTGCATCAAACTCTCGTGCTCAATATTTCCCCTTTCATAAAGGGTATTCGATAAAAGCGGTTATTGAACAACCTTTGAGTGAATATATTTTTTTGGAAGAGGGAGCAGGATTTCTTTTTTGAATGATAGAACTTTCAGTGACACAAATGAATGGGGAATCGGTATAACATTTCATTTGGTTGGTGGACTTGATTTTAGAGATGATTTAGGAAGTGGCTTTAAAGTAGGTGTCGGCTCGGAGGTGGGAACGACTTTTACCGAAACAACGCCGCAATTTTTTTCTGCACACATTCAAACTGCTTATTACTTCTAGTTATCAATCACCTTTCTTTTTCGGTAAATCTTTAGATGGATAACTTCCCAGCACTTTTATAAAGCGAGTAAAAGGCGTTATTTCCTCAATGGCTTTTTGAACTTTTTTATCTGCCGGATTTCCTTCAAAATCAATATAAAACATCTCTTCCCAAGGGTTTCCGATAATGGGACGAGATTCGAGCTTTGTTAGATTGATATTATATTTTCGGAAAACCATCAAACTCTCCACCAATGCTCCCGCGGTGTGTGATGTTGCCATAACCAACGATGTTTTGGAAGGAATTCTTTTATCGATTGTTACAGGTTTTCTTGCACAGATTAAAAATCGTGTAAAATTTTCAGGCTGATTTGCAATTCCGCTTTTTAAAATCTTTACACCAAAAACTTCCGCTGCCTCTTTACTAGCGATAGCGGCTTTATACTTATTCTTTTCTTCTTGAATTTTTCTTGCAGACATTGCCGTATCAGCAAAGTATTGCAGTTTAACATCTTTTAGGCCGGCAAGAAATTCACTGCATTGAGCGGCGGCTTGATAATGCGCGTAAATGGTTCTGATTTTATTAAGAGGAATTTTTTCTACACCACACAAGCAATGTTCAACTTTATATTTTTCCTCACCGATTATTGATAAAGTTGTATGAAGTAAAATGTCATATACTTCGTTGATTCCACCGGAAGTTGTATTTTCAATCGGAAGAATTGCATAATCTGCATCACCTTTTTCAACTGCCTTGGCAACATCTTCAAATCTTTCTTCGCCTAAAAACTCTAAAGTGTCTTCATAGTTGGCAAAAAACTTTTTAGCGGTCAAATAACTATACGATCCTTCAATGCCTTGTATTGCAATTCGTATTTTTCGCTTTGCTTTATCTTTTTTATTTACTTGCTGTTGAATGAATTGCTGCTGAAGCCGCACAGAATTTTCAATTATCTCGTGATAGATCTGAAAAATATATTCGTTCTCCAGTCCTTTTCTCTTTCCTTCGGCAATTAATCTATTGAGTAACTCTTTCTCGCGCTTCTCATCTCTAATTGGTAAGTCGTTTAAATCTTTTGCCTTGATTATCGCCTTACTGAGGTCTCGGCGTTTTGCAAGGAGATCAATAATCGAACTGTCAATTTGATTGATTTCTTTACGAAGTTGATCTATATTTTTTTTGTGCCTTGGCAATTGGTTTACATCACTAAAATAAAAGCCAAAAGTAAGAAAATAATAGTTCTATAAAAAGCTATTTTAAGTACATAGATAACAAAAGAAGGAATAATCTATTTATACTCATACTTTTGAGTTGACAAAAATAGGACAAAATTCTATTTTTATAATAGATATTCGAATCTTTTTTTCTATTTATTCTATTGTCTTTCCACCTGGCAGATAATAGTTTGAATCTAAAACGGAATAAAAATACTTGTAGAATTAACCTGTTCTTAGAAACATCACGAGTTAATCAAAACTAAAATTAACCCCGGAAAAAAATGGTAAAACAAAGTAGAAGAGATTTTTTGAAATTAGGAGCGGCTATTGGCGGAACCGCTGCGGGGATGACTGCTCTTACACCGAAGGAAGCCAAAGCTGTTACCAAGGAATTATCGGAAGACCGGATGGGAGTTTTGGTTGATACAACGGTTTGTATCGGTTGTAGAAGATGTGAGTGGATGTGTAAAAAAACTCACGGTATTGAACCCGGCAACATTGACGATTACAGCGATGAATCTGTATTCTCAGAACTTCGCAGACCGTCAAATGACGTGTACACCGTCGTCAACCAGTACGATAATCCTCAAAATCCACTTACACCAATTAATGTAAAAGTTCAATGCATGCACTGTGATCACCCCGCATGTGTTTCAGCCTGTATCGTTGGCGCGTTCTCAAAACTAAAAAATGGTTCGGTTGTTTGGGATACTGATATGTGCATCGGATGCCGTTACTGCATGGTTGCCTGTCCATTCCAAATACCAACTTTTGAGTACGACAAAGCAATTGAACCGGATATTCACAAATGTGATTTTTGTGCCGAAAGAACTGCCGAAGGCAAGCTGCCCGGCTGTGTAGAAATCTGCCCCGTAGAAGCATTAACCTATGGGAAACGCAGAGATTTAATTGCAGTTGCTGAAAAACGAATGGAATTATATCCCGACAAATATGAAAATAAAATTTACGGACATACCGATGTAGGCGGAACATCCTGGATGTACCTCGCTTCAAGAGATTTTTATGAACTCGATTTTCCCAAATTAAAAGATGATCCAGCTCCCGGTGTTTCCGAATCTATTCAGCATGGTATTTTTGCTTACTTCGTACCACCGATTGCTCTCTATGCGCTGCTTGGTGGAATTATGTGGATAAGTAAAAATAAAGATGAAAAAAGAGGGGAGGAAGAATAATGGAACATAATCTAAAACCAATCCCCATAAAACATAAATACTTTACACCGCCTGTTGTTTTCATTGCGGTTATTGCCGCTTTCGGATTAGCTTTTCTTCTTGCAAGGTTTATCTTCGGCTTAGGCGCTGTTACTAACTTAGATAACTTTTACCCGTGGGGTATTTGGATAGGGCTTGATGTTGCTGCCGGTGTTGCTCTGGCTGCGGGTGGTTTTACTACGGCTGCTCTCGGACATATTTGGCACCGAGATAAATATGAAGTGCTCGTACGCCCTGCCCTTTTAACCGCCTTACTCGGCTACACTTTTGTTGCGATGGGCGTCTTCACCGATATCGGTCGTTGGTATTACATCTGGCATCCGCTGGTAATGTGGAACGGCAACTCAGCATTGTTTGAAGTTGGTATTTGTGTAATGATGTACTTAACCGTTCTTTATATTGAGTTTCTACCGATGGTAACCGAAAGATTTATGGGAAAAGTTAATTTGCCCGGAATCTTATCAAAGTTAAATAAGCTTGTCGATAAATTTTTGCACGTACTAGACAGGACATTAAACAAAGTAATGTTTGTTTTCATTATTGCAGGCGTTGTACTTTCATGCTTACACCAATCATCAATCGGTACACTAATGGTTATTGCCGGTGAAAAGATGCATCCTCTCTGGCAGACACCGGTACTACCGCTTCTCTTTTTACTTTCTGCATTTGCAGTTGGTTTCCCGATGGTAATTATGGAATCATTAACCGCATCAAAATCTTTTAAACTAAAACCGGAAACCGATGTGCTCTCAAGTTTATCAAGATTTGTTGCACCGCTTCTTGGTATATATTTGGCATTTAAAATTGGTGATATGGTAATCAGAGAATCGTTTGTTTATCTAACTGACTTTAATACAGCAACCGTGATGTTTGTAATAGAAATTGTAGTAGGTGTCATAATTCCGCTGAGGTTGTTTCTATCACCGGCAGTGCGAAATTCTGTACCCGGTTTATATATTGCATCAATGCTTGTAATATTCGGAGTACTGCTTAATAGATTCAATAATTTTGTTATCGCTTACGATCCTCCTTACACCGATGCCTCTTACTTCCCTTCCATTGGAGAAGTTCTTGTGACGCTAGCATTTGTTGCCATTGAAATTCTACTTTACCGGGCTGCCGTAATGATATTCCCGATAATAAGCGTACCGGTTAAAGGAGCATACCAAAGAGCTAAATATGCAATTAAAGGTGGTTGAGATGAAAAATATTATAAAAATTAGTCTGATAGCTGTAGTATTCATTTTTACTTTAGATACATTTGCTCAGTCACATTCGATGATGGAATTTAACTGCAGCACATGTCACTCATGCGATACACCGACAAAAACCGATCCATGCTTGAATCCTTGTCCCAGGGAACAGATGGTCACTGTTTATCAATCACCTGAAGAATCCCCAGCGATAATTAAACTCGATAAGCTGAAAGATTTAGAAGATATTTATGAGCCGGTGCAATTTACGCATAGACTTCATGCTGAGATGGCTGGGATGTCAGGTGGATGCGCAATGTGTCATCATTACAATCCGCCCGGGAATGTTGTTTCATGCAGCGAGTGTCATTCAATTTCTAGAACAAGAAGCGATATTTCAAAACCTGACTTAAAAGCGGCGTTTCACAGACAATGTATCGACTGTCATCAAAAGTGGAGTGAAAAAGTTGAGTGTGCAAGCTGTCATGAAACAAACGAAAGCGGCAGATCCGCGTTTGATGCAAGCACACAAACCGGTGAAAGAGTTCATCCTCAAATCGAAGAACCGACTAAGCTTGTTTACAGAACTGAATCTTACGAAAACACACTTGTAACTTTTTTCCATGATGAACATATAGACTTATACGGTTTCGAATGTCAAGATTGTCACCAAAACGAAAGTTGTGCGGCTTGTCATGATAGACGCGAACCGGTTACCGACAAAGATGTTGCTTTCACCGTTAGTCACCAAAAATGTGAAAGCTGCCATACTACAACGGACGATTGCGAAAGCTGTCATATGACCAGCGAACTAAAACCGTTCAACCATGTTCAAAGAACCGGCTTTGCTTTAACTCCGTATCATACTAAATTACGTTGTGCAACTTGTCATCAAACAAACGAGGTATTTACCGGTTTATCGGGCTCGTGTAATAGTTGCCACGAAAATTGGGCGCCGGATAATTTTGATCATAAAGTTGTAGGTTTAGAGCTAAGTGAAAGTCACGTTGAATGGACTTGCGATGTTTGTCACATAGACAGAAATTTCACGAACACTCCGACTTGCGACACTTGTCACGATGAAGATATTACCTATCCCGATTTTGAACCAGGTTATAGATTATAAATATGAAACACTATGTAAGTAAAATAGGATTCAAATTAATTTTGGCGGTAGGCATAACTACGTTGATTATCATCAGCGTGTATGCCTACTTCACTATTCAATCTCAACAAAATGTTCTTACAACGGAAGTAGAACGTCACGGAAACCAGTTGAGCGAAGCATTGAAAAAAGTATGCATTATGAAATGCTCGCAAATAACCGTGAGAGCATTCACAACATGATCCGTACAATTGGTGAAGAGCCAAGTATTAAGCAGGTCCGCATCTTCAACAAACAGGGTGAAATAATTTACTCTGCTAAAGAAGATGACATTGGTGTGCTATTGGATATGCAGGCGGAGAGTTGCTTCGCTTGCCATGAAAAAGACGAGCCGTTACAGCGGTTATCAATTAACGAAAGGACAAGAATCTTTACCGATCCACAAGAAGGTAACCGTGTGCTCGGGATAATTAATCCAATTTATAATGAAGAAACTTGTTATACTGCCGATTGCCACGCTCATACTTCTTCGCAAACTGTTTTAGGGGTACTCGATATTACAATGCCTCTCGACGATATTGATCAGCAAATTAAAAAAAGCGAATGGAATATTTTGATCTTCTCTGTTATTTCAATTCTCGGTATTAGTTTTATTCTTGTATTTTTTATCAGGAGATGGGTTGTTAAACCTGTCAATCATCTTGTGACAGCTACAAAAAATGTGGCTGCCGGTAATTTACAGTATTCAATAGAAAGCACTCAAAAAGATGAGATGGGTCAACTTGCTTCTTCATTTAATAATATGACTCATAAACTTGCCGAAGCAAGAATGCAGTTATTCCAGTCAGATAAAATGGCTTCTCTAGGTCGCCTTGCCGCCGGTGTTGCTCATGAAATTAACAATCCACTTACCGGCGTTTTAACTTACAGCAGTTTTCTATTAAAACGAACTAAGGACAATCCCGAGTTTCAAGAAGACTTAAAAGTAATTGTACGTGAGACAAAAAGAAGCAGAGAAATTGTTAAAGGATTATTAGACTTTGCAAGACAATCAGTTCCCAAAAAAGGTAAAGCCGATATTAACGAAATAATCGATCGAGCTCATACTGTTGTAGAAAATCAACTCACTATAAACAAAGTAAATTTCGTTCGTGAATATGATAAAAATCTTCCGAACGCGGTTGTTGATTCAAACCAGATGCAGCAAGTTTTTATCAATTTAATCGTTAACGCCTCGGATGCAATTGGTAAAGATGGCGGAACAATAACACTAACAACTCAAAAAATCGATCTCTCCCCTTACGGTGTGCTACAAATAAAAAATGCAGAATGCAGTAAACGCCACAGTTTGATTGATGAAAAATATAAAATTGACGGACTGCCTGGAATCAAATTGCTGGTACAGACAAAACGATAAAGAAAACCATGCTTATCTAAATTCCATTTACGGCAGCAAAGATCATCGTGTAGAATTCAACCTTAACTCAAAAAAAGATTTTGATATTGAATGCCCGACTTGCGGTATTTCAACGAAAGACGGAGAAGAAAAATGTCCTGAATGCGATTCCCCAATTTATAAAATAGATACACCGGGACAAGGTCACCTAAAAGGTTGCTTGAACAAAAATTGTTTCTGGCAGACTTGGCCCGAAGTTGAAGCGAGCGGGAGAAGAGAGTTTATAGAAATAAATATAGAAGACACCGGCAAAGGAATTTCAAAAGAAAATATCTCCAAAATATTCGATCCTTTCTTCAGCACCAAAGGTCAAAAAGGAACCGGTTTGGGACTTGCGGTTATCTGGGGAATTATAGATAACCACGACGGAACAATAAAAGTAGAAAGTGAAATCAACAAAGGAACAAAGTTTATCATACGTTTACCATTAGACCCATTAAGGAAACAATGAAAAACGCTAAAGTAAAAATACTCATCATTGATGATGAACAAGTTGTGATCGATTCACTTGTGAAAATATGTTCTCTCGCCGGATATGATTGCGATGTTGCCTTAACTGCAGAAGAGGGATTACTGAAATTACGAGAAGAAAAATTTGATTTGGCAATGTGCGATATCATGCTTCCCGAGATGAGCGGATTCGAAGTTCTTCAAGAAATAAAAGCGCAATCTATCAACACTTATGTAATAATGACAACCGGTTATTCCACGGTTGAAAATGCAGTTAAATCGCTCTATGAAGGAGCGATTGCTTACGTACCGAAACCATTCGAAGTAGATGAAATACTCAGCATTTTACGTCGTGGTGTTAATTTTTTGAAGATAGAAAAAACAAGAAAATCCGCCGCCACATCGGAAATCGTATACGTTGATTGCCCTTCTAAATATTACCGACTTGGCATTGCATCTTGGGTTAACGTTACCGATGAAGGTTCCGCTCTGGTTGGTGCAACCGATGTATATTTAAAAACTGTTGATACCTTCGACAAAATTGAGTTTAAAGAGATCGGAGATGAAATTTACCAAGGAACGCCGTGTGCAGTTTTTCATGAAGGCGAAGAATACGCTCACAATCTTTTAAGTCCCGTCTCGGGCAAAATAATTGAAAGAAACGAAGAACTAATTAACAACATAAACATTATCGAGAAAGATCCGTTCTTTAATGGATGGCTATACAGAATTATTCCATCCGATATAGAATACGAATTAAAAAATGTAACAAGCTGTAGTTCCGAGCAGATATAAAAATTTGATACATACAAACGGAGAAATAATATGGCACTTTTCATTGTAATTATTGCTTTTATTTGCTTCATAATTGCCGATCTGTTGATACGTAAATACATCGAAAAGCATAAAGCGAAGAAAGCAAGAGAAGAAAGAGAATCTGTACTTGTCGAAAGTCTAAACTTAGATTTCACGAAAGAAACAAAAACATTAAAGCGTGTTGAAGTTGAAAATCCGAAAGCTAGAATTTTGTGCGTGGATGATGAGCAAGTGATACTCGACAGTTTCAGAAAAATTTTAGTGCTCGACGGTTATTCCGTAGACACAGTTGAGACGGGACAAGAAGCGCTCGGACTCATTCAAAAACATCATTATGATTTTGTTTTTACCGATCTTAAGATGCCGCACATGAGTGGTGAAGATGTTTGTAAATCCGTTAAACACTTACGCCCCGATATTGATGTTATCATTATTACCGGTTATGCTTCTGTTGAATCCGCTGTTGAAACCATGAAATATGGTGCGATGGACTACATTGAAAAGCCATTTACCGAAGAAGAATTAACCGAAATGGTTAAAAAGTTTGTTATAAAGCGACACGACAGAATACAAAAACATATTAAACCGAAAGTTCATATTACACACGTTAGTTATAAAGATGATCCTAAAAACACGGAATTTTTTATACCCGGTGGTGTCTTTATTTCAAAACAACATTGCTGGTGTTCTGTAAAAGAGGAAGGAACTGTTAAAATTGGTATTGACGATTTTGCAAAAAAACTTCTCGGCACAATTGACGATATTGAATTTCCAAACCTTGGAATGGAAGTTAAGAAAGGACAGACATTATTTAACGTAACCGCAAACGGAAAAGCAATTCAATTCATCTCGCCTGTTAGCGGAAAGGTTTCTAAAATCAACAACACTTTAAAAGAAGATCTCGAAACACTCGATATTACTCCTTACGAAAAAAATTGGATATGTATAATTGATGCGGATGTTCTCGAAAATGAATTGCCCGATATGAAAATCGGAAATGCTGCGGTTCAGTTCTACCAAGACGATATTGACGAAGCACAAAAATTCATAAAAGAAAGAATTAAAGATAAACTTAAAGCTGATGAAATGGATAACATATTACACTTTGGTGTCATTGGTAAGTTGGACGAATTTCAACAAGACGAATTTATTGAGAAGTTTTTGAGTTGATATCAGTGTGTAGAGATTTGATTAATCAAATCTCTACGCGGAAAAATTATTTTGGGGTTTATGAAATGGCTGTCATAAAAATTATGGCAGCCATTTTTTTTATGGATTTAATCCTGTGTGGCAATCGGTGCAGAGCATGTCTTTCCACATTTCATCAATATCAGTTGGATGTTGAAATTCAAGTCGCTCGTTTATGGAAGCAAGTTCTAAATTATCAGCCGGTCCTTGCCCTGTAATATAATGACACTGGTTGCAATCTTTTGAAATTACTTTTCCATCTTCGCTTGCGTGCATATCATTGTGGCATCTAAAACAACCGTTGAACTCAACATGTCCAATATGATTCGGATACTGATCCCATCGTACTTTCATTTCGGGAAAGATGTTTTTTGCATGTTCTGTTTGCAAACCAACTACCGCTTTCTCTACTAAAGACTTATCAACTTCAGGATAATTTTCTTCGTAAAATGTTGTAAGCTCATTGCTAATATATTGATCCGCCTCTTCTCTTGTTTCAAATTCTTCGGCACAAATTTCCATAGAGATATATTTCAACTCCGGTAACTCTTTAGGCATTGTTCCGGCCGCCATTGCATTGTTCACAAAAAATGCCGGTGGCTTATAACTGTGTGATGGTCTATTATGGCAATCCATACAATCCATCTCTCTGATCACCATTGAATCGAGCTGACCTTCTTCAAGAGCATTGTATTCATCTTCATAAATAATTACTTCGCCGGTTTCTAAATTGGTATAGCGCACCCACGGTATTTCTTCTCGTTGATCATCAATCGAAACATATTCAACTTTTACATTCGGATTAATATGCCAGTGTATTCCCTCTTCCAAGCCAAGCGCAGAGTGACTTGCACCGATTCGCATAATCATGTGAATATCCCATTCGGTGTTTTGTTCATCACCAATAAAATGTTTTTCTAATCGATACTTTTGAGCATAAAATTTTTCCGGCCAATGGCATTGTTCGCAAGTCTCCCTTGCCGGACGCAAATCAGTAATCGGTGTTGGAATCGGCTTGGGATAATCATTTGCAAGCACCGCATAAACCTGGCGTAACCCGGAAAGTTTTGATCGAACATACCAGTCGACACCTTGACCAACGTGACACTCCACACAACTCACTCTTGCATGAGGTGAAAATTGATAAGCGGTATATTCCGGCTCCATCACATCATGGCAAACCGTTCCGCAAAACTCAACAGATTCCGTGTAATGAAATGCTTCGTAACTCCCGATTGCAGAAACAAAAAGAAAAATAATAGTACCAACAATAAAAATTGTGGCAGCATTTCTGTGGCGTTCGTCATTAAGATCAATTGCCGGTAATTTCTTTTCTGTCTTACCAAACTTTGCTACTTTTCTCTTCTTCCAAAACATTCCTATCGGAATGAGAATTAATCCGGCAACTAAAAACGCCGGAAGTATAATATAGATGACTAAACCTAGATAAGAACTTCCTCGATCCAGCACCATTGAAATAACGAAAAGAAACACAATCATAAAAAAACTGATCAATGCAATTGTTGCTCCGGCAAGTGAAATCCAGTTGTAAGAAGATTCTGGCAGCTTCAGTTTCATATAATTCCTCATTTTTAGATAAATGGCTGTAGTTGTCTTTTTATTTTAAGGAAATTTCTTATATTCTGCAAGAAGTTATTAGTCTATTTATCGAATTAACAATTCTTTGAGTTTGACAAAAAGGGACTTTCTCAATATTTTGCTTTTCAGATATGATAGTCCTATATCTTTGAAAATTATTACTAATTTCTTATTTCTGGTAATCAATTATTCAATTTAATTCAATAAATAAGAATCAATATCACTTTATCTCATTATTTAATCGGTTATTGACATCAGAATTTTAGCACGATTTTTGTAAAATATGGTTATCCGGACTAAAATGTGGATTGGAGAATGATCAAAAAAAGATTTTTACTTTTTCTATTACCCTTGTTTTTTCTTTTGCTTGGTAAACTTGCTGCACAAACCGATGAATGTTTGATGTGTCACGGTGATAGGTCTCTTGACTACTCAAGGGACGGTAAGCTAGTTTCACTTTATGTAAACGAATCTAAATTTAAAAATTCTATTCATGCCGATCTTGAATGCGTCGATTGTCATTTTGATTTTGATCCGGAAGATATCCCCCACCGCGAAGGTGAACAAATCTATAAAGTTGACTGCAATATATGTCATGATGAAGTTGGAGAAAAGTATCACGAAAGTCTGCACGGACAAGCGCTTGAAAAAGGAAGATTCCTTGCCCCAAACTGTATAACTTGTCACGGCAAACATGATATACTACCCCACACAAATCCGGAAGCAAAAACTTATGTAATGAACATCCCGGATCTTTGCGGTAACTGCCATAAAGAAGGTACTCAAGTATCTGCAATGCGTTCGGTAAGCCAAAGACATATCTTAGAAAATTATAAAGAATCTATTCACGGTGACGGATTGTTTAAGCGGGGTCTTATTGTTACCGCTGTCTGCACAAGCTGCCACTTTACACATAACATTTTACCCCATGAGGATCCCAATTCTTCAATTAACAGAGATAACATTGCAGGGACTTGTATGCAATGCCATACTCAAATTGAAGCAGTTCATCAAAAAGTTATCCGTGGTGAGCTTTGGGAAAAACAACCTCACATGATTCCCGCGTGTGTTGATTGTCATCAACCGCATGAAGTAAGAAGAGTGTTTTATGATCAGAACTATGATGACAAAAGATGCATGACCTGTCACTCTGATGAAAACTTAACTCGTGTTGTTGACGGCAAAGAACAAAGTTTGTACGTTGACCCGAATGATATACAACACTCAGCACATAAAGACAATTCATGTATAAAGTGTCACACAGATATAAGCGAGTTCAACGATCCGATTTGTATAGAAAGCGGAAGAGTCGATTGCTCAATTTGTCATGCTAACGAAGTGGACGAATGGGAATTAAGCCAGCACTCAAGAGAACGAATGGCCGGTAATTATGATGCACCTTACTGCACCGATTGCCACGGATCTCACAACGTATTAAAAAAGACTGATAAAAACTCACCAACATTTTCAAGAAATGTTCCTCAGCTTTGCGGAAAATGCCATTCACCCGACGGAGTTGCAAAAGGTATGGAAGTTGACGAAACCGGTATTGTTAAAGATTATTCTCAAAGTATTCACGGTCGTTTGCTTGAAACTGGTTTAACGGTAACTGCTTCATGTGTCGATTGCCATTCCGCTCATAGAGAACTTCCCTCGGATGATCCGTTGTCATTTGTTCACAGAGATAATGTTGGCGAGACTTGTGCAAAATGTCACCTCGGTATTTATGAACAGTTCACCGAAAGCATCCATCATCCTTCGGTTGCAGATACCGATAAAGAGTTACCCGGCTGCCAAGATTGTCACCAAGCTCATACTATAAAACGCACAGAGCAAATGACATTCAGACAAGAAATAATAGATCAATGCGGAAGATGCCACGAAGATGTAACCAACACATATTTTGATACTTTCCACGGTAAAGTCTCAAAACTTGGTTCTTCGATTACAGCAGAGTGTGCGGATTGCCATGGATCGCATAATATTTTACCGACTTATAATCCCAAATCTACTTTGCACAGAAACAATATTATAGAGACGTGCCAAACTTGTCATGAAAATTCAAACAGAAAATTTGTTGGCTACTTAACTCACGCAACACACCACGACAAGGATAAATATCCTTTCCTATATTATACATTTTGGTCTATGACAATATTGTTAGCTACAACATTTTTATTCTTCGGAATACATACATTGCTTTGGCTGCCAAGAGGACTAGCTGAAAAACGCAAAGAGAGAAGAGAGAACAAAAAAGGAAATTCAGAATAATGGAGAACCAAAATTCAACTACTGAAAATAGGGCAAAAGAACACGAAGAAAAATATATTTGGCGGTTTGAACCTTTTCTCAGTTTTCTGCACATAATGGTTGTTATAAGTTTTTTGGCTCTGGCAATCACCGGTATGACCATTAAGTTTTCCGGGGTTGCTGCATTTCAAGTTGCATCCCAAATTATGGGCGGTTATGAAGTAACAGGTTATATCCACCGGCTTGCTGCAATTATAACCTTCGGTTACTTTGCGCTTCATATCGGCTATCTAATAAAAAAAGTTGCTAAACAAAAAAAATCATTAAAGTACATGCTCTCCGGTGAAAACTCGATGGTTCCTAACAAACGCGACTTAAAAGAATTGATCGGAACTTTTAAATGGTTTTTCGGCGTCGGCAAAAGACCTGATTACGGCAGATGGACCTATTGGGAAAAGTTTGATTACTTTGCTGTTTTCTGGGGTGTGGCGGTTATCGGGTTCAGCGGTTTGATATTATGGTTTCCCGAATTCTTTACAGCACTCGGTTTGCCCGGCTGGCTTATAAACGTTGCAACAATTGTTCATAGCGATGAAGCACTCCTTGCAACGGGATTTATTTTTACGGTTCACTTCTTTAACACACATTTCCGGCCTGATAAATTCCCAATGGATAATGTTATATTTACCGGCAGAGTACCACTTGAAGAATTTAAGAAAGACAGACCAAGAGAATATCAGCAGCTTGTTGACGAAGGAAAACTGGAAGATAGATTTGCACCACCTCCGCCGGAATGGCTTAAAAAATTCGCAAAGATTTTTGGTTTCACTGCATTAACACTAGGATTACTTATTGTTGTTTTAATTATATATTCAATGATATTCTTATACAGATAAAATTTCTAAAAATTATTTTTACGGGATGATGATGAAGAAAATCTTAATTCTATTTTATATTGCATTTTTTGCTCCCACAATATTTGCTCAAGATGATTGTTTAGTCTGTCACGAAGACGTATCACTTACTTATGAGCGAAGCGGTAAAGAAGTTTCTCTCTTCGTTAACGGTGCAAAATATTCCGAATCCGTACACGGATTTTTTAATTGTGCCGATTGCCATACCGGTTTTGACGGTGAAGATATACCGCACAAAGAAGGAACCGATATTTATAAAGTTGAATGCGCAGATTGCCACGATGAGATTTTTTCAATCGTTCAAAATGATGTTCATCATAGATTAAAAGAAAGAGTTGAAAATCCACCCGAATGTATTGACTGTCACGGTTATCACTATGTAAAATCCCCGGAAGAGAGCCCGAACAAAGCGAGAGACTATTGCTCGGATTGCCATGATACAAAAGTATTAATGAGACCGTTTCACACATTGCAGCCTGTCGGTGATGACCAATGCTCAACATGCCATGATACCGAAGACTTTCGACCGCAGCTTTCACAATCTGTCCATCAAGATTTAATTTGCAACGACTGCCATTCGGCAATCGGAAGCAAACTTGAAGATCACCCGGATAATTTTGAGAAAGTTGAAACTGCAAGCTGCTTCGTTTGCCATAGTGATATTGCTGCTGAACACAAGGAAAGCATTCACGGTATTTCATTAGATAAGGGAATTGAAGAAGCGGCTACCTGCTGGGATTGTCACGGTTCACATGATATTACTTCCGTTGAACAGATCCCAAAAGTCCCGTTAACAATGAAGATAACTTAGCGCAGACATGCGGAACTTGTCATGACGATCCGGAATTCGCTACAAAAGTTTGGCTTGATAACTGCGAGATCAGGTTTGAGATTTCAAGATTCATTTCACTATACCCTTATGGAACAAGGTGTTGAAATGGATATGAATTGTTCAACTTGTCACGGTGTTCACGATATTAAAAATAGAATTCAACCCGGCTCAACCATTTCACCATATAGCTTAAATGAGACTTGTGCACAATGCCATGCAGATGTTGTACACGAATACGAAAACTCAATTCACTGGATCGGTGCACGAAAAGGTTTGAGAGTTGCTCCAATTTGCAGCGATTGCCACAGCGAACACAGCTCTAGAGCTAAAGATCTTGCCGACGGCACTTATTCGGTTAAACAATTCCAAGAAGAAATTTGTATCTCATGTCACCAAGATCCAATATTAACTTCAAGACTCGGTTTATCTCAAGCTGAAGCTTACAGCTACCAAGACAGTTATCACGGGTTAGCAGTTCAAAGAAATGATCCGAACGCGGCATATTGTATTGATTGTCACAATGTCCACGATATTCTACCGCAGTCACATCCTGAATCTGCAGTCAGCAAAGAGAATGTTAGAGAGACTTGTCAAAAATGTCATCCGAATGCAACACAAGTATTCTCGGAAAGTTATTCTCACATAACGCAGAATGAAAAAGCACAAAAAATTGAGGGCGTTGTTACAACTTTCTATTTCTGGTTGATTGTTGTGATTATTGGCGGAATGGTTCTACATAACATACTTATATATTTTGTCGAAGTTAAAAAACGAAAACAACTTGAGCGTGAAGAAATTGTTATACCTCGATTTACAACGAATGAGATTATTCAGCATGTTTTATTATTTACGTCCTTTATCATCTTGGCAATAACCGGCTTTGCTCTTAAGTACCCCAATAGCTGGTGGGCGGACGGATTGTATCAACTCGGTATGACAGAAACACTGCGTCAATGGATACACCGTGTTTCAGCTGTTATAATGATGGGGTTAGGTATTTATCACATCGGCTATCTCTTTGCAACTAGAAGAGGAAGAGATGTGCTGGTTAATCTTATCCCAAGATTTGACGATGCAAAAGAAGCAGTTCAAAACATGTTATATTATTTGCGCTTAAGAAAACATCCACCCGAATTCAACAAGTTTGATTACACTGAAAAAGCCGAATACTGGGCTCTGGTTTGGGGTACAATAGTAATGGGAGTTACAGGTTTAATTCTTTGGTTCCCAACTATGGTCGGCGATTGGGCTCCGCTTTGGCTGATTAAAGTGAGTGAAACAATTCACTTTTATGAAGCAATTTTAGCTTCGCTTGCAATAATTGTATGGCACTGGTTCTTCGTTATCTTCCGTCCGAGTGAATACCCAATGAGTTTTGTCTGGGTTGACGGAAAAATGAGTTTACACAGATACCGTCATCATCACGAAAAACATTTCAAAAAAATTACTTTAGAATGGATGCAGATTAAAGAAGGTCAAAAAGATAGAGATCAAGTTAGCCATTCAACAAAACTATTCTTAGAAACGATGGAAAAACACGGCGCTGATCCGGACGAAGTAATGTCAGAAGAAATGGAAAAAGATCCCGAATTAAGAAACTGGGTAATCGAGAGAATAACCGGAGTAGATAAGAAAAATTAACAAATTCAGGTAATTCTATAAAAAGATTTTTACATCCACAATTGCTAAAACAGGATATTTGGATTATATTTTAGTCATTAATAGTCAACTAACAGGAGGTAATGGGTTATGAGAAAACTAACCGTATCAATTCTCGCTTTATTTTTTGTTGCTTTAGCAGTTACAAGCACAAGAATTCAATTATATCGGTGTTAAAAAATGCACGATGTGTCACAAATCCGAAAAACAAGGTTCACAACTTCCTATCTGGGAAGCTTCAAAACATGCCGAAGCATACAAAACACTTCAAACAGAAGAATCAGACAAAATTGCTGCTGAAATGGGTTTCGAAACTCCTGCTGTAGAAACCGAAGCTTGCTTAAAATGCCACGCAACTGGTTACGATCTTCCTGAAGCAAGATTAGAAAAAGGTTTTGAGGTTGCTCAAGGTGTGCAATGCGAAACTTGCCACGGACCCGGATCGGAATACAAATCAATGAAAGTAATGAAAGACAGAGAAGCTTCTGTTGAAGCCGGTTTAGTTGTGTGGGCAGATGAAGCTGCTATTGAAGCACAATGTGTTACTTGCCACAACGAAGAAAGTCCGACTTACAAAGAATTCAATTTTGCTGAGAGTTACGAAAAAATTAAACATGATATACCAACTGAATAAATCAGCATAGGTTTAATACGATGAAAAAATTTTTATTTGCAGCCCTCTTAGTTTCAACATCTTTACTGATGGCTCAAAACCTAAACGGAAGGTTCTCTACTTCTTTATACACTTTCGAAAGATATTCAGCTCCTGAAGTATCGGAAACATACGTTAGGTCATTTAGCTCGTTATATTTTAATCTAAATAAAGATAACATTTCACTTAGAACCCGCTTTAATTTAGAAACCGATCTTGCAAACGCTCAGGTTAATGATCCAAGATTGCGTTTCTATAATTTATATGTTGAAGCGAGAGATTTATTCGATGTAGCAACCGTAAAACTTGGTCGTCAATCACTATTTAACGGTATTGCCGGCGGAGTTTATGACGGTGTAAATCTCCAGCTTAGACACAGCATTTTCAAGCTCGAAGGGTTCTACGGCGGAAATGTACCGGCGTATCAAAAACTTGAATTGACTGATGATCTTTCAAATGATTATGTCTTGGGCGGTGAATTTACTGCCTATCCTCATGACAATTTGAGGATAGCACTTAATTACACCGACAAAAACTTTAAAGCACAAGACTACGATGCAATTCGTTTAAATGAATTCAACGTACTTGATACTGTTTTGATCAAACGTGCTTCTAATCAATTTAAGTTTCTTGGTGGTGAAGTCTCGTACCATCTTCCGCAAAATCGTAGAGTTAAACACAAGATATCACTACGATCTAAACTTTTCCCAGACATCAAAGTTTGAGATCAGCGGTAGATACAGTCAGATAAAAGACTTTGGAATTTCACTTTACTATAATTACAGAGAACCTAAGATACGCTATAACTCAATATTCTCTGTCTTCAACGTATCGAACTCACAAGAAATTGAAGCTGGTCTCGATTATAAGTTCAGCGATTTCATTACCGCTTACGGAAAGTTCGGCAACGTAACTTATGAAGACGATGAATCACAGAGATTATCCCTCGGAGTAAATACAACTCTTGGCAGTGTTAGTTTTAGAAAGACTTTCGGTTACGCTGGTGAATTGGATGCATTTTCAATCTACACTGCGCGGACATTTGCAGAGGGATTTGTTACTCCGTCAATTGGAATAACTTATACGAGCTACAAACTATCGGAAGATGCTGAAACAAATAACTTACTCGCTGTTTTAGCCGGCGTAAATATTCGTCCTTGGAAAAAATTATCATTCGATCTTCAAGGTCAATTTGTGAACAACAAAATTTACGATAACGATTTCCGAATTCTCTTTAAAATCAATCATTGGTTTAACACTAATTTCGATTAAATATGAAAAAACTATTTACATATTCAATAACTGTTCTTGCGGTATTTGTATTTCTCTTCAGCACTGCATTTTCAACTCAAGAAGAACCTGCCGAAAGAACAAATGAAGATATTATCATGTTTTCACATGCGCTGCATGCTGAATTAATTGAATGCGAATCATGCCACGAAGGCGTACTTGGAAGCACATCTTTATCCGACAGACTTTTACCGGAAAAAGATGCTTGCGCAATGTGCCATGATGTTGAAGATATGGATAACTGCGGTACATGTCATTACGAAGATGTCTACGAACCGCTCATTCAAAAAGAATCCGAACTTTATTTTGATCACTCATTCCATATTGAAGATCAAGGAATGCAGTGTGCTGAATGCCATAAAGAAATGGACGAGGTTAACTACAGCTTTGAGTCATCGCAAGTGCATCCTCCTATGTCTCAGTGTTATACTTGCCACAATGACAAAGCGATCGCCTCGAACACATGTGAATCATGCCATGTTTCTACAGTCAATTTATTACCGCAAGATCATAGGACTGCATCATTTTTTGATAATCACGGATTCAGTGCAATGGGCGCTAACGCAAACTGTGCAATGTGTCATAATGATGTATTCTGTGAAGATTGCCACGTATCAACAAATGTAATTGATGAAAGCAATCTGGTAAATGATTTTTACACTCCATACTCACCGCACACTTATGTTGATAATGAGAAAAAGCAGAAGATCACGAGAGTTCATGAACTTGATTACAGGTTTACTCACGGTATAGATGCCAAAGGTAAATCAATGGAGTGTCAAACTTGTCACGAGACTGAAACATTCTGTGCTGCTTGCCATTCAGGTGCAAATGAAGACTTTGCTGCCGAAGGAATATTACCTACTTCGCACTTGGTTCAAAACTTTGTGATGATCGGTGTCGGTTCCGGCGGTGGTGATCATGCTAGACTTGCAAAACGTGATATTGAAAGATGCGCTTCATGTCATGATGTTCAAGGCACTGATCCAAACTGTATTCTTTGTCACGTTGATCCGGATGGTGTTAGAGGCACAAATCCGAAAACTCACGATATAAATTATATGCGTGACAGCAATGGCGACTGGCATAACGATCCCGGATCTGTTTGCTACAATTGCCATACTGATCCAAATGCCTATCCGGGCGGTAATCCTAATTTAGGATTCTGTGCATATTGTCATAACAATTAAGTTAAACTTACAGGTTAACAATGAAATACGTTATTTCTTATTCAATTTTAATAATTCTTGGTCTGTCTCTCTTCTTTGGTTGTGCAGACATGAAAGAAGACTTAACAGCTCCCGAAGAAGTTAAAGTTCACGGCAAAGAATCAATGAATTCAGGTTCTGAAAATTTTCATGCATTTTTAGTTCGCGATAACGGAATTGATAACTGTCAGACATGTCATGCTGCTGATTACTCCGGCGGAACTGCAGAGTTAAGCTGTGCAACCGGAAATTGTCATCCAACAGTTGCAGTTCATCAGGAAGGAATTAATAATCCAAGCGGTGACAACTTCCACGGTTTATATATAGCAGATTTCGATCAATTCTATGAATGTCAACAATGTCATGGTGAAGATTGGAGCGGCGGAAGTGTAAGCCCAAGTTGTGAAAGATGCCACAGTGGAATTGGCGTTCATAAAGAAGGTATAAGAAATCCTTCAAGTGAAGATTTTCATGGTAACTTCATTCGCGGCATGGATTGGGATATGGAAATTTGCTCACAATGCCATGGCGAAGATTATGCCGGTGGTTTAGCAAGTACAACTTGTTTGACTTGTCATACTAAAGAAAACGGGCCGGAAGCTTGTAATACATGTCACGGTGATTTTACCGACCCAACAAGAATAGCTCCTCCGCAAGGAACTAATAATGAAACTAGTACAACCGATCATGCGGTTGGTGCTCACCAAGTTCACCTTTACGGAATCCAAATTGGTCAAAATGTTTCTTGTAATGAGTGTCATACCGTACCAAGTGAATTTGATTCCGAAGGACACATTGACGGAGCTTTGAGAGCTGAATTGAATTTTGGTGACTTTACGAATGGTGGTCCTTCAAATGCTGATTATAACTTCACGGAGTTTACTTGTCAGAACACGTATTGCCACGGTAACTTTGAATTTAAAGCCGCAGATTCACCTTACGACTTTGCTTATGTTGAAGATAGAATGTATGGAAACAACTACAGCCCAATTTGGAATAAAGTTGACGGAACACAGGCAGCTTGCGGAACTTGTCACGGTGAAATCGATGCTTCGGGTCAACTAGTTACTGCACTCCCGAACGGACATTACGGTCAAGATGATTTTGAAATTACTGATTGCTCTAATTGTCACGGCAATGTTGTAAATCAAGCCGGTGAGATAATCAACAACGAACTTCACATAGACGGAAATATAAATGTGTTCGGCGATTGATTAACTCTTTTAATTTAGTTTGTAAAAGCCGCCTTGTGCGGCTTTTTTATTTTAAATCAATTTGTGTGCTCATCGAGTTTTATCTTAGGAATTATCCTCAGATAAATATTTCATAATATTTTCTGCATGATATCTAGAATTTTCAATAAACCATCTACTTGTATCCATTCCCCCGCTTACAACTCCTGCTAAAAAAATTCCCGGTACATTTGTTTCAAAAGTTTCTTCATCGTAAACCGGTTCACGTTTATCATTTAATTCTATCCCCATTGAAGTAAGAAACTCAAAATCGGGATGATAACCGGTCATAGCTAAAACAAAATCATTCTCTATTGTAAGCTTTCCATTCGGTGTTTGAATGTCAACTTCCTTTTCGCGTATTTCAGTTAAGTGAGAATTAAAATGAGCAGTTATTGAACCCTCCTTAATTCTATTTTCCATATCCGGCTTAACCCAATATTTAACTCCATCATCAATCTTATCATTTTTAATCACCATTGTAACTTCCGAACCGCGTCGGTATGTTTCGAGTGCAACATCAACAGCCGAGTTGCCGCCGCCGATAACAACAATCTTTTGATCGATATAGGGATGCGGATCATCGTAGTAATGTTTTACTTTCGAAAGATCTTCGCCCGGAATATTTAGATAGTTTGCATAGTCAAAAAAGCCGGTTGATATAATTACATTTTTAGATTCGTATTTATCTTTCTCTGAAGAAATAACAAAGTTATCTTTTTTGCCTTCAACACTTTTTACTTTTTCGTAAAGATGAACTTTCAAATTCCACGCACGTTTAACTCTTCTATAATATTCCAATGCTTCGGTACGGGTCGGTTTCGGTCCGTGTGAGATAAAAGGTACATCACCGATCTCCAATCTTTCCGAAGTTGAGAAGAAAGTCATGTTAGTGGGATAGTTGAAAATTGAATTCACCAAACAACCTTTCTCAATTATTAAGTAACTCAGTTTGCTTTTTTCAGCTTCTATCCCGCATGCAAGTCCTATGGGACCAGCACCGATAATTATTACATCGTATTTCATTTTTGTTACACCTCAATTAGAATTTTTATAAAAGTAAACTCCCCCATCATTCTCTGTATTATTAATCTCACCCCAAAAAGTTTCATCCATTTTCACATCATAGGCAATTGGGTCAAGATACTGGGCAATTATTTCAACCGAATTATCTTCATAAATTCTTAGTTTAACATAATTGTAAACATATCCATAAAAGGGATGATTGATCAAAACAGTTTCCGAAGTTGAGATATATGCTTTTTCGTTTCGAACTGTACCCACTGCAAAATATTCGTATGTATCTAAATTCATACCGCCTATTGCATCGGGAGCCGGTTCAACTTTACCCTCAATCATCAAATCGGTTTTGGCATAGTGAATAACAATGTTGACATCGTTTCCATTAATTGCTGCATTATAAACTTCATCAAAATTCTTCAACTGAGTCGGCTCAGCGGTAATTATTAAATTCAAAAATAAAAACAGAGTAAGTAAACTTTTCATATCGCCCTCAATTGACTAGTTTTGTGGTTCGCCAATTTAATCAAAGAATGAGTAAATTGAGAAAAAGAAATAATTCAACTATGACAACACACACTTACTCATTTTTTGCACGGCTCGTTTACAGCTGGGCGAATATTCCCGTTACTATTATTTTACTTTTTTATTTGTATGTCTATGGTGCAGTCAATGTTTCACCATTGGTATTATGTTTTAGCGGCGCTGCTGAATGCAACGATTATATATGCAATGAACAAACATTACATAAAAGCTTACAAAACTTTTCCGTATAAAGTATCTATAGATAATGAAAAAATGATCTGTGAAGATTTTCTGCTTTCCGATAAAAAAGTTACAATCTACCATAAAGATATTGATAAAATAACCGGATCAATATTCAGCGGGAACAAAGCTCGTCCGCTTTACATTCACGATTCCAAACAAGGTGTGCAAATTGGTTTACGCGTTCACCTAAAAGGTTATGATCATGTTGTTACTAAAATATTGAGTAATATTAAAAAAGATTTGTATGAATCATTGTTGGAAAGTGTGAAGGAATTTAATCAAGCAATAACAGAGAAGCGCAAAAAACATCCCAGAAAGAACACAAAAAAACCCGCCAAGTGACGGGTTCCTTTGTACCAATATTTAAGTTAGTTACTTTTTGACAACTGCATCTTTAGCTGCTTTAGCAAATTTGAATTTCAATACTTTTGAAGCAGGAATCTTGATAGATTCGCCGGTTTGAGGATTTCTTCCCATTCTGGCTTTTCTTTTACCAACAGAAACTTTACCTAAACCCGGGATTGTAAATTCATTTTTTGCTTGCTTGTAAGCTAAGTTAACAAAAGTATCCAAAAAGTCATTAGCTTGTTTTTTTGTTGTACCAACATTTTTTGCTATGTGATCAACAATGTCGGCTTTAGTCATTGATTTTGCCATTGTTTCTCCCTCCTCTATTAATTAATGATTAGGTTACCTATGAAAATAAACATTTTTATTAATAAAAAAAATCTTTTTTAACAAATTGCTTAATTTTATTTGCCGAATACATTAGAGGAAATCCTTACCGGGGGCAGACTTCAGAGGCATCAAAAAGTGACACTTATGTACGAATCTCTACTTTGGTACTCAAAATTTTTATGGTTATTTTTGACGAATATATCTCGTAAAAAAATGATTAAACCTATTATTCTAATTTTATTTTTTTTTCTTATCTCAATTGAGATATCTGCATTAAATCTGTTTGCACAAGATTCAATCTCGATTAATGATTCGCTGAAAACCGATACAACCGCTGCGGCAATTGATTCGTTAGATATTCCTATCCCCAGAGACACACTCAAACCAATTGAAATAAAAGGTTTTATTCAAGACAAACCGGAAAAAGCTGATTTCAACAGAACACAAATCAGGAGAACCGATCATCGATTTACAGGGGATCTTTTTAATCACATGAACTTTGGTTATCTGGCTGACTTTGGTACAGTCGGTACACCGAGCGAGGTTTATCTTTTTGGTTTTGGATTTTCTGATATCTCATATCTTCAAAATGGAGTACCAACAAATAATAGATTTCATAATTCATTGGATCTAAATCTTATTCAAGCTGCTTCATTAGATTCAATTGAGTTGGCTAGTTTATCAACCGGATTTTTTTACAGCTCAATTAACAACCCGGTATCTGTAAATTTTAACACAAGATTAAAAGTCGATCCTCGTCCCTACTCACGAATTTCGTTTTATCAAGGACCTGAGAACGAAGGTATTGTTGACGGTATGTTTAGCGCTTATCCTTTTAATAAAGTAAATGTTTCGTTTCAAGTTACAAACCAAAGTACCGATGCGCGCTTTGATAACTCTGAAGTGAGCAACTGGCTTTTCAATACGCGCGTAAGATATTTATTAAACAATAACATTAACTTTATAATTGGGTACGATCATGCAAGATTAAACGTTGATCTAAACGGCGGCGTAAACGTGAGAGAAACTCCCGCTTTACTTTATGATAATATTCTTGCCGCTGTTAATTACGAAGATAGATATCACAGAGATACGAGACACAATTTGTTTGCAAAGACAATTATTAAAATTGATTCGCTTAGTTACAGTGATGTTTCAATTTATTATCAAGATCAATTGAACGAGTTTAGACAAAATGAACTTTCCATAGATTCATTAACTCATAAAATTATAAATGATAATGCTTATAAAACTTACGGCGCTTCAGTGGATCAAAGAATCATATTCGACAAATTCAATTTGCAATTTCTTGCACGATATGAAAAAACAAAGTTCGAAATTGAACGTGATGACTTTTTTAGAGATATGAACTTCTGGTCGGTTGGTTCGAAATTAGAGATTAACTTATTCGACAAATTTTTAACACCTTCCTTCTTTATAAAACTCTCCGATTATGACGGAACCGGTCTATTTGGATTTGGCGGTAATGTTTCTTTAAACGTCAATAAATATTTTTCGTTATTTGCCGGATTTTCAAAATTTGAAAGACCATCAAACATAATCAACACAACAACAGATGTAACGGTCATCGAGGCAGCAATAGTTAACAGAACTCAGTTCGGGAAACTAAGTTTATCATATTTTAATCTGAAGCAGGATGATTATATCTTTGCGGCGGCGGACACCATAAATGTTGCTTATGCTAGTTCGACGATTAATAATAATATCATTGGAGAGTTTGCTCGATCGGGGCTAAACTTTAAGGTGGACTTTCGTCTATGGAAGATAAAATTGTTGAGCAACAACTCATATTATTTTGATGAATCAGCATTAGCCGACCCGACAATTCCGAGATTTACATCCTTCGGCGGTTTATATTATGTTGACACTCTATTTAATCAAAACTTAGATTTGAAAACCGGGATTAATTATAAATTTTATTCAGAACGTAAGTTTGCAGCATATGATTTTGAAACTTTTAATAGAGCATTCCACGATATTAATGGTAATAATTTAATTGGGGTGAATGAAGCAAGTAATACAAATATAGCTTATCAATTCGACTTCTTTCTTGCCGGAACTATTCAAGAAAGGGCAACTATCTATATTGCCTTCGAAAATTTGTTTGATGCTCAATACTATCTCATTCCTTATTACCCGGTTCAGCCGCGTGGCTTAAGAATAGGGTTCACGTGGGAATTCCTTGATTAGAATCTTTTTCCACATTATTTTGTTCAACTATTGCAGATAATTTTATAACTCGAATACGAAAGGCACTCAATGAAAACTAAGATTTTATTTTTATTCATATTTTTTGTTGTCACCCTCAAATCACAAATTCTTACTTGGGAACCGGTTTACTTCACCGAAGACAGCGCAGTAACAATAACATTTGATGCAACTAAAGGGAATGCAGGTTTAGCCGGATTTTCCGGAACCGTTTATGCACATACGGGAGTATTACTTGCCAATAGCAGCAGTAATAGCGATTGGTATGCTGCACCTCAATGGCTGAATAACGACGACAGATATAAATTAACTAAAATTGGGGATGATCTTTACCAGTTTGTTATCTCTCCTTCTGTCTTTGACTATTATTCAAATGCACCATCGGAAAAACCAATTGATGCTTCCGATGAAATAACACATCTCGCATTTGTTTTTAGAAATGCTGATGGGACACGTGAAGGAAAAGGCGATGGTAATTCTGATTTATTTATCGAACTGCGAACCGGCGTCAATATTGTTGTGCCTTCCGAAAGACCGTATAAAGCTGAGCTTAATGAAGTTTTTCCAGTAACTGCAGTCGGATCTTCCATAACAGACACTCTTAAACTCTATGTTGGCGAAGAACTTATTCACACAACTACTGCTGACACAATTACGGCAAACATAACCGCTGATACATACAAAGAGTGGATTAAAGTAGTTGGCACAACTGATTTTGAAATTAATGTAGTCGACTCGTTTTATTATTATGTGAATCCTGAAGTTGTTGTTGAAGATCCACCAGCAGATGTTATAGACGGGATTAACTACCACGATGACGATAGAACAACCACACTTGTTCTCTATGCCGCAAATAAAGATTACGTATATGTTATCGGAGATTTTACCAAATGGGAAATTGATCCCAACTACCACATGAAAAGATCAACTGACGGAGCACGTTATTGGTTAACTGTAGAAGATCTAAATGTTGGTCAAGAATATGCATTTCAATATTTTGTTGACGGAGAGATTAAAATCGCCGATCCATATACGGAAAAAGTTTTAGATCCTTGGAATGATTCGTTCATTCCGGAGTCAGTCTATCCTGATCTCAAACCCTATCCATCAAGTAAAACTGATGGTATTGTTTCTGTGCTGCAAACAGCCAAACAAAATTTCGATTGGGAAGTAGAAAATTTCGATAGACCTTCTAAAGAAAAACTTGTCATTTATGAATTGCTCGATTAGAGATTTTGTATCAACACACAGTTATGAAACATTAATTGACACACTTAGATTACTTAGACAGTCGCTTGGTATTAAATGCTGTTGAATTGATGCCGGTACTCTGAATTCGAGGGGAACAGTAGTTGGGGCTACAATCCCAGTTTTCATTTTGCGCCTGATAAGTATTACGGTACCGAGATTCGACTTAAGAAATTTCATTGATGCTTGTCATGCAAGAAGGTATCGCCGTATATTGGATATCGTACTTAAATCATGCATTTTGGTCAAAATCCTATGGTGCAACTTTATTTGAACGGTACGATAATCAAACTGGTGAAATAATAATGGAAGAGGTAATCCTTAGTTTCAATGTACGCTCTCCTAACCGTTCGTTTTTTGTTGGGTGCTGACTTTAATCATCAAAGTCAGCTTACAAAAACCTTTTGAAAAGAGTGCTCGAACATTCGGTTGACCGAATATAAATTTGATGGTTTTAGATTTGACTTTACTAAAGGATTTACTAATAAGTCAGGTGATGGCTGTGGCTTACGATGCATCTCGTATTGCAATACTAAAGGATTACGCAGATCATATTTGGTCCGTTGAATCCGATGCATATGTAATACTTGAGCACCTGACGGAAAACAATGAAGAAAAAGAATTGTCTGATTACGGAATGCTTTTGTGGGGTAATCTAAATTATAATTACAATGAAGCAACGATGGGTTATCACGACAACAACAAATCAGATTTCGGTTCTATCTCTTACAAGCAGCGCAGTTGGAACGATCCTCATCTTAGTAGGTTATATGGAAAGTCACGATGAGGAACAGATTAATGTATAAAAATCTTCAATACGGTAATTCAAGTGGTGATTATGACATTACAAAACTAAATGTAGCACTTCAAAGAGTTAAATTAGCCGGCGCTTTTTTCTTTACTATACCCGGTCCAAAAATGATTTGGCAATTCGGTGAACTCGGCTACGATTATTCTATCGATTACAATGATTCGTAGTCGGTGAAAAACCAATTAAATGGGATTACCTTGATAACGTAAACAGCAGTAAAACTTTATAAAACTTTTAATGCACTTATAAAGTTACGACGAACTATGAAGCATTTCACACTGATGATTTTATCCTCGGTGCTATCAAATCCTGTGAAAAGAATTAGATTGAATCACGAATCGATGAATGTTAACATCATCGGCAACTTTGATGTTGCACAAAGAACCACGTCCGGAATATTTCAAGACACCGGCTGGTGGTATGATTATTTTTCCGGCGATAGTATTGAAGTTACAGATGTTAACATGACATTAACACTTGATGCGGGAGAGTTCCGTATTTACACAACTGAAAAGCTTCCGACTCCCGAAGGTGACATATTAAGTGATGTTCAAGATATAGAGGATACCCTTCCGACAAAGTATTCATTATCACAAAATTATCCTAATCCTTTTAATCCGAGTACAACAATAAAATTCACAATTCCGCAGAGTGGTTTTGTGAGTTTAAAAGTTTATAATATTTTAGGGCAGGAAGTTAAGACACTTCTTTCAAAAGAAATTAACACCGGTGCATACAGTGTTGACTGGAATGGAACAAATAATTACGGCGATCAACTTTCCAGCGGTGTTTACTTCTACAGGATTGAAGCGGGCGATTTTATTGAATCGAAAAAAATGTTATTCATTAAATAATCATTAAAGGAGGCATGATGCTTCGTATAGTAACAGTACTACTCTTATTGACAACATACATCTTTGCGCTCGATCCGGCGCAGCAGCAACAGGATCAATTAATTGAACCGGGCAAAATTATTGTCAAGTATAAAAAAGTTGACAGCTATGGTTCGGTTAATAAATCTGCTAAAGTACAATTAAGTAGTCAATACGGACTACAAGCAGAGGAACAAATTTTTAATAAAGCTAAAAATACTGAAGTAAAACAATTACTCAATCTTAATAATGTTTTTGAGTATCAAGTATCAAAAGCGACAGATATTTTCAGTTTAGCAAATAGATTAAGCAAAGACCCAAACGTAGAATATGCCGAACCGGTTTACATTAATAGAGCAGATGCTGAGCCGAATGATCCTATGTATTCGTCCCAGCAGCATCTTCCTCAAGTATCCGCTCCGCAAGCATGGGATGATCAGTTTGGCGATTCATCTGTAATAATTGCTGTTATAGATAGCGGCGTAGATTGGGATCATGAAGACCTTGCAGGGGTTATCTGGAGTAATGATGATGAAGTTCTGGATGGAACAGATACCGATGGTAATGGTTATATCGATGATATTAGAGGTTGGGACTTTGTTGATGGCCGAGAAGGTAACGGTGATACGGATGCAGTACCGGATGAAGACGGAACTGATCCTGATAATGATCCTATGGATTTCGGCGGGCACGGTTCTCACGTAGCAGGTATTTCCGCTGCACATACTAACAACTCGGTTGGAATTGCTTCTGTTTCTTCAGGCGCAAGTGTAATGCCTTTAAGAATTGGCTGGCAAGCAAACGACGGTAACGGTTATGGCAATTCTAGCTTTATGGCTCAAGCTTTCATCTATGCTGCCGATAACGGCGCGCATGTTGCAAACTTAAGTTATGGTAACAGCGGACAAACAATTATTGAAGGCGCTTTCTATGCATTTCTAAATGGAGTATTAGTTATAGAATCCGCAGGTAATTCCAATAATCAAAATCCTTCTGCACTTGGATTCACAAGATTGGACAATCTCAGTAGCTTCTCTCGACCCCGATGATGGCAGGTCATCTTTTTCAAATTATGGTGACTATATTGACGTTTCATCTCCGGGTTCTAGTATATTAAGCACGGTTGTTGAACCATCCAATTTTTACAGTGGTAAGTATGCTCGTTTCAACGGTACTTCGATGGCAGCGCCCGCTTGTCGCTTCTGTTGCGGGTTTGGTTAAAGCTAAATACCCTGCCCTCGATGTAGTTGAACTTTACACTCAAGTTGTTGAGACTGCTGTAAATATTGACGCAGAAAATCCATCTTATATTGGTTTACTTGGAACCGGAAGAGTTGACGCTGCAAATGCACTTGGTGATCTTGTAACGCCCTTACCAAGATTCCGCATGAGCAGTCTTAATGTAACTGAAACATCCGGCAACGGAAATGGTGTACTTGAACCAGGAGAACAAGCAGACGTTGAAGTTACAGTCGAAAACCGTTGGGGCGCAGGCAATAACATTAATGTAAATCTTTCAGCAACAACCGATTGGCCTGTTACCGGTTGATGATGGGAATGCTACAATTTCAAATATAGCTAGTATCCTTGATACCGTAAGCTCAAAAGAAACCATTGTATTTTCAATTTCTGTTGATGAAGAAGGTTTCCCATCAACAGTTGAAATGGAACTTAACTTTACCGGTACCGGAGTTGATCAAACTATTACATTCCAACTTGGTATAGCGCCACAGCTACTTTTTGTAGCCGATTTTGAAGAGGCAAACGACGGTGAGTTTGATTTCAGCTCTATTTACAGAGATGATTTTAGCGATAGAAATATCGCCTTCGATTACGTTCACAGAATAAACACTGAAATCACCTACGAAATGCTAAGTGATTATAAAATTGTTGTCTGGGCGTGTGAATGGAATTTCCCAAGCTTAACCGCTTCTGATAGAGCGGCAATTGCTCAATATCTTGATAACGGCGGTTCGTTATTTACTTCCGGTCAAGATATTGGCTGGGAGCTAAATGAAAGCGGCGACAATGTTGATGTTGATTTTTTCGAGAATTATCTAAAAGCTAGTTACATTGCTGATGACGCAGGTGAAAGCAGTATTTTCGGCATTGACGGTGACCCAATTTCCAATGGCATTACAGAAACTCCGATCTTCCAAATAAGAAGAGCTAGCTCAAGTCAATATCCCGATGAAATTGAAGGACTTGACGGAGCAGTCCCGGTATTCAATTACAATAAAGGAACAGCCGGCGCAATTCGTTACGACGGAGATTACCAGTTAGTCTATTTCGGTTTCGGCGGATATGAAGCCCTTACTGACGATGATGACAGAAGATTAATAATGAAAAGAATTATCAATTGGTTTTCCGGTATAGATTATGATCTGGAAGATGTTATGGATACCGAAGAAACCGAGACAGATATTGATGTTACTTTAACTGTGAATACAGAAACAACATTAAATACAGTTAGACTATTTTATGATACTGACGGTGAAGTACCTTACGAATCAATTGACATGACAAACGATGGTGGTGGAGTTTATACAGCTACGATCCCCGGTCAACCGGAAGGAACCGATGTTATGTATTTTGCTAACATTGTAGCCGCTGGTGGTGATAATGTACTTACTGAAAGCAAATCATTTTATGTTGGAGCTGATCTTGTTGCCCCACAGGTTAATGTTGTAAGTAATCCGCTCAGAAATTCTATTAACAGATATGGAATAGATCCATACGAATTAACTGCTGAATTCACTGATAACTTTGCTATTGATCCAGCAGAAGCATTACTCAATTATTGGGTAAATGATGAATCTCTAAACTCAGAAGTACTAACAAATATTGGTGATGATCTTTACAGTGGTTCATTTTCTTTCGAGCAACCGTTAAACTTTGGTGATCAAGTAAGTTATTATTTTTCTGCAAGCGATGTTTCTTCAAATGCAAACACTACTGTTTCGGATACTGTAACATACACAATTGATTCAACCCAAGTAGTTGATGATTTTGAACTGCCGTTTTTTGATTGGACAGGTGATGCTAATTGGGGATTAAGCACAACCAGTAAAACCGGAAGTTATTCACTTTCCGACAGCCCGATTGGTTCTTATGAAAATAACAGCAATACCTGGGTAATGTATAACATGCCGTTTGATCTTTCACTCTACAAAGCCGGTGAAATATCTTACCAATTGAGAACTCAACTCTCTTCTAGTGCTGATTCATTATTATTCGAAATCAGCTCGGATGGTGGATCGAGTTGGACTACATTAGACGCAGTTACACAAAATTTCATTTTCTTTACTAAGCGAACTGTTGATATAAGTGAATACACCGGTGCAGAATTTAATGATGTTAGAATAAGATTCCGCCTCTCAACAGATAGTGACGGTAATGCTGATGGCGTTTATATTGATGATGTAGTTATAAGTGTATCTCCTGACGGTGCTTCAAGTGTAGAAGCAGGTGATCAGATTCCGAAAACATTTGAACTTAGTCAAAACTACCCTAACCCTTTCAACCCATCAACAACAATTAAGTTCGGGCTGCCGGTTAATGCGGATGTGAATATTTCTGTTTATAATATTCTCGGACAAGTTGTTGAAGTACTTGCGGATGAAAGAATGAATGCGGGAAGTTACTCTGTATCATTTGATTCTAAGAATACCTTAAGCAGCGGAATATATTTCTACCGAATAAACGCACAAGGTATTGACGGTAAAAACTTTGTTGATACTAAGAAGATGATTCTAATAAAGTAGTACTGCAGTGGAGTAAATAATTACTTAGTCAATTCACTTAAAAGAACAGCCGAAGCGCTTGCAACATTTAGCGATTCGGCTGTTCCTTTTTTAGGTATGGTTAACTTATTGTCGGCTAAATCTGATAATGCTCTGAGTTGGACCATGAGCTTCATTACTTAAAACAAGAATAACTTTTTTACTTTTTTTATAATCGTAAATATTTTCGCCGGTCATATCAGCTAAAAGAATTTTGTAACCGTTCTTTTTCATGTTTTCAATTTCCAAATAAAAATCACTATTGTCCGAAAGATCAACATGAAAAACCGAACCCATAGAAGCACGTAAAACTTTTGGATTAAACAAATCCGCACAGTCTTCACTTAATAGAATTTCAGAAACACCAAACCAATCAGCATTTCGGATTATTGTTCCAAGATTACCGGGATCGGAAATATTTTCCAAAGCCAACACAAAATTTGTTTTTGGTTCAAACACAAAATTAATCTGTCCCTTAGAAAAAACTCCCAATATTCCTTGCGGACTTTTTGTATCGGATAATCGTTTGAAGTCAACTTCTTTTACAATTTCTGTTTTAGCTTGTTGACTTATCCTTCCAACCTCTGCTTCATTCTCATCGAAATAACTCTGTGTGACCACAACTAATTCGGGATCAAACTTGCTGTTAAGAGCTTCTTCAAGTAAACGCTTCCCTTCAACTATAAATTTTCGTTCACGGTCGCGGTACTTTTTATTGAGTAAGGTTGAATAATATTTTATAGCATTTTTACTCAGCATCTATAACAACGGTTTATAATTGTGGGATTCACCTTTGTCTTCGTCCTCGGCTAAAGTCTGCAAGTATTGCCAACTATATATTCCGGTATTATGTCCGTCACCCCAAGAAATTTTTGCAGCATAGCCCCCAACAACTTCAATATTTTTTATGTCATATCGCCCCTGTAAATTTTTGTTTTGTTTGGGTGGCACGTATCGTTTTCAAAAGAATGGTTTCACCCTTGCAGTTTGCACAAGGACATTCATCCCGTAAATACTTCAGCGAAATGCGAACTTGTAGTATTGTCATCCCACTTTAATTAGCAGATTTTTATTTTCAACTTTAATTTGTGTAGGAGTTCATAACATCCTTTGATTAATTTCATATTACAAATATATAACTAAATAAATTTATTGATAGTTTCTTGCGTAGATTTGGAAATTATATTAGATTTGAGTTCTTCAAAAATGCTGGCGTAGCCCGCCAAAGGCGGACTTAAATTTGAACTGTTCTTTAAGCAATTGAAACAAATAAGTTTTTGAGTTATTTAATACTTATAAGCTGGCGTAGCTCAGTTGGTAGAGCAGCTGATTTGTAATCAGCCGGTCGGCGGTTCGAGTCCGTTCGCCAGCTCAATTACAGCCCAAAAACACAATAAACCGTCTGATTTCAGGCGGTTTTTTTTGTATCTAGCAGAATTTACTGTACAGTGACTGTACACTTTCATTTTTACTACCTTCTCAACAACGGTATCTTTTCTTCTTTCAAAAGTT